>NZ_JBVYOQ010000041.1:0-61429 GCF_056134165.1 Actinoplanes sp. 13 | reverse complement strand
CCAACGGCAACGGCAACAACTTCGGCGTGACCATCATGGCCAACGGCAACTGGACCTGGCCCACGGTCACCTGCCGGGCAGGCTGATCCGGCCGGTCATGACCCTGCACCTGTGGCGCGGCGGGTTCGACCGCCGCGCCACCTTCAGCGGAAGGTACTTCATGACGATCGCCAAGGCCGCTGTCTCCACGGCCGGTGACGGCGCGACCCGTCGCCGGATGATCCGGAACCCGGTGCTGCCGGGCTTCCATCCGGATCCGTCGATTCTGCGTGTCGGTTCCGACTACTACATCGCGACGTCGACGTTCGAGTGGTACCCGGGCGTGCGGGTGCACCACTCGACCGACCTGGTCGACTGGCAGCCGCTCGGCGGCGTGCTGACCGAGCGGCGGCTCCTCGACCTCGCCGGGGCCGCCGACTCCTGCGGGATCTGGGCACCGAACCTCACCTACGCCAACGGGCTGTTCCACCTGCTGTACGCCGACGTGGCGACGTTCGCCGGCGGTTACTGGGACCCCCAGAACTACCTGGTGACCGCGCCGAGCATCACCGGCCCGTGGTCCGACCCGGTGGTCCTGCACGGCCGCGGCTTCGACGCGTCGCTGTTCCACGACGAGGACGGCACCACCTGGATGCTGTCGATGCGAGCCGACTGGCGACCGGGCCGCAACCGCTTCGCCGGCATCGAGGCGCAGCAGTACGACCCGGCCGGGCGCCGCCTGGTGGGGCCGGCCCACCTGATCTTCGAAGGCACCGACGTGGGGCTCACCGAAGCGCCGATCGTCTATCGCAAGGACGGCTGGTATTACCTGGTCACCGCGGAGGGCGGCACCAGCTGGACGCATCAGACCACGGTCGCCCGGTCGCGGCACCTGCTCGGCGGGTACGAGGTGGATCCGGCCGGCCCGCTGCTCTCCTCGACCGGGCGCCCGGACCTGGCCCTGCAGAAGGCCGGCCACGGCAGCCTCGTGCAGACCCCGGCCGGCGAGTGGTACCTGGCACACCTGGCCGCCCGCCCGTACGCGCCGTCCGGCCGGTGCGTGCTCGGGCGTGAGACCGCCCTGCAGCAGGTGGAGTGGCCGGACGGTGGCTGGCCCCGCATCCACGGCGGCGTGCCGGCCGAGCAGTTCCCGGCCCCGGCCGGCGCCGCCGCGCTGCCCCGGCCGCCGTCCTCCGAGCAGTGCGAGGACGACCATTTCGACGCCCCGGTGCTCGGCCCCAACTGGTCGACGCTGCGGCGCCCGGCCACGCCGGACTGGGCCGACCTGGGCGCCCGCCCGTCGCACCTGCGGATCCACGGTGGCCAGTCACCGATGGCCCGGCACCGGCCGAGCCTGGTGGCCCGCCGGGTGACGGCGCGCCGCTCCACCTTCGAGGCGACGTGCGAGTTCGAGCCCCGCAACTTCCGCCAGCTGGCGGGCATCACGGCGTACTACAACACCCGCAACTGGTACTACCTGCACGTGACCACCGACGACGACGGCGCGCCGGTGCTCGATGTGCTGTGCTGCGACAGTGGACGCGTCACGGTCGCGCCGGGCCTGCGGACGCCACTCGGTGAGGTGCGGCGGGTGGGCCTGCGCCTGCGCCTGGACGGGCCGGCGCTGACGTTCGCCTACACCACCGGCCCGGACGCCGAGCCGGTCTGGCACGAGCTCGGCCAGACCTTCGACGCCACCACCCTGTCCGACGAGTACGCCGCGACGATGGTCCCCGGCGAGCCGGAGGCGTGGGGCTTCACCGGCGCCTTCGTCGGTCTCTGGGTGCAGGACCTGGGCGCCGAGGGCGGGTACGCCGACTTCGACCGGGCCGTGTACCGCACGGACTGACGTCACGGTCCGGGCCGAATGACGTGTCACCCGGCCCGGACCGGCTCACAGCGCGCCGCTCACGGTGACGAACGAGTGGGCCGGCAGGTGCACCCGCAGCGTGCCGCCGGTCAGCGAGACACCGTCGTACGTCTGGGGCGCCACCACCGACGGCGACTGCGGCGTGTTGTGGTCCTGCAGCGCCCCGGAGGTCAGGATCAGGGCCTCGACGTCCGCGACCGTGCCGCCCCGCAGGTCGATCTCCACGTCGGCGGCGGAACCGGCATCCAGGTTGGACAGCGAGACGAGCAGCCGGCCGTCCTTGCGGCTGGCCGACACCGAGACCGTCGTCAGCGTCGCGTCGCCGACCGGGCGGGACGGCGGCGGGGTGCGGAAGTCGACCCGCAGCGACGTCGCGTCCTGATGTCCCCGGTTCATCCGGAAGACGTGATAGGTCGGCGTACGGACGATGGCCTTCGACTCCGGATCGGTGAGGATCATGGCTTGCAGCACGTTCACCGTCTGCGCGATGTTGGCCATCACCAGGCGGTCGGCGTGCCGGTGGAAGACGTCGAAGTGCACGCTCGCCACCAGCGCGTCGCGCAGCGTGTTCTGCTGGTACAGGAAGCCGGGGTTGGTGCCGGGCTCCACGTCGAACCAGGTGCCCCACTCGTCCAGGACCAGGCCGACGGTCTTGTTCGCGTCGTAACAGTCCATCACCGCCGCGTGGCCGGCGATCAGCTCCTCGACGCGGGCCGCGGAGACCATCGTCGCGTAGTACTCATCGGTGCCGAATTCGGTGGCCGATCCCTTGTCGTCCCAGGTCGGGCCGGTAACCGTGTAGTAGTGCAGGGACAGGGCGTGGTACGGCGTGCTGGGGATGTGCCGGCAGCCGAGATGCCCGATCTGCTTCATCAGCGTCTCGGTCCAGGCGTAATCGGCGCTGTTGGCGCCCGCAGCGATCTTGTAGAGCTTGTTGTCGCCGTAATCGCGGCTGTACGTGCCGTACCGCCGGGCCTCCTGCGCGTAATGCCCGGCCGTCATGGTGCCCCCACAGCCCCACGCCTCGTTGCCCAGGCCCCAGAACCGCACCCGCCACGGCTCGTCGCGGCCGTTGGCCTTGCGCAGCCGGGCCATCGGTGAGTCACCGTCGCGGGTCAGGTATTCCACCCATTCGCTCATCTCCCGGACGGTGCCGGAGCCGACGTTGCCGCTGATGTACGGCTCGGCGCCGAGCAGTTCGCACAGCGCCATGAACTCGTGGGTGCCGAAGTGGTTGTTCTCCTCGACCCCGCCCCAGTGCGTGTTGACCATGACGGGCCGCCGGTCCTTCGGGCCGACGCCGTCCCGCCAGTGGTACTCGTCGGCGAAACAGCCGCCCGGCCAGCGCAGGTTCGGGATGTCGAGGGCGCGCAGCGCCTCCACCACGTCGAGCCGGATGCCGCCCTGGTGCGGGATGTCGGAGTCCTCGCCGACGTAGAAGCCGCCGTAGACGCAGCGGCCGAGATGCTCGGCGAAATGTCCGTAGACGTGTCGGCTGATCTGTGGACCGTCGACGTCCACGTTGATGACGGCTTCGATGCTCAACGGGTGCCTTTCCCTGCGGATGAGGGTTCGCCGGCCGGTTCCTCGAGCCGGAGCGTGGTCGCCGCGGTCCCGGGTGCGGCGATCGTGAGGGATGCCGTGCGGCCGGCGCACCGCAGCTGGTAGTCGCCGAGGAAACCGCGCACCCCGACGCGGCCGGCGTCGTCGGTGCGCAGCGTCGCCGGGGACAGCCACCACTCCCCTTTCACCAGTGCGCGCAGCGCGTCGTACGCGGGTTTCGGCGTGCCGTCGGCACGCACGAGGCCGCAGGGAGCGCCGAGCCACGCGCCGTCGTCCGACAGCCCCCAGTAGGTGATCGCCTGCACCGCGGGGTGTGCGAGCAGGGTGCGGTAGTGCCGGACGATCTCGTCCGCCTGCCGCTGTTCGCCCTCCGGTGTGGAGGGCCACGACGGGATCCGGTAGTCGTTGAGGTCCTCGATCTCGGCCGGCATCAGGTGGCCGGAGACCAGCGTGGTCTCGGTCATGTGGATCGGCAGCCCGTACCGGGCGAACCGGTCCAGGATCGCCAGCGTCCGCTCCTCGCCCCAATAACCCTGATGCATGTGGCTCTGCAGCCCCAGGGCGTCGATCGGGACGCCGGCCTCGAGAAGACCTTCGATCAGGCATTCGTACGCCGTGGACAGGTCGAAGTCGTTGAGCAGCAGCGTCGCCGCCGGGCCGGCCGCGCGCGCCTCCTCGAAGGCGAGCCGGACGGTGGCGATCCGGCCCCGCTCCCAGGCCAGCCGGGTGATCGCGTTGGGCCGGTCCTCGTTGCGGAACACCGGCATGATCACTGCTTCGTTGAGCACGTCCCAGGTGTCCACGACGTCCGCGAAGCCGGCCACCTCACGCCTGATCCGCGCGCGAACCGTCGCTTCGAGCTCGTCGGACGGCATCTCCCGCAGCCAGTCCGGCGCCAGGGTGTGCCAGACCAGCGGGTGGCCCTTCACCCGGCAGCCGCGGTCGGCGAACCACTGCGCGGTGCGGCGCAGCCGATCGGTGTCGGGCCGGCCGCGCCGGGGTTCGAAGACGCCCCAGTAGAACGGCAGGGTCGCCGTGTTGAAGACGTCGAAGAACAGGCCGGCGAGCCGCGCCGCCTGGTCCGGGGACGCGCTGCCGACCGGGCCGTCCGGCGGGCTGGTCTCCTCGTTCGCCAGGGCGAGGAAGTCGAAGCCGATGTTGCCGAACGTGAAGGCGTGGGCGCGCTGCTCGATGACCACGTCGCGGTCGCTGAGCGGGTGCCCGTCGGCATCGAGCACGGTGACGACGACCGTGCCGTGACGGTGACCGAGCTGCGCCGGGGTCGGGGCGAAACTTCCGCCTGATGTCGTTACTTTCTGATCTCCAGCAGTCATGCTTCAGCGCCACCCACCCTGGGCATCCTGGATCCGCCGCGTTGCCATATCACTCCAAGTATCGGAATCGTTACGTAAACGCCACGCTCCTACCGTGATGAATATCTTGACATGTCTATTGACCTCTCCATAGCTTGAGCGCCATCTTTCGGAAACACTCCGAAAGTTTCGCTACCGGAAGGTGGGGCTTCATGGCACCTAGAAGGACCCTCGCAGTGGCTGCCGTGGTCGCGTTGAGCGCCATGAGCCTGGTCGCCTGCGGAAGCGGCGACGACGGCGACGCCGACTCGGGCGGCAACGTGACGATGCAGTTCTGGCACAACGCGACGACCGGGCCCGGCAAGGCGTTCTGGGACAAGACCGTCGCCGACTTCCAGGCCGCCAACCCAGGCGTCACGATCAAGATCCAGCAGGTCCAGAACGAGGACATGGACGGCAAGCTGCAGACCGCGCTGAACTCCGGCTCGGCGCCCGACATCTTCCTGCAGCGCGGTGGCGGGAAGATGGCCGCGATGGTCGAGGCGGGCCAGCTCAAGGACATCACCGACGCCATCACCGCCGAGACCAAGCAGGCCGTGGGCGACGCCGCCCTGCAGACCGGGCAGGTCGACGGCAAGGCGTACGCCGTACCGGTGGCGATCCTGCCCGGCGGTTTCTGGTACAGCAAGGATCTGTTCACCAAGGCCGGCGTCACGGCCCCGCCGGCGACGCTCGACGAGCTCACCGCGGCCGTCACCAAGCTCAAGGCCACCGACACGCCGATCGCCCTCGGCGCCAAGGACGCCTGGCCGGCCGCCCACTGGTACTACTTCTTCGCCCTGCGCGCCTGCAGCAAGGCGTCGCTCGACGCCGCCGCCAAGGACAAGAACTTCAGCGACCCCTGCTGGACCAAGGCCGGCGAGGACCTCAAGGCGTTCGCCGACACCAAGCCGTTCAACGACGGGTTCCTCACCACCTCCGCCCAGCAGGGCGCGGGCAGCTCGGCGGGCCTGGTGGCCAACTACAAGGCGAGCATGGAGCTGATGGGCGCCTGGGACCCGGGCGTCATCGCGTCGCTGACCAAGGACACCAAACCGCTGCCCGACCTGGGTTACTTCCCGTTCCCGTCGGTTCCCGGCGGCCAGGGTGACCCGGCCGCGATCATGGGCGGCGCGGACGGTTACTCGTGCTCGGCCGACGCGCCGAAGGAGTGCACCGACTTCCTGAACTACATCCTCACCAAGGACGTGCAGGAGGGCTACTACAAGGCGTTCAACGCGCTGCCGGTCAGCAAGCAGGCGCAGGGAGCGGTCACCGAGGACTACCTCAAGGCGGTGCTCGACGCCTACAACAAGGCGCCGTACGTCTCGCAGTGGCTCGACACGGTGTACGGCCAGAACGTCGGCAACGCCCTGAACGTCGGTGTGGTGAACCTGCTCGCCGGCAAGGGCGACGTCGCCGGGATCATCCAGGCCGTGAACGACGCAGCCAAGAAGGGCTGAGGGGTACCCGAGCGATGAGCAGCAACTTCGGTGGCGAGGGCACGACGGTCACTGAGGATGCGCGCGGTAGTCGCGGACAGGGCGGAGGCGGCGTGCAGGCGCCGCCTCCGCTCCGTCCCCGCCGGCGCGGAATCAGCTGGGCGCAACGTCTGGAGATCGTGGTGCTGTCCGGCCCGGCGATCCTGATGTTCGTCGGGTTCGTGATCTTCCCGATCGTGATGGCCGCGTATTACGGCTTCTACCGCTGGAAGGGCTTCGGGGTTCCGACGAACTACGTCGGCTTCGACAACTACATCACCATCCTGCAGGACAGCCTGTTCCACGAGGCGCTGTGGCACAACGGCCAGATCGTCGTGCTGTCGCTCGTCCTGCAGGGCCCGCTCGCCCTCGGCCTCGCCCTGCTGCTCAACCAGAGGATGCGTGGCCAGTCGGCGATCCGGGTGCTCATCTTCGTCCCGTACGTGATCGCCGAGGTCATCGTCGCCACGGCCTGGAGCCTGATGCTGCAGACCAACGGCGCGGTCAACGACGTGCTGCGGTCGATCGGTCTCGGCTGGCTGGCCGAGGACTGGCTGGCCAACCCGAGCCTGGCCATCTGGACCCTGATGCTGATCCTGACGTGGAAGTACGTCGGGTTCGCCGTGATCCTGTTCCTGGCCGGGATGCAGAACATCCCCGAGGAGTTGTCCGAGGCCGCCGCGGTGGACGGCGCGTCGTACTGGCAGATCCAGCGGCAGATCACCGTGCCGCTGCTCGGCCCGACGATCCGGATCTGGGCCTTCCTGTCGATCATCGGGGCGCT
This sequence comes from Actinoplanes sp. 13, assembly GCF_056134165.1. Taxonomy (NCBI): domain Bacteria; kingdom Bacillati; phylum Actinomycetota; class Actinomycetes; order Micromonosporales; family Micromonosporaceae; genus Actinoplanes; species Actinoplanes sp. 13. Next base: position 54,400 of record NZ_JBVYOQ010000041.1, on the reverse strand, counting down.
GCAGCTCTTCGACCTGGTCTACATCATCTGGGGTCAGTACGTCTCGTCCACCGCCGGCACCTCGACCATGGCGACGTACATGGTCAGCGAGGGCCGCAACGCGGGCAACTACGGGTACGGCAACGCCGTGGCGGTCGTGCTCTTCGTCATCTCAATGATCATCGCGCTCGTCTATCAGCGTTTCGTTCTGCGCCGGGACACCGAGGGCGCGCTCACCGGAGGACGGTAGGACATGGCCGGCACCACGCTCACCCGGCGCCCACCGAGCAGGAACGCCGCCTGGGGCAGCCCGGTGGCCTACGTCGCCGCGCTGGCCCTGGTCGGTCTCATGCTCGGCCCCGTCATCTACATCATCATCGGTGGGTTCCGGACCAACTCGCAGATCACCACCGATCCGGCCGCCCTGCCGGACCCGTGGGTGTTCGGCAACTACGTCGACGTCCTGGCGAGCGACACCTTCTGGCGCCAGGTCGGCAACTCGACGATCGCGGCGGTGGTCACCACGATCGGGGTCGTCGGGCTGGGCGTGATGGCAAGTTATGTCCTCGCCCGGTACAGATTCCGGGGCCGCGGGGCGATGTACGCGCTGTTCGCCGCCGGTCTGATGTTCCCGGCGACGGTCGCGATCACGCCGTTGTACATCCTGGTGAAGAACCTGGGCCTGGTGAACACGCTGCCCGGCATCATCCTGCCCCAGATCGCGTTCGGACTGCCCACCACGGTCATCATCCTGGTCCCGTTCCTGCGGGCGATCCCCCGGGAGATCGAGGAGGCCGCGGCCATCGACCGCTGCTCCCGGCTCGGATTCTTCTGGCGGATCGTGCTGCCGCTCTCGGTTCCCGGCCTGATCACCACCGGCATCCTCGCGTTCGTCAACAGCTGGAACAGTTACCTGCTGCCGTTGTTCATCCTCAACGACCAGGACAGCTTCACCCTGCCGCTGGGCGTGCAGGCGTTCTCCTCGCAGTACTCGGTCGACACCGCGAAGGTGCTCGCGTTCACCTCACTGTCGATGATCCCGGCGCTGGTCTTCTTCAGCCTCTTCGAACGCCGCATCGTCGGCGGCCTCACCGGCGCCGTGAAGGGGTGAGCCCTCGTCGTCACCGCGGCGCACGCGTGCGCCGGACCGCGACATAGCGCCGGATCTTCGCGGCGGTTCCGCAGTCGTCCATGCTGCACCAGCGGCGACTGCGGTTCTTGCTCTCGTCGTAGAAGAGGAAGCGACAGCCCCCGCTCCAGGCCGTCAGCTCGAGATGACCCGTGAGCACGTCGTCGTCCGGCGGCCCCACCGTTGACGCTGCTCGCCCGCCGGCTCCTGCTGTCGGCGCTGCTGGCCGGCTTCGTCGTCAGCAACGTGCTCACGGCCTTCACCGACACGTTCGCGCTGCTGATGACGGCCGGAGTCGCGACGGCGGCCACCCACGCGCTGTTCTGGGCGGTGGTGGTGCCGGCCGCGGCGGAGCTGTTCCGGCCCGGGCTCCGCGGACGGGTGGTCGCGGTCGTGTTCGCCGGCGGCAACGTCGCGCTGGTCCTGGGCGTTCCCGCGGGCACCTGGCTGGGTGAGCGCGCCGGGTGGCGGGCGTCGTTCCTCGCGCCGGCCGGCCTCGGCGTGATCGTGCTGGCCGTGGTCGCCGGCACAGTGCTGATCGGCGCCCTGGTCAGCCTCGTGGCCCTGACCCTGGCGCTCGGCGAGCGCCTCGTGCCCGCGCCGGCCCGGCCGGGCGCTGGTGGGATCGTCCTGAGCTCAGGCGGAGCCGCGCCGCACCAGGCGGGTGGGCAGGATGATCGAGGTGGGCTCCTGCCCGGCGATCAGCCCGATCAGCATCCGGGCCATCTCCTTGCCGAGGGCCTGGATCGGCTGGTGGACCGTGGTGAGCGGCGGATCGGTCCGCTCGGCGATGCCCAGGTCGTCGAAGCCGACCACCGCCACGTCGGCCGGCACGGATCGGCCGGCCTCGCTCAGCACGCGCAGCGCTCCGGCCGCCATCTTGTCGCTCGCCGCGAAGACGGCGTCGAGGTCGGGGTGGGTGTCGAGCAGGGTTCGCATCGCCTCGGCGCCGCCGGCCTCGGTGAAGTCGGCCTCCACCGTGCCGTGTGGGGTGAGACCGGCGATGATCATCGCCTCCTGGTAACCGCGGTGGCGGGCCTTGCCGACCTCGGTCAGCATCTGGCCGGTGATGGTGGCGATCCGGGTCCGGCCGAGGGTGATCAGGTGCTCGGTGGCGCGCCGCGCGCCACCGAGGTTGTCGGAGTCGACGTACCACTGCGGCTCGAAATGCAACGGCCGGCCGCCGTAGACCGCGGGAAGGCCCGCCTCGCTCACGATGCCGGTCAGCGGATCGTCGCCGTGCAACGCCATCAGCATGATGCCGTCCACACCGCGGGTGTGCAGCAGGTTCGTCAGCCGGGACCGGCCCCGGCCGGAACTGGCCAGGCACAGCAGCAGGTGCAGGTCGGTGTCCTCGAGCGCCGCGGACACACCGACGATGACCTGCGCGAAGAACGGGTCGGCGAACAACTCGGGGTCGTCGTGGGAGACGGCGAGGGCGACGATCCCGGTCTGCCGGGTGGCCAGGGCACGAGCGGTGCGGTTGGGCAGGTAGCCCATCTCCTTGATCGCCTTCTCGACGGCGTCGCGGGTCGCCCGGCTGACGTGCGGCGCCTTGTTGATCACCCGGGACGCCGCGGAGCGGGACACACCGGCGCGCTCGGCCACCTCGTCGAGCGTGGGCTGCCGGCGAGGTGTCGTCGCTGCCATCTGGTTGCCGAGTCCTTCCTCGTCCGGCGCCGGGACAGGGCTGTGGCCGGCGGCGTGGCGATCAGCCGGCCGCGGCATCACTGGCGCTGATCGATGGTATTGCCTGGAAGCGGTCCCAGAAATGCTCAGTTTCAGGCGTCCAGGTAGGACGACCGCCCTGCGGCTCCCTTGACATCTGCTGGACACATGCCGACCATTGGATCGACATCTGCTGATGCTCTTTCTGGAAGCGCTTCCAGTCTACCGGCACCCACTGACCATCCCCCACGCTCAGGAGATCTGCCGATGAAACGAACCGTCCGTGCCCGGGTGTTCGCCGCGCTCTCGCTGGTGGTCCCGGCTGTCCTGATCGGGGCGCCCGCCGCCCACGCCAACCCGATCAGCCAGACCAGCGGCTTCTACGTCAATCCCCAGTCCAGCCCGGCGGCATGGGTGGCCGCCAACCCCGGTGACGGTCGTGCCGCCGCGATCCGGACCGCGATCGCGCAGAAGCCGATGGCCAGCTGGTTCGGCAACTGGAGCGGCGACATCGCGGGCGCGGTCAGCAGATATGTCGGGGCCGCCGACGCGGCGGACAAGCTCCCCCTGCTGGTCGCCTACAACATCCCCGGCCGGGACGCCTGTGGCGGCCACTCCGGCGGAGGCGCCGGCAGCGTCGCCGCGTACGACGCGTGGATCTCCTCCTTCGCCGCCGCCATCGGCAACCGGCCCGCCGTGGTGGTCCTCGAACCGGACTCGCTGGGCGACTTCAGCTGCATGAACCAGACGCAGATCAACGAGCGGGTGGGCATGCTCTCCCGGGCCACCAGCCAGTTCCGCTCGAAGGCGCCCAACACGTGGGCGTACCTCGACGCGGGCAACCCCGGCTGGATCGACGCCGCCACGATGGCGCAGCGGCTCAACACGGCCGGCGTCGGCAACGCGCGCGGCTTCGCGCTCAACGTGTCGAACTACTTCACCACCGGCGAGAACACCACGTTCGGCAACCGGGTCGCCACCGAGCTGCGGCGCTTCGGCCACAACAAGCCCTTCGTGATCGACACCAGCCGCAACAGCAACGGCTCGAACGGGCAGTGGTGCAACCCGGCCGGCCGCCGGATCGGCACGCCGACCCAGCTGGGCGGCGGCGCCGAGATGCTGCTGTGGCTCAAGACTCCGGGCGAGTCCGACGGCAACTGCGGGGTCGGCGGCGGATCCAGCGCCGGGCAGTTCCTGCCGGAGGTCGCCTACAAGATGATCTACGGGTACTGACTACAGGCGCAACGACTTGCCGATGGGCTCGACATCGAACGTGATCAAGCCGTGCTGAACCGCGGGGAGTCCGTCCACCACCGCGGCGGCCTCGTCCCGGGATTCGACGTCCAGGAACAGCACGAGACCGGGAACGTCACCCACCTTGAAGGCGTACAAGGTCACCACCCGATGGCGGATCAGCTCCCAGGCTCCCGACGAGACGCTGTTCTCGGCGAAGAACCTGGTGAGCTGTTCCGGGCCGACGCCCTGCGCGGGACGTGAGTTCGCCATGTATCGCATGGTTCCTCCAACTCCGCCACGAGGGCGTCGGGTAAGCGCCTGACCCCCGGGTGGGGCCGCCGTCCACGCACCCATGGTCGCCGGCCCGGCCGCGGCGTGTCGTCACCCGCCACGCATGAGCCGAGGCCGACGGCGGGTGCCCACGGCGTCGACATCTCCGCCGCCTCACACTCCGGCGGAGATGTCGACGCCCGTCAGCGCGGGGTTGGGGTCGGCCGCGGGCCGGGCGAGGTAGTAACCCTGCGCGTGGCTGATCCGGTTCTCGGTGAGCACCGCCAGCTCAGCGGACGTCTCCACGCCCTCGGCGACCACCGTCATGCCGAGGGAGGCCCCGAAGTTGGCCATCGCGCCGATCAACGCGAACCTCGCCGGGTCCGCGTCGCTGTCGGCCACGATGCTGCGGTCCAGCTTGATGATGTCGGGACGCAGCCGCAGGATGTGCTGCATCGAGGCGTAACCGGCGCCCGCGTCGTCGACGGCCAGCCGCACCCCCATGGCCCGGACCGTGCGCAACGCGTCCTCCAGGACCGCGTAATCGCTGATCGCGGCGTGCTCCGTCACCTCGATCACCACCCGGCGGGCGCCCTCGCCGAGAGCGGCGAGCAGGCCCGGGAGACGATCGTCGAGCAGCGTCTGCGCCGACAGGTTGACCGCGAGATAGGCCTGCGCCGGCAGCTCCGGCAGGCGCCGCCAGGCCAGCTCGACGGCACGCAGCTCCAGGTCGGCGCCGAGACCCACCTCCCATGCCTCGGCGAACCACACGTCCGGCGGCCGGTGCGGCTCGGCGCTGAACCGGGCGAGGGCCTCCATCCCGGCGATCTGCTGCCGGTCCAGGTCGGCGATCGGCTGCAGCACGACCTGCATCGCCTCGGGGTCACGCATCGCCTGCTCGATCCGGGTTCGCGCGGTCTCGTACCGCTGGCGCCGCTCGGCATCGGCGACGTTCACCTTCGTCTCGGCCGTGACGTCGGCGGTGAAGCCGCGGTACGCCACCACCCGCCCACCGCTGTCGCGGACGGCTGTCACGGTGCTGCTCAGGTGTCGTACCGAACCGTCCTGATGTGTCGCCCGGGTGAGCCAATCCTGCCGGCCCGCGTCGTCGGCGCCGCGGACCTCGCCGGCCTCGTCGATCACCTCCAGCACGCCGCGCCCGAGGAACTCCCCGGCGGGACGGCCCAGCAGGACGTCCACACCGTCACTGGCGTAGGTCAGCCGCATGGCCGCGTCGGTCTGCCAGACCCACCCGTGCGCGGTGTCGACGGCATCCGCGAACGCTTCCGCGGCCGCACGGGCCCGCGCCGCGAGCAGACGCTGGAGCCGCACCAGCCGAACGGTGGCCATCGCCGCGAGCGGTAGCCAGGCCACACCGATCAGCCCCAGCCATTCGTCCGGCTCCGGCGGCCCGCCCTCGCGAATGCTGTCCCACCAGTCCCACACGTACGAGACCAGGGAGATCAGCATGCTGGTCGACAACACCGCCACCGCGAACGAGACCACCCGGCGGGCGTGCAGCATCAGCGCCGCGGTGTCCTTCCCCGCGCCGTCGGCCGGCGTGTTGAACCTCATACCGGCCTCATCGGCGACCGGCGGAGGCGGATGAGGACTCGGCGCACCGGGCACCTCGGGGCCCGCGCCTTTCGTATGTTCTGCTTCACAGCGAAATGTCACCGCACGTGGCCCCACCAATCCCGTGCGCAACTGAACTCTTCGCGACGCCCTTCCAAAACGGACACCACCCTCTTGTTCGGTTACGCTGAGTGAGGTCCGAGCGGGGGCGATCAAGCTCAGATGTTGGCTATCAAGGGTGTGCGGCGGGCACACGCTCACCGCTCGTGACGATCCGGACCACGCCGAGCCCTGCCCCGGTCCGACGACACGAACCTGCGCGATCACCATCAGGCAGACGGGGGCAGGGACGGGGGAACCATTTCCGGTCCTCGAACGGCAGGCCGCATGCTGGCGGCCGGCCGGAGGACCTCGGGGTGAAGCCGCTACCCGCGGCCGGGCAATCCTTCCCGCCCGAACCCGACAGCTAACCTCGCAGGCGTGCCGGAGGGATTCCTTCACCGTGCACGAAAGCAACTCGAGCCGGCGCCCGCGCAAGCTGAGCACCGGCGCCATCGCCCTGTCCGTCGGTCTCGGCCTGTTCGCCGGTGGACTGGGCGCCCCGCAAGCCTCGTCGGCAGCCGTGGCGATCGCCCCGGCCCGGGCACTGACGCAGACCACTGTCTCCGTCAACCGCCCGGTGGCAGCCAAGAAGGTCGCCGTGAAGGCGAAGGCGGCCGGCCAGCGCGTCATCGCCGAAGCCGCCAAGCACAAGGGCAAGCGGTACAAGTACGGCGCGTCGGGACCGAAGCGTTTCGACTGCTCCGGCTACACCATGTACGTCTACAAGAAGGCTGTGGGCAAGAAGCTGCCGCACAAGGCCAATCTGCAGCAGCGGTACGGCAAGGCCGTCAAGAAGTCCAAGGCGCGGGCCGGCGACCTGATCGTCATCCGTAGCGGCTCGCGCGGTACCCACGCGGGCATCTACGCCGGTGGCGGCAAGATGTGGTCGGCGCCGCGCACCGGCAAGACGGTGACCAAGCACAAGATCTGGAGCCGGAACTACGTCGTTCGGCGTCTGGCCTGATCGGCGGCGGGTACGGCCGGGCGGCATCTCACGCCCGGCCGTACCCGTTCTGCCACAAGGGCAGCGCTCAGGTGCCTGGCCGCCGGCCGAAGGTGCGCACCGTCGTGCCCAGGCTCAACAGGTCGTACATGGCGACGGCGTCGCGATGCAGCAGGTTCACGCAGCCGTGCGATCCGCGCCGGGCGTCGTGCAGATAGCTCGTCGTCTCATGGAAGCCGATCCCGCCGACGAACCGCTGCCAGTACGGCAGCCACACCGCGTACGGGTCGGACCACTCCCGCTTCGCCCGCTTGTTGATCCGGTAGGTGCCCGCCGGGGTGGCGTGCCCCCGGTAACCGGACCGGATGACGGTCGGCCCGGCCACCACGCTCGTGCCCCGCAGGACCCACACCGTCTGCAGGGTCAGGTCGACACAGGCGGTGACCTCCCCCGCCGGACGGCATCGGCGCCGTCGATCCGGCGTGGAGCTCGCGGTGATCCGGCGGGCCACGTCGGCGGTCGTCGCGTCGGCCTGCCCGCCGGCCGGCCGGATCCCGAAGCGGCGCTGGAAGGCCCGGATCGCGGCGCAGTCCGCGGGCGACTGCCGGCCGTCGACGGTCACCGGCCCGTAGGCACCCAGGCTGCTGAGGTCTTCCTCGATGTCACGCTGCCACCGCCCGGTGGCGCACCCCGTGCTCGACGGCGCGGCGGCCGGCGCCTGCGTGCCCTCCGAAGACGGCTCCACCGGCGGGGCGGTGACGACCCTGATGAACGGCGTGCCCGTCATGGCGGGGGCCGCCGCGGCCGGAGCGGCCGTCGCTTCCACGCCGATCAGGTCGGCAGCGCCGGTGGCGGTCGCCAGGCCGACCACCGCCACGACGCTCGCCAGCAGTGCTACAGCGCCGGATACGGCCATCAACGACTCCCGCGGTCTCGAACACTGCCGACCTCCGTGGGATCGGCCGGCTCCGCCGGTGGTTGCGCTGATCACCGGGAGTAGTTCCGGTGCGAATGCCCGTCGAGCGATCAGCGCCCGCGCTGGGCCGACCCGGTGCGCGTCACCTGCCGGTACCCCCAGGGGGTTGTTCCGCGCGGCTTGTAGACCGAGAGCACAAGGGCGACCAGCAGCAACACGGCAGCCGCCGCGGCGTGCAGAGCCGGTGACAGCGACCGCGGCACCGCATCTTCTCCACCGGCCGCTCGCGACAGGTCGGCCAGCGCCGTCAGGGTGCCCAGGTAGAGCACCAGCACCCCGACGGCGAACACGTTGAGCAGCAGCTTGATCAGGACCCAGTAGTGGCGGGTCAGACCCCACGACGTCGCCAGCGACTGGATGACCCCGGTGACCAGGGCCGCGACACTGAACGGCAGCAGAACCGCCCGGGCCAGCGGCTCCATCACCAGATTGACGCCGCCGGTCACGGCAGGATCGGTGGCCGTCACCGCGACCACTGCCAGAGCGAGCGAGGCCACGATCGCGCCGAGCCAGCCGACCGACGCGGCGATGTGCGCGACCAACAGGGCCCGGCGCAGTGCGGGCCTCACCGTCGGGCGCCGTACGACCCGGCGGCGGAAGGTCCATGCCGCCCGGGACCGTGACCGGTCAGCAGGAGCACCACCACGGCAGCCACGATGAGCGCCGCCACGACGGCGGTGATCTTCACCCAGCGTGGCACGGCGGGCTCGTCCGATGGGTGCTGGCTCATGGTGTCCTCCACGGCGCTGACGGCATGCAGACGATTTTGCGATACAAAGTGTCTACGCACAAGACAATCCGACGTAGTAAGGGCCACGCGTATTGTCGACGGGTGCCGAAGTTGTGGAACGACACCGTCGAGGAGCACCGGCGCACCGTGCACGCGGCCATCCTGGACACCACGGCCGCGCTGGTGTCCGAGCGCGGCATGGCCGCGGTCACGATGTCGGAGATCGCGCAGCGCACCGGCATCGGCCGGGCCACGCTGTACAAGTACTTCAAGGACGTCCAGGCGATCATGGTCGCCTGGCACGAACGCCAGGTCGGCGAGCACCTGCGGCAGCTCGGCGCCACGGTCGCCGGATGCACCGACGCCGGGGAGCGGCTGCACTCGGTCCTGACCGTCTACGCCGAGCTGTCCGGCACCGGTCGTGACCATGCCGCGCACGGTGCGGTGCCGCTGCACCGCGCGCCCCACATGCTTGCGGCACAACGCCAGGTGCACGGGTTGGTCACCGAGGTGATCGAGGCCGCCGCGGCGGCCGGGCTGGTACGGACCGACGTACCCGCCGCCGAATTGGCCACGTACTGCCTGCACGCGCTGACCGCGGCGGCCGCGTTCCCGTCACCCTCGGCCCGTGATCGGCTGGTGGCGGTCACGATCGCCGGGCTGCGGCCCTCGCCCGGCCGGGGGGAACCCATCGCTGTCGGCTGACCGGGGGCGGGGCTCCGGTCAGCGGGTGCTGTCGCGGGCCACCAGGTGGGCAGTCGGGGCCTGATAGACAGCGGGGGCGGCGCCGGCCATCGCGTCGAGCAGGGCCCGGGCCGCCAGCTCACCGATGCGGCCGACGTCGTGGCTCATCGCGGACAGCGGCGGCACGAACTTCAGGCCGCGCGCGGTGGCCTCGGCCTCGATGCCCTCGCGGCGCAGCTGGGTGTGCACGAACGACATCGGGCCGCTGATGTGCACGATCACCTGGTGTCCGCGCTCGGCCAGGAACCGGATCACCTCCCGGGCGAAGCCGGCGTCGTCGGTCCCCACCGTCGGCAGGCCGGACGCCGGAGCCCGCCTCGCGCAGCGTGGTCCACGCCGGCGGCGCCTGCCGGCCGAACTCGGCGACGAACCGCGGCAGCGTCTCCAGGTAACAGCGCGGTCGAGATGACGTGAAGCGACTGACCGCGTACGCCGCCAGGGTGCCGACCGCGACCGTGCCGGTCAGCGAGACCACCAGGATGATCGTGGTGTTGACGAAGTTGGCGAGGTTGAGCCAGTTCCGGGGCGGGTTCTGACCACCCGCTGTGTGAAGTTCGGGTGCGGTCCGCACCCGAACTTCACACACTGGTGGCCGCTAGTGGGCTGCCGGGGTCAGCTGGACGCGGCGAAGCAGTTGGGCGTTGGCCGCCACCACGATGGTGGAGGCGCTCATCAGCACCGCTCCGACCGCCGGGCTCAGCGTGACCCCGGCCCAGGCCAGCACCCCGGCGGCGAGCGGGATCGCGATCACGTTGTAGCCGGCTGCCCAGGCCAGGTTCTGAACCATCTTGCGGTAGGTGGCGCGCGACAACCGGATCACCCCGGTCACCGCGCGCGGGTCCGACGAGGCCAGGACGACGCCGGCCGACTCGATCGCGACGTCGGTGCCCGCGCCGATGGCCAGGCCGACGTCGGCGCGGGCCAGCGCCGGAGCGTCGTTGACGCCGTCGCCGACCATCGCCACCCGCAGTCCGCGAGCCTGCAGATCGGCGACCGCCCGGTCCTTGTCGGCGGGCAGCACCTCGGCGAACACCTCGTCCACGCCGGCGCGGAACCCGAGGTCGGCGGCGACCGCCTCGGCCACCGGCCGGGCATCCCCGGTGATCATCACAATCTTCGCGATGCCGGTACGGCGTAGCTGCTCGACCGCCTGCCGAGCCTCGGGCCGCACCTCATCCTCCAGCGCGAAACCACCCAGCACCCGCGCCGCGCCACCGGTGTCGAGGCGCAGCAGGTGCAGGACGGCCGCACCGCGCCGCGACCACTGCTGCGCCTGCTCCTCGAGTTCCGCCGGGACCTCGGCGCCGAGCTCGCGGAGCAGCGCCGGGCCACCGACGGCGTACGTGACGTCGTCGACGACCGCCTGCACGCCGCGGCCGGTCAGCGACCGGAACCGGGTGGCCTCCGCCGGCCGGCCGCGGTCACGGGCGGCCGCGGTCAGTGCCCGGGCCAGCGGGTGCTCGCTGTCGGCCTCCACCGCACCGGCGAGGCGCAGCACCTCGTCGCCGGTGAACCCGTCGGCAGCCGCGATTGCGGTGACGGTGTGCGCGCCCTTGGTCAGCGTGCCGGTCTTGTCGAACAGCACCGCGTCGACGGTGCGCATCCGCTCCAGCGCGAGCCGGTCCTTCACCAGGATCCCCGCCTTCGCCGACAGCGCCGTGGACAACGCGATCACCAACGGGATCGCCAGGCCCAGCGCGTGCGGGCAGGCGATCACCAGCACCGTCACCGTTCGGACGACCGCCTGGTCGGCGTCACCGAGCGCCCACCAGACGGCGAACGTCAGCACCGCCGCCGTGGCGGCGATATAGAAGAGCATCGCGGCGAACCGGTCGGCCAGCGCCTGGGCGCGGCCGCCGGCCGCCTGGGCCTGGGCGACCAGGCGGCCGATGCCGGCCAGCGCGGTGTCGTCGCCGATCGCGTCCACCCGCACCCGGATCGCGGAGTCGGTGGTCACCGTGCCGGCCACCACCCGGTCCCCCACCGCCCGGCCGACCGGCCGGGACTCACCGGTGATCATCGACTCGTCGAGCTCGGCCGTGCCGTCGACGATCCGCCCGTCCGCCGGCACCCGCGCTCCGGACCGCACCAACACGGTGTCGCCGACCGCCAGGTCCGCCACCGGCACCCGCTCGATCTGCCCGCCCGTGGTGAGCCGCTCGGCGTCGTCGGGCAGCAGGGCCGCCAGCGCCGCCAGGGCGCCCTGTGCCTGGCCGATCGCCTTCATCTCCTGCCAGTGACCCAGCAGCATGATGGTCACCAGCGCCGCCAGCTCCCACCAGAAGTCCAGGCCGAACCATCCGAGGCTGGTGGCCAGCGACGCCGCGTAGGCCACCGTGACCGCCATCGAGATCAGCAGCATCATCCCCGGCGCCCGGTCCCGGACCTCGCTGACCGCGCCCGCCAGGAACGGCCACCCGCCGTAGAGGAACACCGCGGTGCCCAGCACCGGGCCGACCAGGCTCATGCCGGGGAAGTCCAGGCGGTAGCCGAACCAGTCCATGACCATGTGGCTGGTCACCACGATCGGCACCGTCAGGGCCAGGCTCAGCCAGAACTTGCGGCGGAACACCTCCGGATCGTGGCCGGCGTGCTTGTCGTGCCCCTGATGCGCGCCCCCACTGTGCCCCGCCTGTCCCGCGTGCCCGGCGTGGTGCACGTCGGCATTGCTGCGCGTGTGTTCGTCGGTCTGCATATCGACCACCTCCACCACCAGCATATACCCCCCAGGGGTATCCGCCAATGATGGAGCGTGCCGGACACGGAGGCGGCACGGCGCTACAGAGGCGGTTCGGTGCGCATGGGCAGCCGCACACACGCAACGGTGCCGGAGGGATGGTTCGCGTCCAGCCGGATCGCCCCGCCGTGCAGCCCGACGATCGTGCGCGCCAGGCTGAGGCCGAGGCCGCTGCCGGTGGTGCCGTGGTGGCGGACGTTGGTGCCACGGAAGAACCGGTCGAAGACCCGGTCACGCTCCTCGGCCAGGGTGCCGATGCCGGTGTCGACGATGCGGAGCTCGGCCACGCCCTCGTCCGTCCCGAGGCTGATCCGCACCTGCCCGCCGACCTCGCTGTATCGGACGGCGTTGGACAACAGATCGTCGACCACCTGCCGCAGACGGCCCGGGTCACCCTCCAGCGTCAGCGACCCGGGGAGCTCGGCGCGCAGCAGGACGCCGGCGTCCGCGGCGGCCAGCCGGGCCGCGGCGACGGCGTCGGCGACGATCACCGCGAGATCGACCCGCTCGACCGTGAGGCCGAGATAGCCGGAGTCCAGGCCGGCCAGGTCGAGCAACGTGTCGACGATCTTCTGCAGCGCCGCGGTGTTGCGGGCGACCGAGCGCACCATCTGCCGGCGCTCGTCGTCCAGGGTTCCGGCGTCCTCCTCGATCATGGTGACGTTCGCGGTGATCGACGTGAGCGGTGTGCGCATCTCATGGCCGACCAGCGTGATGAAGTCGTCCTGAGCGCGGGAGAGCTGCCGGGTCAGCTGCTCGGCACGGCGCAGCGCGACGTACACGCCGATCTGCGCGGCGACCCCGTCCAGCAGCACGGTGAGCAGTTCCTCGTGTTGCTCCTGGAAGCCGGCATAACAGGTGAGCACGCCCAGCAGGGTTCCGCCGTCGCGCACCGGGACGGCCAGCACGGTGTGGATGCCGCGCCGCAGCCAGGCCCGCACCTTCGTCTGCTCGTAGGCGGTCGCGAGGTCGGGGCTGTCGGCGATGTCGGCCACCCACATCGGCCGGCCGGTCTGCCAGACCCGGCCGGAGACGCCGAGTCCGCGCCGTGGAGCCTGCCCGAAGAGGCCGTCCGGGTCGTGGCCGGAGGCGTCCCAGTACCCGGCCGACCGGAGTTGACCGGTCGCCTCGTCGATGAGATACAGCTCCGCACACGGCCAGCCGAGTGTGGTGGCGACGGCCTCCAGCACGGCGGGAACGGCGTCGGTCTCGGTCCGCGCCGTCTTCAAGGCCTCCTGCACGGCGGCGTGGCAGGCGCGGAACCGTTCGGCACGGCGCATCGCGGTCAGCTCGTGCGCCACGGCCACCGCGCCGAGCAGCCGGCCGTCACCGGCGATCATGGGCTGGGCGGTGGTGGCGAACGTGCGGACCGGCTCGCCGGGCGCCACGGTCAGCACGTCCACGCCGTCGACGCGCTCGCCGCGGAACGCGCGCATCAGCGGGGTCTGCTCCCACCGCATCGGCCGCAGACCGGCGTCGTGCAGGATGCCGTCCACCGACGCCGGACAGTCCGCCGGCAGCGGGTCGGTGGGCGAGAGTCCCTGCGTCTCGCGCAGCACCCGGTTCATCACGACGACACGGCCGGTGTCGTCGCAGGCGATGACACCCACCGACAGGCTGTCCAGCAGCGTGGTCAGGAAACTGCTGTGGCGTTCCGCCTGGTCCTCCGCGGCGGCCTGCCGCGACAGATCGGTGAGGAACACACACGCCAGGGCGCCGGCCGCGCCGCGCACCACCGACAGGGAGACACCGGCCGTCAGCCGGTGTCCGTCACGGCGCCGCACGCTGACCCGGCGCAGCACCGGCCGGTCCGGTACGGCGGTGAACAGCCGGTCGAGTGCCACACCGATCGGCTGCCCGTCATAACCGGGCAGCAGGCTCTCGTCGAGGTGCCGGCCACAGACCTCGGCGCGGGCGAACCCGAGCAGTTCCTCGGCGGCCCGGTTGAAACCGACGACCACCCCGTCCGGGCTCACCGCCAGGAACGCCTCCTGCACGCTGTCCAGCAGCGCCGCGCTGTCCAGCGTCGCGACCTGGACTGCCGCGTCCACGGGCGAGGGCGGGCGCAGCAGCTCGGCGATCTCCACCAGGGTCACCAGCTCGTCGTCGGTCCATTGCCGGGCCGCGGTGTCGAAGACGGTCATCGAGCCCAGCAGCTGGTCGGCCTCGTCGCGCACCGGCACGCCCATGAAGGCCCGGATGCCGTGGTCGGTCACCAGCAGATGCCCACGCAATCCGGCGGCGTCGTCGTGCAGCATGTCTCCGCACGACACCGGATGGTCCTGCGTCACGACGTAACCGCACACCATGTGACCCAGCGGAGCCCGCCCGGCGGAGGTCAGCGACGGTGGTATCCCGTACGCGCCGGCGAAGAACTCCTCGTCGCGGCCGACCAGGGTCACCGAGGCCATCGGTGTGTTCAGCAGCCGCGCGGCGAGCCGCGCGATGGCGTCCAGGGGGATCGGCTGGGCCGGGAGCGTACGGCGGGCGCGATGCACCGCCGCCAGTCGCGCGGCGTCACCCAGGATTGCCTCATCAAGCACCACCGCGATCAACTCAATCCGGCCGACAGTCGCAAAATTTCGTCGCGATTACCCTATTTATTTTGTTATAACCATGCATATAGGTCTGACTTCTCCGGCAGGTGCCATCCAAAAGCCGGACTTCGGACAGTGACGGCTCTGACGACTGGCCGTAACGTCGGCGGAGTGACCAGTTCCGATGGTGGCCGTTCCGCTGAGAACGACCCTCCGCGAGATACCGGGGACCCCGGTGCCGCCGGCCCACCGGCCGGCGACGACCCGGTGCGCCTGGCCCCGCCCGCGGACCCCTGGCTGACCGAGGCGCCCACCACGTCCATCGGGGATCCCGCGACGCTACGGGACGTCGACGCGGCCCCACCCGCCGATACGACACCGTTCGCCGCTCCCCCGCCGTTCCACGGCGCACCGCCGTACGGCGCCACTTCCAAGCGAACGGGCGACCGTCCGCGCCGCTGGATCCTGGCGGTCCTCGCGGTGTGCGTGGTGGTGGTCGCCGGGATCCTGGCCGTCGACCCGTTCGAGCCCGACGACGACGCCAGGGAATCAGCCCCGTCCCCGCAAGCGACAACCGTGCGCACCAATGCCGGCGGCGGGCGGACGCCGGCACCCGGCGCACCTGCCGCGCCGGTGGGCGGGGCCCCGTCCGCCGCCACCGGCCGGCCGGACAGCTCGGCCGGCGCGACCTCGGCGGAGCCGGGCCCCGCACAGGTGGTCTACGAGGTGACGGCCAGCGGGTCCGGCAACACCGGCAGCGTGAGCTACACCGACCAGGACGGCGACATCATCCGCCGCAACGGGATCGCGCTGCCCTGGCGCACCACCTTCCCGGTCGGCGCGCGGCGCAAGCCACTCGTGCTGATCGCGCAGCGTACGGGCGGCGGGGACGGCGGGCCGGTGACCTGCACCATCACCGTGGGCGGCAAAGAGATCGCCGCCACCACGACCGACGGCAGGTACGCGGCACCGCAGTGCAGCGGCTCCGGCTGATCGATGCGGATCACCGTCGCCGGCGGGCGGGCGCATCACTCGTGCGGGATGAACGCAGTCCCGGCACGGCGCAGGCCAGGAAGCACGCGGCGCCCAGCGAGGTGGTCACGTTGGCGACGGTCTCGCTGACCATCGATCCGGTGGCCGGCAGGACGTACCCCGCTGCCGCCGAGATGCCGAAGAAGACGCAGCCCAGCAGGTTGACCGCGGGTTGCCAGCCACGCCGGCCGGCGGCGTGGAACGCGATCACGCCGGAGATCAGGAAGAGGACCGAGCCGAACAGGTCGGGCCGCCACACCCGGTCGTCGTAGGAGTCGCTGGAGACGGCGACCTGCATCGCGCGGAAGGTGGTGACGTTGAAGAAGACCGTACCGATGAATTGGCTCCGGGCCGCCCATCGTGCCGCTCGTCCGCCGCCTGCCCTGACCTGCAGCGCGCCGCCGGCGGTGAAGAAGATCGACCCGATGAAGAAGGTGGCCGCGCCGGCGGTGGCGCCGACCAGGCCGGCGTAGGCCGGGACGGGGCCGACCAGGAAGCAGATCGACCCCAGCGCGAAGCACCACGCCATCGCCACCTCAGTGGTGGAACCCGGAGGTGGCGGCCGCGCCGTGCTGCTGCTTCTCCAGCAGTCGCACGTGCCGGCTCAGGTCGTCGACGAGCATGTCGGCCAGGTCGTGGGTGAAGCCGCGCCGGACCACCACCCGCAGCACCGCGAGGTCCTCCCGGTTCTTCGGGAACGTGTACGCGGGGACCTGCCAGCCGCGTTCCCGCAGCGCCTGCGACACGTCGAAGACCGTGTAACCGGTGACCTCGTCGCGCAGCTTGATCGCGAACACCGGCAACTCGTCGCCGCGGGTGATCAGCTCGAACGGGCCCAACTCGGCGATCCGCCCGGAGAGCCGGGTGGCGACCTCCCGGGCGTACCCCTGGACCCGGGCGTACCCGGCGAAGCCGAGCCGCAGGAAGTTGTAGTACTGCGCGACGACCTGCGCGCCCGGCCGGGAAAAGTTCAGCGCGAAGGTCGGCATGTCGTCGCCGAGGTAGTTCACCCAGAAGATCAGATCCTCCGGCAGCGCCGCCGCGTCACGCCAAACGATCCAGCCGACACCGGGATAGACCAGGCCGTACTTGTGGCCCGACGCGTTGATCGAAGCCACCCGGGGCAGCCGGAAGTCCCAGGCCAGGTCCGGGTCGAGGAACGGCGCGACGAACGCGCCGGAAGCGCCGTCGACGTGCACCGGCACGTCGATGCCGGTCCGCTCCTGGAAGGCGTCCAGCGCCGCGCAGATCTCCGCGACCGGCTCGTACGAACCGTCGAACGTGGAGCCGAGGACGGCGACGACACCGATGGTGTTCTCGTCGCAGCACTCCTCGAGGCCGGCGGCGGTCAGGTGGTACCGGTCGCCGCTCATCGGGACGAGACGCATCTCGACGTCCCAGTAGTTGGCGAACTTCTCCCAGCAAACCTGTACGTTGATGCCCATCACGATGTTGGGCCGCCCGGCCGGCTGCCCGGCGGCCTCCCGCCGCCGCTGCCAGAGGCGCTTGAGCGCCAGGCCGCCGAGCATCGCCGCCTCACTCGACCCGGTCGTCGAACACCCGGTCGACTGCTGAACGTCCGGCGCGTGCCAGAGCCGGCTCAGCATGTGCACACACCGGCTCTCGATCTCCGCGGTCTGCGGGTATTCGTCCTTGTCGATCATGTTCTTGTCGAAGCACTCCGCCATCAGACGGTCCGCCTGCGGCTCCATCCACGTCGTCACGAACGTGGCCGCGTTGAGCCGGGCGTTCCCGTCCAGCATCAGCTCGTCGTGCACGATCTGATAGGCGACGTCCGGTGCCAGCTCACCTTCCGGCAGCTCGTGGCGGGGCACCGACCCGCCCTCGAGACCGAAGCGGGGCGCCACAGCGAGATCCTCCGTGGCAGGGCGGCCGGATCTGGGGTGCTTCAACATTGACGTCTCCCGTCCTTGGGCTCCCCGCCATCGAAGCCGACAGGGCGGGCGGCCACCTCCTCCACACGGGATGACCGGGTTCAAGCTCGTGCCGCCACCAGGAACATCGGCACCGCCACGAAGATGCGGCCGGTGCGCGCCCGCTCGGCCTGCTCGGCGAGCCAGGCCGGCTCCCCGGTGACACGGTGCAGGATCGCGAGCGCGGTGGCATCGGTGAACACCGTGGTGTGCACCTCGACGATCGGGTCGGTGAAGCCTGCGTCCAGCAGCAGGTTGCGGTACCGCCGGGCGACGCGCGGCGACGGCAGGGAGTCCGCTTTCGCGTGGACCAGCCTGCGGGTGGCCCCCGGATCGTCGGAGTCGATGACGATCGTGTCCCAGTCCTGGCCGACGAGCACGGCGCGGCCGCCCGGCGCGAGCACCCGGCGGGCCTCGGCCACCGCACGTTCCGGCTCGTCGAGCGCGTGCAGCACCTTGTCGGCGCGATAACCGGTGACCGAACCCGCCGCGAGCGGCAACTCGCACGCGTCGCCGACGTGAAACAGGCCGGCGGGCCAGCGCTTCCCGGCCACCGCGATCATCTCGGGGTCGAGATCGACGCCGATCGCGGTAGCGCCCCGGCCGGCCATCTCGGCGACCGCACGACCGGGGCCGCAGCCCGCGTCGACCACGGTCCTGCCGGCGAGGTCACCGAGCACCTGGTACGAACGTGCGCGCAGCTCGGCGGCCTCGGGCTGAGCGTCGACAGCATCCAGAACGGCAAGCAGACTCGACATGCCCGTCATCGTGGGACTTAATGTCGACATGAAGTCAAGCCTGATGACGATCGGTCAGGTCGCCGACCATTTCCGTCTCCCGGCGCACGTGCTGCGGCACTGGGAGTCGGTAGGGCTGCTGTCACCGGCACGCGTCGCGGGTGACCGGCGCCGCTACACCCACGACGACCTCTTCCGGGTGGCGTCGATCCTGCGCGCGAAACAGGCCGGCCTGTCGCTGCCGGACATCCGGGCGTTCCTGGTGGCCGGTGACCCGGCCGCCCGCAAGGAGGTGTTACGCCGCAACCACCGCGCGGTGCAGGCCCGGATAGTTGCGTTACAGGCGGCGTTCGCCCTGCTGGAGGCCGGGCTGAACTGCTCACACGACGACATCACCACGTGCCCGAACTATCGGCGCCACCTCACCGGGATGGTCGACGGCCCGCCGCCCATCGCCTTCGGCGCATAGGTGCTCACCTGCCGGGTATCCGTCCACCGCCCGGTGCGCGAGCCGTGTCGCCGCGGCCGTTGTCCCGAGACAACATGACGGAGAGGAGCCCCGGGCATGCCAGAGCCGGTTTCCGAGCAGGTTGTGGTCATCGCCGGGGCGTCCAGCGGCATCGGGCGGGCCACCGCCCTGGCCTTCGCCGCCCGGGGCGCCGCGGTCGTCTGCGCGGCACGCGGCGAGCAGGCCCTCGGCACGCTGATCGAGCAGATCACCGGCTCCGGTGGGACAGCGTTCGCCGTACCGACCGATGTGACCGATCCGGCGGCCGTGCAAGCGCTCGCTGACGCGGCCGAGCAGCGGTTCGGGCGCATCGACACCTGGGTCAGCACCGCCGCCGTCGGTGTGTGGGGCCGGGTGGAGGACATCACCGCCGCCGAGTTCGACCGGGTCATGCGCGTCAACTTCCTGGGGCAGGTGCACGGCGCGCATGCCGCCCTGCCTGCGCTGCGGCGTGCCGGAGGCGGTGTGCTGATCGGCGTCGCGTCGGCGGAGGGTGTCCGGTCGGTGCCTCTGCAGGCGCCGTACACCGCGAGCAAGTTCGCGGTACGTGCCTTCTACGACAGCCTGCGCATGGAGCTGGCCCAGGAGAGCGCGCCGATCACGGTCACCACCATCCTGCCGGCGTCGATCGACACCCCGTTCTTCGAACACGCCCGCAGCAAGCTGGGGGCACTGGCCAAACCACCACCACCGGTGTACGCGCCAGAGGTGGTCGCCGAGACCATCGTCTACGCCGCCGGGCATTCCCGGCGCGAGATCCCGGTCGGTGGCGCCGCCGCCGCGTTCATGCTCAGCCAGCGGCTCTCCCCCTCGCTGGTCGACGCGGTGTTCTCGATCCGGCGCATCGGCCGCGGCATGCAGCGCAACGATCTGCCCGACACCCGGGTGGACAATCTGGATGCGCCGGTCGGTGAGGCGGGCGCGGTGCACGGCTCCCATCCGGGACGGGTGCTGTCGCGCAGCGTGTTCACCACGGTGATCGGTCGCCGCTCCCGGGCGGGGGACGTGGCGCTGGGCGTTCTCCGGCGGAGCCGGATCGCCGGGACTCAACCGGCGGCGGCTCCGTTGCGGATGGCTGCGGTGGCGCGTACCGGATGGGGTCTGGCTCTGTTGATCGCGCCCGAGGTCCTGCTGAGGATCGGCGGCCGGCGGGGTGTCCCGCCGGCGGCCGTCGCGGTGGCCCGGGTCCTCGGCACCCGCCAGCTTGTGCAGGCAGCGGTGACCACCGTGTTGCCTACGCGTCGCGTCGCGGGAGTGAGCGCCGCCGTGGACACGCTGCATGCAGGCACCGGTGCGGGGCTCGCCGCGGTGTCCCGCCGGTGGCGCCCGATCGCCCTGGTGGAAACGGCTGTCGCTGCCGGTCTCGCGGCCGCCGGATGGGCCGGCCGGCGACGCGTCACGGACCGGATCGTGGATCGAGCAGGTGATCGGCGGCCGGGGTGATCTCTTCGGTGTCGGAGTGCTCCGGAGACGGACTGTGCCAGTCCGCGAGCAGGATCGTCGCGTCGTCCTGCAGCCGGTCGTCCTGGTAGTCCAGAATCGCGTGGACCAGCCGCCGGGCGGTCTCCGGAGCGGGAAGCTGATCGGCCACCGCCTTCACCGCGAAGTCGATCAGCCGTTCGACGCCGAAATGCTCGCCCTGCGCCGACCGTGCCTCGATGATGCCGTCGGTGTAGAGCAGGATCCGGTCGCCCGGCTCGAGGGCCTCCTCGACCACCACCGGCGGCCGCTTGTGCCCGAGGGTGACCGGCAGGGCGGTCGGTGTGGGCAGGACCTTGACGACCCGTCCCTGGCGGATGACCATTCCGCCGGGGTGCCCCGCGGAGATCACCTGGAGTACACCGGTGCGCTGATTGATCTGGGCGAGCACCGCGGTGATCATCCCGTAGCGGTCGTGGGTGCGGACCGCGGCGTCGATGTGGTGGTAGGTGTCGGCCAGCCCCATCCCGGCGCGGCGGGCGTTGCGGTAGGAAGCCAGGGCGAGCGAGGCGAGCATGACGGCCCGCATCCCGCCGACGGAGCCGTGCCCGGCGGCGTCGAACAGCGCCAGGTGCGCGATCTCGCCGTTGACGGCGTAGTCGAAGGCGTCCCCGCCCACGTCGTAACAGGGTTCGAGGACGCCGCTGATCATGAGGTGCCCGGTGGAGAACGACAGCGGCGGCAACTGGGCCCGCAGCATCTCGGCGGCCAGTCGCATGGGTTCGCGGCGGCGGGTCAGCTCGATGGTGTCGCTGTACAGGCTGCGGGTGATGAGAAGCTCCGCCAGCAGCGACGACACCGCGACGCAGTCGTCGACGGCCGGGTCGTCCAGCGGCTCCGGTGAGACGACCTCCAGCACGCCCATCCGCTCACTGCCGTTGAGCAGCGGCAACCACGACCGCGCACCCGTGTCGTCGCCGTCACCGGCACAGGGAGTCACCATCGAGTAAGCACGTCCGGCCAGGGTGCCGTCGATGTCCAGCGGGGCGCGCCGCGGCGCCGACCCGCCGGCCAGCGGCAGCAGCTCACGCTGCCGGTGATCCACCACGTAAATGATCATCGCGGTGGCGCCGACCAGACCGGCAGCGCGCATGGCCATGTGCGGCAGATCCTCGGGCCGGGCATGGTGCGACTGACGCAACAGCTGCCGCAACGCTCCCAGAGTGGTCACGCACGTCCCTTCGGGTCCCACCCCGGCCGAGAGATCCTCGCGTGGGCTCACACCGAGGATCGCAGAGTCCCTCGGAAACTCACATCGCGGATCGGGGCGAACACCGGCGATACGCCGCGATCGACAACCGCCGTACCCGTACCGTCGTCAACCGCGGCGTCGCCCGATCATCGACCCGAACGGGTCACCCGGGCCAGGAAGCCCTTCTTCACCTCGCTCGGCCGCTGCTGCTCGCCGGCGAACGAGCTGACGACGATCAGCGCGCCGGTCAGCACCGGGATGACCCACTGCAACGCGGACAGCTGCTTCTGCGCCTTGGACACGTCGGCCGGCGTGCTCGCCGCGGGCTCCGTCCCGGCCAGAGCCGGCACCGAGTCGTCCTCCGCGACCTTGCGGCCCAGCAACCGGCTGTATCCGGTCACCGCCAGCGCCGCCGCGGTCAGGCCGGTCTTCGCCAGCGCCATGGTGCCGACGCCGCTCTGGCCGGCCAGCCGCGACCGGTTGCCGATCAGCTCGCCGACGCTGCCGGCCAGGTGGGCGCCGATCGCGGTGGCGTTGACCGGTGTCCACCGGTTCCAACCGGCGTTCGTGACCCGGCCGGTGCCGTTGGCGGTGTCCGCCTCCGCCGCGGCCGGGTTGAGCGCGACGGCGTTCGCCAGGGTGCCACCGAACCAGGCGGCGAGGCCGACGTCGTGCAGGGAACGGGAAAGTGTGTCTCTGGCCATGGGGTCCTCCGTAATCGCGATGCTGTCGAGGCCCCGGCTACCCCGCCACCGGTGACCTACACCGATCGGCCGGTGTGGCCGACTCTTCGCCGATCGGGCGTTTAGGTGCCGGAACGGAGGGCACCCGTCGCGCATAAGGCTCATGAGAGTCGATGGACGCGACCGATCAAACACCCCTTTGTCAGCCATGGTCGGAGTTGTCATGAGTTCCTCACCCCAGAAAGAACCGTCCCCCGTGGTCGCCACTCCCGTGGAGACCTCCCCCGCAAGCGCCGGTCCGGGCGACGCCGGCGATCAGTCGCGCGAGAAGGCGACACCGCGAAGCGGCGACGCCGGCGACCGGGCGCGCGACACGGCGACGCCGCGTAGTGGCGCGACGGTCGCCCCCACCGACCGGCGCGAGGTCGTGGCCCGGCAGAAGGACCGTTACGGCGGCATCAAGTGGGGCTCGGCGTTCTTCGGCTGGCTGACCGCCACCGGCACCGCCGTGCTGCTCACCGCCCTGCTCCTGGCCGCCGGCGCCACCGTGGGCATCGCCACCGGCACCGACGCCGGCGAGGCACAGGACAACGCCGCGACGCTCGGACTCGTCGGCGGCCTCACCCTGCTGGCCGTCCTCCTGATCGCCTATTTCTGCGGCGGCTACGTCGCCGGCCGGATGGCCCGCTTCAACGGCGTCAAGCAGGGCATCGCCGTCTGGATCTGGGCCGTCGTGATCGCCGCGGCGGTGGCCGCCGCCGGCGCCGCGCTCGGCAACGAGTACGACCTGCTGGACCGCATCGGCGGCTTCCCCCGCCTGCCGATCGGCGGCGACGACGTCACCACCGGCAGCATCGTCGCGGTGGTCATCGCCCTGGCCGCCGCCCTGATCGGCGCCATCCTGGGTGGGCTCGCCGGGATGCGGTTCCACCGCAGGGTCGATGAGGCGGGTCTCGGGCGCTGAGCGCCGGCGAACTACGACTAAGGACACCACATGATCAGCCGGGACGACGTACGTACCGTGTTCGGCACGGACGTCTACAGCAGCGACGGCCACAAGATCGGCTCGGCCGGTCAGGTGTACCTCGACAACGCCGGCGGTGAGCCCGCCTGGGTGTCGGTCCGCACCGGCCTGTTCGGCAAGAAGGAGTCGTTCGTGCCGCTGCGGGACGCCACCCTCACCGGCGACCGTCTCGAGGTGCCCTTCGACAAGGAGCAGGTGAAGAACGCGCCGCGGGTCGACCAGCACGGCGAGCTGAGCCCGGCCGAGGAGGACGAGCTCTACCGCTACTACGAGCCCGCCGCGGCCGAGGGCAGGCCGGCTCCGGACGACAGCCGGCACACCTCGGGCGGCGAACCCGGTGACAGCGCTGACGCTGCGGTGCCGTCGCGCGCCACCGATCGCGATGACGTCGGCGGCGGCGCGATGACCCGTTCCGAGGAACGGCTCGTCCCCGGCGCGCGTACCGAGACGGTCGGCAAGGCCCGGCTGCGCAAATACGTCGTCACCGAGGAGCAGCAGGTCACCGTTCCGGTCTCCCGCGAGGAGGTGCGGCTGGAGCACGAATCCGTCGGCGACGACGCGGGCCGGCCGAGGGACGACTCGGCTGTCCGGGACGACGGCGAGGCGGTGACGTTACGCGCCGAACGGCCCGTGGTGACCACCGAGACCGTGCCGGTGGAGCGGGTCCGGCTGGCCAAGGAGACCGTCACCCGGGAGGAAACCGTGAGCGGCGAGGTTCGCAAGGAGCGCATCGAACTGGAGGACGACAACGGCCGGAGCCCGGAGATCCGCTGAGCGCTGCGAGGTGCAGCCACGGGTGCTGCCACACGTTGTCGTCGCGCAGCGGCGCCAGGCCGCGGAACGTCAACGCACGCGCGGGTCCCACAGCTAGGTCTCGGTGCGCCAGGGGAACTCGGCCGCGAACGAGACGGCCAACTCGGGCGGCATCGGGGCCGGCCCGGGTGACCGCCACAGTCACCCGTTCAACCCTCGCGAACGGCCGTGATCAGCACGTTCCGGACGCCGGCGAGACCGGCGTCGAGGGCGCCGAGCAGCACCGCGTCGTCGTCGACGGTGGTGACGGTGATCGAGCTCTCCAGCGGGGCGGCCCGCCGGAAGGCCCTGGTGACCCGGGCCAGCAGGACCTCACCGCCGGCCTGGGCGATCGGGCCGGCGAGCACGACGAGGTACGGGTCGAGGACTGCGATCACCGCGGCCAGGCCGATCACGATGCGGTCGGCGAGGACGGTGAGGAACTCGCCGGCCCCGGCCCTGGCGGCGACGGCGACCACCTCGGCCGGAGTGGCGCCGGCGATGCCGTTGTCCCGGGCCAGCTTCATGATCGCGGCGCCGCCGAACAGGTTCTGCAGATCGAGCTTGTGGTGCGGGGACTCGGGTGAGTAGAGCGGCACGTAGCCGATCTCGCCGGCCCCTCCGCGGGTCCCGCGCAGCAGCGTCCCGTTGATGTCGATGGCCAGGCCCAGGCCGTCCTGGCCGATCCAGAGCAGGGCGAAGTTCTCCGCGTCCCGGCCGGCGCCACGCTGCCGCTCGGCCACCGCGGCCAGGTTCACGTCGTTGTCGACGCCGACGCGTGTGCCGAGCGCGGCGGCGATCTCCGGCACCAGCCCGGGCCGGCCGAAGCCCGGCACGTCGACGAGGCGGATGGCCTCGCTCCTCGCGTCGTACGAGCCGGGAACGGCGAGCTGCACGTGCCGGATCCGCTCGGCCGGGATGCCGGCCTGGTCGCGCAGCCGGTCCACCACCTCGGCGACCGTGGACACCGGGTCGGCGTGGCGGAAGTCGACGCGCGACTCGACCCTGGTGCGGACGGCACCGGTCAGATCGCTGAGCGCGCCGGTCACCGACGGGGTTCCGCTGGTCCCCACGTCGCGCACGGAGACGGCGACGACGAAGGCCGCGTCCGGGTCGGCCGCGTAGATCTCGGCGTTCGGTCCCGGTTTTCCGCTGGCATGCCCGACGACGGTGATCAGGCCGGCGTCGGTGAGGCGGCGCAGCGCTTCGGAGATCGTCGGTGTCGACAGCGCGGTGATCTTACGGATGTCGGCCCGGGTGAGCGTGCGGGGACCGAGAAGCAGTTCGAGGACCGCGCTCTCGTTGATGGCGCGCAGCAGCTTGGACGAGCCGGCCACACGCGCCATCAGGGCTCCCGGCTCATGGGCAACGTACTTAACAGTCAGCCATCCTGGTTCACCCCATCGACCTTCGTCAAGTGCCGCCCGCCGATCGACCAGAGAGTTCCGATATTTCCGCCCTGGCGCCGGAAGTTGTTGACAGGTCGGTGAGCCGCGAGTCACGATCTCGCTGTAAACGGAGGACGGGGGGACATGCCCGGATCGAGGACCGCCAGAGCCCTGGTCGTCCGTGGCGGCTGGGAAGGTCATCGCCCGGTCGAGGCCACCGACCTGTTCCTGCCGTTCCTGACCGCCAACGGCTTCGACGTCCGGATCACCGACACGCCGGCGATCTATGCGGACGCGCCGGTCATGGCCGAGACCGATCTGATCGTGCAGTGCGTGACCATGTCGTCGATCGAGCCGGCGGCGCTGGCCGGGCTGCGGGCCGCCGTGGCGGCCGGCACCGGGTTCACCGGCTGGCACGGCGGCATCGCCGACTCGTTCCGCGCCTCGTCGGACTATCTGCAACTGGTCGGTGGCCAGTTCGCCACCCACCCCGGCAAGGACCCGGCCGCGCGCCTCGGGGACGAGACCGACAATTTCCTGACGCACACCGTCGACATCACCCCGCTCGGCCGCGAACACCCGGTCACGGCCGGGATCGGTGACTTCGACCTGACCACCGAGCAGTACTGGGTGCTGCACGACGACCTGATCGACGTCCTCGCCACCACCACCCACCCGGTCCGGCCGTGGCATCCGTGGCGGCGCCCGATCACCTCGCCCGCCGTGTGGACCAGGCAGTGGGGCCGGGGCCGGATCGTCGTCACCACCCCCGGCCACAGCCTTGACGTGCTGCGGAACGTCAACGTCCGCACCGTGATCGAGAGAGGCATGCTGTGGGCGAGCCGCACCGCGTCGGCATCGTAGGCGCCGGGTGGATCTCCGGCGCCTACCTGCAGACTCTGCATGACCACCCGTCGGTGACCATCGCGGCGGTGGCGGATCTCGACGCCTCGCGGGCGGCGTCCGTCGCCGCCGGCATCGCCGGCTGCCGCGCCCTGCCGGTCGACGACCTCCTTCGGGACGACTCCGTCGAGACGGTCCTCAACCTCACGATCCCCGCGGCGCATGCCTCGGTCGCGATGGGCGCCATCACCAACAACAAGCAGGTGTACGGGGAGAAGCCGCTCGCCGCCGACATGTCCGCGGCGCGTTCGGTGCTGAAGCGGGCGGCCGCGTCCGGCGTCGCGATCGGCTGCGCGCCCGACACCGTCCTCGGAACCGGCGTGCAGACCGCCCGCGCCGCCGTCGACGCCGGTGTGATCGGCCGCCCGATGTCCGCCGTGGCGGTGATGGCGACCCCGGGCCACGAGCGCTGGCATCACCACCCGGACTTCTACTACCGGCCCGGCGGCGGCCCGCTGCTCGACATGGGCCCCTACTATCTGACCGCGCTCGTCCACCTGCTCGGTCCCGTCGTGGCGGTCACCGGCGCCTCCTCCCGCCCGCGCGGCATGCGAGTGATCGGCTCCGGCCCACGGGCGGGTGAGCGACTGCCGGTCTCGGTGGACACGCACGTGACCGGGGTTCTGCACCATGCGGGCGGCGCCCTCTCCACGATCACCACCAGCTTCGACGCGATCCGCACCACGGCCGCCCCGATCGAGGTGCACGGCGAGACCGGCACCCTCGCGGTTCCCGACCCCAACCTGTTCGCGGGCGACGTCCGCCTCTTCGAGCTGGGTGCCTCCGAATGGCGCACCGTGGAGCCGTCCGCCGGCTACGCGGACGCGGCCCGGGGCATCGGACTGCTCGACATGCTCACCGCCCCGTCACCACGGGCGAGCGGCGCCCTGGCCCTGCACGTCCTGGACGCCATGACGTCCCTTCTCCGCGCGGCTGACGAGGGTCGCCGTGTCGAGCTGACGACGACGGCCGAGCGGCCCGACCCGCTTGCGCTGATCCCGGCCGCGCAGTGGCGTTCCGGGCGCCCTTCGGCGTACCGCTGAAGGTGTTGACGCACCTGGCCGCAGGTGCGCGGACGACCTCTTGACCGCCTCCGGCGCAGCGCATAGATTCCTATCGCTATTTCCGGAAGCTTTCCGAAAGTTTCGGACTCGCTTCGCCTTCCTTCTCGCAAGGAGTTCCCGTGCGTCGTCCTTGGCTTCCTCTCGCCGTCGTCAGCGCCACGGCGCTGCTGGGCGGGCAGATCGCGTTCGCCGGCTCCGCCACCGCGGGCCCCGACCCGGTGGCCGCCGCGAGGCCCGCGCCGGTTCCGGCCGACTCGTTACGCGCGCTCGGCGCGCGGGTCGGCCTGCGCATCGGCACGGCCGTCAACTCGGACCTGCTCGGCACCAACGAGAAATACACGCAGATCGCCGCGGAGCAGTTCTCCAGCGTCACCGCGGAGAACGTGATGAAGTGGTCCGAGGTGGAGGCCACCCGCGGCACCTACACCTGGGAGAAGGCGGACCAGCTCGTCGCCTTCGCGAAGAAGAACCGGCAGCTCGTGCGCGGCCACACGCTGCTCTGGCACAACCAGCTGCCCGCGTGGCTGTCCTCCGACGGCTACACCACCACCCTCTCCAACGACGAGGTCAAGGCGGTCCTGAAGAAGCACATCCAGGCTCAGATGCGTCATTTCAAGGGCGACATCTGGCAGTGGGACGTGGTCAACGAGGCCTTCGACGACAACGGGCAGCCCCGCCAGACGATCTGGTACAAGGCGTGGGGCGGCACCGGCTACATCGCCGACGCGTTCCGGTGGGCGCACCAGGCCGACCCGAAGGCGCTGCTTTTCTACAACGACTACAACCTGGAATTCACCGGACCCAAGAGCGATGCGGTGTACGCGCTGGTGCAGTCCCTGAAGGCGCAGCGTGTGCCGATCCACGGCGTCGGGTTCCAGGGCCACCTGTCCACCCAGTACGGCTACCCCGACCTGCAGAACAACCTGGAGCGCTTCGCCGCCCTGGGCCAGAAGGTCGCCCTGACCGAGGTGGACGTCCGCACGCTGACCAAGCCGGACGCCGTCAACGAGCCGGTGAACGCGTTGGCCCCGTACGCCCAGGAGAGCTACTGGTCCCGCACGCTGAAGGCGTGCCTGGCGGTCCGCGCCTGCATCTCGTTCACGCCGTGGGGGATCGGCGACGCGTACTCGTGGGTGCCCGGCTGGTTCTCCGACCCGCAGGAGGGTGCCGCGTTGCTCTACGACGAGGAGCTGAACCCGAAGAGCCAGTATTTCGTGCTGCAGCAGGATCTGGCACTCGCCGCCGGGGCCCCGCACCGCTTCGGTCGCGGCTGACCACATGCTCCCCGCCGTGGTGCACCTGGTGCACCCTGGTCACCATGGCTGACTCGCAGTTCCCCCACCCGGTCGTCCGCGTCGGACGGCTGGGTGGGACCGTCCTGGCTGTGCTCGCTGTGGTTCTCTGTGCGGGCCTGTACTGGGTGCCGGCCAACGGAGGTCTGTCCGGCATGTGGGCCCGGGCCACCGGGGACAGCGGCAGCCTGACCGTGGAGCAGTGCTACCCCGCGCGGACCGGGACCCAGCGGGCCACCTGGTCGTGCGTGGGGACCTTCGCTCCGGAGGACGGTGCGGTCCGGGAGGTCTCGTTCCGCTCGGCCACCGAGATCCCGCCCGGCGACCGGGTCCGGGCCGACGTGGCAAGCGGTTCCTCGACCGACGTGTACGTGCGCCGTTCGCCGGCCGGGGCTCTGCTGCTGTGCCCACTGGCGCTGCTCGCGATGCTCATCGTCGGCGGCGCCCGGGCCGTCCTCGACAGGCGTGGCCGGTGAGCGGCGCAGGGATGTTCGTCAGCCCTTCACCGCCCCGGCCGTGAGACCCTCGGTCAGGAAGCGCTGCCCGAAGGCGTACATGATCACCACGGGGATGCTGACCAGCAGTGACGCCGCCGCGAGCTGTCCCTGCGGCACGACGTCGCCGGCGATCATGGACTGCATCCCCACGGGGAGCGTCTTGTACTCGTCCTTCGTGATGAACACGAAGGCGAAGAGGAACTCGTTCCAGGCGTTGGTCAGGGTGAACAACGCGACCGCCAGCAGTCCCGGCTTGGCGAGGGGCAGCACCACCCGGCCGAACGCCTGGACGCGGGTACAGCCGTCGACGAGCGCCGCCTCTTCCAGCTCGATCGGGATCGACGCGAAGTACCCGGCGAGGAGCCAGGTGGCGAACGGCAGCGTGAAGGTCGGGTACGTGACGACCAGCGACCACAGCGAGTCGGTGAGCCGGGCGCCGATGAGCAGCTGGTACAGCGGGATGAACAGCAGCGCGCCCGGCATCACATAGGTGAGCAGCACGGTGACGGTGAAACCCTGCGCGCCGCGGAACCGCAGCCGGGCCAGCGCGTAACCGCCCAGGACGGCGCAGGCCAGGGCCACCGCGGTGGACGCCGCGGACACTGCCACGGTGTTGAGATACCAGCGGCCGAACGGCTGGTTGGTGAACAGCGCGCCGAACTGTTCGAGGGTCCACGGCGTCGGCCACAGGTCGTCGGCGCGCATCACGACCTGGCCCTCGGACTTGAAGGCGGTGACGGCGATCCAGTAGATCGGGCCGAGCACGAAGGCGAGCAGCCCGGCCAGCGCGACGCCGGAGCCCACGCCGGACACCAGCGACGAGGCACGGCGGCTGCCCCGGGTCTGGAACGTCGAGACCACCCGGCCGACCGCCGCGGCGATCAGCAGGATCACGCCCAGGACCACCGCTGCCTTCCAGAAGATCTGCGGTGACGCCCAGAACAGCAGCCCGGCGACGGTCACGGTGGCGATCCACGGCAGCGCCCGGCGTACGGCCGGATTCAGCCGGGGTGTTTCCGCGCCGGTTTTCGGGCGCAACAGCCGGACCAGGAAGAACACCAGCGCACCGATGACCGGCAGCATGACGAGCGTGACCGCGGCCCCGGCGCCGTACTGGAGTTGCAGGATCGCCTTGGAGTAGGCCACGAGCACGTACGGCGCGGTCACGTCGCCCGGGCCGCCCTGCGTCAGCAACCAGATGAGGTCGAAGTTGTTGAACGTCCAGATCGACGACAGGGTCACGGTCACCGTGATCACGTGGCGCAGGCCGGGCAGTGTCACGTGGACGAACCGCTGCCACGACGAGGCGCCGTCGATGGTCGCCGCCTCGTACTCCTCCGCCGGGATGGCCTTCAGCCCGGCGAGGAAGCAGACGGTGAAGAACGGCACCCCCTTCCACACGTTGACGAGGATCACCGACGGCATGGCCAGCGACGCGTCGGACAGCCAGCCCGCGGGCCAGCTGTCGACCAGGTTCGCGGACGCCAGCAGCGGCCCGATCCCCGAGGAGGTCAGCAGCGTGTTGACGCTGCCGAAGATCGGGTCGAGCAGCGCGCGCCAGCTGAACGCGGTCACCACCGTCGGCACCACCCACGGCACCAGCAGCAACCCGGTCAGCAGGGCCCGCCCCCGGCGCCGGTGGTGCAGCAGCAGGGCCGCCGCCAACCCCAGAACAACCTTGAAGATCTCGGCGTACGCGGTGAAGACGAACGAGTTGACCACGCCCGTGCGGAACTGGTCGTCACCGATCAGGGCGGTGTAGTTGCCCAGGCCGACGAACACGCTGTCCGCGCCGTGCCGTTCGGTGGTGCTGGTGACGATCGACTGGGCGATCGGCACGAGCACCAGCACGCCGACCAGCACGGCCGTGGGCGCCAGGAACAACGCCGCCAGCCGCCAGTCACGGCCCAGCCGGCGCTGGGTCGTCGTGAGGGAGCCGGGCCCCGGCGGCGAGGGCGCCCTCGTCACCGGGGCCGGCCGGGACCGGACCGACCTCACTGCGGCAGCCCCTGCTGGGCGAAGATCTGCACCATCTTGGCGTGGGCGGCCGTCACCGCCTGCGCGGGCGCGGTTCCCTGGATGACCTGCTGCATCATGTCGGTGAGGACGTACGCCGCGACGACGGCCTGCTGGCCGGCGCTGGCCTTCTGCGGGAACTTCAGGCCGTTCTTGGTGGACAGCGGCAACGGCTGCTGCGACATGGTGCGCAGCATGGCGAACGCCGGGTCGCCGCCGGTGAAGAACGGGTCGGCGTCCCAGACCTTCTCCCAGGCGGGCATCGCCAGGCCGGGTGCCTCCTTCGCCACCCCGACCAGGGCCGGCGCGCTGACCAGGTACTGCGCCAGGAGCTTGGCGAGCGCGGCGTTCTTGGCGCCCTTGAAGACGACGAAACCCTGGGACTGGCCGAGCAGCAGGGACTTGTCGGTCGCCGGCCCGACGCAGTCGGAGAACACGTGGGTGTTGCCGTACACCGGATTCTTCTTGGTCTTGGAATCCGCGTAGACGCTGAAGCTGTTGCGGGTGTAGCCGGTGACCCCGGCGAGCCAGTTCTCGTTGTTGCTGGTGTCGGTCCAGCTGGCCACCCCGGGCGGCAGCATCGGCTGATATCTGGGGTTGGTGTAGATGTCGCCGAGGAACGTCACCGCCTGCACCGTCTCGGGCGAGTCGAACGTGACCTTCCGGCCGTCGTTGTCGGCGATCGCCCCGCCGTACGAGTTGATCAGGGCCTCGATCATGCCGTTGCCGTCACCGGACCGGTTGACGGTCATGCCCCAGCCGAACCGGCGCTTGGCGGGGTCGGAGATCGCCAGGCTCAGGTCCCGGATCTCCTCCCAGGTGTAGACATCCTTGGGGACGATGCCCTTCTCCTGCATCCAGTCCTTGCGCAGGAACGACCCGATCCCGATGAAGTGGTACGGGACCGCGAACCACTTGCCGTCGAAGACGCAGAAGTGCTTGGCCTCCGCGCAGGGCTCGCCGTACTTCGCCGTCAGCGCCTCGACGACGTCCGTGACGTCTTCCAGGTCGCCCAGCGCCTGGAACTGCGCGACGAACCGCGAGTCGGTCATGAACGCCAGGTCACGCGCCACGCCGCCCTTGACCTCAGCGTGAATCTTGGCCACCACGTCACCGGCGTCGGCCTGGACCAGGCTGTTCTCGATCGTCGTCCCGGTGGCGCCGGCGAACTTCTTGATCGAGCTGTCGAGCACCTCGTTGGCCGCCGTCGAATACAGCTTCTGCGACAGCATCCCCATCGAGGTGCCCTTCACCGCCGCCGCGGCGTCCAGCAACTCCTTCGGAACCTCCGCCTGCGCCGTGGGGGGCGACTCGGCGTCGGCGCCGCAGGCGGCCAGCCCGGCCGCGCCGAGCACCCCCGCCCCCATCCCCAGAAAGCCGCGCCGGGACCACAACGGGTCGTCCTTCATGACCACTCGTCTCCTCCTGCATCGCGGTCGCCGTTCGAGATTTCGAACCGCGTTCGATATATCGTATGGAGTGGACGCGACGGTAGAACAGACCCACAAGAGGTGTCAATGTGTCGATGTGCCGCCCGGTTACCGGGGCTGTGCCGTGTGACCCATCCGGGCGGACAACGTGGCAGCGCCCTCACGCACCAGCTCGGTCCATTTTTCCTGCGCCGGCGGGGTCCAGCGGATGATCGGCGCGGACAGGCTCATCGCGGCGACGATGACGCCGGTGTGGTCCCGGACCGCCGCGGCGACACACCGCATGGCGGTGTCGGACTCGCCGTTGTCGATCGCGACGCCCTCGGCCCGGACCCGGTCGAGATGTGCCCGCAGCCGTTGTGGGTCGGTGATGCTCGCGGGCGTCATGCCCGGCAGCACATCCTTCGCCAGCAGACTGTCCAGGGCTGGGCGGTCGAGACCGGACAGCAGCATCTTGCCGACCGCCGTGCAGTGCGCCGGCAGCCGCAGCCCGACCCCGGAGACCATCCGGACCGGGTGGGTGCTGTCGACCTTGACGAGATAGATGACGTCGGCGCCGTCGAGCACAGCCACGTGGACCGCCTCGTCGCACGCGGCGGCCACGTCCCGCGCCACGCTCTGCGCCTCACGCACCAGGTCCAGCCGGCCGGCGAAGGCCGCGCCGAGCTGGAACAGCGGCATGCCCAGCCGGTACCGCACCGGCTGGCCCGGGACGGCGATCAGGTACGCGCGGGCCTCGAGCGTGACGAGCAGTTCATGGACGGTGGTGCGGGGCAGGCCGAGGCGCTCGGTCACCTCGCGGGCCGACAGTTCGGGGCGCTCCAGGAACAGTTCGAGGATGTCGAGCGCGCGGATGACCGCCGGGACCACACGGGGCATGTCGATAGTCCTTCCCAGTGCCGACCGGCACTGCGAACAGGGTAATAGCGCCTAACCGCGGACCACGCACACCGAGGATGGTCAGATGCCGATCTCCCTTCACCACCTGCGCACCGGCGACACGTCCCGTTGGGCGGTGCGCCGGGACGGCCGATGGGCCGTGCTCGACGGCACGCTCGCCGACCTGCTCGCCCTGCCGCTCGACCGGGCCCGGGCCGTGGTCGAGGCCGCCGCTCACTCAGCCGCCGCCGACATGCCCGGCGAGGTGCAGCTCCCTCCGGTCGACCGCCAGGAGGTGTGGGCGGCCGGCGTGACCTACCTGCGCAGCCGCGACGGCCGCAAGGAGGAGTCCGGGCACGGCGCCCTCTACGACCAGGTGTACGACAGCGACCGTCCCGAGATCTTCTTCAAAGCCGGCCCCTGGCGTGTCGTCGGCGACCGCGACGCCGTCGGGATCCGTGCCGACTCGGGCTGGGACGTCCCCGAGGCCGAGGTCGGCCTGGTGCTCAACGCGGCCGGGGAGGTGTTCGGTTACACGCTCGGCAACGACATGAGCAGCCGGTCCATCGAGGGCGAGAACCCGCTCTACCTGCCGCAGGCCAAGATCTACGACCGGTCCTGCGCGCTGGGCCCGGCGATCGTGCCGAGCTGGGTGGCCGGCCCGGGCCCGTTCGAGATCGGCCTGCGGGTGCTGCGGGCGGGCCGCGAGACCTTCGCCGCGTCGACGTCGACGTCGGCGATGGCCCGCAGCTTCGAGGACCTGGCCGGGTGGCTGTTCCGGGCGCTGAGCTTCCCGGCCGGCGTGGTGTTGCTCACCGGCACCGGCGTCGTACCGGACGCCGGCTTCACTGTGCGCGCCGGCGACACCGTCGAGATAACCTGCCCGGCACTCGGCACGCTGACCAACCCCGTCGTCGCGGTCGGTGACGCCGGTGACGGCGGCGGTCAGCCGCCGTCACCGGACCCGGTCAGCCGGGAGTGATGCCCCATGCGGCGAGATAGTCCCGCTGCTCGGCGTTCAAGTCGTCCGCCCTCAGCCGTCGCAGCGGCTCGAGCTCCTTCTCTCCCACCGGGAAACTGTTGTTGATCTCCCCGATCGCATGAAGCTGGGACTCACGGACCTCCTCCGCGGTCTCCGCCGAAGCCGCGGTCGCGAGTACCGCCACCACCAGCCCCGCCTCGTCCGCGCTGAAGGCGCTCGCCCAGTCACTGACGTTCTCCGCACCCGCCTCCCGCTCGCGCGGATCGATCGCGACGATCTTCCGGATGAGTGCGACCATGCGGTCGGGGCCGATCGTCATCACAATCCCGGGAACTGCTGCGGCCACGGGATGTGCGTCGCGTTCGCAGCAGCGGGGTTGTGGTTGGGGCTGTTCGGGTTGTGCACCTGGGCGTGGAACAGGTTTCCCGCCTCGTCCTGGTAGCGGGGCCCGATCTGCACCCGGTACGTCTCGCCCGTCGCGGAGTGGGATCCGGGTGGCGCCGTCCCGTCAGGACCGTGAATGCGCAGGCGCACTGTCTTGTCCGCTTCGTTCTTCCACTTGAACTCCAGGCCGTACTGCGACCCGCCGTTGGGGTGCGGGCTCAACTCTCGCACAGCGGCGTTGTCGGGCACGATGTCCATCGGGTCCCGCCCGCGAAGATCGTATCCGCCGCCCGCGGTGCGCGGGACGGGTTTCGGAGCGGCCCGCGGAGCCGGCTTGGCCACGGGCTTGGCCGCCGCGCCGATACGGTTGGCACCCTTCGCGCCGAACAGTGCCGTCGCCACGTCGAATGCCTGACGCGTGCGTTGCCGGGTCGGGTTGCCGGCATCCTCGGCGTACTCCGCGCCGAGTGACTCCTCCATCTTCTCCCGGTCGAGCATGATCTCGGCGCGCTGTTCGGTGCGCTGCTGAGCCTGCTTCTTCTGCGCGGAGTCGGTGCCGATGCTGGTGGCGGAGGCGTCGTCCAGGTCGGCGTACGCGTCGGCCGTACCCTTGGCCGTCTCGACGATGCCTTCGCCGACCTCCGAGGCGACGTCCTTCAAGGTGTCGAGCAGCGATTCACCGGTGGGGTCGATCGCCCGCAGCACCTGTCCGTCGACGTAGCCGTACGGCGACATGGCGGGTTGGCCGATGCCCGGCTTGACGGGGTCGATGCTGTTGAAGGTCCCGGTGCCGGCGTCGTACATGCGGGCCCGCATGAAGTAGTCACCGCCGACGGTGCTGTCCTGGTACTGGCCGGTGAACTTCAGCGGGTTCGCCGCCGCGGCCGCGGTGCCGTCCACCGCCACGCCGGCCTGGGTGGGCGACTTGCGCGGCAGGCCGTACGGGTCGTAGTCGTACACCGCCTGCACGCCCCCACCGCCGGACAGCAACGCGCTTGTGCCGCCCAGCCAGTCGTGCGCGTAGAAGCTGCTCGCACCACCGTCCCGCAATGCCAGCGGCTCTCCGGTGACGTTGTGTACGAACGTCCGGGAGCCGGCGCCCTCCCGGTCCACCGCGATCTGCGGCAACCGGCCGTTGACGTCCCAGTCCCAGATGCGGGTCGTGGATCCGGTGGTGGCGGTCGACCGCTGACCGGTCGCGCTGTACGCGTACGTGGTCTTCTGCCCCCCGATGGTGGCCGACAGCAGTGAGTGGTCCAGGTTGTACTCGAAACGGTCGGCTCCCTCGTCGGTCCGGTTGCCTTCCGAGTCGTACTTGTACGTCCTGGTGCCCGCGCCGGTGCCGGTGGTGGTTTCGGCGACCAGTTGGTCCACGTCGTCGTAGCGGTAGGTCGTCGAGCTGGCCCCCGCGGTCCCGGTGCGGACCTGGCTCGTGCGGTTGCCGACGAGGTCGTACCGATAGGTGATCCGGCCGGCCGCGCCGTCGCAGGTGGCGGCGCCGTAGCAGGCGTCGGTGAGCCGGTCGGCGGGGTCGTAGGTGTAAGCGACCTGCTCGGCGGCACTGCCGCGGGTGGTTGTGATCGTCTTCGGGTTGCCGACCGGGTCGAGGTCGAGGGCGTACCTGCCGACCGTCCCGTCGCTGCCCGCGGTGTCGACACCGGTGAGCCGGCCCGCACGGTCGTAGCTGAATTCTTCGACCAGGTCACCGGCGGGCAACGTGGTCGCGGTGCGCCGGCCCGCCTTGTCGTACGCGAAGGTCCAGGTGTCCTCGCCGGCGGTCAGCTCTTTGATCTGGTTGTCGGCGTGGTAGTCCGCGGTGATCGCGGTGCCGTCGGGGAACCTGCGGGACGTGACGTTGCCGTTGCCGTCGTATCCGTAGTCGAAGACCCGGTCACCGCGCTTTACCTGCTCGAGCCGGCCGTTGGGCTGGTAGCTGTAGGTCTGGCTGCCGGCCGGATCGCCGGCGTTGATGAGCTCGTCCTTGGCGTTGTAGCCGTAGGTGTAGACGGGTCCGGTCGTGCCGAGCTGGGTCCGGGTGAGCCGGCCCAGGGTGTCGTAGGTGTCGGTGATGGTGTGCTTGTCGCGTTCCGGGTCGCGGCCCGGGTTGCGCGGGTCGGCGACCGTGCGGGCGATGACGGTCTCCACGACGTGGCCCTCGGCGTCGTAGACGTGCTCGCGGTAACGGCCCAGCGCGTCGGTGGTCGCGACGACCCGGCCGGCCTTGTCGCGGATCGCGGTCCGGGTGTGCTGCAGCGGGTCGCGGACCTCGGTGACAGCGCCGTTGGCGTCGTAGCTGTAACTGGTGGCCTGCCCACCGGTGGCGTCCGGCGCCACCACCGTCCTCAACTGGTCGGCGTCGTCGTAGCCGAAGCGGGTGACGCGTCTGTTGGCATCGGTGCGGGTGACCACGCGGTTGATCGCGTCGTAGCCGGCCTCGGTGACGTTGCCCAGCGGGTCCGTGGTGGAAGTCGGGTTACCGGCCCGGTCGTACCCGTACCGGGTGCGGTAGTCGCCGGGGTCCGCGCCGGCGAGGTTGCCGCGCGGCTCGACCTGGGAGATGCGCCGGTTGTCGTCGTCGTAGGCGAACGTCGTGACCCCGCCGATGGCGTTGGTCAGCTTCTCCGCGTTCCCGGCCGCGTCGTAGTCGGTGTGCGTGGTTCCCTGACGCGAGTCGGTGACGTCGGTGGGCCGGTTGTTCTTGTTGTACGTGAACTCGGTCCGAGCCTTCAGCGGGTCCTCGACGCTGGTGACGTTGTTGTTGTTGTCGTAACCGGTGGAGCTCTGCGCCCCCAGCGGGTCGGTCTCCGTGGTGGCCCGGTCGAGCTCGTCCCAGCTGGTGTCCCGGGTGACGGTGCCGCCGCCGGGGTTCGGGTGGGTGCGCCGGACCGGGTTGTCGTTACCGTCGTAGTGGAAGGTCCACGTGTACTGGGCCGGGTCGGCGCCGGGCTCGTTGCCGCGGGCGGTCACCAGCTTCTCCAGCACGCCCTTGCGGCTGTAGGCGTACGACGTCTTGTCGCCTTCGCCGTTGGTCTGCGACTGCAGCCGACCCGCGTCGGTGTAGGTGTAACGCGTCACGTCGCCCCGCGGCGAGGTGACCGTCTCCAGACGGTCGGCCTGGTCGTAGTCGTAGATCGTCGCGCGCGACAGCGGGTCGACCACGGTCTTGGTGCGGCCCAGTTCGTCGTACCGGGTCTCCCACGGCTTGCCCTTGCCCGGCTGCTGCTCGGTGGTCTGCCGGTCCTCGTTGTCGTAGGAGTAGGTCGTCGTGTATGCCGCCTTGTCGGCCCCGGCCACCGTGCCGCGCGGATCGATCCTCGTCCTCAGCCGGCCGGTGCCGTCGTACGTGTACTCGGTGCGCCTGCCCGTCGGGGTGACCTCCGCCGTCAGGTTTCCCGCGGTGTCGTACTCGTACCGGCTCACCTTGTCGCGCGGGTCCGTCATCGACCGGCGCAGCCCACGGCTGTCGTAGTCGTACCTGTACGAGTGGCCCTCGCCGTTGGTGCGCCTGGTCATCTCATGGAAGTCGTTGTATTCCGCCTTCCACGTCACGCCGTTGCCGTCGACGTAGGTCTCCGGTTTGTTACCGGCGCTGTAGTCGGCCTTCTCGGTGAAGGAGAACGGCTCCGGTGCGGTGTGGGTGGCCATGTTGCCGGCGGCGTCGAAGGTCGCCTGGCGCTGGTTGTTGTTGCCGTCGACGTCGAGGCTCGGGTTCGCCTGGGCGTCGTACCGCCGGCTGTTGGTGTCGCCGTTGCCGTTCTGCGTGTACTTGATCAGGTTCCCGCTGTAGCCGTCGTAGTTGACCACACCGTCCTGGTCGGTGACCTTGGCCTCCTGCTTGCCGGCGTCCCACTCCACCGTGACGGCCTTGCCGCGGATGTCGTGCTGCTTCTGCACGCGGCCGGTCGTGGCGTCGTAGGTGTTGGTCACCTCCGCAAGACCGCGCGCGTTGATCACCTCACGCAGCCGGCCGTTGTCGTACCGGTACTGGGTGGTCTGCGAGATGGCCGACTGGAACGACCGCAGCCTGCCACCCTCGTAGTCGTAGTTCGTGAACCGGCCGTCCGGCAGCGTCACCTTCGTGACGAACCCCAGGTCCTGCCGGTATTCGATGGCCACCTTCCGCCCGGCCGCGTCCGTCACCGAGCTCAGCGCCGCCCCCGTGTAGGACAGCGTGATGCCGTGACCGCGCTTGTTCTTCGCCGACAGGTACCGGCCGTTGCTGTCGAACTGGTGGCTGATCTGCTCGGGCGTGGTCAGCTCCCACCCGGAAGCGGTCTTCTTCAGGTTCGACCGCACACCCGGCGGACGCCGGTACGACCCGTCGTCCTCGCGGGCGAAGTCGGCCTGCGCTCCGTCCTCGGCGCGCACGGTCGCACCGCTGTCGGTGGCGGTCACCTTCAGGTCCAGGGTGGACGCCCAGCCGTTGCCGAACAGACCGGACGACGTGTTCGACGACGAGTAGACCCGGGTGAGCGTGAAGGGCACCGCGAACGACGCCATACCCAGGTCGGACTCGACCCGGGTGAACGCACCCGTGCCGGTGTTCACGCCCATTCCCCGCAGCTGCTGACCCGACGTCGTACGACCCAGGGCGTTCGCACACGCACAACCCGCCGCCTGCGCGGCCGGAATGGCCGGCGTCTCGCCGAGAGCGCGTGGCCGCGCCGTGTTCGACGTCGTGGACGTCTCCGTGCTGCCGTCGGGGTACGTCACGCTGATCCGGACGAAGTAGTCGTGGCCGGCGTCCAGCGCCCAGCCCTCGGCTCCGCCGAAGCCCCGGCAGAACTGACGCGGTGACCCGCACACCGGCAGGTCGCCCTTGCCGAGCGTCGCCGACTGCTGCGCCTGCTCGGAGTCCTTGTCGTACACCGTCGCCGACCAGGACGTGATGGCCGTGTCCGCGAGGTTGAAGTAGACCACCAGCGACGTGTCACCGGTTGCGTAGCCCGGGCGCAGCACCAGCGCGTCGGCGCCCCGCACCGCCGCGTCCGCGGCGCGCGCCCCGGTCCGGCCGGCTCGCTTCGCCGGTGTGCCCGCAGCCGCCCACTGGGCGGGAGTCAGATCCCGCGCGGCTCCGGCCGCCGCGGTGGGCGGCGGCTCGACCGGCGGACGTTGCCCCACCGGTAGGCCTTTGTTCGGCAGCGCCGAGGCAGGTAACGGCCGCTCCGGCGAGCCGGGGCCCTGCGGGGCGGCGGGTGTCACGGGCTGGCCGGCAGTCGCCGGCCCGGCGCCGGCCGGCACGGGCGCCAGCGCCACCAGAACGGCCACGGCGAGCGCGGTTCCTTTGCTTCTCCATGATTTTCGCAGCGTGAAGCCATCGTCCGGCATGGACCAATCCCCCATGTCAATCATTGGTCATCTATGGACGCGATGGACGCTACCTCCAATGGGAGCGCTCCCGAAAGGCCGTACGGAGGCTCGGCCGCGAAGTGGCATGAACGACGGCTCAGCGGCACAGGCAGGCCGCAGCCGGCAGCGCCCCGGTCGCCGGCCTGCCCCGGACCCCTGCCTCGATCTCCTCGAGCAGTCGCCGCCGCGCCGCCGCATCGATCAGCTCGCCCCGGGCGAACACGCTGTCGATCCGGCTCACGTTGCCGATGTCGTGCAGCGGATCCGCGTCCAGGAGGACCAGATCAGCGACCTTCCCCCGCGCGATCACGCCCTGATCCCGCCGGCCTAGGCTGCGGGCCGGCTCCAGCGTCGCCGCCCGCAGCGCCTGCGCCGGGGTGAGCCCGGCCCGGACCAGCATCCGCAGCTCGTCATGCACACCGAAGCCCGGCAGCAGATAGGCGGTTCCCAGATCAGTACCGTTCATCAACGGCACCCCCGCCCGGGCCAGCTCGCCCGCCAGCCGCAGCCGCCGCTCGAACAGTTCCCGGCGTTCGGCACTCTCCCGGGGCGTGCGGCCCTTCAGATAGATGGTGTCGGTGGCCCACTGCCAGTACCCGAGCGTGTCCGCACTGGCATACCGGAACCTCGGGTCGTCGCGCCGCACGTCCTGCGGCACATCGCACGTCAGGTGCAGGACGAGGGTGGGCGTCACGGCCGTGCCGTTGCGGGCCAGCCGCTCGAAGACCCGGGCGGCCCGGTCCCGGTCGTGGCTGCGGGCCGCCGCGTACTCGACCGGGTGCAACTTGGTGAACCACCCCGAGTAGTCGCCGCCGGCCACCTTGATCCGGGCGATCTCCCGGCGCAGCCGCCGCTCGTCGCGGGACGTGTCGTACCAGAACCCCATGAGGTGCTCGATGCTGTGCAGTCCCGCGTCGCTCGCCTCGGTGACCGGCACGAAGTCGGGGACGTGCCCGAGGAACGGCAGGCCGAGGCGGCGCCCCTCGGCGGCGATCGCGTGGAACGACTCGCGATTCAGCCGGGTGTAGGTCTTCAGGAAGTCGGCGCCGGCCTGCTGACGCACCGCCGCCCGGGCCTGATCAGGATCGGCCACCGCGATGTACGGAACACCCAGCCCCTCCCACAGCGACGGCGCCCCGTCGAGGATCGCGCTGCCGACCAGGAACTCCGGCCCCAGCCGGGCGCCGGAGGAGATGTCCGCCCGCCAGCCGCGGACAGCGTCGCTCGCCGACATCTGCCGCACGGTCGTGACGCCGTTGACCACGTACAACTCCGGATCGTACGGGTCGATCCCGGTGGCGTGCGTGTGCATGTCGGCGAGACCCGGGATGAGGAACTTCCCACGGCCGTCGACGACCCGCGCGCCGTCGGGCACGGGCACCCGGCGCACGTCAC
This sequence comes from Actinoplanes sp. 13, assembly GCF_056134165.1. NCBI lineage: Bacteria > Bacillati > Actinomycetota > Actinomycetes > Micromonosporales > Micromonosporaceae > Actinoplanes > Actinoplanes sp. 13. The sequence goes on along the minus strand of NZ_JBVYOQ010000041.1, from coordinate 12,814 downwards.
CCACATCGAGAATGCGATCCCCACGGATCAGGACATTGTGCGTACGCCGGACGCCGTTCATCGAATCCATGACCGTCACTCCGGTGACCGCCGTGATGCCGGTCCGCGGTGCGGCGGCCACGGCCGAGATCCGGGTCGCGCCGAGCAGACCCACTGCTGTGCCGGCCAGCACCGTACGCCGGGAGATCGTCGTCATGGAACGCTCCTGCAGGGTCGAGGTCTTTCCTCGATCCTGTTCGAAGCGGAACCCGCTGTCGGTGGTGCTGCCACCCGCGTCGGAGGTAGGGAGAACTCCCGGGCGGAATCAGATCCGGCTGAGGTCGACCTCGACGGGGAACGGCACGGTCAGCTTCACGACGCCGGTGAAGATTTCGCTGTCGCGATAGCGGCCGGTCGCCGGATCGAGAATGTACGTGTAAACGAGAGGTGCGCCGGTGGCGGCCTGCTCGACACGCCAATAGAACTGGATGCCCGCCCTGGCGTACTGGTCGGTCTTGACGATCCGATCGGTCGTCTCCGACCCGGGTGAGACCACCTCGACCACGAGAAGCACATGCTCGGGCCGGGTCGGAGTGACATCAATGGTCGCCGCCCGGTACACCGTCACGTCGGGGCGGCGATTGTTCAGCGGGACATCCTGGAGTCGTACATCGAAGTCGGTGTCAGCGTTCCAATCCGGGCCCGCGGCGGCATCCAAGGCGTTCGCCAGCAGCCGGGCCAGTCGGTTGTGCCGCTTGGAGGCGCTCGGACTCACGACGATCATCCCGTCCACGATCTCGATGCCCGCGCACTGCTCCTCGGTCCATGCCGCGTACTGCTCGGCCGTGACCTGCTCATGCATCCAGTCCGGCGCGACCATCTCCACAGTCATACGCACCTCCTGGGTCCGATCGGCTACCAGGCTCAAGATACCGCGACTCCGGCGGCGGGCGCCGGGCGCCGGGCGCCGATGTGTTGATCACCCGCGCCGGGGAAACTCTCGGGCATGACAGCTTTCCGCAAGCCCGGCTCGCTCAGCCGCCATGCCACCCGCGTCGGGCACGTGGACCGGTCTCTGCCGCCCACCATCGACCATCCCGCGCGGACCGTGGTGATCGGCGGCGGCATCGCCGGGATGACGGCAGCGCTGCTGCTCGCCGAGCGGGGCATCGCGGTCACCCTGCTGGAACGTGACGAGCAACTGGGCGGACGGCTCGCGGCCTGGCCGAAACGGCTGGCGGACGGGTCCACCCAGATGGTCGGCCACGGTTTCCACGCCTTCTTCCGGCAGTATTACAACTGGCGCGGGATCCTGCGCCGGATCGACCCGTCGCTGTCGTTCCTGCGCCCGGCGAAGCACTATCCGGTGGTCTCGCGGGACTGGCCCGACGAGGATTTCGGCGGTCTGCCGGGCCGGCCGCCGTGGAGCCTGCTTGCGTTGATGGCGCGCTCCCCCAGCCTGAAGCTGAGCGAGATGCGAACCGTGGACGGGCCGTTGTCGCTGGCGCTGCTGCGGTATTCGCGGGCGGACACCTACCGCGAATTCGACGGCATGTCCGCAGCCGATTTCCTCGACCGGCTGGCCATGCCGGAACGGCCGCGGGCGCTGCTGTTCGACGTGTTCGCCCACTCGTTCTTCAATCACGCGGCCGAGATGTCCGCCGCCGAAATGATCATGCAGTTCCATTTCTATTTCCTGCGCAACGCCGAAGGGCTGGGCTTCGACGCGCCGGACGACGACTACGAGACGGTGATCTGGGGCCCGTTGCGCGAGCGGTTGCGGGCGCTCGGCGCGGACATCCGGACCGGCACCGCCGTCGACCGGATCGAGCCCGGCTGGACCGTCACGCTCACCGGCGGCGCGCAGATCCGGGCCGACCACGTCATCCTCGCCACCGATCCGGCGTCCGCGCGCGGCATCGTCGCCGCCTCCCCCGGGCTGGCCCACCAGGCGCCGCACATGGCGAAGAACATCGAGACGATCAAGACCACTGCGCCGTACGCGGTGAGCCGCATCTGGACCGACCGGGACGTCGCGCCGGAACGCGCGATCTTCAGCAGTGTCGCCCGGGAGCCGTTGCTCGATTCGGTGAGCCTGTTCCACCGCGCAGAACGGGGTTCGGGCCAGTGGTCCCGGCAGACCGGTGGCGCGGTCGTGGAGCTGCACGCGTACGCCGCTGACGCCGGCCTCGACGCGGTCACCGCGGAACGCCGGATGTGGTCGGAGTTCACCGGCCTGTGGCCGGAGGCGGGTTCGCTGCGGGCCGTCGACAGCGACACCCGGATCGGGTACGACGCACCGGCGTTCGACGTGGGCAGCGACGCCAGTCGCCCCGGTGTCACCACCGACGCGGACGGCCTGTTCCTGGCCGGCGACTGGGTGCGGATGTCGTTCCCCTGCGCTCTGATGGAACGGTCAGCCGCGTCGGCCATGGTCGCCGTCAACGCCATCCTGCGCCGGCACGGCGTCCGGACGGTGCAGGTGTATTCCGTCCCGCGGCGCGGGCTGCTGGCCGGTACTGTCCGTCCTCGTCCCGCAGCGGCTCGGTGAGCCCACCGAACGGTTCCCGCGGTCCCGGCTCGTCGCCACCTGGGCGTCCCCGCCGACCGCGCCCCGGTCACCCGGGCAGCGGACGCAGCCGAGTCGCTGGCCGCTGTCCTGACGGCTCTGCACCGGCCCGCCCCCGGCAGCGTGCCCAGCCGGGCGCGCCTGGGCCTGCTTGCGGCGCCTGATCGCCACGAACGACTGACGGCGCACCTCCGCGGTTCCCCGCCCGCCCCGGCGGGTACCGTGCTGCCCGGTGCCGGAGGGAGTCGATTTGCCGACGGACGATGAACTCGCCGATGCGCTGAGCGCCGCGCGGGCCGGTGACGAGCGCGGCTTCACCGTGCTCTGGCGCGCGCTGCATCCGGGCGTTCTGCGCTATCTGCGGGTGCTCACCGGCGAAGCGGCCGACGACGTGGCGTCGGAGACCTGGCTGCAGGCCGCCCGCGATCTCGACCGGTTCACCGGCGCCCCGGACGCCTTCCCCGCCTGGCTGTTCAGCATCGCCCGGCACCGCGGCCTCGACGAGCTTCGCCGGGTGAGCCGGCGTCTCGAGGATCCGGCGGAGTCGGTGGACGCCGACGCGGCGGGCCCGGACGCCGCCGCCGAGGTGATCGAGGGTACCGAGACCGCCTGGGCGCTGAGCCGGGTCGCCACTCTGCCGGGCGATCAGGCGGAGGCGGTGATGTTGCGGGTGGTGGCCGGGCTCGACGTCGCGGCCACCGCCCGGGTGCTGGGCAAACGCCGGGGCGCGGTGCGCATCGCGACCATGCGCGGGCTGCGCCGGCTGGCCACCGACCCGCAGGTGCGCGAGCGGGCCGCGCAGGTTCTCCGTGACCAAGCGACCGAGGGGGTGTAACCGGATGCGACTCCGCGAAGCTCTGCTCCGTGCGTTCTGGGTCCGCCGGGACGACCGCGTCTCCCTCGACGAGGCCGACCGCCTGGTCGAGGGCGGCCCGGCCGGGCCGGACGACCGCGCGCTGGGTCACCTGCTCGACGCGGTACGGGCCCCGGCCACCGCCGGTGAACTCAGCGGCGAGCGGGCGATGGTCGCCGCCCTCGCCGCCGAACGCCGCCGCGCCGCCGCGTCCGGCCGGCCTTCTACCCCGGCTGTCGCGGCGCGGAGGCCCGCGCGGACGGTCATCGTGACCGTCGTGGCGGCGTTGGCCGTCCTCGGCGTCGGCGGGACCGCGGTGGCGGCCCGGACCGGCCACCTTCCCGACGGCTTCCAGCAGAACGCGCACCGCCTGTTCTCCGAACTCGGCGTCCCGGCGCCGAGCACCCGCGCAGGCGAAGCCGAGCCGGTGCCGAGCAGCAGCCCGACGCGGTCGCCGGTGCCGGCTCCGGGCAGGTCCACGGCCGATTCCACACCCACGCCGACGCCGACAGCCACGGCTTCGGTCACCAGCGCACCCGCGACCGGAACGCGGGCCCAGTGGTGCGCGGCGTGGCGGACGGCCGCCGACGGCGGCCGTCCGATGAACGGCCGCGACCGGCGCGACCTGTTCGCCGCCGCCGGTGGTGAGGAGAACGTCGGGGAGTACTGCGCCGCGTTCACCGCTTCGCCGTCGCCCTCGCCGTCGGCCTCCGGGTCCACCGGCACGGCCGGTCCCAGTGAGGACGTCAAGTCGAAGAAGCCGAAGAAGCCCCGGCCGACGAAGACTACGGAGCCGGCACCGAGCGGGCGTGCCGGCTGAGGGCGGGTCCTATTCGGTGAGGACGGCCAGGACTCCGGCGACGTCGAGGATGCGGCGGACGTGCCCGGCGGCGCCCCGGACGACGAGTCGTCGCCCCGCGGCTCGCGCGGCATGGTGAGCGTCGACCAGCACGGTGATGGTGCTGCAGTCGAGGAAGGTGACATAGGCCAGGTCGACATGAACGGTCGTGGCCCGGCCGGGTCCGGCCGCGGAGGTCAGCAGATCCGCGAGTTCCGCACCGACCGCCATGTCCAGTTCGCCGGAGAGAGTCACCGTGCAGACGTCCGCATCGTGTTCCACGCGGTACAACCATTGCGGGATGTTCAGTTCGACCTCCTGGATCAGCCGGTTCCGGCTGACCGCACGCGCTGTCGCGGGCCACGCTCCGCACCGTGGTCGGGGGCGTTCGGGGTCGCGGACGCAGGCTGCCGCCCCGCCACGAGCAGCCCGATGCGCGGTCGGCGCGGCACCGGACGACCGGCTCCCGATGTGCACGCCGCACGCTGTTCGGCTGCCCCGGAGTGGCCGCATCGTCGTCTCCCCGCACTCCATCGGCCCGCGCAGACAGGCCTCGATGGGCGCCTGTCGCCCGTTTGATCGGCTCCAGGCTAGGAACCCTTCCGGAAGACAACAACGCGAGGCGAGGAAATCGCACAGTGAGCATTATCAACCGTTCAAGCGGCCGTACCGGGTAACAGAATCCGCGGCCCGAACGCCACACGAATGTCGACGACACTCGGCACGAATCGACGTCCGGATCTGATCCCACTCGATCGGGACACGTAACCTGATCGAACCGGCTCGACCGCCGAGCGTTACGCTGTGTCATCAGCAGCGGAGGGAACGACTCGCAATGATCACCTTGCAGGAGCTTGCCCGTCGGCTCAGCACTCTGGGAGCCGAGACGTTCTCCGATGACGATGTGATGGATCTGGCGACAGCCGCCGACGTGCGCATCAACCCTGATGTCGGCGTCGACGCCACCGCGGCGCAGCGCCTGTTGGATCATCTCGCGCCGGAGACGCAGGTCACCGGAACGGACCTCGTGGCGCCGGACTGGCCGCCGTCGGCTGCCGCCCCGCCGTCGGCGCCGCCCGTGGTCTTCTCCAGCCCGGGAGCCGTCGACAGCCAGACGGATCATCCGGGGCGATCCCGCGGTGCCGGATCGTCGCGCACCGGACGGCGCCCCGACTCCCGGCGGAACGGCCGGTAGCCGGGGAGCAGTGCGGCTGACGATGTCTCCGCCCGGGCCACGGCAGGCGTCGTCGACGTGGATCGCCGCGGGGATGGCGGCGCGCACGTGACCGGGATGCGCGCCGCCGGACGACCCCCACGGTGGGGCGGCGAGGTCAGCAGCGGCTCCAGCTGAAGTTGAAGAGGGTTTCGACGTCGCCCTCGGTCGCACTCATCGACATGGCGCTGCCGCCGGAGGAACCGCCGGCGTCCACCCGCAGCTCGGTGTTGACGTTGAGCACGCGCTGGTTGTCGCACGGCGCGTAGACCAGCACGGGAGCCGCGTCCCAGGCCGCCCACGTGCCGTTCAGCGGCCCGGCGAAGGTGTGGTCGCTGCGGTGGCTCTCGGACGACCCCTGCCAGTAGTAGCTCGTGCGGTGCAGGGCGGACGCGCCGGCCTGGAGGTGGGCGCGGCCGCGGTAGTTCGCCGAGGCGATGGCCACCGTCCAGCCGTCCGGAACGCTCACCAGAACGCTCAGCTGGCAGTTCTTCCGGCGGTCGATCGCACTGACATCGGCACCCGCCCGGGCCACGAAGTCGCGGTACCTGACCCGGAAGCCGGTGTCGTCGGCGTTGCCCACGACCGTCGCGGTTCCGGCGGAGCACCCGGAGCCGTTGTTCGCGATCACCTCGACGGTGATCTTCCCGGCGACGGCGTCCGCGGCGGGCGCGGGCGCGGCGTACGCGGGTGCCCCGAGCGTGAGCACCATGGCGGCGGTGAGCACGGTCGTCGTCGCCCGCTTGTTGATCGTTGTTTCTGTCATGAACCTTTCCTTCCGGTCGCAGACATGACTTGGGGGGCATGAATGGCGAGCGTGCCACCACCTAGCTCACCAAATTGGAATCGTTCCAACGTCATCCGGTAATGATCGAGCAGCAATCCGCGACAACGGTAGTGGCGGAGCTCCGGCACGCACAAGCTCCCGTTTTCCATTGACGTACGTCGAAGCTTATATCGTTCCAGATACTGGACGGTCACCTGCGCGGCGCCGCCGGCCGAATACCCTCAAACGGCATCAATCGCACTCAGCTACGCCCGATTCGTGAGTGAAATTACCTTTAGCGACGCACAGCACCCTTTCTCGATTAACACCAATAACTCCTCGCCGCCACCGGACGTTATTGACGACATTGACGTCCATCAATACCGTGACACCGGCCCGCTTCCGCCACAGGAGGGATTCACATGAAAAGGTCGTTAACCCGGGGATGCGCCGCGCTCGCGTTTCTCGCGTCAACACTGGTCGTCGCATCGCCGGCCGCCGCCGGCAGTCTTCTGACCGATCCGCCGGACGATCACATCGCCATCGAATTGGTCGCCATGGCGGGTTCCGGCTGCGCCCCGGGCACCGCCGACGTGGCGGTCTCGCCGGACAACACCGCGTTCACCGCCATCTACAGCGCCTATCTGGCGCAATCCGGTCCCGGCGTCCCGGTCACCGAGAATCGCAAGAACTGCCAGTTGAACGTGCTCGTCCACGTCCCTTCCGGTTTCACCTTCGCGATCGCCAAGGTGGACTACCGGGGTTACGGATTCCTCCAGCCCGGCGCCGTCGCCCAGCAGCGGGCCAACTACTACTTCCAGGGCATGAGCCAGAGCACCTTCGTGAACCACCCGATCAGCGCCCCGCTGGACGACAACTGGATCGCCACCGACAACGTCCCCATCGCGGCGCAGGTGTACCGCCCCTGCGGCGAGCTGCGCAACCTGAACATCAACACCGAGTTGCGGGTCACCAAGGGGACGTCCACCGACGTCAGCTACCTGACGATGGACTCCACCGACGGCAGCATCGAGACGGTCTACCACTTCAGCTGGAAGCGGTGCCCGTGACAGGTCGCGTTCCGTAGCGACGGTGGCGGAATCGGCCGGTTCCGCCACCGCCGCTTCACCCAGTCCGCCGCTGACCGGAGATTCCCGGCCGGCGGCGGTCGCCGTGCGCCTCATCCGGTGCGGGTGAGGCCCCGGCGGGGGCCCGGCGGAAGACTGCGAGGACGCCGGCCCGGCGACTTCCGCCGATACCGCGCCGGCCGGCTGCCGTGCCACGGTACGCCCGAGCCAGGCCGAACCTGGAGATGCCGCCATGGCGAAGAAGACGAAGGACCGCTCGAAGAACGCGGAGGCGGCCGCCCCGGTCACCAGGTTGAAGCGCCGGGCGTACGAGGACGAGATGCGGCACCTGCACGGCGAACTGGTGGCGATGCAGGAGTGGGTCCGGGCCACCGGTGCCAAGATCTGCGTGGTGTTCGAGGGACGGGACACAGCCGGCAAGGGCGGCACGATCAAGCGGATCACCGAACGGGTCAGCCCCCGGGTGTTCCGGGTGGTCGCCCTACCCACCCCGACCGAGCGGGAGAAGAGCCAGATGTACGCCCAGCGCTACGTCTCGCACTTCCCGGCCGGCGGTGAGGTCGTCATCTTCGACCGGTCCTGGTACAACCGGGCAGGCGTCGAACCGGTGATGGGCTTCTGCACCCCGGAGGAGAGCGCAGCATTCCTCCGGATCGTGCCGATCTGGGAGAAGGCGATGACCGACTCCGGGATCCTGCTGCTGAAGTACTGGCTGGAGGTCAGCCCGAAGGAGCAGACCCGGCGACTGCAGAGCCGCATCCACGACCCCCGCAAGGTGTGGAAGCTGTCCGACATGGACCTCAAGTCGTACACCCACTGGTACGACTACTCGCGCGCCAGGGACGCGATGCTCGCCGGCACCGACACCGCCTGGGCGCCGTGGTACATCGCGAACACCGACGACAAGAAACGCGCCCGTCTCAACATCATCAGTCACCTGCTCAGCCAGGTGCCGTACGAGCCGTTGAAGCCCCGCGACGTCACGTTGCCCCCGCGGCAGGACGCGGACGGCTACCAGGAACCGGATCTGAAGGCGCGGCACATCCCGACACCGTTCGGGGAGCTGTCATGACCGCCGTCAAACCCGCGGCCACGGACCTCCCGTGGTACTGCGTCGAGGCATCGGCCGCGGCGCAGCGGCTGGGTGTGGACCCGGCCCACGGGCTGGACCCCGCCGAGGTGACCGAGCGCCTGGCCCGGTACGGCTCCAACGAGCTGCCGGCCGAGCCGCCGCCGAGCCGCTGGAGCGTCGCGCGGGGCCAGCTGGCCAACCCGATGAACATCATGCTTCTGATCGTCTGCGGCGCCAGTCTGGCCATCGCCCAGATCGCGACGGCCCTGGTCGTCCTGGGGCTGGTCCTGTTCAACGTCGTGATGGGGACGAGCCAGGAGATGAAGGCCCGGGCGAGCGTGGACGCGCTGGCCCAGCTCCAGGTGCCCCGGGCCCGGGTCCGGCGCGCCGGCCAGACCGAGCAGATCGACTCCACCGGGCTCGTGCCCGGCGACCTCGGGCTGCTGGAGGCCGGTGACGTCGTCCCCGCCGACGGGCGGATCCTGTCCTCGGCCTCGCTGGAGGTGCAGGAGGCCGCCCTCACCGGCGAGAGCGCCCCGGTGCCCAAGGACCGCACCACGCTGCCCGAGGGCGAACTGGCGCTGGGCGACCGGACGAACCTGGTCTTCCAGAACACGCAGGTCACCCGGGGCACCGCGACGTTCGTGGTGACCGCGACCGGTCAGGCCACGCAGATGGGCCAGATCGCCGACATGGTGACCGGCACCAAACGCACCCGGTCGCCGCTGCAGCGCGAACTCGACGGCATGACCAAGATCTTCGGCCTGATCGCCTGGCTCGCCGTCGCAGTGATCGCGATCTTCGGGATCGTCCGCGGCCAGGAGGTCACCACGCTCGTGCTCCTGTGCGTGTCGACCGCGATCTCGGCGATTCCCACCGGGCTGCCGACGTTCGTGCAGGCCATGCTCTCCTCGGGAGCACGCCGGCTGGCCGAGTCGAAGGCCGTGGTCAAGTCGCTGACCGACGTCGAGACGCTCGGCGGCACGACCGTCATCAACAGCGACAAGACCGGCACGCTGACCATGAACGCGATGACGGCGACCACGATGCTCGCCGGTGGCCAATGGTTCCGCATCGAGGGCGCCGGCTACCGCAAGACCGGCCGGATCCTCGGGGTCGCCGCCGGCAGAGCGCCGGATTTCCATCGGCTCGCGCTCGGTCTGACCCTGTGCACCGACGCCACGGTCGACGACGAGGGTACGGTGATCGGCGACCCCACCGAGGCGGCCTTCGTGGTGCTCGCCGCGAAGATGGGCGTCGACGCGGAGCAGACCCGGACTGCCCTGCCGCGCCGGGCCGAGGTGCCCTTCGACTCCGAGTACAAGTTCATGGCGACGTTCCACGACCGGCCCTCGTCGCTGGACGGCGGGATCCTGCGCCAGCCGCACTTCGCCAGCGTCAAAGGCGCCCCCGACGTGGTCCTGGAACACTGCGGCCAGGCCCTCTGGAACGGCGAACTTGTACCCATCGCCACTGTTCGCGACGAGATCCTGGCCGCGGTGCGCCAGCTCTCCGAACGCGGACTGCGGGTGCTCGGATTCGCCGCCCGCGATCTCGACGACGCGGCGATGGCCGCCGCGCTCACCGATCCGATGGCCGCCGTCGACGACCTCGTCCTGGTCGCGCTGGTCGGCATCATGGACCCGCTGCGGACCGAGGCCAAGGATGCCGTGGACGTCGCCCTGCGCGCCGGCATCGACGTCCGCATGATCACCGGCGACCACACTGTCACCGCCCGCGCCATCGCCGACGAGCTGGGCCTCGGCCGCGGCGTGATCACCGGCACCGAACTGACCCACCTGACCGATCAGGAACTGATCGACAGGCTTCCCGACCTGCACGTGTTCGGGCGGGTGGCGCCGGAGGACAAGCTGCGGCTGGCCCGGCTCATGCAGGAGTCCGGCCAGGTGGTCGCGATGACCGGCGACGCGGTCAACGACGCCGCCGCGCTGAAACAGGCAGACGTCGGTGTCGCGATGGGAAGCGGCTCGGAGGTGACCAAACAGGCCGCGAAGATCGTCCTGACCGACGACAACTTCGCCACCCTGGTCCGCGCCGTCGACCTGGGCCGCGACATCTACCGGCGGATCTCGTCGTACGTCCGGTTGCAGCTGACCATCCTGTCCTCGGTGCTGCAACTGATGGTGTTCGCCACCATTCTCGACATCAACGACGGCGTCGCCCTCTTCCCGCTGCAACTGCTGTTCGCCAAGTTCTTCGTGGTCATCACCGTCGTCATCGGCTTCATCGTCGACGTGCCCGACCCCGGCGTCATGCAACGCCCGCCACGCCGGCCCGGTACGAAGATCGTCAGCACGCCGCAGATCGTCCGCTGGGTGGTCACCGGTTTCATCGTCGCCGCCACCGCCCTGGCCCTGCTGGCGTGGGGCCCGGACGAGCCGACCACGACGGCCCCGTCGGCCGCCATGACGATGGCTTTCGCCGTGGTGTCGCTGAGCGCCGTCAACATCGGCCTGGTGATGCGGCGCGAACGCGAGGCGCCGTGGTCGTCGCCGGTCTTCCCGTACCTCGGCTGGATCATCCTCGGCTGGACGCTGACCTGGGCCGCCGTGGAGCTGGGCATGCTCCAGCGACTGCTCGACACGATGTCGCTGTCCGGCCCGCAGTGGCTGGTCGTGATCGGCCTCTCGCTGCTCGCCCCGGCGGTGGTCGCGATCGACAAGTTCATCCAGCTGTCACGCCTGCGCCGGTCGTGACCCGGTGCGGCTCACCCCACCGGGATGAGCCGCACCGGCCGCCGTTCCATCGACCCTGAGGTCACCATCGCCGCCAGGAAGAGGCTCGCATGAACGGTTTGCTGATGTGGGGACTCATCCTCCCCCTGCTGCTGGTGGTCGCGGGCGTCGTCGTCCTGCTGCGGCGGCGCAACGGCCGCCGCTGACACGCGGGCCGGATCAGTCCGCGTTCCGCTCGGCGAGGTGCCACAGGCGAACCTCGTCGTCCGCGCCGGCGGTGATCACGTGTTCGCCGTCCGGACTGATCCGCAGCGCCCAGACCGGCCCGTCGTGCCCGGCCGGCGGCGAGCCTTCGAGGCTTCCGGTCGCGGCGTCCCACAGCCGCACGGCACCGTCGTCGCCGCCGGTGGCCAGCACTTTGCCGTCCGCACTGAAGCGCATGGCCCGTACCGGCCCGGTATGTCCCTCGAGGGGTGCGGCAGCCGGCCGGCGGGTCGCCGTGTCCCACAGCTGCACGGCGTTGTCGCCGCCGGAGGAGGTGGCCAGGAGCTTGCCGCCACGGCTGAAGGTGAGCGCGAACACGGGCCCGGACCTGCTGGCGAGTGGTTCGCCGGCGGGCTCGGCGGTGGCCGGATCCCACAGCTGTACGACGTTGCCGCCGCCGGACGTGGCCAGCAGATCCCCGCCGGGGCTGAAGCTCACCGCGTGGACCGGGCCGGGGCTCACCCGCAGCGCCCTGCCGATCGGCTGCCCGGTGCCGGTCCGCCACAGCCGCACGGTGTTGTCGTCGCCGGAACCGGCGCTCACGAGGGACTCGCCGTCCGGGCTGAACACGACCGACCGCACCGCGCCGTCGTGCCCGGTCATCGTGCGTACCGCCTGCCCGGTCCGGACGTCCCACAGCCGCACCGTGCCGTCGTCGCCGGCGGTGGCGACCAGGCGCCCGGAGGGGTCGAAGGTCACCGAGCGCACCGGCCCGACGTGCCCGGTCAACGACGGACCGGACCGCTGCCCGGTCGCCGCATCCCACAGCGACACCGCACGGTCGCCGGCCACCGCCAGCAGCTTGCCGTCCGGGCTGAACCCGAGGGAGCGGACGGTCCCGGCGGCGGCCGCGAGCGACGATCCGGCCGGGCGGCCGGTCGCGGTGTGCCACTGCTTCACCGTCCCGTGCCGGACGGTGGCGAACACCCGCCCGTCGGGTCGCAGGGCGATGATGCCGGCCATGCCGGGCAGGACGGTACGGGACGGGGCGCCGACCGCCAGACCCGTGGCGCGGCCGGGCTCCGCACCCTCCGCGTTCAGGGCGAGCGCCGGCTGCGGCTCGGCGTGCGCGGCGGTGGTGACCGCGGCAGGGGCGAGCAGCCCGATCACGGCCACGGCGACGGTCCGGGTGGCGCGTCGCCGAAGACCGCCGGCCGGAGTGTCACTGTAAGCGCTTTTACGCTTTCTATGAGTAGTCACAGAGGCAACGTAACGATCATGTCCGGTGGATGTCCGGCTCGTTCGCCGCGGTTCATCCGGCCGGGTCGCACCACGCCGACGACCGCTTCTCGCGCATGAACCCCCGATCAGACCCGCGCGCACGCGGTGACGACGCCTCGATCGAGCTGTCACTGCCGGCGCCCATCCTCTGATCCGTCGTTGCCGCGGGGGGGACAAGGGGGGGGGGGGGGGGGGGGGGGGGGGGGGGGGGAGGGGGGGGGAGGGGGGGGGGGGGGGGGGGGAAAAGGGGGGAGG
>NZ_JBVYOQ010000040.1:0-66884 GCF_056134165.1 Actinoplanes sp. 13 | reverse complement strand
CGGCGCCGTCACGCCACGCGGCGCCGTCACGCCACGCGGCGCCGTCACGCCACGCGGCGCCGTCACGCCACGCGGCGCCGTCACGCCACGCGGCGTCAGGTCACGCGGCGCCAGGTCACGCCGCGCCGCGCCGCGTCACCAGTCCAGGTTCCGCCGTCACGTTGCGCCGTCATGGCACGCCGTCACGGTGCGGTGGCTCGATGCCTTCCCCTGCGCTGCTGCGTGGGGAGTCTGTGGCGGCTGCGGTTGGCTCGGCCGGCAACTGCGCATGATTCTTGGCCGTTTTCGTGCGTGAGTGCCAGCCGGGAACCTGTCCAACGTTGAGGGCGTTGGTCACCAGGGGTTCGCCCAGTCGGGGACGGTCAGCCGGGTGAGAGCTTCCAGGTAGAAGTAGTCGCCCCAGAGGGTGCCCTCGTCGACGCCGATGTTCTTGGGCTTGTCGTAGACGCCGTGGTGGAGCAGGGCGGCGGCATGCGGATCGCCGGCGGTGGCGTAACCGGTGAGCAGCGAGTCGAGGATCTGGGTGGCGGCGGATCGGTATTCGGCGGCCTCTGCCAGCGCGGCGGGCGAGGGCGGGGGAGTGGACCTTGGCAGCGCGGCGGGCGATGGCGAGGCGGTGGGCGTTGGTGGGATGGGAGGAGGTGGGGTGGGGGCGAGCTGGTCGGCCAGCTGGAGGAGGCCGCAGGCGGCGATCGCGGCGGCTGAGCTGTCGCGTTCCTCGGGGCTGCCGTCGGTGAACTCGAGGTCCCAGTAGGGGACGTGGTCGGCGGGCAGGTGGGTGAGGAAGTAGCGGGCGCAGCGGCGGGCCGCCAGCAGGAAGGAGTCGTCGCCGGTCCAGCGGTGGTTCAGCGCGAAGCCGTAGATGCCCCAGGCCTGGCCGCGCGCCCAGCAGGAGTCGTCGGCGTTGCCCTGTTCGGTTTCGCCGCGCAGGGGCTCGCCGGTGACGGGATCCCAGTAGAACGTGTGGAACGTCGTGTCGTCCGGCCGCAGGATGTGGTCACGCAGGCGGGTGGCGTGCCGGTGGGCGGCATCGGCGTAACGGGGGTCGCCGGTGGTGCGGCTCGCCCAGAACAGCAGCGGGGTGTTCATCAGGCTGTCGATGATGGTCCGGCCGCGCTGGCGGGGGTCGGTGAGGTCGCCCCAGGCCTGGATGATGCCGGCCGGTTCGAGGACGCGGGTGAGCAGGTGGCCGGCGGCGGCGAGGGCGGCCCGGCGGGCGTGCGGCCGGCCGTGGCGCTGCCAGGGGATCACGCAGGACAGGGTGTAGAGGAACCCGAGGTCGTGGGTGTCGGTGTCGAGGTGACGGTCGATGCGGTCGGCGAAGCTCGCCACGTGCGCCTCGGCGGCCCGGCGGTAACCGGGTGCGCCGGTCAGGTCGTGGGCGAGCCACAGCATGCCGGGCCAGAAACTGGTGGTCCAGCCCACGTTGCCGCCGGGCCGGATCCGGTATCGACCGGCCGTCGTGGTGTCGTCCGGGTAGTGGTCGCCGAAAGCGGTGAGGTTCGCGTCGAGGGTGCGTACGGCGGCGTCGACGGCCTCGGGCCGGGTGGCCGGCCGGTCCGGCCCGGCGGTGGTGGTCCGGTGCAGACCCGTCATGAACGTCCTTTCCAGGAGAGCGTGTTCCGGCTGTTGGCCCACACGACGTGGAGCAGGGGGGCGGCGGCGAGCCCGGCGGCGAGCGCGGGCCGGCTGACCAGCAGGGCCTGGAGCAGGGCGAGCACCGCGAGGGACAGCACGGTCAGCGGCCAGCGGCGGACCGCGAGGTAGGCGCAGGCGCGGCCGGCGTCGCGCAGCCGCACGTCCGGGCGTTCCACCAGCAGCACCAGGGTGAGCAGGGTGGTGGCGCCGGTCAGCACGATCAGCACGGCGAGCACCGGGATCGCGACCGCGCCGGCCGGGCGGCCCCACAGCGCGGCGATGTCGACGCCGAGCACCACGATCAGCGCGGTGGCGGCCGCGGTCACCGCGGTGGCGCGCCGCCAGGTGGCACGCCAGGCGCGGGTGAAGGTGGCGAGGACCGAGGTGGAACCTTCGTCGGTGTAACGGGCGAGCACGGTGAACACCGCGCAGAGCGCCGGCCCGGCCGTCGGCGCGAGCAGGGCGAGCAGCGGCCAGGACGCGGCCGGGTCGGTGGTCAGCAGGATCAGCAGGGTGGGGCTCAGGGCGGCGGTCAGCATCAGGTTCAAGCCCAGGCAGACGTACGCCGTACCGAGCACCGCGGTCCATGTCTCGTACCGGATCCGCATCGCCTCAGCCCTTCAGTCCCGTGGTGGCGACGCCCTCGACGAAGTGCCGCTGGCCGAGCAGGAAGACGACCACGATCGGCAGCACGGACAGCACCGAGCCCGTCATGATCAGCGCGTATTCGGCGTTGTACTGGCTGATGAACGACTGCAGGCCGAGCTGGATCGTCCAGTTGTCCGGGCTGCGCAGGTAGAGCAGCGGCCCGAGGTAGTCGTTCCAGGTGGCGACCAGCGTGATCAGGGTGAGGCTGGCCAGCGCCGGCACGGACAGCGGCAGCACGACCCGCCGGTAGATGCCGTACTCGCTCATCCCGTCGATCCGGGCGGCGTCGATCAGCTCGTCCGGGATCGACTCGTAGTACTGCTTCATCAGGAAGACGCCGATCGGTCCGAACGCCTGCAACGCGATGATCGACCAGAGCGTGTCGGTGAGTCCCAGCTTCGACATCATCACGAACTGCGGGATCATGTACGACTGCCACGGCACGGCCAGGGTCCCGATGTACGCGAGGAACAGCACGTCCCGCCCCGGGAAACGGATCTTGGCGAATCCGTACGCCGCGAAGCTTCCGGTGAAGACCTGCAGCAGCGTGACCGCCGCGGCGAGCAGGACCGTGTTGCGCAGCCACGTCGTCATCTCCGACTTGGCCCAGATGTCGGTGTAGTTGCTCCACACCGGGTCGGTGGGCAGCCACTGGATCGGGATGCTGAAGACGTCGTTGTTCGTCTTCAGCGACGACACGATCATCCAGTAGAACGGCAGCAGCACGGCCACCGCCGCGACGCCGAGCGCCAGATAGCCGAACACCCGCCAGGCGCCGCGGGCCGGCCGCCGGCCGCCGTCCGGGGAGTCGAGCGCCGGGATGTCGCCCGCCGGCACGGGCCGCAGGATCGTGCTCATCACGAGCTCCCGCGCCGGTTGACGGCGAACTGGACGACCGTCACCAGGAAGCAGATCGCGAACAGCACGATGGACAGCGCCGACGCGTACCCGAACTGGTTCTCCTCGAAGCCCTTCTGATAGATGTACTGCGACAGCACCAGGGTGGACCGGCCCGGCCCGCCGTCGGTCATCACCAGGATCAGGTCGAAGACCTTGAAGCTGCCGATGGTCAGCAGCACCGTGATGAAGAAGGTGGTGGGCCGCAGCCCGGGCAGGGTGACCGCCCGGAACCGCTGCCAGGCGTTGGCGCCGTCGACGGTGGCGGCCTCGTGGAGCTGGGCCGGGATCGTCTGCAGCCCGGCGAGGAAGAGCAGCATGTAATACCCCATGTCGCGCCAGACGCCCACGATGATCACTGCGGGCATCGACCAGTCCGCCGAGGTGGTCCAGCCCGGCGGGTTGTCCACCCCGAGCACCCGCAGCAGCTCGTTGACCGGCCCGAAGTTCGGGCTGAACAGCATGTTCCAGATCTGCGCGATCGCCACGATCGAGGTGATGTACGGGAAGAACGCCACCGTGCGGAAGAAGGCCACCCCGCGCAGCCGGCGGTTGAGCAGCAGCGCGAGGCTCAGCGACACGGCCAGGGTGAGCGGGATGTGGAAGATCGCGTAGTACAGGGTGTTGCGCAGCGCGGTCCAGAAGCCGGTGTCGTCCCACATCTGCCGGAGGTTCGCCGTGCCGGTCCAGGTGCTCCCGCCGAAGACGTTCCACTCGGTGAACGCGTAGTAGAAGAGCAGCCCGACCGGCACCAGCGTGAGCACCGCGAAGCCGACGAAGTTCGGCAGCAGGAACGTCCATCCGGCCACGGTGTTGCGCAGGGCGAGCCGGCCGCGCCGCCGGCTCGCCGCGAGCGTCGTGGTCACTTGCCGAGGACCTCGGTCTTGGCCCGGTCCTGGGCCTCGGTGATGGCGGCGTCGACCGGCTTGCTGCCGGAGAGCACGGCGCTGTGCAGGTCGTTGAGGATGTTCTGCAGCGGGGCGGTGTACTTCGAGACCGGGTTCTCCGGCCGGGTGTCGTGGGTGGCGAAGGTGAACTTCGACAGGTCGTCGGTGGGCACGCCGCTGATCGTGAAGAACGAGTCCTTGACCGCGGTGGTGTCGGCCGGGGTGATGCCGATCGCGGCGAGCGCCTTGGCCCCGTCCGGCCCGGCCGCGTACGCCAGGAACGCCTTGGCCGCCTCGGCCTTGTCCTCGTCGATCTTCGGGTTGATGCCGAAGCCGGTCGGGTCGGCGAAGGTCACCGGGGTGGCGGAGGTGCCGGTGGTGGCCGCGGTGAGCTGCGGCGCCGGGGCGATGCCCCAGGTGAACTCGTCGGCGTCGCCCTTGTCCTGCTGGCTGCGCAGCGTCGCCATGTACCAGGTGCCCATCACCATCATGGCGGCCTGCTGCTTGCCGAACTGCGACTGGTAGGTGAGCTTGTTCGTGGTGGCGTCGCCGAACTTCACCTGGGCGCCGGAGTTCTGCAGGTCCAGCGACCGCTCGTAGTACGGCTTCAGATAGCTGAAGTCGCCGCTCTCCAGGTTCGCTCCGGTGGTCTGGGCGAGCGCGAAGCCCTGCGAGGTGGACTGCCAGATGTGCTGGTAGGCCCCGACCGCCTTGGATCCCTTGGCCTTGAGCTTCGTGGTCAGGTCCTTTGCTGTCGCCGCGTAGTCGTCCCAGGTCCACGACCCGTCCGGCGGTTTCACCCCGGCCTGGTCGAACAGCTCCTTGTTCCAGTAGAGAACCCAGGAGTCCTGCCGGTACGGGATCGCGTACGTCTTACCCTCCACCTGGTACGCCGGCAGCCCGCCGACGGTGCTGCCCAGCTTGCCCGCCACGTCCGAGACGTCGAGGAGCTGCTTGCCGCTCTGGTAGGTGTAGAAGTTCTTCAGCGTCTTCTGCGCGTAGATGTCGGGCGCCTTGCCGGCCGCCAGGTCCGCGATCATCTGGGTGTCGTAGTTGGCGGCGTCGTACTCCTTGACCTCGATGGTCACGTCCGGGTCGACCTTGCGGAAGCCGTCCGCCAGGGTCTGGAACTCCGGCGTGGTGGCGAGGCTCCAGCCGGCCAGGGTGATCGTCGCGGAACCGGGGTCGTCGCCGGAGTCCCCGCCGCTGCAGCCGGCCAGGACCACTGAGATCGCCGTGGCAGCGCCGAGGGCGGCTGCGATCGAGCGTTTCATCCTTACTCCTCAACAAGGGCGATGGGGGTGTGCGTGGAGATGCCGTCGGGCCAGGTGATCCGCACGTGCGGACCAGCGAGCTCGCAGGTGGGGGTCCCGGCGGAGGCCGGGCCGCGGGTGAGTTCGGCGAGCACCGCGATCCAGGCGCCGGGGCGTACCGGGAAGTCGATCCACGGCACGCGGGTGGGCGAGCCGAGCGGCCCGGCATCCGCGACGACAAGGTCGGAGTGTGTGAAGTCGGGGCTCGGATCGAGCCCGAACTTCACACAGCGGAGGGTCGTCGTGAGCGGAGCGGTGACGGGCCAGCCGGTGAAGCGGAGAGTGGTGGCTGCGGGGACCGGGTCGTCGACGCGGGCCAGCCGTAGTTCCCAGGGGCCGCGGACGAGGGAGACGACGGTGAGGCGGCCGGCGGTGACCGAGGCGCCGGTGCGGCCGCTGCCGTGATCGACCTGGGCGGGGCCGGGCGTCACCCAGCGGGCCGGGCCGGTGGAGGCGGCCACCCCGACCGGGACCGGGCCGTCGGTGTCGATCCGGACGGCGAGAGTTCGCATGCCGGTCCGGTGGGTGGCGCGGCCGGCCTCGTCGACGAGTGTCACGGACATGTCGGCCGGCGCCGTCCAGCCCGGCTCGGCGAGGACGGGCGCGGTGGCGGTGGAGTATCCGAGGCGGGCATAGAGCGGGGAGTCCGCGCTGGTGGCGCCTTCGACGGCGTGGTCGGTGCCGTGGTTGACGACCCGGACGATGCCGTCGTCGCGCGTACCGGAGATGATCCATCCCGGGGCGCGCACCGCGCGCAGGGTGTCCGCCGCCTCGACCGGCAGCGGTTCCGCCGGCGCGGTCCAGACCGGATGATCGGCCGGCAGCGCGATGCCGAGCAGGCCCTTGGCGGCCCAGTACGGCGAGCCGGGACCGGAGTAGGACTGGGCCAGCCGGGGCCACCGGCCGTGCCAGCCGAGCGTGAGCAGTCCGTCGTCGCCGGGCGCCCCGTTCGCGGCGAAGTGGCCGACGATCCGGGTGGCCGCGTGGCGCAGCACTCCGGGCGGGTGCGACGGCACCCCGGCGAGGGCGCCGGCCCAGAACGGCGCGGCGGCCGCGAACCGGTAGGTGAGGCTGCGGCCCTGGATCAGCGGCGAGCCGTCCCCGCCGACCAGCCGTAGCGCGTCGCCGAGGAACTTGTCGAGCGCGGCCACGTCGCGTTCGCGCCGGCCGGCGGCCAGGTCGGCCGCACCGGCCATCCGGGCCCACAGCGCCGGGTAGAGGTGCAGCGCCCAGCCGGTGTAGTGGTCGTACGCCCGCTGCGGGCCGTCCGACATCCAGCCGCCCGCCCGCCGGAAGGTGTCGTGGGTGGCCAGGTCCTCGGCCATCTCGACGAGGGAGTGCGGCCCGTCCACCGAGCGCAGGAAGGTCTGCACGACCAGCCGGAACCAGACCCAGTTGATCTGCGGGTAGGTGTCGTCGCCGACCGCGGGGGAGAGGTAGTCCACCACCCGTTCCTGCACGGAGGGTTTGAGCCGGTCCCAGATCCAGGGGCGGGTCAGGTCCAGGATCAGGGCGATCGAGGCCGCCTCCACCTTGGCCTGGCCGTGCTCGCCGAGGCGGACCCACCGCTCGGGGGAGGACGGATCGGTGCCGGTGGCGATGCCCTTCGCGTACCACTCGGCGAGGCCGGTGTCCTCCTCGGGCGTTCCGGCGATCCGGAAGCCGGCGAGCAGGAACGTGCGCGCGAAGCCCTCCAGGCCGTCGACGGCCCGGCCGTACCCACCCGCCGGGCCGGGCAGCGTGATCCGGGCGTGGCCGTCGGAGGCGTGCGCGCGGGCGGCGGCGAGCATCCGGTCAGCCAGCCTTATGCAGTCCTGGCGGGTGGTCGATTCGGGCACGCGTCACTCTCCGAGAAAGATGAACGCTCAGGTTTCGGGAAAGTTAAACGCTCACAATCAACCATGTCAATCCTTCAATTTCTGCGGATCTATTTGGACAAATAGCACGCACTCTTGCTTGTCAGGATGAGCGAACGATCTAATCCGATCAGATACGTTCATCACAGGCAGGGGGAGTCGGATGCCGTTGCCGGTGCCGCCGGCGAGCGACCGGCAGGTGTGGGACCACGTGGACGCGGCCACGCTGCGCGTGCTGACGGCGCGCGCCACGAGGGAGTTCGGGACACCCTGGCCGGTGCCGCTCGCGTCCGGGTACGCGCGGGTCTTCCGGGACGGCGACCGCGACTCCTACGAGCAGGTTCTCTGGGCCCGGCAGGAGCGGCTGACCCGGGCGGCGGTGCTGGCCGCCGCGACGCTGGACCCCGGCTGGATCGACGAGACAGCCGACGGGGTGATCCTGCTCTGCGAGCAGAGCTCGTGGTGCTGGCCGGCCCACGACGACACGTTCAGCAGGCACGGCGCGGTCGTGCCGACCGTGACCGACCCGTACGTCGACCTGGGCGCCGGCGACGTGGCCGCGCTGCTCGCCTGGATCGACCACCTGCTCGGCGACCAGCTCGACGAGCGCGTGCCCGGCGTCCGTGCCCGGATCCGGCACGAGGCCGGCCGTCGCGTCCTGGTCCCGTTCCAGCAGCGCCGGGACTGGCACTGGCTGGGGCTCGAACCCCCGGTGGGCAACTGGACCGCCTGGGTCCACGGCGACCTGCTGACCGCGGCGCTCCAGCTGCGACCGGACCCGGATCTGATCGAGCTCGCGCTGGCCGGCCTGCACCGGTTCGCCGCCGCGCTGCCCGAGGACGGCGCCGTCGACGAGGGCTACCACTACTGGTGGAACGGCGCGTGCCGGCTCCTGGAGGCGCTGGAGCTGGTCGGTGACTTCCGGGAGCACCGGACCGTCGCCTTTCCGCACCGGATGCACCTGGGCGGGCCCTGGCACCTGAACCACGCCGACGGCACCGCTCGCCCCTCCATCGACCTGCCGTGGGCTGCGCTGCACCGGCTCGCGCGCCGGGCCGGCGACCGGGAGGCGCAGGCGTACGCGGCCGCGCACCGCCGCCCGGACGACGTCGCCGCGCACGAGTCCGGCGGCCTGGGCCGGCTGGTGCGGGCGCTGACCGATCCGGAGTGGATCGCCGCCCGGCCGGAGCCGCCGCCGCTGCCGCGGGACGTGTGGCTGCCGTCCGTCCAGGTGCGTGTCGCCCGGCCGCGGGCGGGCAGCCCGGCCGGACTCACCCTGGCGATCAAAGGCGGTCACAACGACGAGCACCACAACCACAACGACGTGGGCGGCTTCGTCGTGGCCCTGAACGGGGTGCCGGTGGTGGTGGACGCCGGGCGGCCCACCTACACCGCGCGGACGTTCGGGCCGGAGCGCTACCGGATCTGGATGATGCAGAGCACCTGGCACAACGTCCCGACGATCCGGGGTGCGGCCCAGGGGGCCGGCCGGCAGTGGGCGGCACGGTCGGTGGTGCCCACCGAGGACGGGATGCGGCTCGATCTGGCGGGCGCCTATCCGCGTACCGGAGCAGGCAGCTGGACGCGGACCGCCCGGCTGGACCGGACCACCGGCCGGATCACCGTCCGCGACGAGTGGGAGCTGCCGCCGGACGACGGCGAGGCGCCCACCCTGCTGCACCTCCTGCTGGCCGGGGCGGTGACCGTCCGGCCGGGCCGCGCCGAGGTGGACGCGCTCGACGGCGCCGGCGTGCTGGTGATCACCTGGGATTCCGCGCTACCCGGCCGCACCGTGGTCCGCGAGCTCGACGACCCCGTGCCGGCCGGCGTGTGGGGCGACCGGCTGACCCGCCTCGACATCGACGTCACCGTGATCGGCCCGGTCGGTAGTCTCGACCTGACGTGTGAGGAGCAGCGGTGAGCGCATCGGAACAACGCGGGCCCCTGCAGGCCGCGCGCCAGGCCCGGCTGCTCGAGGCGCTCCAGCGCGACGGGATGCTCCGGGTCTCCGACCTCACCGAGACGCTCGGCTCGTCGGCCGTCACCATCCGCCGGGACATCGCGCAGCTCGCCGCCGAGGGCCTGGTCCGGCGGGTGCACGGCGGGGTGACGCTGCCCGGTCCGGACGAGCCGGCGACGCCGGCCGGCCGGGCGCTGGGGATGCTGGTGCCGTCGCTGGACTACTACTGGCCGCACGTGGCGCGCGGCGCGGAGGAGGCGGCCCGCGAGCTCGACCTGCGGGTGGTGCTGCGCGGCTCGTCGTACGAGACCGTGGACGACAAGCCGCAGCTGGCCCGCCTGCTGGACCAGCAGGGGGTGGACGCGCTGGTGGTGGCGCCGCGGATGGACGCGCCCACCGCGCGGGGGACCATCGAGTGGCTGGCCGGCACCGGTATTCCGGTGGTGCTGCTGGAGCGCACCGCGACCGCCGGCCCGCACCACGCGGTGCTGGAGTCGGTGGTGACCGATCATGCGCTCGGCGCCGCGATGGCCGTGCGGCATCTGGCGTCGCTCGGCCACCGGCGGGTCGGGCTGGTGCTCGCCGAGAACAGCCCGACCGGGCCGCATCTGCACCGTGGCTGGGTGTCCGCCGTCGCCGACTGCGGCCTGGACCCGGCGACGGTGGACGCGCGGGTGCCGGACGCCCGGACCCCGGCCTCCGAGGCGGCCCTCGACGAGGTCCTGGATCAGGCGCTGAGCAGCGGGACGACGGCGTTGCTGGTGCACGCCGACCCGGAGGCGATCGCGCTGGTGCAGCGGTGCGAGGAGCGGCATCTGGCAATCCCGGGGGACCTGTCGGTGATCGCCTACGACGACGAGGTGGCCGGGATGTTCAGCCCGCCGCTGACCGCGGTGCGACCACCGCGGCGGTCGATCGGGCGGGCGGCGGTGCGGCTGGTGGCCGATCGCCTCGCTGATCCGGATCGGCCGGCGCACCGGGTGGTGATCAGCCCGGCGCTGCGGATCCGCGGGTCCTCAGCGCCGCCGGGGCGGCCCGGTCGAGCCGCGGACCACTAGCCGGGTCGGCACCGTCACGCCTTGCGTGACGTTCTCCCCGCGGAGCAGCGCCAGCACCATCCGGCCGGCGAGCACGCCCTGGTCGCGGACCGGCTGGGCGACAGTGGTCAGGTCGGTGAGCTCGGCGAGCGGGTGGTCGTCGATGCCGATCACCGACACGTCCTGCGGGATCCGCAGGCCGGCCCGGCGCAGGGTCCGGACGGCACCGAGCGCCACCTCGTCGCAGTGGGCGTAGACGGCGGTCGGCGGCTCGCGCAGGCAGAGCAGCTCGGCCATCGCCTCGGCGCCGCCGGCGCCGCCGGACATCACCTCGGCCGTCAGCTGTGCGTCGACCGGGAGGCCGGCCTGGGCGTGCGCCTCGTGATAGGCCCGGGCGCGGCCCGGCCCCACCGGCCAGCCGGGCTGCGCGGGGTCAGTGGTGGCGATCATGCCGATCCGGCGGTGCCCGAGGAACAGCAGATGGTCCACCGCCTGCCGGCCGGCGGTCAGGTCGTCGATCGCCACGTACGGATAGCTCTCCACCTGCCCGCCGGCGGCCACCACGTGCACGCCCATCAGCCCGAGCCGGTCCCGTTCCGGCCGGGCGACCGGCATGCCCAGCACCACGACCGCGTCGGCCTTGCGGCGGGCCGGCAGTCGCTGGAAGAAGGCGCCACGATCGGCGGCGTCCCCGACGTGGTAGAGCAGCACGTCGAGATCCGCGTCGCGCAGCACCGACTCCAGGCCCTCGAGCAGCGTGGCGAAGAACCACCGGGAGATGTGCGGCACCACCACGGCGACCCGTCCGGTGCTGCCGCCGGCGAGGCGCGAGGCCTCGGGGGAGACCACATAGGAGAGCTGCTCGGCGGCCGCCAGCACCCGGGCGCGGGTAGCCGGCGCCACGTGCGGGTGATCACTGAGAGCTCGTGACGCGGTCGCCATCGACACACCGGCGCGGCGCGCGACGTCGGCCATGTTGACCACGTCGGGACTCTCTCACGTGGAAACGATTCCACACGTTGGGTGACGAAACATTTCCATACTGTGACGATCGCATTGACATGAGACCTAGGTCACACAAGCGTGGGGGTCTGGAAGCGATTCCAAAACAGGGGAGGCATCGTGGCTTCTCGGCCGTTCGCCGCACTGTCCGCACTCGTCCTGTCCGCCGCGACCCTCACCGGATGCGGTGGCGACGACGGCGGGTCCTCCACCCTCAGCTACTTCATCGCCGACGCGGCTCAGGAGGACGTCGCCACCCGGTGCGCGGCGGAGTCCGGCGGTGCGTACGACTTCGACATCCAGCGCCTGCCGAACACCGCGGCCGGTGGCCGGGAACAGCTGCTGCGCCGGCTCGCCGCCCAGGACCGCTCGCTGGACATCGTCAGCGTCGACCCACCGTTCATGGCGGAGTTCGCCAACGCCGGGTTCCTGCGGCCGTTCACCGCCGCCGAGCGCCAGGAGCTCACCGAGGGGGTGCTGCAGGGCCCGGTCGAGCAGTCCACCTTCCGCGACACCCTGTGGTCGGCGCCGCTCTACGGCAACACCCAGCTGCTCTGGTACCGCAAGTCGGTGCTGCAGCGGGCCGGTGTCGACCCGGCCGCCGGACCGGTCACCTGGGACCAGCTGATCCAGGGCGCGGCGCAGGCGGGTGTCACGTTCGCCGCACAGGGCCGCCGCAACGAGAGCCTGATGGTCTGGGTGAACGCCCTGGTCGCCTCGGCCGGCGGGTCGGTGCTGGCGGAGGGCGCCGAGGACCTGCCCGGCGACCAGGTCAAGGGCGGGCTGAACACCCCGGCCGGCGAGGCCGCCGTGCGGATCATGCACGATCTGGCGGTCTCCCCGGTTGTACCGGCCGGCTTCAGCACCGCCGGCGAGGAGGAGTCCCGGGCCGCGTTCCAGGCGGGCAACGGCGGCTTCATGGTCAACTGGCCGTACGTCTGGGCGGCCTTCGACACCGCCATCGAGGAGGGCTCGCTCCCGGCGGACTTCAAGGACGACGTGGGCTGGGCGGTCTACCCGCGGGTGGACGCCGGCACCGAGGCCGCGCCACCGTCCGGCGGTCTCGGCCTGTCGATCAGTGCCTTCAGTGACCGCCAGGATCTCGCCGTCGAGGCGATCCGCTGCCTGGCGTCGCAGCAGAGCCAGAAGGAATTCATGATCAAGGCCGGGAACCCGGCCGCGCTGGCCGCGGTCTTCGACGACCCGGAGATCCGCGAGGTGTTCCCGATGGCCGACGAGATCCGCACCGGCATGGACAACGCCACCCCGCGCCCGGTCAGCCCCTATTACGGCGACGTCACCGGGTCCGTCCAGGCCGGCTTCCACCCGCCGGACGCGCTCGATCCGCGGACCTCTCCCGGGGAGGCGAACCAGCTGCTCGAGGACGTGCTCTCCAACCGGCGACTGATCTAGGAGCAGTCCATGACCATGACGACTCCCGCCGCCGAGAAGGTGGCGGAGAAGAAGCGGCCCCGGCGCGTGGTGCTGACCGACCGCAGCCGCAAGGAACGCAACCTGGGCTGGCTGCTCGCCGGGCCGGCGTTCATCGCGATGGTCGGGGTGACCGGATACCCGGTCCTCAACGCGATCTGGCTGTCGCTGTTCGACTACCGCCTCACCGACCCCGAGGGACGCGAGTTCATCGGCCTCGGCAACTACACCA
This sequence comes from Actinoplanes sp. 13, assembly GCF_056134165.1. NCBI lineage: Bacteria > Bacillati > Actinomycetota > Actinomycetes > Micromonosporales > Micromonosporaceae > Actinoplanes > Actinoplanes sp. 13. Next base: position 53,983 of record NZ_JBVYOQ010000040.1, on the reverse strand, counting down.
TGATCCTCAGCGACCCGCTGTTCTGGCAGCAGTTCGGGGTCACCGCCCTGCTCACAGTCTTCACCGTCGCGGTCGAGCTGGTGCTCGGCTTCGCCCTGGCGATGGTCATGCACCGGGCGCTCTACCTGCGCACGGCGCTGCGGACGGCCATCCTCGTGCCGTACGGGATCATCACGGTGGTCTCCGCGTACGCCTGGGCGTACGCCTTCAGCAACACGTACGGCTTCGTCAACTCGCTGTTCGGCCTCGGCGACCTGGACTGGTTCGGCGGCACCTGGACCGCGCTGTTCACGGTGGCCGTGGCGGAGATCTGGAAGACCACGCCGTTCATGTCGCTGCTGCTGCTCGCCGGTCTGGCGCAGATCCCGGACGACTACCTGGAGGCGGCGAAGGTCGACGGCGCCACGGCCTGGCAGCGGGTGAAACGGGTGATCCTGCCGAACATGAAGGCAGCGATCATGGTGGCGCTGCTGTTCCGCACCCTGGACGCGTTCCGCATCTTCGACACGATCTTCATCATGACCGCCGGTGCGCAGAACACCGAGACGCTGTCGTTCCTGGCGTACCGGCAGACGATCAGCCGGGTGATGATCGGCTCCGGCTCGGCGGTCAGCGTGATCCTGGCGGTCCTGGTCGTGCTGATCGCGTTCCTGTTCATCAAGGTCTTCCGCACCGACCTGTCGCAGGCGAGGGGTGATCGCAAGTGAAGGCGAGCCGCCGGACACAGATCTTCTGGATCGTCGGAGCAGTCCTGATCATCGCGTACGCCGTGATCCCGATCATCTGGATCGTCTCGCTCTCCTTCAAGGAGGGCGACGACATCACCAACAACGCGTTCCTGCCGACCGTGTGGAGCTGGGAGAACTACCGGACCGTGTTCGCGTCCGACCTGTTCACCACGGCGCTGCGCAACTCGGTCGGGATGGCGCTGATCGCCACCACCATCTCGGTCGTGCTCGCCACGCTGGCGGCGTACGCGATCTCCCGTCTCGACTTCCCCGGCAAGCGCCTGGTCCTCGGGGTGGCCCTGGCGATCACCGTCTTCCCGGTGATCGCGATCGCCACGCCGCTGTTCAACCTGTGGCGCATGATCGGTCTCTACGACACCTGGCTGGGACTGATCATCCCGTACCTGTCGTACTCGCTGCCGCTCGCGGTCTATGTGCTGGCCGCGTTCTTCCGCGAGATCCCGTGGGAGATGGAACAGGCCGCCCAGGTGGACGGCGCCACCGCGTGGCAGGCGTTCCGCCGGGTCATCGTGCCGCTGGCCAGCCCCGGCGTGTTCACCGCGGCGATCCTGACGTTCTTCGCCGTCTGGAACGACTTCGTCTTCGGCATCACGCTGACCTCCAGCGAGGCGGCCCGTCCGGTGCCCGCGGCCCTGGCCTTCTTCCAGGGCGCCTCGCAGTTCTCCCAGCCGACCGCACCGATCGCGGCGGCCGCCGTGGTGGTCACCATCCCGGTCATCGTGCTGGTGCTGTTCTTCCAACGCAAGATCGTGGCCGGTCTGACGTCCGGCGCCGTCAAGGGCTGAAAGGACCTCTCATGGCAGCGATCGAGATGCGCAACATCATCAAGGAGTACGGCGACGGCTTCAAGGCGGTCAACGACATCAGCCTGGACATCGCGGACGGCGAGTTCATGATCCTGGTCGGGCCCTCCGGCTGCGGCAAGTCCACGCTGCTCCGCATGATCGTCGGGCTGGAGGACATCACCTCCGGCGACATGCTGATCGGCGGCGACCGGGTCAACGAGAAGGCGCCCCGGGACCGCAACCTGTCGATGGTGTTCCAGAACTACGCGCTCTACCCGCACCTGACCGTCTTCGAGAACATCGCCTTCCCGCTGCGCCTGCAGAAGGGCCTGAAGGAGGACGAGATCCAGAAGCGGGTCCGGGACGCGGCCGCGATGCTCGAGCTCGGCGAGCACCTGGACCGCAAACCGGCCAACCTCTCCGGCGGCCAGCGCCAGCGGGTGGCGATGGGGCGGGCCATCGTCCGGCAGGTCAACGCGTTCCTCTTCGACGAGCCGCTGTCCAACCTGGACGCCAAGCTGCGCGGGCAGATGCGCACCGAGATCTCCCGGATGCAGCGGCGGCTCGGCACCACCACGGTCTACGTCACCCACGACCAGACCGAGGCGATGACCCTCGGCGACCGGGTCGCGGTGCTGCGCCGGGGACTGCTGCAGCAGGTGGCGTCCCCGCGCGAGCTCTACGAGCAGCCGGTCAACATGTTCGTCGCCGGCTTCATCGGCTCCCCGCCGATGAACTTCCTGCCCGCGGTGGTCGACGGCGGCCGGGTGCGGTTGCCGTTCCTGGAGACCGGCATCCCGGCGACCGCGGCGGAGCGGGTGACCGACGGGCAGCTGCTCATCGCCGGTATCCGGCCCGAGCACTTCGAGGACGCCCGCATGCTCGACGCCGGCAAACGGGAGCGGGGCGAGGTGTTCCGGGCCCGCGTCGACGTCACCGAGTGGCTCGGCGACTCGCAGTACGCGTACCTGCCGTTCGAGTCGAACCCGGAGGTGGCGCAGCAGCTCGCCGACCTGGCCGCCGAGCTGGACAGCGAGGCGCTGCGCAGCCAGCTGATCATCTCGATCGACGCGATGAGCCGGCTGCGGGAGAACCACGAGGGCGAGTTCTGGGCCGACACCCGGCGGATGCACCTGTTCGACCCGCGGTCCGGCGACAACCTGACCCGGGACGAGGAGGCCGCGGCGGACCTGGCCCGGCTCGAGGAGGAGGAGTTGCGCGAGCGGATGGACCAGCCTCGGTGAGCTGGTGGCGCGACGCCGTCATCTACCAGGTGTACGTCTGGAGCTTCGCGGATTCCGACGGTGACGGGATCGGCGACCTGCCCGGTGTCCGGTCCCGTCTGCCGTACCTGCGGGACCTGGGCGTGGACGCGGTCTGGCTGAACCCGTTCTATCCGTCGCCGCAGGCCGACAACGGCTACGACGTGACCGACCACCGCGACGTGGACCCGCGGTTCGGCACGCTCGCCGACTTCGACCGGCTGGTGGCGGACGCGCACGCGCTCGGGCTGCGGATCATCCTGGACCTGGTGCCGAACCACACCTCGTCGGAGCATCCGTGGTTCCGGGCGGCGCTCGCCGGTGACGCCCGCAGCCGGGCCCGGTACCTGTTCCGCGAGGGCCGGGGAGACCAGCCGCCGAACAACTGGATCAGCATGTTCTCCGGCCGCGCGTGGTCCCGGGCCGGCGACCGGTGGTACCTGCATCTGTTCGCCCCCGAGCAGCCCGACCTGGACTGGACCAACGCGGAGGTGCGGGCCGAGTTCGAGGACGTCCTGCGGTTCTGGTTCGACCGGGGCGCCGACGGCTTCCGGGTCGACGTCGCCCACGGTCTGGCCAAGGACCCGGAGATGCCGGACCTGGGGGAGAGCCACTTCGACCTCGGCCCGGCGCCCGAGGGGCATCCGCACTGGGACCTCGACGAGGTGCACGACGTGTACCGCTCGTGGCGGGCGCTCAGCGACGGTTATCCCGGAGAGCGGGCCTTCGTCGGTGAGGTCTGGGTGCAGAGCCCGGCCCGGCTCGCCCGTTACCTGCGGCCGGACGAGTTGCACACCGCGTTCAACTTCACCTTCCTCAAGGCGGACTGGACGGTCACGTCGCTGCGGGCGGCGATCGACTCCAGTCTGGGCGCGCTGAGCCCGGTGGGCGCGCCGGCCACCTGGGTGCTGTCCAACCATGACGTGGTCCGGCACGTCACCCGGTACGGCGGCGGGCCGATGGGGCTGCGGCGGGCCCGGGCGGCGGCGCTTCTCATGCTGGCGCTGCCGGGTGGCGCGTACGTCTATCAGGGCGAGGAGCTGGGCCTGCCCGAGGTGACGGACCTGCCCGCCGAGGTGCGGCGGGATCCGGCCTTCCACCGGACCGGCGGGCTGGACCCCGGCCGGGACGGCTGCCGGGTGCCGCTGCCGTGGTCGGGGACGTCCCCGTCGTACGGCTTCGGGCCCGCCCGCGAGTCCTGGCTGCCACAGCCGCCGGAGTGGGCCGGTCTGACCGCGGCGCATCAGGCCGGCGATCCGTCCTCGACGCTCTCGCTCTATCGCGACGCGCTGCGCCACCGCCGGTCGCACCTTGCACTCGGTGCGGGCGGGATGGCCTGGCTGCCCGCGGCAGGCGACGTGCTCGCCTTCCGCCGGGAGCCCGGTTTCGCCTGTGTCGTCAACGTCGGCGACGCGCCGGCCCCGCTGCCCGCGGGGCTGGCCGATGCCGCGATTCTGCTGGCCAGCGGTCCGCTCGTGACCGGCGACACCCTGCCGGGCGCGACCGCCGTGTGGCTGGCGACCGGCTGATTCGTCCTGCACCGGTTCGTCCTGTATCGCCAGTATCGTTCGGGACTTGCCAAAGAGCTCACTATCCAAGATCATGGATTGCGACGCGCCCGTCCCGGTTCCCCCGTGCCAGGACGGGCGCGTCCCTTTCTGTCTCGTTGCATCGCCGGTAATGACGTGAGTCAATGGACGGGTCCTTCCTGGGAGCGCTCCCATCATCCCCGTCCAGAGGTAGGTCATGAAACGCCGACTCACCACCCTCGCCGCCGCGCTGGCCGCGGCCGCCGCCGCCGTCCTCTTCCACGTCACCCCCGCCCACGCCGCCACCGGCCTGCACGTGTCCGGCACCGACATCGTCGAGGCCGACGGCCGCAAGTTCGTCATGCGCGGCATCAACCACATGCACACCTGGTACACCGACCAGACGAACTCGTTCGCCGACATCAAGGCGGCCGGCGCCAACACCGTCCGGGTCGTCCTCAGCGGCGGCCGGTGGACCGCCAACAGCGCCGCCGACGTGACCAACGTGATCAACCTGTGCAAGGCGAACAAGCTGATCTGCGTGCTGGAGAACCACGACACGACCGGCTACGGCGAGGACGCCGCGGCGTACAGCCTGGATCAGGCCGCCGACTACTGGATCGGGCTGAAGAGCGTGCTCGCCGGCCAGGAGGACTACGTCGTCATCAACATCGGCAACGAGCCGATCGGCAACACGAACGCCGGCCAGTGGACCGCTGCCACGGTGTCCGCCATCCAGAAGATGCGCACCAACGGGTTCGAGCACCTGCTGATGATCGACGCGCCGAACTGGGGCCAGGACTGGCAGTACGTGATGCGCGACAACGCGCAGACGGTGCTCGACGCGGACGTCCGCGACAACACCGTGCTGTCGATCCACATGTACTCGGTGTTCAACACCGCGGCGTCGATCATCAGCTACCTGGACCACTTCAAGAGCCGCGGCTGGCCGCTGGTCATCGGCGAGTTCGGCTGGCGCTTCGACGCGAGCCAGGTCGACCACGAGACGATCCTGTCCGAGGCGGCCGCCCGCGACCTCGGCTATCTCGGCTGGTCCTGGGCCGGCAACACCGACCCGATCCTGGACATGGCCACCGACTTCGACCCGGACCGGCTGAGCACCTGGGGCGAGCGCATCTTCAACGGCCCGAACGGGATCCGCGCCACCGCCCGGGAGGCCGGCATCTTCGGCGGCCCCGTGTCACCGTCGCCCTCCGCGTCGTCGGCCTCACCTTCACCTTCCAACCCCGCCGGCGGATGTACGGCCACGTACGCCGTCGCCGGCCAGTGGTCCGGTGGCTTCCAGGGCGAGGTCAAGGTCACCGCGGGTGGCGCCGCCATCAACGGGTGGAGCGTTACCTGGACCTACGCCGACGGGCAGACGGTGACCAGCCACTGGGGCTCCACCGTGACCAGTGACGGGTCCACGGTCACCGCGCGGAACGCCGCCTGGAACGGGCGCCTGGCCGCCGGCGCCACCACGTCGTTCGGTTTCCTCGGCTCGTGGAACAGCGCCAACGCCGTCCCCGCGGTGACCTGCGCCGCTGCCTGAGCCCGGCCGCCCGGACCGGGCCCTGAGCACGGCTCGCCGATCGGCTCGGGCGCTCCCGGGAGGCCGGCCGGCGTCAGCGGCTCTGTCCGGGCCGGTCGGCCCCCGGGCTGCCGCGGAGAAAAAGAGGGTGGCGGAACCGCCTCCGTCTCGTGGGAGGATACCGGCGAGTAACCGACCGGAAGGCGGTGGCGTCGATGCGGACGGCATATCGGACCTGTCCTCTCTGTGAGGCAGCTTGCGGCCTCGAGCTGACGATCAGCGAGACCGAGGTGGTCGCGGCCCGGGGAGACCGGGAGCACGTGTTCAGCCACGGGTTCGTGTGCCCGAAAGGGGCCACTTTCGGGCAGCTCGCGACAGACCCCGACCGGCTCCGGAAGCCGCTGCTCAAGCGCGACGGACAGCACGTCGAGGTGTCCTGGGACGAGGCGTTCGCGGCGGTCGAGGCCGGCTTACGGCCGATCATCGAGCGCTATGGGCCCGACGCGGTCGCGACCTACGCCGGCAACCCGAACGCGCACACGATCGCCGGCGGGCTCTATCTCACGCCGCTGCTCAAGGCGATCGGCACCCGCAACATCTTCTCCGCGAGCACCGTCGACCAGATGCCCAAGCACGTCTCCAGCGGCTATCTGTTCGGCCACCCGCTGACCATCCCGGTCCCCGACCTGGACCGCACCGACTTCCTGCTGATCCTGGGCGCGAACCCGTGGGAGTCGAACGGCAGCCTGGCCACCGCGGCGGACTTCCCGGGCCGGCTGAAGGCCGTCCAGCAGCGCGGGGGCCGGTTCGTCGTGGTCGACCCGCGGCGCACGCGGACCGCCGAGCACGCCGACGAGCACCTGTTCATCCGGCCGGGAGCGGATGCGTTCCTGCTGTTCGGCATCGTGCACACGCTGTTCGGCGAAGGTCTCGCCGTGCGGCCGGAGCACGTCACCGGGATCGACGAGGTGCGCGAGCTGGCCGAAGCCTTCGCGCCGGAACGGGTGGGGCCGGCGTGCGACATCCCGGCCGAGCGGATCCGGCGGCTGGCGCGTGAGCTGGCGGCCGCGCCGACCGCGGCGGTGTACGGCCGGATCGGCACCTGCACCGTCGAGTTCGGCACGCTGACCAGCTGGCTCGTCGACGTGGTGAACGTGCTCACCGGCAACCTGGACCGGCCCGGCGGGGTGATGTTCCCGCTCGCCGCGCACCTGCGGCCGAACAGCCGGCCCGGCGGCCACGGCTTCCGGACCGGGCGGTGGAGCAGCCGGGTGCGCGGGCTGCCCGAGGTCAAGGGTGAGCTGCCGGTAGCCACGCTGGCCGACGAGATCGAGACGCCGGGTGACGGGCAGGTCCGGGCGCTCCTGACGGTGGCGGGCAACCCGGTGCTGTCGACGCCGAACAGCGCACGGCTGGACCGCGCGCTGGCCGGGCTCGACTTCATGGTGAGCGTCGACCCGTACCTGAACGAGACCACCCGGCACGCCGACGTGGTGCTGCCGCCGCTCGACCCGACCCGCAAGGGGCACTACGACTTCGCGTTCCTGGCGCTGGCGGTGCGCAACTTCGCCGCGTACTCGCCGCCGGTGCTGCCGGCGGACCCGGACGGCATGGACGAGTGCGACATCCTGGCCCGGCTCACGCTGATCGTCTCCGGGCAGGGGGCGGACGCTGATCCGGCCGTGCTGCACACGGCGATGCTGGAGCGGGCAGCGGCGAAGGCGGGCATCGAGGTGCCGGACAGCAGTGACGGGCCGGCCGAGCGGCTGCTCGACGTGGCTCTGCGGGCCGGCGCGTACGGGCTCACGCTGGATCAGCTCCGGGCCGATCCGCACGGGATCGACCTCGGGCCGTTGCAGCCGCGGATCCCGGAGGTGCTCAAGACGCCCAGCGGCACCGTCGAGCTGTGCGTACCGCCGATCGTCGCGGACGTGGAGCGGTTGCGCGCGGCGCTGGTCCGGGGACGCGACGGTGACGATCTGGTGCTGATCGGGCGCCGGCACCTGCGGTCCAACAACAGCTGGATGCACAACGTCCCGGCCTTGGTGAAAGGCCGGGACCGGTGCACCCTGCAGATCCATCCGCGCGACGCGGAGCGGCTCGGGCTGACCGACGGTGGTGAGGCGCAGGTGACCTCGCGCGCCGGTGGGCTGGCTGCCCGGGTCGAGGTGACCGACCGGGTCATGCCGGGCGTGGTGAGCCTGCCGCACGGGTGGGGGCATGACCTGCCGGGCACCCGGGCGGCGGTGGCCGCGGCGCATCCGGGTGTGAACTCGAACGTGCTGACCGATGAGCTGGTCGTCGACCCGCTCTCCGGCAACAGCGTGCTGAACGGCATCCCGGTCGAGGTGAAGCCGATCTAGCCCCAACCGCGACTGCACACCGCAGGGACCGGTGTGTGAAGTTCGGGTGCGGAGCGCACCGCAACTTCACACGCGGGTTCAGCCCGCGTTGTCGCTGGTGTACTGGTCCGGCGGCGTGCTGAGCGTGCCGGTCGTGGCGTCGCCGGTGGTGGTGTTCGCGACGCCGGGGCCGGTGCGGGGGCGGTCCGGGAAGCTGGCCGGGCCGGCGGTGCCGCCGGTGGTGGTCATGATGCCGCCGTCGGCCGGTGCGGGGCCGCCGTTGCGGAGCTGCTCGACATCGGTGTCCGCGGGCAGCGTGTTCGACAGCTCGTCGTTGGTTCGCGGGTCGCTCATGGTCGCGGTATGCCCGATTCGTGCAGCGCTAAACGACTCGGGGCCGGCGCCGTGCCGAGCGGCGGCGGAGGCCGCGCCAACGGAATTGACAATCATTTTTATCGACTGCCTTCTATTCTGGACGTTCGGCCCATGTCCCGCTCCCCCTTCCGTGCGATCGGATTTGGGTGACCGGTAATGGCCGTCCAAAAAGGAGGTACCGTGCGCACACCATCCCGTGCGTTGGCGGGCACCACCGCAACACTTGTCGCAAGCGTGCTCGTGCTCGCCGCAGGATCCGGTGGGAACGCGGCCCCAGCCAGCCCGGCGCAGGCGCCGGAGAGCGTAAAGGTGCACGGCGACGAGCACCACGAGAAGATCAGAGACAATCGGCGTGGCCGTCTCGCGCCCACCTCGGACCAGCGGGCCCAGGCCGCCGAGGTGAACGCGAGCGCCCGCTGGAACGCCTTGGGCACCCCCGCGACGCTGACCGCGCGCACCGAGCCGCTCGCGGCCGGGCTCCCGTCCGACCCGGTGGCCGCCGCCAAGGCATATGTGGCCGCCAACCGTGACGTGCTCGGGCTCACCGCGGAGGGCGCTGCCGCCCTCGAGGTGCTGACCTCCGCACCGATCGGCGCGGGCGCGGCCGTCATCATGCGGCAGCGCTTCGGCGACCTGCCGGCCGGCGTCGACGGCCTGCTGTCGGTCGGCGTGCGCGACGGCAAGGTGTGGTTCGTGAGCTCCTCGCTCGCCCGCGACGCGGGCACCCCGGCGCCCGCCACGATCACCGCGGCCGACGCCGAGCGGATCGCGAAGGCCGACGCCGGCATCCCGGACGGGACCGTGCTGGCCACCAAGCTGGTCGCCGTGCCGACGGCCGACCGGGGCGCCCGCGCGGCGTTCCAGGTCACCCTCGGCGACGACCTCACCGGGGCGGAGCCGATCGCGTTCACCACGCACGTGGACGCCCGGGACGGGACCGTCCTGGTCCGTGAGGAGATCGTCGACTCGCACTCGGACCCCGCCGGCGGCGCGGACTGGGAGGTCTTCCCGAACTCCCCGCGCACCGACTACTCCAGCCGGGACACCCGGCGGACCTGGTGCTTCACTCCGGAACGCGGTTGTGACGAGGTCGTCGGCACCCCGGCCTCCCCGCAGGGCTGGGACGTCGACCCGGCCACCGGGCAGCCCACGTACACCACGAAGGGCAACAACGGCTTCGCGGTGCACAACTGGAACTCCAACGACGCGTTCTCGGTCGGCACCGAGCTGGCCACGCCGCGGCCGGACCGCAGCTACAACTACCCCTGGACCAACCAGTGGCACCGGGAGAGCTGCGCGCCGACCACGTTCGACACCCCGGCGCGCAACGACATCGACGCGGCCCGGGCGAACCTGTTCGCGCAGCACAACCGGATGCACGACTGGTCGTACCACCTGGGCTTCACCGAGGCGACCTGGAACATGCAGGACGAGAACCTGCGCCCCGGCGGCCTGCCGAACGACCCGGAGCAGGGCAACGCGCAGGCCGGCGGCATCAGCGGCGGCCCGCCCGGATTCGCCGCCCGCAACAACGCCAACCAGATCACCCCGCCGGACGGCGAGGCGCCGATCACCAACATGTACCTGTGGCAGCCGATCGCGGGCGCCTTCTACGCCCCGTGCGTCGACGGCGACTACGACATGTCGGTGATCGCCCACGAGTACACGCACGCCATCACCAACCGGATGATCGCCGGCCCGGACGGCGGCCTCAGCTCGCCGCAGGGCATGAGCGAGAGCTGGTCCGACCTGCTGTCGGTGGAATACCTGGCGGAGCACGGGTACGCGACGCCCGGCAGCCGCGGCTTCACCATCGGCGAATACGTGACCGGCGACGACAACGCCGGCATCCGCAACTACAACATGACTCGCAGCCCGCTGAACTACAGCTCGGTGGACTACGACTTCGTCGGCCTGCAGGTGCACGCCTCCGGCGAGGTGTGGAGCGCCGCCAACTACGACGTGCGCAACGCGTTCATCAAGCGGTACGGGTACGGCTCGGCGAAACTGCAGAAGGCCTGCGCCAACGGCAAGGTCGCGGTCACCTCGTGCCCGGGCAACCGGCGCTGGATCCAGCTGGTCTTCGACTCGTTCCTGCTGATGGCCAACAGCGCCAACAGCCAGGTCGACGCGCGGGACGCGCTGATCGGCGCGGACCTGGTCCGCTTCGGCGGCAAGAACCAGGACCTGCTCTGGAACGCGTTCGCCAAGCGCGGCCTCGGTGAGGCGGCGCTCAGCAACGGGGCCGGCGACGCCGACCCGCGGCCGGGCTTCACCTCGCCGTACGCCAAGGAGGCCACCGTCACGTTCCGTCCGGTGGACGAGAACGGCAAGCCGGTGGCCGGTGCGAAGCTGTTCGTCGGCGACTTCCAGGCCCGCGCGGTCCCGGTCGCCGACACCGACCCGGCGACGCCGCTCACCGACCAGGTCAGCCTGATCGCGGGGTCGTACGGATTCGTTGCCCAGGCGCCCGGCCACGGCCACGCCCGGGTGGGCAGCACCGCCCTGTGGCCCGGCAGGTCCAAGACGCTGACCGTGAAGCTGCCGCGCAACCTGGCGTCCGGCACGGCCGGCGCGACGGCGACCGGTGACGGCATCAACCTGGCCCGGATCACCGACGACGACGAGGCGACCAACTGGGCGTCGCTGGGCAGCCCGGTCGCGGGCAAGCAGGTCACCGTCGACCTCGCCGGTGACGCGCAGAAGATCCGGCGGGTCCAGGTGAGCGCGATGCTGCGGCCGCCGGTGGCCGGTGACCCGGACGCCGGCACGCAGAACCGGTTCACGGCGCTGCGGCAGTTCAAGGTGCTCGCCTGCACCGCGAGCGCCACGGTCACGTGTGCCGACCCGGCCCAGTTCCGCACGGTCTTCACCAGCCGGCCGGACACCTTCCCGTCCGGCCAGCCGCGGCCGCGGGTCGGCGACCTGAAGATCAAGTCGTTCGACATCCCGTCGACGACGGCGACCCACCTGCGTCTCGAGGTGGTCACCAACCAGTGCACCGGCGCGCCCGACTACGCCGGTGAGCAGGACGCGGACCCGCGTGCGGTCAGCGACTGCGCCACCGGGAGCCCGCAGGCCGCGAACGTCCGCGTCGCGGAGTTCCAGGCCTTCACCCGGTAGTTGATCCGCCAGTCCGGGGCGGGCCCACCGGCCCGTCCCGGATTCCGCTACCGTCCTGCACCGCGACCGCAGGTCAACCGATCCTCGCGAGGGCCGATCATGGCCTTCGGATCGCTGTGACGAGGCGGTGAGGGAGGCGGGATGGGTACGACCCGAAAGGGCCGGCGGTGGTCGTCGGTGTGGGTGGCCGGCACGCTCTCCTTCATGCTGGCCACCCTCTCCGGGTACGCGGCCGTCGGCGGCTGGCGGCAGACCCAGGTCCTCGAACAGGTGGCGGCCGACTCGGCGCGCACCGACTCGTACCAGCAGGTGGCCTTCGTCGCCGGCTGGGAGACGGCGCTGTTGCAGTCCGCGCTGCTCGAGCCACAGGGCGGCGAGCGCCGGCAGCTGCCGGGCGTGGCGGTCTCGGTGCAGTCGGCGATGGACCGGATGGTCGCCGCCGACGCGGACCACCGGTACCGCGCGTGGTGGATCGCCGAGCGGCGCCGGGGCCTGCAGCCCGCGATCGACCGGTACCTGCGGGAGCTGGACCGTGGCGACACGGCCGGCGCACGGCTCACCCTGGAGACCTGGATCGAGCCCGAAGCCGCGCTGATCATGAAGGATCTGCGGACCGAGGTGAACTACCACCTCGCCGAGCACGCCGCCTATCAGACGGCCGCCGGGCACGAGTCCCGCCTGCTCTGGTGGGGCGGGGTGCTCAGCTTCGCGGTCGGGCTGCTGGTGCTGGCGCTCTTCCTCTGGTCGACCCGGTCGCACCGGCGGCTCGTGGAGACGATGGCCGCCACGGACGCGCTGACCGGCCTGCCCAACCGCACCGCGTTCAGCACCCACACCCAGCTGGCCCTGACCGAGCAGAAGTCCGGCTCCGCCACCGTGCTGACCGTCAACCTGGACGGCTTCCGCGACGTCAACGAACAGCTCGGCCACCGGATCGGCGACCTGCTGCTGGTCCAGGCCGGCGAGCGTCTGCGCGCCTCGGTGCGCGCCGAGGACGTGGTCGCCCGCATCGGCGGCGACGAGTTCGCGGTGTTGCTGCGCGACAGCGACCCGGCCCTCGGCGAGGACCTCGCCGCCCGCCTGACCGAGGCGTTCGGCCGGCCGTTCCTGATCGGCGAGGTCACCGTGGACCTGGAGGTCAGCATCGGCGCCGCGGTCGCGCGCCCCGGCGAGGACGTGACCACGCTGCTCCAGCACGCCGACATGGCGATGCGGGAGGCCAAGGAGCACCGGCTCGGCTTCCACCGGTTCACCCGCGACCACGGCCAGGACACCGCCGCCCGGCTGACCCTGCTCGGCGACCTGCGGCGGGCCCTGGACAACGGCTCCGAGATCGACCTGCACTACCAGCCGAAGATCGCGATGGACACCGGCGCGGTGGCCGGCGTGGAGGCCCTGGCCCGCTGGAACCACCCGGTGAAGGGCGCGATCTCGCCGGTCGAGTTCATCCCGGTGCTGGAGACCACCAGCCTGATCCACCGGTTCACCGACCGGGTGCTCACCATGGCGCTGCACCAGGCCCGGGAGTGGCTCGACGCCGGGCACCGGGTGCCGGTGTCGGTCAACATCTCCACCCGCAGCCTGCTCGACGGAACGTTCCCCGACCGGGTCGCGGCCCTGCTCGAGGAGATCGGCGTGCCGGGCGACCAGCTCTGCATCGAGGTCACCGAGCACACCGTGATGAGCGACCCGGCCACCGCCATCGAGGCGATGCGGCGGATCCGGGCCCTGGGCGTGAAGACGTCGATCGACGACTACGGCACCGGGTACTCGTCGATGACCTACCTGAAGCTGCTGCCGCTGGACGAGCTGAAGGTGGACCGGTCGTTCGTGAAGGACATGACGAACGACCGCAGCGACCACGCGCTGGTCGAGTCCACCGTCGAGCTGGGCCGCAACCTCGGCCTCACGGTGGTGGCCGAAGGGGTGGAGGACACCGCGACCGCCTCGGCGCTGCGCGATCTCGGCTGCGACGTGGCCCAGGGATATCTGTTCGCCAAGCCGCTGCCGGCGGCGGCGGTCACCGAGCGACTGGCCCGGCAGACGGTGACCGCCCCGGCCTGACCCACCGCTCACGCCCGGCGCCCGCGCCGCGGCCCGGGCCACCCGCCCGGGTCGCGGGGTAGACACGGGACCGGTTCGGATCGTACGAAAAATGCGGTTGTCCGTCCTTTGTGGTTTGCGAAGAATGATGGGATGGAGCACAGATATCTGGGAGCAAGCGGGCTGCGCGTGAGCGAGCTGTGCCTGGGGTCGATGACCTTCGGCAACGAGGCTGACGAGCAGGCCTCCCATCAGCTGCTGGACCGGTTCGTCGAGGCCGGCGGCGATTTCGTGGACACCGCGGACGTGTACGCCCAGGGCGCGTCCGAGGAGATCATCGGCAGGTGGCTGGCCGGCCGGAACCGCGACGACCTGGTCATCGCCACCAAGTTCTTCTGGAGCACCGGCCGCGGCGGCGCTAACGACGTGGGTGCGGGCCGCAAGCGCATCCTCGCCGCGGTGGAGGACAGCCTGCGGCGGCTGCGCACCGACTACATCGACCTCTATCAGGTGCACTGCTTCGACGAGCGCACCCCGATCGAGGAGACGCTGGTGACCCTGGACGGCCTGGTCCGGTCCGGGAAGGTCCGCCACCTGGGCGTCAGCAACTATGCGAGCTGGCAGCTGCAGAAGTCCGTGGACCTGGCCAAGTTCCGCGGATGGGAGCCGTTCGTGGCCCTGCAGCCGCTCTACAACCTGATCGACCGGGAGGTGGAGCTGGAGCTTGCGCCGGTCTGCCGCAACGAGGGCGTCGGCATCATCCCGTGGTCGCCGATGCGGGGTGGCTGGCTGACCGGGAAGTACCGGCGCGGCATGACGCAGGCGCCGCCGGACACCCGGTGGGAGGGCGACCAGCAGCCGTGGCTGGGTGACTGGCAGAACAGCGTGGACGAGCGCGTCTGGGCGGTGACCGACACGCTGCTCGCCGTCGCGGACGAGATCGGCCGCAGCCCGGCGCAGGTGGCGCTGCGGTGGCTGATGCAGCGGCCGGGCGTGACCGCGCCGATCGTCGGGGCGCGGACGGTCGCCCAGTTGGACGACAACCTCGGTGCGGCGGACTTCGTGCTGGACGAGAAGAGCATGGAACGGCTGACCGGGGCGGGGCGGATGCCGCTGCCGTACCCGCACGGCTACCTGGCCCGGTCACCGCGCAGCCGGTCCTGAGCCCCGGTGTGTGAAGTTCGGGTGCGTATCGCACCCGAACTTCACACACTGTTCCTGCAACTCATGGCACCAACAACTCGTGGTCGCCGACGGCACGCAGACGCTGCGCCAGACGAACGCGGGCAGCGAGAACGCCCGGATCTTCGCCGGTGACGCGGCCTGGACCGACTACACCGTCTCGGCGCGGGTCAAGCCGCTGTCGTTCGGCTCGGGCGGCCTCGTCGGGCTGCTGGCCCGGGCGAAGAGCTCGACGACGTTCTACCGGCTGGCACTGTTGCCCTCCAACCAGGCGCAGCTGCAGACGGTGAACAGCGGGAACGTGACGGTGCTGGGCACGTCGTCGCGGGCCCTGCCGGTGGGTTCCTGGTACACACTGAGCCTCAGCGTCACCGGGACGACGGTCAGCGGCAGCATCGACGGGGCGGCCGTCGGGTCGGGGACGAACTCGGGGATCGCGTCGGGACGGATCGGGCTGCAGACGGCGTACGCCTCGGCCGGGTTCGATGATGTCGTGGTGACGACCGGCGGCACGCCGCCGCCGTCGAGTCCCACTTCCAGCCCTTCGACGAGTCCCTCGACCAGCCCCTCCACCAACCCGCCTGTTTCGGATGCGCTCCATGTGGCGCCGAACGGCTCGGCGAGCGCGGCCGGCACCCAGGCCGCGCCCACCACGCTGCCCGCGGCGATCACCCGGATCGCGGCCGGCGGCACCATCTACCTGCGGGCCGGCACCTACAACTCGTCGTCGACGATCACCGTGGCGCCCGGCAACAACGGCGGGCCCGGGGCACTCAAGAAGATCTTCGCGTACCCCGGTGAGCGGCCGATCCTGAACTTCTCCGCGCAGGCCGAGGACACCACCGCCCGCGGTCTCGCGATCAACGGCGACTACTGGCACGTCAACGGGCTGATCGTGGAGCGGGCCGGCGACAACGGGATCTTCATCGGCGGCAGCAACAACATCGTCGAGCGGACCGTGACCCGCTTCAACCGCGACAGCGGCCTGCAGCTCTCCCGGATCGCCTCGGACACGCCGAAGGCGCAGTGGCCGGCGAACAACCTGATCCTCTCCTCCGAGTCGCACGACAACGCCGACTCCGACGGGGAGGACGCCGACGGCTTCGCCGCGAAGCTGACCGTCGCCGGTGGCAACGTCTTCCGCCACACGGTGTCGCACCACAACATCGACGACGGGTGGGACCTCTACACCAAGACCGACACCGGCGCGATCGGCGTGGTCACCATCGAGGACTCTCTGGCGTACGAGAACGGGACGCTCAGCAACGGCGGGCAGGCCGGCGCCGGTGACCGCAACGGGTACAAGCTCGGCGGCGAGGACATCGGGGTGCACCACGTCGTGCGGCGGAGCATCGCGTACGACAACGGGAAGCACGGGTTCACGTACAACAGCAACCCGGGCAGCATGACGATCTCCAACAACCTGAGCATCGACAACGCCGAGCGCAACTTCAACTTCGACGCGGGCAGCCACGTCTTCCGTAACAACACGTCCTGCCGCAGCGGCAGCGGGACCAACGACCGGATCATCGGTAACTCGGACAGCTCGAACCAGTTCTGGTCCGGGTCGAACGGGTCCCGGTGCGCGTCGTACAGCGGGGCGCTGGCCTGGTCGTTCGCCTCGGACGGCCGACTGCTGGTGACCTTGGGAGGCCGGCCGGTGACGCTGTAGCCGTGCGGCGCCTGTCCCGGGTTCTCCCCGGGACAGGCGCTTGACCCTGCCGTTGGGGGAGACTCCAGGATCGTGTGCGGAAGGAGGAACCCATGACCGACCTGATCCCGATCGGCCGCTTCTCCCGGATGACCCGGCTCTCGATCAAGGCCTTGCGCTTCTACGACGAGCAGGCCCTGCTCACCCCGGTGCACGTCGACCCGCACACCGGTTATCGCTACTACAGCCGGCTCCAGGCCAACCGCGCCGAGGCGATCCGGATCCTGCGCTCGACCGGCATGCCGCTCGACGAGATCCGCGACGTGCTCGCCGAGGACGACCCGGAGATCACCGGCAAGCGCCTGGCGATCCACCGCGAGCGGTTGCTGGAGCGGCTGGCGGAGCAGGAACGGATGCTGCGGTTCCTCGAACGACTCATCGAACGAGGAGGGGGCATCATGCCCTACGAGGTCACCGTCCGGACCGTCGCGCCACAGCCGGTCGCCGC
Source organism: Actinoplanes sp. 13 (assembly GCF_056134165.1). Lineage (NCBI taxonomy): Bacteria > Bacillati > Actinomycetota > Actinomycetes > Micromonosporales > Micromonosporaceae > Actinoplanes > Actinoplanes sp. 13. The sequence goes on along the minus strand of NZ_JBVYOQ010000040.1, from coordinate 36,903 downwards.
CGTCACCCTGCGCACCACGCTGACCGCCGTCGACGGCGACGTCGAGCAGGGCTTCGGCACCGTTGTCCAGGCCGTCACGGCCGCCGGTCAGCACCCCGCGGGGGCGCCGTTCATCGTCTTCCACGACGTCATCGACGAGCAGACCGACGGGACCATCCAGATCTGCGTCCCGGTCACGCCCGGCGCCAGCCTGCCGGCGGGCCCGGCGCACATCACCGAGATCCCGGGCGGTGAGATGGCGGTCGCTGTGCACCGCGGGCCGTACGGAGAGGTTTCGCCCGCTTACCACTACATCACCGGGTGGATCCAGGAACACGGTTACCAGCACGCGGGGCCGCCGCGTGAGGTCTACCTGAACGATCCGCGGTCGGTCAGCCAGGAGGAGCTGCTGACGGAGGTGCAGTTCCCCGTCAAGCCCGCGTGATGATTTGAGGGTTCGGCGCCGGCCCGCTGCCCATATCGGCGGAAAGCTTGAACCGCCGGTTCAACGATACCGTCGAAGGGGTGGCGGACGAGGATGTGCGGATCGAGCTCAGCATGGCGGAGCTGCGGGCGGTCGCGGGCTATGCGTTCGGGTGTGCGGAGCCGGCGCTGGAGATCTTCGAGCGGGTCCGTCCGGGTGATCGGCGGGCCCGCGATGCGGTCGATGCGGCCCGGGCGTTCGCGGAGGGTGCCGCGCGCGGCAAGGTGATCCGGGACAGGGCGTGGGCGGCACACCGGGCGTACCAGGAGGCCCGTGATGCGGCCCGTCCGGCGGCCAGTGAGGCGGCGCGGGCGGCCGTTGCCGCGGCGACTGCGGCCTATCTGCATCCGCTGGCCAAGGCGACGCAGGTGTTGCACATCCTGGGGCCGGCCGCCCATGCGGCTCTGGCGTTCGAGCTGGACGCCGGTGACGACCGGGAGGCCGCCGCACGCCATCTCGAGCGGGCGAGGAGTCTGGCCGGGCCCGTGGTCGTGAGCGTCCTGGCGCGATATCCGGATGCTCCGGGCGGCCGCGGCCGCGTGGGGGAGCTGCTGCGGGAGCTGGACGCCGCCTTGCGAGGGCCCGGAAGGCCCTGAACGGAGGTGGCGGCCGGGCGGTTGCCGGAGGGGTCAGGCGGAGCTGGACGCTTGGTAGCCCTCGACGTACTCCGCCGTACCCGTGGGCATCGGTGTGTTGTTCGAGGTGGCGAACCAGATCTCGTTCTCCAACCAGTAGCGGCAGAGGAACGTCTCGAACGACTCGCCGCAGAACGCGATGTCGGTGGGCTCGTCCTCGTCCTCGTCCTCGTCGTCGTTTTCGTCAGCGGGGGACCCGTAGTAGTCGCCTGAACAGACCACGGCATGGTCGCTGCCGTCGGCGGTCACATAGAGGTACCAGAAGAGGCAGCCCTGCTGGTCGGCGAGGAAGCGGATCAGATAACCGTCGGCGCCGGGCGCGCGGACCGGCTCGGCGCTGACGTCGAGATAGCAGGCTGTGCAGGAGCGGACCCGTCGTTGGAGCCCGGGAGTGCTCAGGAAGGTTACGAAGGCCGGCGGCAGGGTGAGGCCGAGCCGGTCGCACGCGGATCTCAGGTGCGGCAGCTCGGCCACCGGCTCTCCGCCGATCGCCCACTCATCCGCGGCGCGCTGTGCGGCCAGCCACGCCAGGTCGCCGGAGAGCCGGAACGGGACCGGGGGGAGGGCGGCGAAGTCGTATCGCCCGTAGGTCTCCATCTCGGGGCGGCTGCTCACGCCGGCGTCGGCCAGGCCCACACCCCACCAGTAAGGACGAAAAGGCGAATCCTGCGCCAGCACCCCACCCCACCTTGAACGAACATGTGACAGCGACGTGCCGGCACATTATCGCGGAGGTACGACATCGGTTCCCGGGCGCATCTGTCGACCAGGGGACGCCACGGCGTCGTGCCGGGACATCCCCTGGTCGGTGTCGACCCCCGGCGAGCACGGGCTAGGCGAAGGCTCGGACCTCGAGGAGGCCCACTGACGCCGCCGCGCTGGTCAGGGCGACGCGCAGGCGGGTGGTGCTGATCTGGCCGAAGGTGACCTGGTTGTACTGGTCGGCGGCCACGGGATAAGGACCCGGCGACGGGACGTCGACGTACCCGGTGCCGCTCCAGTACTGGAGCTTCCACGACGCGGGCAGGTCGATGCCCTGGCCGTCGTCGAAGAAGTAGACCTGGGCGGAGCGCAGGGTCTGCGCCGTGGGCCAGGTCAGCTCGGCCCACTGCTGGCCCTGTTCGGGCCACGTCCCCCACCGCGGGTTCGCCGTGTCGTTGGAGGACGACGGGTCGATGCCGTCGTTGAGGGCAGCGACGTTCTCCCACGACGAGGTGTAGGAGGCGCTCGGGGTCGCGGAGGCGGCCAGGTTCGGGTTGGCCGGGACCGTGCCCTGGCCGTACAGCTTCACTTCGGTGAGGCCGACCCGGGCGCTGCCGGACGGCTGGGTGAACTGCAGGCGCAGCCGGGACGTGGCGACCGGGGTGAAGGTCACCTTGTTGTAGTTGGCCTGCGGTGTGCCCGGCGACCTGACCTGCGCGGCGGCGTTCACCCAGGCCGAGCCGTTCCAGTACTGGACGGTGTAGGCGGACGGCGGCCGGTACCGGTTGCCGGCCCGGTCGTGCCGGAAGTAGAGCCGTGCCTCGTCGACGGTGCGGCTGGTGCCGAGGTTCAGCTCGAACCAGTCGGTCGCGTTCCCGCTGCCGGCGCTGCCCCAGAGCGGCGAGTTCGTCGGCAGCCCGTCGATTGCCGCGGCGGCCGACGTGCCCGAGGTGGTGTAGGACGCCGAGGCGGTGGCCCCGGACGCCAGGTTGGGCCGCGACGACGCGAGGTCCACGCCGGCCTTGGCGAAGATGTCCACCATCCGCGGGCCGCTCTGCACCACGTTCTGCGGTGCCTGCAGGCCGGGGAACGCGGTGCTGAACACCGTGGTCCCGGCGCCGCCCGGGAAGGTGACCGCCCCGGTTGCCGGGTTGTAGACGAACGGGGTCAGCCGGTCGACCGTCGCCACCCGGCTCCCGTTCAGGAAGATCGAGTAACCCTGCGGAACACCGCTGTAGCGGGTCACGCCGTCAGCCGGGTCGTCCCAGACGACGGAGAGGTTCGCGTTGCGGTAACGAAGGTTGTTCACCGCGAAGTGCGTCCATCCGATATTGATCGGGGACAACTCGATCTGCGAGTCGTTGCGCGGCCGCAGCCCCGCCACGTCCTCGATGATCGTCCAGTTGCTGCTGCCGAGGATGTTGTGGTGGATCCACGACCGGTAGTTGATCGTGCTGCCGTTCCAGTCGGCCCAGAACTCGTTGGCATCCGGCCAGGCCGTGTTGCCGCCGACGTACTGCGCGTACGCGTTCCAGTAGAGCAGCTTCTTGTAGTCCTCGTTGTTCATCCACGAGTTCGGGTAGTTGCGCAGCACCGACGAGTAGAGCCGGAACTGCACCGTCGAATTGATCGTGGAGAAGTTGTTGCTGCCCGGGTTGCCGGCCGCCGCGGCCGCCGCCTTGTCCCGCTGGTTGGCGGTGTAGAACGGGAAGATCGGGTATTCCGCCGGATCGGCGAACAGGCGCAGAGCCTCCCGGTACTGGGCGGTGTTCGGCATCAGCCCCACCGAGTACGGGTAATAGTTGTTGATCTCTTTCCACGGCACGTGCGTGTTGGTCGCCACGTGCTTGTGCTCGAGCAGCTGCCGCGCCGGGTTCCACAGCGTGGTGACCACGCCGTTGCGGATCCGGTCGGCCAGCGTCTGCATCTCGCCGGCCTTCGCGGAGTTGCCGAGCAGCGAGTACGCGTCCCGGGCCGCGTTGGCCGCCGACCACACGTACGCGGTCTCGGCCCGGTCCAGGTTGCCGGCCCGCCAGTGGAACGACACCGCGTCCGCGTCGTTGCCGGTCATGGCGCCCCAGTCGTACTCGATGACGCCGTTGCCGTTGGTGTCGTAGGTGGCGAGCTGACCCTTGGCGTCACCCTCCGCGTAACGGGCGAAGTTGGTCAGCATCGCCGGTTGTCCACCATGGATCTGATAGGCGCGCCAGGCCGCCTCGGCGATGTACTGCGTGTACGAGTTCGACCAGTTCTCCGGGTCGCCCGGGTTGTCCATGAACCGGCCGTTCGCCGAGTACTGCCCCACCGCGAGATAGGGACCGTAGGAGTACTCCGGGCTGCGCAGGTACTTCAGGTCGTCGATGTGCATCGGCTGGGTCAGCGCGATCGCGTTGTTGTAACCGGTCACGCCCTCGATCGACTGGGGGAACTGGAAGTCCTGCCCGGGGATGTCCGCGTCCAGGTGGTTGAAGCGCATCAGCCACCAGCGGTAGTAGATGTTCTTCTTGATCGCCGGGTCCGGCACGTCGATGTAGGGCACGTTGTCGGCCCACCACCGGTTGTAGGCGCGGACGTGCGTCGCGAACGCGTCGGCCGGCCCGGAAGAGCGGTAACTGTCGTATTCCGTCCGCGACGCGGGTATCTCGGTGGCGATCAGGCCGAGTTGCACCTTCACGGTGACTGTCTGCCCGGCAGCGACCGTTACTGATCGGCTCAGGCCACCGCTGCCGGCGGTGAAGCCGTCGCCCGAGAAACGCGGGTACAGCGTGGTGAGGTTGTTCTTGACCGCCCGTGTGCCGATCAGCTCGCTGCCGGTCACCGTGGTCGCGTACGGCGATGTGGCGTTCAGTTGCACGGTCGTCGAGGCGGACCCGGTGTTGACCACGGCGACGTTCGTGACCAGCACGTTGTTATTCGTGATGAACTTCGTGACGTCGAGCCGGACCGACCCGCCGGTGTGCACGCTGCGCCAGTGGCTCGGCGTCTGCCGGCGCTGCGCGGGCTGCTCGGTGAAGGTGCCCGGCGAGGCGGTGACGGCGTACGCGTTCTGGCTGCTGATGTTGTCCCAGTATGCCGCGTTGCCGCCGAAACCGATCACCGCCGGGTTGTGCGTGTACATGAAGGCCGCACGCCCGCGTGTCATCAGCCAGGTCCCGGCCGGGTCGTTGCCGGTGCGGGCCAGCAGCCGGTCCATCCAGAAGTCCGTGCCGGACGCCTCGGCGTCGTAGATCGCGCGCATGGTGTCGCCGGTCGTGTAACCGGCCGGCGGCGCCGGGATCGAGCCGGTGTTGGTGAAGGTGGGAAAACCGATGGGCTGGGCCGCCTGCGCCGGCGCGGACTGAGCGGCCAGACCGCTCGCGATCAGAATCAGACCCATGGTGTACGACGTGAGCCTGCGCCTCATGGCTGGAACGCCTTCCACTCGAGGACACCTGTGGAGTAGCCGCTGCGTGCGGTGATCTGGAGTCGCAGACGTGTTGAGTTGACTGTATTGAAGGTGATGACGTTGTCGGTGTTGCCGGCGACGCCACATGTTGACTGGTTCGGCACGTCAACATATGCAGTGCCGTTCCAGTACTGGATCCGGCACGAGGCCGGCACGTCGATGCCCTGGTTGTCGTCGAACCAGTAGACCGACGACCTGTTGATCGACCGGGCTGACGGCCACTGGTACTCGACCCATTGCGTGCCCTGCTGCGGCCAGTTGCCGTACACCAGGTTCGACCGGTCCTGCGAGCTCGCCGGCACCCCGCCGTTGTTGAGCGCCGCGAGGCTCTCCCATGACGAGACGTGCGACGTCGACGCCGTCGCGGACGGCGCGATGTTGGTGCCGCCCTCGCCGCCGCCACCCGGGTTCGGCGGGGGACCGGTGGTGGTCTGCACGACCGGCTGGATGGTGCCGTCGGCGTTGAAGGAGAGCCGGTCCACCGCCACCGACCTGCGGAAGTTGCCGCCGCCGGGCGCGTTGGCGTTGTGATAGACGATGTACCACCGGCCGTTGAACTCGACCACGCCGGCGTGGTTGGTGGTCGACGAGACCTGGCCGAGCACGACGCCGCGATGGGTCCACGGTCCGAGCGGGCTGGTCGCGGTCGCGTACCGCTGGCAGGCGTAACTCGAGTTCGTGACGCAGCCGCCGGTGTCGTTGGCGGCGTACATCAAGTAGTAGAGGCCGTTGCGCTTGAACATCCACGGGGCCTCCCAGAAGTTGGTGAGTCCCGCCGGGGTGACGACCGCGCCGACCGTGTCGATCATGTTGGCGGCCAGCCGGACCGCGCGCGGCCCCCAATAACCGCCCCAGTACAGATATGCCTGGCCGTCGTCGTCCACGAACACCGTCGGGTCGATGTTCAGGCCCGACGAGTTCGGCGTGCTGTCGCTGACCAGCGGCCCGCCCTTGGCGTCGGTGAACGGGCCGAGCGGGCTGTCGCCGACCGCGACGCCGATGTTCATCCAGCCGGGGCCGTTGCCGTTGACCGAGGTGTACCAGTAGTACCTGCCGTTGCGCGGCTCCACCTCACCGGCCCACGCGTCGGCGCCGGCCCACGGGAACGTCGCGATGCTCGCCCGGGCGCCGTGGTGCGTCCAGGTCGCCGCGTCGGTGGAGGAGAGCACGTGCCACTCGCGCATCAGGAAGTTGCTGGTGCCGGTGGGGGCCTCGTCACGGCCCGCGTAGATGTACATGGTGTTGCCGACGACCAGGGGCGCGGGGTCGGCGGTGTAGATGCTGGTGATGATGGGGTTGGCGGCCTGGGCCGGGGTGGCGACCGCGATCCCGGCCACCACGGTGACCAGCGCGCACAGGGCGGCGGCCGGCCATCTCCTTGCGGACATCTGACTCCTTCGCTACTGACCGTTGGCGTGCAGGTGGGAGACCTCGGCCGCGGACAGGGCCCGGCTGGTGATCCGGAGGTTGTCGACGGCCGCGGTCAGATAGGGATCGCCCGCGTACTGCGACCGGCCGATCCAGTTGCGAGTGGTGGCGCCCAGCGCCGACGGGCGCACCGTCAGCGCGCTGTTGCGGGCCACCTCGGCGCCGTCGACGTAGAGCACGCCGAGCGTGCCGGTGTGCGTGACGGCGACGTGCGTCCACGTGCCGGCCGGCAGCGCGGCGGGAGCGTCGATCCGCTGCTCGCCGCCGGCGCCACCGGTGGTGATCGCGTACCGCGCGGTACCGGTGCTGCTGCGCGGGGTGAGGAACAGGTAGGCGCCGGTGCCGGTGCCGAGGTCGAACAGGCGGGTCCAGGTCGCGGCGGCGTCGATGCGGACCCAGGCGGCGATCGAGAAGGCGGTCGCGCCGGCCAGGATGCCGGCGGGCAGATCGACGTACGCGCTACCGCCGTTCAGCAGCACCGCGTTGCCACTGCGCCCGGTCGTCCGGGCGGCGCCACCGGCGAGCGTGGCGGTCCAGCCGTTGCCGGTCGCGTCGGCCGCCGTCGTCCCGGACGCCTCGTCGAAGGGGTAGTGCGCGGAGGTCGCCCCGGCGGCGACGGTCCAGTACACCGAGTACCGCTGGCCGTGCGTCTTGTAGAACGGCCGGAGCAGCACCGAGCCGGTGGTGTACTCGAGCGCGGTGCCGGTGGGTGTCAGGCTCGCCGGGTTCAGCGTGGGCAGGGCGCTCAGGTTGCTGCTGCCGAACTGGCCGGCCAGCACGATCGGGCCGTGCTTGACCGCGCGTACCGCCGGGTTGTCCGGGGTGGGTTCCAGGGTCAGCGCCATCGGCAGGCTGATGTCGACGACGTCGCCGCTCGCCCAGGTGCGGTTGATCGCCAGGTACGAGCCGGGCACGGGGGAGCCGGTGAGCGTCCCGTTGACGCGCACCTGGGCGCCGACGGTCCACGACGGGATGCGGATCCGCAGGTCGATGGCGCCGGAGCCGGTGACGGTGAGCCGGGAGGTGGCGGTGTCCGGGAAGGTGGTGGCCTGGTGGACGGTGATGCCGCGGTCCGGCCAGATCAGCGTCGAGGCGACGAACAGGTTGACCCACAGGGTGGTGCCGCTGTGGAAGTACACGCTGTCGCCGAACTTGGTGTTCGTCTCCATCCCGGTGCCGTGGCAGCAGGTGAAGTTGTCGTAATCGTTGCTGTACGTCTTGATGCCACCGGGCCGCAGCGGCACGTAATAGCAGTGATGCCCGTGCGCCGAGTTCGGATTCTGCGCGCCGAGCAGATGGTTGTAGAGCGCCTTCTCGTAGAAGTCCATCAGCTCGGCGCCGCGCCCCGGATCGGTGAAGAACAGCTGCCGGGTGAGCTTGAGCATGTTGTACGAGTTGCAGCACTCGCAGGTCGTGTCGGACAGCTCGCTCGCGATCCGGTTCGGCGCCTGGAAGTACTCGCCGTTGGAGTTGCCGCCGATCGCGTACGAATGCTGTCGCACCACGAAGTTCCAGAAGTTGACGGCGATGTCGCGATAGCGGGCTGTTCCGGTCGCGTGATAGCCGCGGATGGCCGCGATCGCCTTGGGGATCTGCGTGTTGGCGTGGAATCCGGCGAGCGCGTCCACATTGTTCGCCAGCGGGTCGAGGACCTGGGCCTGGTCGAAATACTGGGCGGTGGTCAGGTGCGCGGTGTTCTCGCTCAGTTGATAGAGGTTGAACAGGGTCTCGCCGATACCGCCGAACTCGACGCGGAGCATCTGCTGCCGCTGCGCGTACGTCAGCCGGCTGTTGCGCGCCTGCGCCCACGCCGCCTTGCGCTGCAGCACGGTCAGCGCCTGCGCGTTGCCGGCCAGTTGATGCTGGTCGAGCAGGCCCTGCACGATCTTGTGCAGGGTGTAATAGGGCGCCCACACCTGCTGCCCGGTCTCCACCCGATCGATGAAGCTCTCCGGGTATGCCGAGAGATAGCCGTTCGATCGTTGGCAGAGCGCCAGCTGCGCGACAAGAAAATCACCCTTTGTCTTGTACGAACTGTCGCCGGTACTCGCGTACGCCTGGGCGAGAGCGGTCAGCACGTGGCCGATCGAATGCCCCCGCAGTTCCGTGGCGGGTGACTCCCAGCCGCCGCACGGCGTCGCCGCCGACGGCAACCCGGCGGTGACCCGGAACATGTGCAGCAGCCGGTCGGCGTTGAGGAACTTGAGATAGGTGTGGGTGCGGGCGGCGTTGTCGGCGAACGGGCCGGTGCCCAGGCGGACGGCGGTGAGCGGGAACGCGTAGGCGGAGACGCCGAAGTCGGGCCGGGCCGCTGCGACGGCTTGTCCTTGCGCCGGGGCGGCTTGTTGTTGCGCCGGGGCGGCGCCGGCCGGGAGGAGACCGCCCGCGGCACCCGCCGCGCCGGCCGTGAGGAGGGTACGACGAGAGAGCATGGGTCGCCTTTCTCTCCGGCGCCCCGGCCGGGCTCTCGGCCCGGCCGGGGCGGGAAATCAGTAGCCGTAACGGCTCTTCAGATGCCGCCACCAGTCGCGGAACATCCAGGCGTCGAACTCCGTGATCGACGAGGCGCTGCCGGCCTTCATCAGGAACCCGCCGACACCGCTCGGGGTCCAGTCGTAGAAGTCGTCCAGACCCCAGGTATGGCCGATCTCGTGCAGCAGGATGTGCATGTTGTTGGCGTTGAGGTTGTTCATGAAGTACTCGCGGCCGACCCGCTGACCCCAGTCACCACCGGCGCCGCCGCCGAACCCGTCGGTCAGCCACAGCGACTGGTCGTAGTGCCGGGCCATCCCACCGGGGCAGCGCGGATATTGCCCGTTCTGGTTGAAGAACCGTCCGCACGGCGCGGCGCACTGCGGCGCGTTCTCCCGGATGTCGTTGACGTAGATGTCCACGGACGTGTCGCTCCACTGGAGCTGGGAGCGGTTCCGGACGGCCCAGCCGACCACCCGGACCGGCACTTCGGCGTACGGCCAGGCGTTGTGCCCGACCAGCTCGTCCATCCACTTCTTGTGCTGCCGGGCCAGCGTGGCGTGGATCTGGTCGCGCTGGGCCGCGGTCACTGTCGCCGAGGAGTCCCAGCGGACGCAGTAGTTGATGTAGCCACGGTTGGCCATCACCTGGTCCCAGCCGTAGTTGCGGAACCCGTACAGGTTGCCGTTGTTGTAGGTCTGCTCCTGGTGCTGCCAGACCTGGTTGAGCGGCGTGACCAGGTTGGCCGGCGGGCTCCAGGTCGGCGGGGCGGCGTACGCCGGGGCCGGGGTCAGACTGACGGCCGTCAGCACGGCGATTATCGCCGTGAGGAGGGCTTTCACCGGTCGTGTTCTCACGGAACCTCCATGACATTCATGCATGTCGATTTCTTGGGCTGTAGTGCACCCCCGTGGCGCGTGCTGTGATGGTCGCCGGGCACTCGCTGCCGTCCGGCCGTGGCCGGTGCCCCGGGCTGCGAGTGCGCTGAGGCGATGCTCCGTCCCGAAGTCAGGCTTCCCTACGAAAACGTTTTCGGCAAGATGTGCAGCGGGTTACGAATAGAAACCCATGATTGAACGATCCCGCTGGTGGAGTCCCTGTGCCCGCACGCGACCGGGCCGAAAATCGTTTCGACCCCAGACGCCGAAACCCCGTCCGTGAACTTCGGGTGCGGATCGCACCTGAACGTCACACACGGGGTGGGCGAGAGGCGTGTGTGTGAAGTTGGGGTGCGGATCGCACCCGAACTTCACACACGCGGGAGGGTGTGGTGGGTCAGCGGGCGAGCTGGTCGGGCAGGACGGCGAGGCCTGCCTTCGCGACGATCTCCTGGAGGGCGGCGACGTGGTCGGCGAACGCCTGCTGTCCCGCTTCGGTGAGCCGGGCCGAGGTGCGCGGCCGTTTGCCCACGAAACTCTTGCGGATCTCCACGTACCCGGCGTCCTCGAGGGTGGTCAGCTGCTTGGACAGTGCCGAGTCGGAGAGGCCGAGGCTGTCGCGGACGAACTTGAAGTCCGCCCATTCGGTCGCCGCGAGCAGGCTGACCAGGGAGAGCCGGGTCGGCGCGTGGATCAGCTCGTCGAAGCGCGGGGTGCCGCTCATCGCGGGGTGCCGAGCGGGCGGGCGAGCATCACCCGGCGGAGGTGGTTCATCAGCCGCGGCCCGCCGAGGGCGAGGCCCAGTGCGACCGGCACGCACGCGAGGGTGGCCGGATGCGGCACGCCGAGCGACTCCAGGGTGAGACCGAGCCCGATGCCGGCGGCCACCAGCACGATGGTGAAGCCGGCGATGGCGAGGCCGCCGCGCACCCCGAGAAGTTCCTGCCGGACCTGGACCCGGGCCTTGCGCACCAGCCCCAGGATCATGGCCGCGAGCCCGAACGCGTAGACCACGCTGCCGGTGGCGACCACCCAGCCGATCTCGGTCTCGACGGAGGCAACGAAGAGCACCATGAGCGCGGCGATGCTGTACCAGAACCAGTGCGGGACGAGATTGGTGTCGACGACCTGGGCGCGGCGGGCGTGCATCTCGGCCAGCGCGAGCTCGGCGTCGACGGGCGGGATGTGCGGAGTGGTCATTGCTTCCTCCTCGGGCATGTACTTGCCTACTAGGAAAGTACAGTCAGCTTTCCTAGTAGGCAAGTACTTTCCGGTCGCCCGTGCGCGGCGGGCTTGCGTGGGGAGTTCGGGCTCGATATGAACCCGAAGTTCACACGCGGTTCGCGTGGGGGGAGTGACGTAGTGACTGCGATGCGTGTGCACTCGTGATCCAGATTGAACCGTTCGGCTTGATCGCGGGTAAAACCTGATGACGGTGACCGGTAGGGGGAATCAACATGGCCGATCGCACGCATGTCGACCTCGTGCTGCTCGAGTGCCTGGCCGGCCGGCTCAACCGCTCCGGCGGGCTGCTCGGCATCACCCGGGTGGCCGTGCCCGGACGGGCGGGCGGCGGGGAGGCGACCCCGATCTTCGCCGAGCTGCTGAGCCGGGCCTCACCGAGCACCGCCGATCTGTTGAGCGGTCTGTGACACCGGTGGTCCGGGCGCTGTGCTCCTTCGCGTACTGAAGACGCGTTCTTATCAGGGCACGCACAGCAAGAGATGGCAGCCTGCTGGGGATGATCCCGCGCCTCCTCGCCCGGTCGGGCGCCGCCTGCGTGGTGGCGTGCCTGGCCCTGTTCGCCTGGCTGCACCTCGCGCCGCCGTCGTCGGTGCTGGATTGGCAGCGGCGCACGCTGAGTCAGTACGCACTGCTCGACAACGGGTGGATTTTCGACGCGGCGACGCTGCTGCTGGCGGGCGGCTCGGCGGCGGTGCTGGTGGCGCTGGTGCGCACCGGTGTGGCCCGCGCCGGATCGGGCGGGGCCGTGGCGCTCGGGCTGTGGGTGGCCGGGCTCGTCGGCGTGGTGGTCTTCGAGAAGCACAACTGGGCGGCCGGGCCGTCGACCAGCGGTGACGTGCACCGGGCGGCGAGCCTGCTGGCGTTCCTGAGCCTGCCGGCGGCCGCCCTGCTGATCGCGGCGCCGTGGCTGCGGCGGCCGGCGGGGCGCGGGCCGGCGGTCGCCGTGCTGATCGGCGGGGTGGTGTCGCTGCTCTGTTTCGCACCGATCCTGTGGGCGTTCGTCTCCGAGCCGTGGACCGGGGTGCGGTGGTGGCAGGCGATTCCGCTGGGCAGGGTCGAGCGGCTGCTCGGGCTGGCCGAGGTGGTCACCGTGCTGATGCTGGCCGGGTGGGCGTCGGCGCGAAGCCGTGCTGCCGGGCCGGTGCGGGCCCGGCAGCGTGCGGCGTCAGCGTGAGGCGCGTGGGCCTGTGCCGGTGTCAGCGTGAGTTCGCGGCGGTCTCGGGGTAACCGAGGAGCTCGATCAGGTTGCCGGTCGCCCGGGCGAACGCCTCGGTGATGTCGTCGTCGAAATGGTTGCGCCAGTCGCCGGCCGCGCCCTTGCGGTAGTGCGACACCGATCCGGCGCCTTTTCGATCATTCATCCGGGAGAAGCTGTACCGGGAGAGCAGCGTCTCCAGCTCGGCCGGCGGAATGACGATGCCGCAGTGCCGCATCAGCTCGTCGACCTGTTCGGCCTGGTGTTCGCCGGTCAGATCCTCATAGCGGAAGAGCCGCACCTCGTCCGACGGCGGAGCGGCCGCCCAGGACCTGATCGCCTTGAAGGTGTTCTTCTTGGCGAGATGATCCACGAGGTACAGCAGGCCCTCCTTCTTGGGCAATTCCTGAAGGACCTTGCGCACTTCGAGCACGTCGCCCATCGGGCCGTGTGAATTGCGCGTCGAGAAATAGCTGGAAACGACCATGTCGCGGGGATCGCGGTAGACGTAGAAGGCGCGGTACTTCTCCGGTTTCGGCATCCTGTCGAATCGCCGGCGCGGGAAGAACAACGACAGTGCGATCCGGTCCGGCGGGCAGACCCGCGGATCCTTCCAGTGGTAGAACCGTGGGTCGTAGGTCACCAGCCCCGAGTGCCGGTAGACGATGGGATCGCTGAAGAGCTCTTTGATCCACTGGCTTGCGGTCTTGCGCACCGCGCAGTGATAGATATTCGTGAACTCGCTCCGCTCGACCACCGGAACGGTGAGGCGGAGACGGGCGTTGTGTGTCTGTTGCTGCAGGCGGCGCCCTGCGACACGCAGGGATTCGGGCGCCGTCTGCTTGGCGAACATGACAGTGCGATTGAGCATCGTCCTTACCTGCGCCAGTCGGGGGAACGTTCGTCGTCAGTCGCTGTCGTGCTCGCGCTTTCGCCGGCACGACGAGTGCAGCGGAAACGCTGCCCGGCTCGTATGGCCGGAGCTCCGCTGTCGCGTCGCGCCCGCCATGACGAGCCGGAGTTTACAAGAATTTCGACCGAGTTACTACAGTTGATCTAAGGCGCAGAGGATATCGCGAGCGCGTTGTCCACCCGGTGATTTCTCAGCAATGTCACAGCGTGTCGTTATCCGCAGATTCGGCAATTCCTATAGGTGTACTCAGGAATGCTGATCCGTGCGCAGGGCTTGTCTCCGCATCGAGTTGCTTGAATACTGTCCTGGGAGCGCTCCCAGGCCCATCCGTCCCGGCGCTCCCACCCGTCCCCGTTCCCGGTAGGGAGATGCAGTGTTCCTCGAACGAACTCGCAGGCGCCTGGCCCTGATGGTGGGCCTCGCGCTGGCGGCGACCGGTGGCGTCACCGTCACCGGAGCCACCGCGGTCGCGGCCCCACCCGCGACCGCCGCCGCGGCCGCACCCACGGCCGACTGGCTGCACGTGTCCGGCAACAAGATCGTCGATGCGGCCGGCAACCCGGTGTGGTTGACCGGCGCCAACTGGTTCGGCTTCAACGCCTCCGAACGGGTCTTCCACGGACTCTGGTCGGCCAACATCACGCAGATCACCGAGTCGATGGCCCAGCGCGGCATCAACATCGTCCGGGTGCCGATCTCCACCCAGCTGCTGCTGGAGTGGAAGAACGGGCAGGCCGCCGCGCCGAACGTCAACACGTACGCCAACCCGGAGCTGGCCGGGATGAACAGCCTGCAGATCTTCGAGTTCTGGATGGGCCTGTGTGAGCGGCTCGGCATCAAGGTGCTGCTCGACCTGCACTCCGCCGAGGCCGACAACTCCGGGCACATCCACCCGGTGTGGTGGAAGGGCACCGTCACCACGGAGCAGTTCTACCAGGGCTGGGAGTGGGCGGCGAACCGCTGGAAGAACAACGACACGATGGTCGCCTTCGACCTGAAGAACGAGCCGCACGGTACGCCCAACGACCCCGTGCGCGCCAAGTGGGACGGCTCCACCGACGCCGACAACTGGAAGCACGTCGCCGAGACCGCGGCCAAGCGCATCCTCGCGATCAACCCCGAGGTGCTGATCCTGGTCGAGGGCAACGAGGTCTACCCGCGTGAGGGAGAGACCTGGAGCTCGCCGAACACCGACCCGGACCTGACGCCGAACTACTATTACAACTGGTGGGGCGGCAACCTGCGCGGGGTCAAGGACCACCCGATCAACCTGGGGGCCAACCAGGACCAGCTGGTCTACTCGCCGCACGACTACGGGCCGCTGGTGTTCAACCAGCCGTGGTTCGACAAGCCGTTCGACAAGACCACGCTGACCGACGACGTGTGGCGGCCGAACTGGTTCTACCTGCACGAGAACAACATCGCGCCGCTGCTGATCGGCGAGTGGGGCGGCCGGCTCGGGCAGGACGCCCGGCAGGACAAGTGGATGACCGCGTTGCGTGACCTGATCGTCGAGCACAAGCTGCACCAGACGTTCTGGGTGCTCAACCCGAACTCCGGCGACACCGGCGGCCTGCTGCTCGACGACTGGAAGACCTGGGACGAGCAGAAGTACGCGCTGCTCAAGCCGGCCCTCTGGCAGCACGCCGGCAAGTTCGTCGGCCTCGACCACGAGGTGCCGCTCGGCGGCGCCGGCAGCACCACCGGCATCAGCCTGAACCAGCGGTACAGCAGCGGCGGCGGGGACGGCGACACCGCGGCGCCGACCGTGCCGGGGCAGCCGTCGGTGAGCGGGCTGACCGCGACCGGGGCGATCCTGTCCTGGACCGCGTCGACCGACAACGTCGGCGTGACGGGTTACGACGTGCTGCGATCCGGCCAGCTGGTGGCGACCGTCTCGGGCACCACCCACAACGCCACCGGTCTGACACCGTCCACGGCGTACACCTACAGCGTCCGGGCCCGCGACGCGGCCGGGAACGTGTCGGCCGCCTCGGCGGCGCGCACCTTCACGACGGCGGCCTCGAACGGCGGCGGCGGTGACCAGGGATGCTCGGCCACCTACCGCACGACGACGTCGTGGAGCGGGGGCTTCCAGGGTGAGGTGACGGTCAAGAACACCGGCACCAGCGCCGGCCGGGGCTGGACCGTGCAGTGGACGTACCCGAGCGGGACGAGCGTCGCCTCGCTCTGGAACGGGGTGCTCGGCACGCCCGCGGTGACCGTGCGCAACGTCGATCACAACGGCGCGCTGGCGGCGGGCGCGAGCACGTCGTTCGGCTTCGTCGGCTCCGGCCCGGCTGCCACCCCGACGGTGAGCTGCAGCCTGTCCTGACCCGATCGCCCTGCGTGGTGGCCTGCCGGGGTCGTTGTCCCCCGGCAGGCTGTCACCCATGGAGGCACTTGTCACAGCCGCGGCATTGGCCGGAAATGCGCCGCCCCGCGCGGGTAGCGTCTCCTCCTCGTGCCCGACCGAACATCTACCTTGATCAACCCGCCCGGCGGCCTGTCCCGCCGTCGCCTCGCCCTCGTCCTCGGGGCGGTGCTGACGATCCTGGTGGTGGTCAATGTCGTCAACAAGTACGGCCCGCCGCACACCGGCCTGATTGCC
Organism: Actinoplanes sp. 13; assembly: GCF_056134165.1. Classification (NCBI taxonomy): domain Bacteria; kingdom Bacillati; phylum Actinomycetota; class Actinomycetes; order Micromonosporales; family Micromonosporaceae; genus Actinoplanes; species Actinoplanes sp. 13. The sequence continues at coordinate 20,916 of NZ_JBVYOQ010000040.1, read as the reverse complement.
GGGCCGCTGGTGGCCGCGGGACTCGTCCTGCTGGCCCGGCGCGCCGGACTGACCTGGCACGACCTCGGACTGTCCCGGCACACCCTGGTGCCCGGCCTGAAATACGCGGTCGGGGCCGTGCTGGCGGTCGCGGTGGTCTACGCGATCGGCGTGGCCGTCCCGCTGACCCGGCCCGCCTTCTCCGACGTCCGGTACCACCTGCATCTGAGCGCCGCGCTGACGACCGCGTTCGTGGTGGTGCCACTCGGCACCGTGCTGCTCGAGGAGGTCGCCTTCCGCGGCGTGCTGCTCGGGCTGGTCAACCGGCACCGCGGCGCGGTCTGGGCGAGCGTGACCTCGTCGGTCCTGTTCGGCCTCTGGCACATCCTGCCGTCGCTGCGGCTAGCCGAGGCCAACCAGGGAATCGGCTCGGCACTCGGCACCGACGTCGTTGGCCAGTTCCTGGCGGTGGCCGGTGCGGTCGGCTTCACCGCGGTGGCCGGGCTGCTGCTCTGTGAGCTGCGCCGGCGCAGCGGCAGCCTGCTGGCGGCCGCCGCGCTGCACTGGGCCACCAACGGCATGGGGCTGCTGATCGCCGCCGCCCTGGCGACGGTGCGCCTGGCCTGACCCGGTTCAAACCTCGTGACCGGTGAGGACCGGATGAACTCGGGTATTCACCGCCGCCAATAGACTTCGAACTTCTGCGTTCCCAGGTAACGCTCAGCTCGGCGCGGGGCAACGATCGAACCGTGACCGAGACAACCGTGATCCTGCTGCTGGTCGTCGTCACCGCGCTCGGCTTCGACTTCACCAACGGCTTCCACGACACCGCGAACGCCATGGCCACCTCGATCGCCACCGGCGCCCTGCGGCCCAAGGTGGCCGTGGCTCTGTCCGCGGTCCTCAACCTGATCGGCGCCTTCCTCTCCGTCGAGGTGGCGCTCACCGTGACGAACGCCGTCGTCCGCATCCAGAACCCGGACGGCACGCCGCAACCGGAACTGCTGGACGACGGCGGCACCGCCTTGTTGCTCATCGTGCTGGCCGGCGTGATCGGCGGCATCCTCTGGAACCTGCTCACCTGGCTGCTCGGCCTGCCGTCGAGCTCGTCGCACGCGCTCTTCGGCGGCCTGATCGGCGCCGCGATCGCCGGCCTCGGCTGGGCCGGCGTCAACTGGACCGGCGACGGCAGCAAACTGGACGGTGTCGTCGGCAAGGTGATCCTGCCCGCGTTCCTGTCACCGGTGATCGCGGGGGCGGTGGCCGCGGCCGGCACCTGGATCATCTACCGGGTCACCGTCGGGGTGGCCGCCCGGTTCACCGACAACGGGTTCCGCTGGGGCCAGATCGGCAGCGCCTCGCTGGTCTCGCTGGCGCACGGCACCAACGATGCGCAGAAGACCATGGGCGTCATCACGCTGGCCCTGATCGCCGCCGGCGACTGGACCGACACGGACGAGATCCCGTTCTGGGTGAAGGTGTCCTGCGCCCTGGCCATCGCGATCGGCACCTATCTCGGCGGCTGGCGCATTATTCGTACGCTCGGCAAAGGTCTCGTCGAGATCGCCCCGCCGCAGGGCCTGGCCGCCGAGTCGGCCGCCGCCGCGGTCATCCTCTCCTCCTCGCACCTGGGCTTCGCGCTCTCCACGACACACGTCGCCACCGGCTCGATCCTGGGCAGCGGGGTGGGCAAGCCCGGCGCGACCGTCCGATGGGCCGTCGCCGGCCGGATGGTCACCGCCTGGCTGATCACCCTGCCGGCCGCCGCGCTGGTCGGCGCAATGATGTGGACCGTCGCCGACCTCATCGGTGGCGCGGCCGGCGCACTCGTCATCTTCGCGGTCCTGATCGCGCTCTCCGCTGTCATGTGGCAGAGGTCGCGGCGGGCCCCGGTCAACCACGAGAACGTCAACGACGAATGGGACGCGCCCGTGCCCGGACGCCAGACCGCCGGCGCGACGAGCTGAGGAGCCCGACATGCACAATCTGACCTTGGCTCTGGAGGGCGCCTGGAAGGTGCTGCTCGCCAGCATGATCCTCGGCGCCGGTCTGCCCGCCCTGTTCGCGGTGGGCATCCGCTCGCTGGCGTTCGGCGCGGGCGGGGACGCCGCGGCGCACGAGGCGGGCACGACCGGGCCGCGCCCCCACCGGATCGGGACCCTCGGCGGCTACCTCTGTTTCGGCCTGGTGCTGCTCGGCGTGGCGCTGGGCATCACGTTCATCGTGGCCACCGGCCTGGGCAAGGAGCTCAGCTTCTCCGGCGTCGTGCCGACCGTCGTCGACAAGGAGTGACCCGGTGGGCGAGGACCGGTCGAGTTTCGTGCAGCGGGCCGTGGAGTGGCTGCGGGCCGGATATCCCGAGGGCGTGCCGAAGCAGGACTACGTCGCGTTGCTCGGGGTGCTGCGCCGCAAGCTGACCGAGGACGAGATCCGCGGGATCGCGCGGAGCCTGGCCGACCAGTCGGCCACCGCGATCACTTCCGGCGACATCGAACGCATGATCAGCTATACGGTCCTGCAGGACGCCATGCCGGAGGACGTGGTCCGGGTCTCCGCGCACCTGGCAGCGGGCGGCTGGCCCCTCGCCGACCCGCCCACCGGATAGCCGGTGCCGTGCGGCCCCGAAGGGGCGGCCGCGCGGCACCGGCTCGGTGTCAGAGGTCGCGGCGCTGGAAGGCGAGCGCGGCCAGGCCCAGCACGACCAGGATCCAGACGCCGGACCAGACGAGGTACGCGCCGGTCAGCGGGGCCAGGCTGAAGAACGGGTGGGCCTGGAAGGACTGATCCAACTGGGCCATCAGGGCCGGGTCCTGGAAGGCCCGCATCGCGCCGCGCCACAGGCCGTCGGTGGGGAGCAGCATCTGCGAGACGGTGCCGATGCGCTCGACGCTCGGGTTGCCGAGGGCCTCACCGACGTTGCCGACCACGCCGGCGACCCAGGTGGCGCCGAACAGGCCGACCGCCACGATGCCCGACGCCATCGGCGAGATCGCGGTGGAGAGCAGCAGGCCCAGGGTCAGCAGCGCAATGGTCTGCGCGGCGAGCAGTGCCAGCCCGGTGACCGGCTCCGGTGGCCAATAACCCACCGTGGCCCGCACGACGAGCAGCAGGGCGAGCCCGGCGGTCGTCACGAAACCGGCGCCGAAGCCGACCAGGCCCAGCCACTTGCCGACCAGGACGGCCGACCGGCGTACCGGGCGGCCCAGGACTGCCAGCGCGATCCCGGACTCGATCTCGCCGGACAGCGTGGGCCCGGCCAGGAACGCGGTGCCCAGCGCGGCGATCAGGCTGAGCCCGAACATCACCAGGTTGAGCACCATGGAGGCGGCCAACCGGGCCTCGCCGCTGGTGAGGCCGCCGAACTCGGCGTCGATGCGGGAGAAGCCCCAGGCGCTGAGGGTCAGCAGCACCACCGTGAGCACGGCCAGCGACCGCAGCACCCGGCGGCGGGCGGCCTCCCGCAGGGTCAGCCCGGCGAGGGTGAACACGACTGTCATCGCTGCTCCTGTTCCGCACCCTTGTGGTCGGCCCGCAGGATGCCGAGCAGACGTTCCTCCAGGCTGACCCGTGCCGGTTCGACGGCGTGCACGCGGACACCGAGCGCGACCAGCTCGGCGATCAGGTCCGGCACCAGGGCGGGACTCTGCTCGGTGGGCAGCGTGACCGTGAACTCGTCGCCGGCCGAGGAGACCTCGCCGGTGGCGGCCAGCCGCGCCCGGGCCCGGTCGGTCACACAGCCCAGCCGCATCCGCAGTTCGCGGCCGCCGAGCAGCTCCGGCAGGGTGCCGGCGGCGGCGACGTGCCCCTTGTCCAGGATCAGCACCCGGTCGCAGACCCGTTCCACCTCACCGATCAGGTGCGAGTTGAGCAGCACCGCGACGCCGCGCTGCCGCAGCGACAGCAGCAGGTCGCGCACGTCGGCCCGGCCGATCGGGTCCAGGGCGCTGGTCGGCTCGTCGAGGATCACGAACTCGGGCCGGGCCACCAGCGCGACGGCCAGGCCCAACCGCTGCTGCATGCCTTTGGAGAAGCCGCCGACCCGGTCGCCGGCCCGGTCGGCGAGACCGACCAGGCCGAGGCACTCGCGCCGGTCCGCCGCCGGAACCGTGGCCCCGGCCAGCCGGACGTGCAGGTCGAGCACCTCGGCGGCGGTCAGCCACGGCTGATAGCGGAACAGCTCGGGCAGGTAGCCGACCTTCGCCCGGGACCGCGGATCCTTCGCCGGCCGGCCGAGCAGCAGCACCTCGCCGTCGTCCGGGCGGACCAGGCCGAGCAGCATCTTGATGACGGTGGTCTTGCCGGCGCCGTTCGGGCCCAGCAGGCCCATCACCTCGCCGCGCGCGACGCTGAACGACACACCGTCCACCGCGGTCCGCCGCTTGAATCGTTTGCGCAGGCCGGAGGCCCACACCGCGGGCGAGGCCGGCAGCTCGGCGAGCAGCTGCCGGGCCGCCTCGTCGGGTACGGTCGTCACCGCTCCCACCTCAGGCCGCGGGCGACCGTGAGCACCTCGTCGGCGCTGAGCGAACCGGCCACCGCGGTGATCACGCCGTCCTGCACCCAGACCACCGCGGCCAGCACCTGATCCTTGCTGGTCAGCACGGTCGCCGGGGTGCCGTTCACGTCGGCCGGCGCGCTGGCGAGCTCCTCGGCCATCACATGCACCGGCAGCGTTCGCCCGTCCCCGGTGAACCGGCGCAGCTGCGCGGCCACGTCCTCCGGCAGACCGGAGAGGGAGAGCAGATAGTCGCGGGCGGTGCCGAACGGGACGCCGGACGAATAGGCGGTGGGGGAGACGGCCCGGCCGATGATCAGCGACGGCACGCCGCGACCCTCGGTCCAGGCCGCCGCGACACCCGGGCCGGCCGACAGCCGGAACTTGCTCCCGTCCAGACCCGCGGGCATCGGCGGCAGGGTCTGCCCGGCGGCTGCGGCGCTCCGGGCGGCCTTCGCCGCGGAGAAGGTGAACTCGGCGCCGATGCGTTCCGCGGCCTGGAACTCCGGTTTCCCGGAGACGCCGCGCGGCAGTTCGGCCACCTCCGGCAGGGACAGTCCGGTGACGTCGCGGGCCGCTGCCGCGTCGGCGACCGGGCGGATCCGGACCGGCTCGGTGATCCGCACATCGCCGTACCCCGAGAGATCCGGAATCTGGAGCAGATCGGCCTGTCTGATGGTCACCGGGGCGATCTGCTCGGTGCGGAAGATCTGCAGCCAGTCCGTCGCGGCGGCGGCGGTGGCGCCGGCCAGCAGCGCGACCACCGCGCCCACCGCGACCACCGGCCGGCCCAGCCGGGCGCGCCAGCGGCCGGTGCGCTCCGTGGCGACCGCGGGGGAGGCCTCGCCGGCCGCGGCCGCCGCGGACAGCCGGTGCCAGGCCGCGTCGACGTCCGGGGTGACCGCGAAGTTCAGGGCCGCGCCCACGGCGGCCGCGTCCTGCTGCGCGGCGGCCAGCGCGGACCGGCACACCGGGCACCCGGCGACGTGCTCACGGTCGGTGTCGGCGACACCGGCCGGCTCGTCCACCAGCCGGCGCAGCGTGCCGTCAGTGGGATGACGCATGACCCAACTCCTTGCGTAGGGCGGATTCGGCGCGCCGCACCGTGGTGCCGACGCTGCCGGGGGAAAGATCGAGAGCGGCCGCGACCTCGGCGTAGCTCAGGCCGCTGTGCCGCAGGACGAGAGCGACCGCCTGCTTGCGCGGCAGCCTGGCGAGCGCCGCGCGGACCCGGCGGCGTTCCTCGAGCGCCACGACGGTCTCGGCGACGTCCGGGGAGACCGTGGACGGGCCGGCCACCGCCTCCTCACGGGAGGTGCGGCGGCGGCCTGAGCGCAGATGGTTGAGCGCGGTGTGCGCCGCGGCGACCGAGAGCCAGCCGGGGGCCTCGCCCGCCGGGACCGAGGACCGCCCGAACGTCAGGAACACCTCCTGCGCGACGTCCTCCGCCTCGTCGCGCGAGCCGAGCACCCGGGCGGCGACCGCGACGACCCGCGGATAGGCGGCACGGAAGACCTGTTCCAGGTCCGGTCGGACCACCGCGTCCCTCCGCTCGGCTCGGCCGGCCGCACGGCCGCGGCCGTCCGAGATCCGTATCGCCGGCGCGAGGGCCGGCGCAGCCATGTGTTGCTTCACATCAGGAAAGCACCGCCGAGGCCCGGGATGTGACAGTCGGCGGCGGGCCGGTGTGGCCGGCCGGCGAGGTGGCCCGGGCGTACCGGCCGCCGGCTACATCGCGCAGGGGTACGCGAGATCGGTGTACGCCGTTCACGAGGAGGTGCTCAGCCGTCCCGCGTCCACGCCGGTGAGCTGCTCCGACCAGTCCCAGAGCCGGGCGGCCAGCGCGACGTCGTAGGACCGGCGGCTCGACCGGACCACCGCCGGCCGGCCGGTGCGCTGCGCGAACCCGTCCGGCCCGATCAGGGTGCCGCCGCCGACGCCGGGCGCCGTCGCCGCGTACAACAGGGGGAGGGCGCCCATCTCCGGGGTCTGCGCCCGCCCACCCGCCAGGATCCGCCCGGTCAGCGAGGTGTCCCGCCGCTGGCCCTCGGTGGCGGCGACGCCGGGGTGCGCCGCCACCGAGATGGTCCGGCGGCCGGCGGCCGTGAGCCGGCGCTGGAGTTCGTACGCGAAGAGCAGGTTGGCCAGCTTGGACTGCCCGTAGGCGAGCCAGCGCCGGTAGCGGCGGCGCTCCCAGTTCAGGTCCGGGTGGTGCGCGCTGATCCGGCCGAGCCGGTGCAGGCCGCTGGAGACCGTCACGACGCGGTCCCGGACCCGGTCGAGCAGCAGGGTGGTCAGCGCGAACGTGCCCAGGTGGTTGACGCCGAGGTGCAGCTCGAAGCCGTCGGCGGTGACGCCTTTCGGCACTGCCATCACGCCGGCGTTGTTGATCAACACGTCCACCTCGCGGTCCAGGCGGCCGGCGAAGGATCGCACCGACCCGAGGTCGGCGAGGTCGATCTCGCGTACCTCCAGATCTCCGCCGATCTGCGCCGCGACGGACCGCGCCCGGGCCGGATCGCGGCAGGCCATGATCACCTGGTGGCCGGCCGCGGCCAGGACCCGCGTCATCTGCGCGCCGAGGCCGCTGGTCGCGCCGGTGACCACGACGGTGCGCCTCATGACCCGCCCCCTGCGGCCCGGACGACGTCCTGGAGGGTCTCCTTCAGCTCGGTGGTGCACTCCCGCCGCCGGTCGCCCCGCGGTTCGAGCAGGCCGCGGTTCCCGGCGTCGTAGAGGGCGGACAGTTCGGTGGCGAGCACCGGCGGGATGCCGGCCCGGGTCATCGTGTCCAGCCAGGCCGGCTGCGGGACGGTGACCACCTCGAGTTTGCGGCCGAGCAGCTCGCCGAGCAGTTCGGCGGCCTGCCGCTCGGTGTAGGCGGGCGCCTCCAGGGCGACGACCTCGCCGGCCGCCGGCGGGTTCACCAGCGCGTCCGCGACGACCCGGCCGATGTCACGGGTGGCGACCATCGGGACCGGCACGTCGGCGGTGTCGCCGAAGACCGGGTAGACGCCGGCCCCGGTCGCCGCGCCGAGGATCTCCTCGGCCTTCTCCTGGAAGTGCGGGGCGCGGATCGCGGTGACCACCGCGCCGGTCGCGCGCAGGCGGTTCTCCAGGTGGTGCAGCCAGCGGATCGGGCCGGTGCCCTCCGCCAGGTGGGCGCCCCACGACGAGAGCATCACCACGTGCGGGACGCGGCTGTCGGCGACCGCGCCGGCGATCGTGTCGGCCATCGCGCGGTGCTCGGCGTCGCCGCCGGTGGCGATGGTCGGCAGCAGCACGAACGCGCCGCGACAGCCGGTGAGGGCGGCGGCCAGAGCGGCCCGGTCGGTGAGATCGGCGACCGCGGCGCCGGGCCACGACGCGGCCCGGCCCGGGTCGCGGACGACGGCGCGGACGGGCTGGTCCGCGGCGCTCAGGGCGCGGGCGGTCGCTCCGCCGACGTGGCCGGTGATTCCGGTGATGGCGTACATGTGGGCCTCCTGCTCGGTTTCCGTTGACTTCAGTCAACTGGCAGGTGGTGAGACGATCCATGTTCCACAGGCTCGATCGCATGTCTGAGCGTCTACAGTGCGGCCATGGACCCGCTGGGAGACCTGCTCGACGGGGTACGCGCGCACACCGCCGCCTTCTGCCAGGCCGTCCTCGACCCGCCCTGGGGACTGCGGATCGAGGACGAGGCGCGGCTCGCCCTGGCCCTCCCGCTCAGCGGCCACGCCTGGGTGGTCCCGGACGACGGGGAACCCACCCTGATCCGGACCGGCGACGTGGCGATCGTGCAGGGCCCGGAGCCGTACACAGTGGCCGACGCACCGGGGACCCGTCCGTCGGTCTTCGTCCGGCCCGGCAACCGGCTGCTCAGCGTCGAGGGCATCGACGTCACCACCCAGGCGAAGCAGGCGACGGTGAGCCGGCTCGGCCGCCCGGCCGGCGGCACCGTGCTGGCCAGCGGCACCTATCAGGTGAGCAGCTTCGTCAGCGGCCGGCTGCTGGCCGCGCTGCCACGGCTCGTCCACGTGCCCCGCGCGCAGGTCCAGTCACCGATCATGGAACTGCTCGCGACCGAGGTGGAGCGGGACGAGCCGGGGCAGCAGGTGGTGCTGGACCGGCTGCTGGACCTGGCCTTGATCGCCACGTTGCGCGCCTGGTTCGCCCGCCCCGAGGCGGACACTCCGGGCTGGTACCGGGCGCACGGCGACCCGCTGGTCGGGCCGGCCCTGCGGATCATCCACGACGACCCGGCACGGCCGTGGACGGTGGCCGGCCTCGCCGCGGCGACCGGCGCGTCCCGGGCGGCCTTCGCCCGCCGGTTCACCGACCTCGTCGGCCAGCCGCCGATGGCGTACGTGACGCGGTGGCGCCTGGACCTGGCGGCGGAGGCCCTGCGCACCACGGACGCCACGGTCAGCTCGATCGCCCGGCAGGTGGGGTACGCGAACGCGTTCGCGCTGACCGTGGCCTTCAAACGGGTGCGGGGCGCCAGCCCGCAGCAGTACCGGGCCGTTGTCTAGAGGGCTCAGTCGAGGCAGAACTCGTTGCCCTCGGGGTCGGCCATCACGATGAAGCCGGCGCTGAACGGGGGCTGCGGCTCGTCCCGGCGCAGCCGTTTGGCGCCCAGCCCGACGAGGCGGTCGCACTCGGCCTCCAGGGCGGCCATCCGCTTGTCGCCCTCCAGGCCCGGAGCCGAGCGGACGTCCAGGTGCAGGCGGTTCTTCGCGGTCTTGCCCTCCGGCACCCGCTGGAAGAAGATCCGCGGGCCGGTGCCGTCCGGGTCCTCGATGGCTGACCGGGAGTTCCATTCCTCCGCCGGCACGCCGAACCGCTTGAGTGCCGCCCGCCAGGCCTCCAGCGGGTCGTCGTCGGGCCCGAGCTCGACGCCGGGCGGGCCGGGCAGGACGTAGCCGAGGGCGTCGCGCCAGAACAGCGACAGCGCCCCCGGGTCGTGGCAGTCGAACGTGACCTGGACGGTGCGGCTCATCGGATCGTCTCCTTGGCGGTGTGGAGGTCGCGCAGCAGGCTGACCTCGGACAGATGGTGGATCAACTCGCGGTGGATGTGCAGGACCAGGGCGGCCATCGGCAGCTCCGGGTAGGGCTCCTTGTCACCGGCCGGCACGAGCAGCCCGGCCTCGCCGAGGCCGCGCACCCCGTCCAGCCAGACGCCGAGTTGCGTCCGCAGCTGGTCCAGCGCGCCGGCGGCGGTGCCCGCGTAGTCCCAGGTCTGGTAGGACGCGGGCGGCGCACCGAAGTGGGCGGCGTTGCGCATGGCCAGCACGCCGACGATGACGTGGCCGAGCCGCCAGGCGATCGTGGTGACCGGCGGCGGTTCGGGCGGCGGAAAGCCGTAGTCGATGGTGAACTCACCGGCTCCGGCCTGCACGGGCGCTGCCGACGAGCCGCGTGGCCGCACGCTCCAGGCATTCGGCGCGGGCTCCCAGAAGTACTCCTCGTCGCTGAGGTCCGCCAGCCGGGACCGGAGCTGGTTGTCCCAGTGGAACTCCCACTGCTCGCGAAGGATCTGGTTCCAGTTCGGTTCCATGCGCCCACCCTCGCACCCCTGGCGGACAGGATCGGTCCGCTTTCTCTGCCAGGGTGGTGACATGGAGACGACGGAGCGCGTGCTCACCCTGCTCGGGCTGCTCCAGCAGCGGCAGGTCTGGACCGGCCCGGAGCTGGCCGAGCGGCTCGGCGTCACACCGCGCACCGTGCGGCGCGACGTGGAGCGGCTGCGCACGCTCGGCTATCCGGTGCGGGCCGGCCAGGGTGTCGGCGGCGGCTATCAGCTGGGCCCCGGCCAGACGCTGCCGCCACTGCTGCTCGACGACGAGGAGGCCATCGCGACCGCGGTCTCGCTGCTGGCCGGTGCGGCGAGTGCGGGCGACGCCGCGCTGCGCGCGCTGACCAAACTCGATCAAGTGCTTCCCACCCGACTGAAACCGGAGGTACGCGCACTGCACAGCGCCGTCGAGTCCTTCGGTGCCCGCCTCGCCCCGATCGCCCGGGAGGTGCTGACCACCCTGGCCCGGGCCTGCCGCGACCAGGTCGAGGCCGGTTTCGACTACCCGTCCGGCGACACTGTGCGGCGCCGCCGCGTCGAGCCGTACCGGCTGGTCGCCTCGGACCGGCGGTGGTACCTGTTCGCGTACGACCTGGACCGCGACGACTGGCGCACCTTCCGGGTGGACCGGATGGCCGAGGTCGCCGCCCGGACCTGGCGGTTCTCTCCCCGCCCGGCCCCGGACGCCGCGCGGTTCGTGCAGGAGAGCGTGGCCAGCCGCGTCTACCGGCATCAGGCCCGGTTCCTGGTGCACGCTCCGGCCGACACCGTGCGCGCTGAGGTCCCGGCCTCGGCAGCGGTCGTCACCGAGCGCGCCGACGGCCGCTGCGAGCTGCTCAGCGGCGCCGGCACCCTGGACTTCGTGCTGATGCACATGGTCCTGCTCGGTCACGATTTCGAGATCCTTGAACCGCCGGAGCTGCGGGAGCGCTGCCAGGTCCTCGCCGAGCGGCTCCGCGCCGCCGGTCAGCCGTCGCAGCAGGCGTGACGGGCCTCCCGCACCCAGTGCGGGTCGTGCCACCAGTGATGATCGACGGCGGCCGGGGCGGGCACGCTCGCCGACTCCATCGGCGCCGCGCGGAACGGCTCGATCAACTCCTCCACCCCGCGGAGCACCCCGGCCGCCATCACCTGACGGACGTCGGCCGCCCGTTCGATGTCGGTGAGCGGGTCACCGCCCAGCACGACCAGGTCCGCGTAGTGGCCGGGAGCGATCCGGCCGAGCGGCTCCTCGAGGAACCGGCCGGGGATCCGGGTGGCGGTGCTCAGGGCCTCCCACGGCGTCATCCCGTACGCGACCATGGCGCGCAGGTTGAGGTGGGTGCTGACCGCGTTCGGGGCGATCGGCGAGTCGGTGCCGGTGATCACGGTGCCGCCGGCGCGGAACAGCCGGGTCAGGTGCGCCACCTGCCGGGCCAGGTTCTGCCGGGTGACCGTCTGGTCGGTGGTGCGGGCGGTGGTGGCGATGGTCTGCAGGGCCGCGTACTCCCAGGCCGGATAGAGCGTCCGCACGCGGACGTCGGTGACCAGGCTGTCGTCCTCGCGCAGCAGCGTGACGGCGTTGAACAGGGTGGGCGTGCGCGCCGCGCCGGTGGTGACGAAGACGTCGTCCACGTCGGAGTACACGGTGCCCAGGGCGGTCACCGTTCGCGAGTACCCGAAGCGGCTGGTCGCTCCGACGTGCTCCTGGCCGTCGCCGCCGAACGCGAACGCCGGGTAGTGGTAGTGCGAGGTGGCGTGCACCCGGTTCCGGTGCGCCCACCTGATCACCTGCCGCTGGCGTTCCGGCGACAACCGGACGTACGCCTTCATCAGGTCGTACCCCAGCGCCCCGGCCCGTTCCAGTTCCAGCGCGAGCTGCCCGTGGTCGTACGTGGGCCGCATGAAGTTGTAGAAGATCCGGGAGCCGTCGATCGCCTCGCCGGTGGCGAAGTACCGCGGGCCGATGCGGGCGCCGGACTGGATCGACTCGCGCTCCTCGACCATGTGGTACGCCGGGCTGCCGGGCGAACGGGTGGTGGTGACGCCCAGCGACAGCCACAGCCGTCCCTGCCGGTCGCCGTACGAATAGCCCTGCATCTCCCGGTGGTGGTGCATGTCGATCAGCCCCGGCGTGACCACCGCGTCCCGGGCGTCGACCAGGCGCCCGTCCCGCCCGGCCCGGTGCGGTTCGACCGCGGTGATCCGGTGGCCCTCCACCACGATGTCGACGTCCCGGGTCAGGTCGCGGCGCACGCCGTCCCACATCCGGCCGGCATGGATGACGGTCCGGCCGCGCGGCCGGGTGTTGGCCCAGGTCAGCGGCATCGGTACGGTCCGCGGCCGGCCACCGCCCACCCCGATCGTGCGCAGTACGCCGTTGTGCAGATAGAGCAGGCGGGTCGAGTCACCGCTCCAGCTGGGGGCGTCGGTCACCTCGTGGGTGATCTGCCGGGGCGTGCCGGCATAGCTGCCGTCGGGGTTGACGTCCACCACCCACAGCACGCTGGCCAGCACGAACGCGAGCCGGCGCCCGTCCGGTGACCAGACCGGCCCGTCGTCGCCGCGGGTCTGCAGGGACCTGTGCGGCAGCGGGTCGACGTAGCGCCCGGCCCCGGTCGCCACGTCCACCAGCAGGATCTTGCTGAGCCCCTCCCGGAAGCGGGCCGAGTACGGCACCACCGCGGCGAGCGCGATGGTGCGCCCGTCCGCCGACCAGCTCGGCCGGCCCGGCTCGAAAGTGGCGGTGAACAGCTGCCGGACCGCGCCGGTGGCCACCTCGACGGTGTGGAGCGCGCCGGTCTGGTCCAGGAACGCCAGGTGCGACCCGTCCGCCGACCAGGTGCCGGAGACCGCTGCCGCGCCGGGCAGCGCGGTCAGCTGCCGGTCGGCGCCGGTGGCCAGATCACGGATCCAGATGTCCAGCTTGCCGCCGCGGTCGGTGGAGTACGACAGATGGCGGCCGTCGGGCGACCAGGCGGGATCGGACTTCCACCAGTGGTCCCGGGTGAGCGGCCGGGGCGGCTGCCCGATCCGCATCGTCCAGACGTCGTTGAGCGCCCGGAACGCAACCGAGCTGCCGTCGGGGGAGAGCACCGGGCTGCCGATGCCCAGGACCGCGTGGCGCGTACCCGAATCGAAGTCTCTCGCCCGCTTGCGATAACGCGGCCGGGAGAGGGCGACGGCGGCCGCAAAACCGATCCGCGCCGCCGGCGCCGCGGCGCCCAGCGTGCGCCGCCGGATCCCGCCGTCCGCGGCATAGACGAAGTCGCGCGCCGAAACCCAGCTCACCCGGAACGGGAACACCTCCTCACCGGTCACCACCGGCGCGCCGTCGAGCCACAACTCGCTGCGCCCGGCCACGGTGAGCTGATGGATCAGGCCGGCGCCGTCCGGCGTCCACTCGGGCCCGCGGATGATCTGGCCGGCCGGCACGGTCACCGCGGTGCTGCGGGCGCCCGACGCGACCTCGACCACGTCGACGCGGGTGTTGGCGACCACGAAGGCGATCCGCCGGCCGTCCGGCGACCAGGTGGGCTCGAACTCCTCGGCGGCACTCTCGGCGACCACGCTGATCCGGCCGGACGCCAGGTCCAACAGGTGGATGCCGTAACTGCCGGAGCGGTCGGAGGAGAAGGCGATCGTGCGGCCGTCGGGGGAGAAGCGCGGCTCCCGGTGGTCGAACGGCCCGGAGGTGAGGCGGCGCAGGCCGGCGCCGTCGGCGCGGACGGCCCAGAGGTCGAAGGTGCCGGTGCGGTAGGACTGGAAGACGAGCGTGCGCCCGTCGGGCGACCAGTCGGGCTGGGCTATGTCGAAGAGGTCGCCGGTCAGGCGGCGGGCCGGGCCGCCCGAAGCGGGCAGCGTCCAGAGCACGCCGGCCAGATCCATGGCGATCGTGCGACCGTCCGGCGACACCCGGACGGCGATGTTGGTGCCCTGATCGAGACCGGCCCTGGTGAGGGTGACGGAGGCGGCGGCGCGGGTGGCGGCCGGCCCGAGCACGGTGGTGCCGGCGGCGCCGGCGAGGAGTCCACGTCTGGTGACAGGAGTCATTCCCTCAATAGACGCTCATGGATGCCTTGACGCAAGCCTCCGGGCCCACTCCCGGATCGAGCGCGCGGGGTGGTCGGTGAGCCGGCGGAGGTCGGCGGGGAACAGGCCCGGCAGGTCCTCGGCCGCGGTCAGGATCGCGGCAGCGACGAGGGTGCCGTCATTGTTGATCATCTCGTCGATCCTCCCGGCGATGAGCGGGCGCAGCGGGCTCTCTGTCGTCAGCGACCGGACCAGGGCGACCGCGACCATGGCCCGGACCTCGACGTTCTCGTCCCCGGTGAACGGGAGCACCATGGCCATCAGGGCGTCATCGGGTGCCCGGGCGGCCAGCAGCGCCACGGTGCGGGCGCCTTCCCGGCGGGAGTCGGCCTCAGAGCCGCCGAGCAGACGGGCGACGAAGTCGTAGACGTCGCTCGGATCGAGGAGCCCGTGCGCCGCGCCGAACCGGAGGGCGGCCGGAAAAGGGATCACGCCGGTCAGGAAACCCGGCGCGGACTCGTCCACGATCACCCGCCGGATGCCGTCCCGGAAAATCTCCGCGACATCGTCCGGCAGGCTGAGCTTCGCCTGGGCCAGCCGGTCGAAGGCGGTGCTGCGGTCGTCCCGGCCCACCCGGATGTCCAGCAGGAAGGCGGCCAGGTCAGGCCACAGATCAGTGGCGCCGGCCAGAGCGATCGCGGCGACCGCGACATCCGCCTCCTGGAGACCACCGAAGGAATAGACGCCGTTCGCGGCCGTCGCACGGGTTGCAGCCATCCCCTCGCGGAGGGCGGCCCGGTCCGCCTCGGTCACCGCGGGCGGCGGCTGGTCCGCGGCGATGGCCGAGCTCAGCTCGTCGGCCAGCCGCGTCAGGGGCGGCGCGTCGGACGTGGAGGCGATCGGCCGGCCTGAGCGCAGCGACACCAGGGCCGTCGTGCGCGGCAGCCGGTCGGTCAGGTCCGCGCTCGCCTCCAGCCAGCGCTCCCGGAGGTGCGGGTCGAGGCGGTCCCAGTCGAGGATGCGCACCGCCCGCCGAAGTTCCTCGTCGAGCAGCTGGTCGTCCTCGGGCGCCTGGCGGGCCTGGGCCAGCAGCACGTCGGTGATCTCGCCGGCGGCGTCGCACACGTTGCTCAGCGCGGCCGCGGCCGACCATGCGGCCGAACGCCGCAGTACGGCCATCTGCCGGCTGCCCGGCAGATTCCACGGTCCGCCGGCCGCGAGCAGGTCCAGCACCGCGGTCAGAGCGCGCCGTGCCTCCTCTGGGTCGAGCAGATCCGCGGCGGCCCGCAGCACCTGGAGCTCCACGATGCGCAGCAGATGGGGAGCGGTCCGCCGGTCCAGGATCTGCCGGGCGTCCCGGACGAGGGCCGCGAGGGGACCCGCTTCGACGAGATGCCGCACCACGACCGTCAGCTCGCGTTGTCCGATGCTGTGGCGCAGCAGCCGCAGGACGTCGGCGGTGTCGACGACGTCAGGGTTCTGCAGCAGGCGCAGCACCGCCAGGTCACCGCGTGCCGCATAGACGTTGCCGTGCCCGGCGAGCTCCAGGTGCAGGGCGCTCGTGAACAGCTCCGCGTGGCCCGGGTCGCCGATGATGCGCCGCTTCCGTTTGAAGCCGTCCTTGAAGAGCGATCGGGCGTAGTGGGCGTACTGGTCAGCGCGATCCCGCGTCGTGCGGCGGATCAGCTCGGTGCCCCGCAGCCTGCTCTCCTCCCGTCGCGCCAGCAGCGAAGCTAGTCCACTCTCTTCGGCTTCCTGGTAGGCGATCAGGCTGCCGACGGCATCGCCCAGGTTGTCGACGATCGTGGCGATCACGTCCTCGTGACCCCGATCGCTGATCGGGCCGGGCTCGAAGGGTGTGCAGTCGGCAGGTCGCAAGCGGTCCAGAGCCGAGGCGGCCTCCCGGGAGGCCGGCAGGTGCGGCAGGCCGGCGTCGCGCAGCCGGAGCGCCTTCTGCTGCAGCAGCGCCGCGCGCACCAGGAGATCGTCCGCGGTCTCGCCGGTGACCCTCGCCAGCAGCAGGTCGAGGGTGCCCAGGCAGGTGTCGTAGTCGTCGAGCTCGGCGGCGGCGCAGGTCAGCATGAGGGCGTAGGCGGCCGCCCTGGCCGGGTCGTCCGCCGCCGCCTCCACGACCAGGGCGGCAAGATCGGGAACCGCCTCCCGGATGGTGTCGTTGCGCAGCGACCGTTCCGCGGCACGCAGGAGGGGACCGCTCGATTCCCGGCTGCCGGAGCGGCCGAGTACCAGGTCGGCGAGCTGCGCGTACTCGCGTGCGCCACGCTCGTCGGGGGTGTGCGGGCGCGAGGCGACGTCGCGCGGCGCCAGGACGGCGGCGATCCAGGCCAGGTTCATCGGTAGCCACCTACGGGGGAGTCGCTGAAGGAGTGGGCCGGGGAAGTCGGGCGTTGGCGCGTGCGGTCGGCGACGAGCTGGCGGATGCGCTTCGCCACCGCGTCGCCGAACTCGTCGACGCCGGCCGCACGGCGCACATAGATCTTGCTGGGCGCGCTGGAGCCCAACCAGACGTCGACCTTCGGTTCTGCCAGCAGGCAGTCGTCCTCGGAGCCGATGAGGAAGATGTGCGCCTCCGCGGAGTCGCCGCGCTCGCGAGCGGACAAGGCGCTGCGGACGGCTTCGCCGGTGCCGTTGCCGGCGACCCGGGCAGCCAGGTGAGCAACGAAGTGGAGATCCGCCCGTGCCGCGCGGACCTCGTCGATGTCGCGGACGTCGGCCGTCTCCGTACGGCAGCCGGTGACGACCTCGTTGAAGAGTTCCTGGAGGTGCCACTCGGTGCGGTGGGTCTCCGACCGGACGACGATGATGTCCGCCCTGGCGGGAATCTGGTCGAAGAGATCAGCGAGGTCGGCCCGCTCGACCTCGCGGAGGATGGCCGGCAACTCGGCGAGTCTGTGGCGGTCCTCGATCCAGTCCCACAGGCCCCGGGGCTCGTTCCCGCGGAGGAACAGGTCGCGTTCATGGCGACGGACCTCGAAGAGATCCGCTACTTCGTGCCAGGAGTTGCCGAGGTGGTTGCAGAAGGCGCGTTTGACGAAGCCCGGTGGTGCGAGATCCTGCACCGTTGAGCTCCGTCCCGGTCATCACGGCCGTCCGTGACCGTGATACCAGCATCGGCCGCCCGGGCAAAGCTGACACGCTCACCCCGGGTTGCCGTCACTGTCCGGTGCGGTACGCCTCCCGGACCAGATCGGTGATCTCCGCCGCGGTGCCCGGCCTGGCGAACAGGTAACCCTGCCCGTACGTGCAGCCCAGCTCGGAGAGCATGGAGTGCTGACCGGCCTGCTCGATGCCCTCGGCGACGGTCTGCAGGCGCAGCGCGCGGCCCAGCCCGACCACCGCCTCGACCAGGGTGGCGTCCTCCTGGCTCACGGTGATCCCGTCGATGAACGCTTTGTCGATCTTCAAGATGTCGATCGGGAAGCGACGGAGGTACGACAGGGACGAATACCCGGTGCCGAAGTCGTCGATGGCGATCCGCACGCCGAGCCCGCGCAGCGCGTGCAGGATCTCCACGGTCGCGTCCACGTCGGTCATCAGCAGCGATTCGGTGATCTCCAGGACCACCAGGCCCGGGGCGATGCCCGACGAGGTGAGGGCGTCGCGGACCACCTCGACCAGGTTGTCGCCCTCCTGGAACTGGCGGGCGGACAGGTTCACGCTGACCCGGACCCGGTCGGCGCCCGGGATGGTGCGATGCCACTCGGCCACCTGCGACAGCGCGGTGCGCAGCACGAACCCGCCGAGCGCGGTGATCAGGCCGGTCCGCTCGGCCTGCGGGATGAACGTGTTCGGCCCGAGCAGCCCGCGGGTGGGGTGCTGCCAGCGGGCCAGGGCCTCGACGCCGATCGGCAGCGCGCCCGGCAGGTCGACGATGGGCTGGTAGACGACGGTGAACTCCTCGGCGGCGAGAGCCCGCTCCATCTCGCCGCGGGCCTCGGCCTCGGCGACCGCGGCCGCGTACATCGAGGGCTCGAAGACCGCGGCACGGTCGCCGCCGGCGCTCTTGGCCGCGTACATGGCCAGGTCCGCGTCCCGCATCAGCTCGTCGACGACGGCGCCGTGTGTCTCGCCGGCCTTGACGGTCGCGATGCCGAGGCTGGCGGTGACCACGAGATCGTTCTCGGCGATCCGCACGGGTTCGCGGACGGCCTCCAGCAGCCGGTCCGCGACGGCGTGCAGACCCAGGTCGTCGAGGTCCTCGACCAGCACCGCGAACTCGTCGCCGCCGAGCCGGGCCAGGGTGTCCGAGGGGCGCAGCACGCCGGTCATCCGGGTGGCGACCCGGCGCAGCAGCTCGTCGCCGGCCGGGTGGCCGAGCGTGTCGTTGACCTTCTTGAACTCGTCCAGATCGATGATCAACAACGACACCCGGCCGGCGGTACGGGCGTGCCTGCGCTCCGCGGTGGTGATCCGGTCGCGCAGCAGTGACCGATTCGGCAGCCCGGTGACCGCGTCCTCGAACGCCTGCCGGGTCAGCTCCCGGCGCAGGGTGTTCTGCGTGGTCACGTCCCGGATGCTCAGGATCACCGCGCCGATCGCCGGATTGTCGAGGTGGTTGGTGCCGGTCACCTCGGTGTCGAGGCAGCGCCCGTCCGCGTGCACGCTGCGCGTCTCCAGCCGCGAGGTGTGCCCGGGCCCGGCCGCGCGCAGCTCGGCCAGCCACCGGACGACCCGTTCCACCTCCTCCGGGTGGGTCATCGCGGCCAGGTCGGCGATGGTCAGGGTGCCCGCCTGGTGGCCCAGGATGCGGCCGGTGGAGGAGCTGACATAGCGGATCTCGCCGTCGGCCAGGGCCACCACGGCGTCGGAGCCGTTCTCCAGCAGGGCCGCGGCGCGCTGTTCGGCCGCTTCCCGCTGGTTCTGCTGCAGGCGGCGGTTGTGCGTGGTGAGCACACAGAGCCCGGTGACCACCACCATGGCGCAGCACATCGACACGACCAGCGCCGGCTCACCGGACCAGCGGGTGCCGAGCAGCGCCAGATAGCCGAGCACGCCGGCTGCTCCCAGCCCGACGGTCACCCGGCTGCCGACCGTGGTGGCGGCCACCGTGGTGACCAGCACCGCGCCGATCGGGAACATCACGACGGCGTCCGGGTCGGGCAGGTTGAACAGTGCCAGGGCGGCCAGGGCGGCGGCGTACAGGCCGGTCAGCACCCGGTGCCCGGACGGGCGGGCCAGGATCGACTCCCAGGGCAGGCGGATCGCCGCCAGCACGACGACCAGCGCCGCGCACAGGGCCGCCACGGTCGTCCAGGCGCGGGCCGGCCAGGCCAGCTCGACCCGGAGCAGGCCCATCCCGGTCAGCGCGGCGAGAACGCCCAGGGTGAGGCGGACCTGACGGGCCAGGTGCCCCGTCTGTCCAGTGTTGGAGTCCGCCCAGCGCATCATGAGCGTGCCGATCGGCAGCAATGGCACGGACTTGACGGAAACGCCGGGGCCGCGATTCTGCTCCCGGATCAGCTCATGGCGCTGCTCAGCCTGTCGCGGCCCGGTCCGTGCAGGTCCGCCAGAGCCGCGGCCCGGCCGGTGATCGCCATGGCCAGCGCCTCGGCCTGGCCGGAGACGATCACACCGGTGCCGCTGTTCCAGTCGAGGTCGCCGGCGGTCAGCGCGAGACCGTCCAGCCTCCCGGGCGGGACCAGGGCCGGGGCGACCCGCGGCGAGGTGAGGTAGTCGAGCAGGATCCGCCAGTGGTCGAGCGGCACGTCGGCGCTCAGGCCGAGAGGTCGCGCGATGTCCCGCAGGTGCAGGCAGGTCTCGGCGAACGGGCCCATCGGGCCGACCCGGGCCGGGTCGACCCGGTCCTGCGCGTGCGCGCGCAGCAGCGCCACCAACTCGGCGCGGGGCCGGTCGGCGAGCCGGCGGGTGAAATGGTCGACGGTCCGGTCGGTGTCGCCGCGGTAGCGCAGAGCGGCAAGGAAGAACCGTCCGAAACCGATCAGCATGGGTTGCACGAAGTGTGCCGCCATGTGCTGCACGGTCCAGCCCCGGCACAGGGTGTCGGCGGCCCACTGGCGGTCGTCGAGGCCGTCCAGGAAGTCGGCGATCATGAGGCGGTTCGCCGTGGTCAGCCGGTAGATCTCGGCCTTGTCGATCATTCGCCCACCGCCCGGCGGCGCACGTCCCGGTTGAGTGCCCGAAGCACCTTGAGTGCCGCCGCCACGTCACCGGCGCCGCACTCGGCGGCCATCTCGCTCAGCCGGCGCAGCTCGTCGCGCCGCATCCGGTCGAACAGCGCTGTGCCGGCGACGGTCAGCGCGATCAGCACCGATCGGCGGTGCGCCGGGTTGTCGCGGACCTCGACGAAGCCGAGTTCCAGCAGGTCGTTGACGTGTCGCTGAACGCCCTGCCGGGCGAGATCCAGACGCTCGGCGATGGCGGGCACGGTCGCGGCGCCGTGTTCGGCCAGGATCTCCAGCACCGCGCGCATGCCGACGGTCACGCCGTCACGCTTCAGGGCGGCCTCGACCACGCGTGCCGAGTTCAGCACCAGGGGCCGCACCTCTCTCAGCACCTCATACAGCTCTTCGCCGCGGCTTACCCGCTCCTCCAACATGACAACAATGATGTCATGCATGCATCGCCATCACCACCCCATCGGGTCAAACGGGGTAGCACCCGCCCACCACCCCGCAGCCCGGCCACGCGCGCCCGCCGCTCGCGTCCAGGCTGTTCCTGCCACGGCGCCGCGCCCCAGCTACGCGTGCCCGCCGTCGGTCGGCCGCTACTCGCTTGCATGGCGTATCGGGGGGGGGGGGGGGGGGGGGGGGGGGGGGGGGGGAAGGAGGGGACAAACACACGGGTGGTGGGTGGGGGGGGGGGGGGGGGGGGGGGGGTTATACAAATAACAAAAA
>NZ_JBVYOQ010000039.1:0-71133 GCF_056134165.1 Actinoplanes sp. 13 | reverse complement strand
CCTTTTGGTCTCTCTTCCTCCCTACCCTCCCCCTGCCCCCTCCTCCTCCCCCCCCCCTCCTCCTTTTTTTCCCCCCCCCCCCCCCCCCCCCCCCCCCCCCCCCCACGCCGGCGTTCAGGGGTTGAAGTGGGGGTCCCGGACCAGTTTGTTGAGGGCGCCGAAGGCAGCCTTGTCGCCCATCAGCTGAAACTGCTGGTTGGGCCCGTTCCCCTCGGGGTCGGACTCGAAGTAGGCGACCGCCTTGATCTGCTTGTTCGCCTTGAAGGTGCGCTCCGCGTCCTTGAGCCAGAGGGCCCGGTTGGCCGAGCCCCACGCCTTGGCGACGCCGAACTCGCCGATCACGATCGGCTTGGGACGCTGCGCGGCCCAGTCCAGGAACGGTCCCATCAGCGTCCCGATCGGCTGGAACTGGGTGCCGGCGTAGACGTCGACGCAGGTCCAGTCGACCTGATCGTCGCCGGGGTAGAAGTCCGGCGCGTCGCCGCGGACGAAACCCTCGGCGGTGGGGCACCAGACCCAGGAGACGTTCTTGGCCCGTTCCTTACGGAAGATCTCCCGGACGTACTTCCAGGCCGCGATGTAGTCGGCGCCGGACCACATGGTGGCACGCAGGTTCGGCCGGTCCATCTCCCAGCGCATCCGCAGCAATACCGGCTTCTTGATCCTCCGGATCGCCCGCGCCTGCTTGCGGATCATGTCGTCGTGCTCGCCGGAGAGGATGGACCGGTTGTCGCCGGTGGCCCAGCTGATCATCAGATCGGCGTCCTGGGCGAGGAACATCTCGTCCGAGGGGGTGCCCATCATCTGGTCGAAGCGGCGGTACGTGTTGATGAAGTCCAGCCGCCGGCCCAGCGACTCCTCGAGCCCGCCGACCGCGGCGATCCGGCCGACGTGGGTGAGCTCGTCCGGCTTGATCCAGGCCCCGAAGTAAGCGCCCTGCGCGGGCGGCTCGAACGGACCGGCCTCGAACGGCCCCGGGTTCACCGCCACCGCCCGTGGGCGGCCGTCGAGGTCCGGGGAGGGCGACGGTGAGGGCTGCTCCTTCTCGTCCTCGGAGCAGCCGGCCAGCAGCAGCAGCGCCACGACGGCGCCGGCGACACCCTTACGCATGGACCCGCCGGGCGGTGTAGAGGACGTTCACCGCGTACCCGTCCACGCCCGGCACCCGCCGCGCCGCCGCGTCGGCGAACCGGGCCACCCGGTGGCCGTGCAGCGACGGCGTGAGCATCGAGAAGCCACGCCGCTCCACGATCTCGAAGCCGTGCCGGGCCAGCAGCCGCTCCACCTCGGCGTGCGAGAGCTCGGCGAACCACCGCTCGCCGTTGTGCCGGCGGGCGCGCAGATGCCTGATCGACCCGGCGTTGCCGTGGTTCTCCACCACGAGCAGGCCGGATCCGCGGTGCGGCAGCGCCTTGGCGGCGAACGCCAGCGCCCGGTCGCGTACCGCCTCGTTGACGTTGAGCAGCAGGCGGAACATGGTGACCAGCGCCGGGAAGCCGGCCGCCACCGGGTTCGGCACCGGGCCGTCCATCGGCACCTGGTGCCAGCACGCCCGGGAGCCCACGTCGGCCGCCTTCGCCATCATCTCGGCGGACGTGTCGTACCCGTGCGCCTCGCGGACCAGACCGTGCAGGGCGCGGATGGCCCGGCCGGTGCCGCAGGCGAAGTCGTGCTGCACGGGCGGATGCTCCGGGAACTCGCGGCGCACGAGGGCGCGGAGATAGTCCCGCTGCCGGTCGTTGATCCGCGAGGCGTAGGTGTCCGGCGCGTAGGTGACGCTCTCGTACTTCTCGACCGCCTCGGTGTCCTGGAACACCTGGGTGTAATCGCTGGTCAATTGTCCTCCCTAGCAGTGCTGAAGGCGCTGAGCGCCAATTGGCGGCGCAGCAGCCAAACCCCCGCGACATAGGCGGGTACGGCGGTGGTGAGACTCGGCAGAAGGCCCGCGGGCCCGGCGACGGTGGTCACGCCGAGGGGCAGCAGGCCGAAGCAGGCGGTCGACAGCAGAGCCGCGGCCCGGGTGCCCGGGCCGAACGGGTGCAGGCGGGCTCCGCGGTACACCTGGATGAGGGGCAGCAGGTTGTTGACGACCATCGCGCAGGCGAGCCCGGCCGCGGCGCCGAGCGCACCCCAGCGCGGGATCAGCCACGCGTCCAGGCCGATCATCACGGCCAGCGCGATCAGCACGTTGCCGAGGTTGGCCGAGGTGCGCCCGGCCATCGCCAGCACCATGTCGACCATCCCGCAGCCGGTCGCCACCATCATGGCGCCGGCCAGCACCCACACCACCGGGGCACCGGTGGTGTACTCCGCGCCGAACAGCCGCAGGTAATAGGGGGCGCAGGCGATCACGAGCAGGTTGATCGGCCAGGTCACCACCACCAGCCAGCCGGTGGCGGTCTGGTAGAGGTGGTTGGCGGCGGCCCGGTCGCCGGTGCTCAGCGCCTCGGCGAGACGCGGCTGGACAGACTGCGAGAGGCCCTGGTTGGCGAACTGGATCAGCACCACGAAGCGGCCGGCGACGGCGTAGACGGCGGCCGGGGCGAGGCCGCCCAGTGCCGCCACCAGGAGCACGTCGACGCGCTGGAGGGCCAGCTGGGCGACGGCGGCGACGGCGCGGGGGCCGGTGAAGAGCCAGAAGTCGCGGCGCAGCCCCTGCCGCTCGGCGGCATCGGGGGCTCGGTCCGGTTTGTCGGACAGGTACGCGCGCCGTGCCGCGTAGCCGGCCAGGACCGCGACCGGCAGGTAGGGCGCCGCCCAGGCCAGCGCGAACACCGGCAGCGACGCGGCCAGCCACAGCGTCGCCACGCCCGCCGCGCTCACCGCCGCCAGCTGCAGCCCGCTGCGCAACACCCGATCCAACAGCACAGTGGGCCGCATGCTGCGATATCCGCGGGTCACCGTCAGCAGCACGTCCGTCAAGGCCTGCAACGGCAGGAAGACGGCCAGCACCCGCAGACCCGCGACGTGGTCGGCGACCACATGAGCCGATTCGCCGGCGGTCAAACTGGCGAGGACCGGCGCCCCGGCCCACATCGCGAAGGCCAGGAACAGTGAGAGGCCGACCACCGGCGGGATGCCGGTGCGCAGGCACGCGCCGAGCAGGTGGCTGCGGCCGGTTGCCCGCAGCCGGGCCGGCCAGTACACCAGGCCGGTGTTGGTGCCGAGCTTGGCCAGGCCGCCGGCCAGCACGAACGCGGCGGTGGCGGCGAAGAAGGCGCCGGCCTCCTCGGCACCCAGGACACGGGCGACGACCCAGGTCACCACGACGCCGGTGCCGCCGGCCAGCGCGGAGCCGGCCATGTTCGCCAGCCCGCCGCGCGCCGCGCCCCGGGTCGCCTGTCCCGGATCCCGGGTCGCCGTGGTCACCCGCGGCGCCAGACCGGGGTGTGCCCCAGCCAGCTCGCCAGCGCCTCGTCGTGCGGCTGGTAGTACTCGCTCAGCTCACGGCGCAGATCCGGGTCCATGTCGCTCTGCCGCGGGCGTGCGTTGTGCTGCTCGAACGGCGGCCGCTCCACGTCGGAGGGCAGGCCGAGGAACGCGCAGACCTCGTCGTAGACGCTCTCCGGATCGGTGAAGAACCGCTCGCTCTCCACCACGTGGATCCGTTCCCGGCCGATGTGCTGGGCCATCACGCTCAGATATCGGGCGTACTCGCCGCGGGCCCGGTAGGCGTGGTGCTGGTGGGCGAAGCTGTAGAAGCCCGGATCGGTGGCGAGCCGTTCCTCCTGGCGGTGCAGCCGGGCCGGCTCCAGGGCCAGCGCGGCGCCGAAGTCGCGCTCCGACTCGAAGGCGCGCGCCACCTCGTGGTGATGCTGGGAATAGGCGCGTTCCACCGGATCCCGCACCAGGACCAACAGCCGCGCGTACGGCAGGTCGCGCGCGATCCGCGCGGCCGCCTGCGGGTGGTACATGTAGTACGGGCTGGACTCGAAGGTCTGCGCCGGGAGGCCGTACTTCTCGGCCACCTTCTCGGCGGTACGCAACAGCGGGAAGTGCGCGCGGTACCAGTCGAGGCCGCGGTGGTAATCGGTGTCGAAGTAGTGCACGCCCTTGTGCAGCACTGCCTTGAGCACCACCGGGTGGGCGGCGAGCGCCCGGTACAGCGAGGTGGTGCCGCAGCGCTGCCCGCCGCAGATCAGGAACGACGGCAGCATCCGGTTGTCCGACGTGAGCCGTCCGTACGAGCGGGACCCCAGGTGGACCACCCGCTTGACCGGTGCGGGCAGATTTCGTACGTCCATGGTGTCTAGAGCTCCTCTACGCGGCGGATGAGCACCGGCAGCAGCCACGTGCCGAGCACGCCGAGCCGGGCCCCGGCCTCGGCCTGCCGGTCGGTCAGGTAACGGACGGCGAGGTCGACGAGGTACAGCAGCGCGGTGACCTCCCGGGCCACCGGCGCCACCCCGAACGGGGCGAGCAGCTCGTCGGCGCGCTGAATGGTGGCTTCCACCGCCTCCCGGGCGTCGCCGGTGGACTGGATGCGCCGCTGCAATTCGTGGTGCACCGCGTCGAAGCCCATCGGCACCCCGGTGGCGAACCGCTCCCAGTCCCAGACCAGCAGCGCGTCGGCCAGGTTCGCCATGTTCCACGGGGCCCAGTCGCCGTGCCAGGACCCGTACCGCAGGGCGGTCTCGCCGCTGTGCGCGGCGAGCACGTCGACCGCGGCGGCCAGCCCGGCGCCCTCCGGCCGGTCCGCCACCGCGGCCAGCCGGGTCTGCAGCTCCTGCCAGTACGCGCTGCTGGTCAGCGGCCCCACGGTGTAACCGCGGCAGCCGGCGATGTCGAGCATGGCCGCGGTGAGTCGCCGCTGGGTGAGCGGCGCCCGGGGCAGCCACACCGGCAGCGCCGACTGGATCAGCACCTCCATCCCGCGCCACTGCCCGGCGTGCAGCACCCGGGGCACGGTCAGCTTGCTGAGCGCGGTGCCGGCCAGCGTGGTGAGCGCCGCGGTCTCGGCCTTGACCAGGCTGCGGGTGAGCGGGCCGGTGCCGAGCTTGCCGAACGCGAACGTGTCGCCCTCGGTGCTGAGCAGCTGGAGGACCGGCTTGCGGTTGGCGCGCGCCGGGCCGATGTGGATGCTCACCGCGAGGTCCCGGCGCAGCGCCTCGCTCAGATAGCCGTCGATGCCGGCCGAGACCGGGCCGGTCACCCGGATCCGGTCCCGGAACAGCAGGCCGCTGGTCCGGGTGTGCACGGCGGCCACCACGGCGTCCCGCTTGAGGCGGGCCAGCCGGGACTGCGGCTCGGCGTACCGGCGGACCGCGGCGGCGGCGACGGCCGGGTTGACCGACGGGACCAGCAGGCGCGGGCGGCGGGCGTTGGGAACGACCAGATAGTCGGCGATCAGCGGTCCGGGTCCGCCGCCGGTGTCGCACGGCGGCGGGTAGAGCAGGCCGAGCACCTCGGTCAGATATTGGGTGCGCAGGGCCGCGTCGTCGGCGGTCAACTCCGCGGGGGCGGTCTTGACAGGGCTCATCTGAGGCTCCCCTCCTCGATCCAGTTGCGCCAGAGCAGCGCGTAGGCCAGAACCATGAAGGCCAGAGGGGTGACCAGCGAGTTGTACCAGAGCATCGCCGAGAACGACGTGACCAGCGCGGCGCTCGCGGCCACCCCGGTGGGGCTGCGGTCGTGGCGGAAACGCCACAGCCCGTACGCGAAGAAGCCGAGATATCCGGCCGTCCCGGCGGCGCCGTGGGCGTAGAGCAGCTGCCACAGCTGGCCGTTGCCGCCGACCGTGAAGTTGCCGCAGCGCTCGCAGCCGGCGCTCTCCCCGACAGCGATCGAGTTACGCCCGCCGAGGGTGTTGCGGGTGCCGCCGTAACCGATCACCGGTGACTCGGCGAAGCCCTCCAGCGCCTTGTCGATCAGGAACGATCGCACCCCGTTGGACTTGCCGTTGTCCAGCCGGGCCTGCACGGTGTCGCCGAGCGGGGTGGCGACCAGAGCGACCGTGAGCAGGCCGGCCGCGGCCAGCACCGCCCCGATGATCCAGATGCGGCCGGCCAGCACGTACCGGACGGCGACGTAGATGATCACCACGCCCATGCCGATCCAGAGGCCGCGGTTGAGCGACGCCACCGCGGGGATCACCGAGACCGCGAGGCAGAGTACGGCCAGCGCCTTCTTGCCGGCGCTGCGGCTCGCCCCCGCGGCGACCACCAGGAAACCGGCCAGCAGGCAGAAGTTGTTGCCCCAGGTGTTCGTGTATCCCCACGGGGCGGCGGGACGGGGCTTCTCGCCGCCGACCAGGTCCATGATCTGCGCGGCGTACGGGTGCACCAGCGAGCGGACGAAACCCTTGCTGCGCACCCCCGCCGGCAGCAGCCACTCCACCGGCGAGGTGAACTCGAAGGTTCCGGCCACCATCCCGAGCAGCCCGCCCAGCACGGTCACCACGAACATGCCGCCGAGCAGTCGTACCAGCCGGCGCCGGGCCAGCTCCGCCTCGGTGAGGTTGCCGGCGTAGAGCAGCAGGACGGTCAGGGACAGGTACATCGAGAGCTTGTAGACGACCGCCACCATCCGGTCGCCGGCCCGCTCGACCACCGTGCCGGGCGGGTCCGCGCCCAGCGCGGCGATGCTCACCACCACCGCGAGCAGGAAGATCGCCCACCAGCCGAAGCCGGGCGGCAGCCGGAGCGGCCGCCCGGCCGCCCGGCGCCGCAGCAGCAGGAAGAGCATCGGCACGGCCATCAGCGGGAAGATCAGCACGCCCAGCCCGAGCGCCCACCACAGCGGATAGAGCAGCAGGATCCCGGCCACCGGCCAGGACGGCAGCGTGCGGTTCTTGGTGGTGCGGTGGGCCGGTCCGGCGGGCAGGGGCGCCGCGACCGTGGTCACTTGTCGTCGCCGTCCGCGCTGCCGGCGTTGGAGAGGTCGATGATCGCGGTCTCGTCCGGTTCGGCCTGACCGGCCGCCGGCCGCTGCCGGTTGGCGAAAGCCAGCTGCTGGGTCGGGCCCTCGCTCGCGTCCATCGGGTTCACCGGCGGCAGGGTCACGGCCGGCGCGGGCACGTCACCGAGCCGCATCGGGGCCAGCCGGGGCAGCACGACCGCGCCCAGCAGCCGGGTGCCGACCCGCTGCAGCTGCTCGGTGGCGTCGAGCAGGGCGGGACGCCGGGAACGGCGCAGCTCGACCGCGAGGATGGCGGCGTCGGCGAGGCTGGCCAGGCTCTGCGCGTCGGCGCTGCTGGAGGTGGACGGCGCCTCGATGACCACGTACTGGCTCTGCCGGCGCAGCGCCTCCAGGGTGTCCCGGAGCCGCTGCGACTGCATCAGCCCGGCCGCGGTGGCCGCGCCACCGGTCGTGATCACCCGCAGCGAGGGGATGCGCGGTGTGCGCTGCAGCGCCCGGCCCAGGCCGACCCGCCCGGCCAGCAGGTCGGAGAGACCGGGCATGGCCGAGACCCCCAACATCCGGGCGAGCGGCGCGGCGTCGATGACGCTGTCCGGCAGGTGGGCCCCGATCAGGACGACATCACTGCCGGTACGCGCCAGAGCAGCCGCGAGGTTCGCCGCCACCAGCGTGCTCGCCGAGCCACGGCTGGCCCCGGTCACCACGATGATCTGGTCGCCGTCCCGCAGGCTGGCCAGCACCTCGTTGCGCAGCCGGTTGAAGACCCGGCCGCCGGGGCCGTAGGGCTGGACCACGTCGTCGAAGTGCGGGGTGCTGCGCTCGTCGAGCGCGGCGAGCACCGGCACGCGGCCGCGGTCGCGCACGTCGGCGGCGGTGACCAGACGCCGGTCGAAGCGCTCCCGCAGGTAGGCCAGGGCAAGCCCGAGCAGCAGCCCGATCATGCCGCCGGTGCCGATGTTGAGCAGGGTGTTCGGGCTGGACGGGCTCTCCGGCAGCCGGGCGTCGCTGATGATGCTGCCGCCGCCGACCATGGTCGTGGTCAGCTCGTTGAGCCGGCCGGTCAGCGAGTTGAGCTGGTTCTGCGAGTTGTTCCGCAGGCTCTGCAGGTTGCTCTCCGTGGAGCTGCCCGGCGCGGCGGCGGCCAGCTTCGCGTTGATCCCGGTGAGCGCGCCGGTCAGCTGCTTCACCTTGAGGTTGAGCGACCGGATCTGCTTGTCCAGCTGCGCCCGGGCGGTCTCCTCCCGGTTGCGCAGGTACGCCTCGGCGAACGAGTGCGACCCGGCCTGCGCGGCCGCCGGGCTGTCCGCCTTGAACGTGATCACCAGGACCGTGGTGTTCGCCGGCACCTGCACCGACACCGAGCGGGCCAGCTCGATCGGGGACACGTCGGCGCGCATCAGGGCGGCGGCCTTCACCGCCACCGCGCCGGAGCCGACGAGCTGGGCCTCGGTGTCGAGGTTGACCGCACCCTTGGTGCGGCCGCCCTGCGCGTTGGTGTCCTGGTCGACGGCCTGGACGAGGACGGAGGTGGATGACTCGTAGACCTTCGGCATGGCCTGGGTAGCGACCGCTCCCACGGCCAGGCCGGCACCCGTCGCCACCAGGGCGATCCACCAGTGCCGGCGGAGAGCGCCCAGGTAGTGCGAGAAATCGGCGGACGCGGGACGAGACGCTTCCATCAGAGTTCGGCGGCCCTTCCAAGAGGAGTTTTTGGGCGTTTCGCCCCAGAGGCGTAACGCCGTACTCCCGCCGCGAGTGATGGGCTACGTCAGTTTGGGCTCCACCCAGCCGTTCTCCACCAGGTGAGCGAGCACCACCTCGACCGCCTCAGCGACGCTCATCGTGGTCGTGTCGATGGTCAGCTCGGCGTTCACCGGCGCCTCGTACGGGTCGTCGATGCCGGTCATGCCGCGGAGCTGGCCGGCGCGGGCCCGGGCGTACAGGCCCTTGCGGTCGCGGGCCTCGCAGACCTCGAGCGGCGTGGCGACGTGCACCAGGACGAACCCGGCGCCGGCCTCCACCGCCATCCGCCGGGCGGCCGCGCGGGCCGCCTCGTACGGCGCGATCGGGCAGGCCACCGCCATGCCGCGGTGCCGGCCCACCTCGGCGGCGACCCAGGCGATCCGGCGGACGTTGCGGTCCCGGTCGGCCTTGCTGAAGCCCAGCCCGGCGGTGAGCTCGCGGCGCACCACGTCGCCGTCGAGCAGCGTGATGGTCCGCTCGCCGTTCTCCCGCATGGCGTCGGCCAGGTTGCGGGCGATGGTCGACTTGCCGGAGCCGGAGAGGCCGGTGAAGAAGACCACGAGACCACGGTGCCGGCGCGGCGGGCGGACCCGGGACAGCTCCTTGGCCACGGCCGGCGGGGTGTGCCACTCGGGCAGCGGGAAGCCCCGGTCCAGCAGGTCGTCGATCTCGGCGGGGGTCATCGCCAGGCGCCGGTTGCGCGGCGGGATGTCGTCGCGCCAGCGCCACTGACCGTCCCGGTTGTCGTACGCCAGCTCGCGCGGGACCAGGACCCGCAGGCCGGCGCCGGAGAGGGTGTCACCGGTGGACAGGACGTGGGTCACGCCGTACGCCTGGGCGACGCGGGCGCGCAGCAGGGCTTCGCGCATCTCGTCGCGCCGGGTCAGCAGCGGCACCGCCACCACGGTGGCCGGGGGCATCCGGTCACGGGCGGCGAAGATCGAGCGGACCAGTGACTCCGGCGGCAGGCCGTCCGGGCCGGGCCCGCTGACCGGGATCAGGATCAGCAGGTGCGCGGCGAGGGTCCGGGCGGCGTGCGCGATCTGCGCCAGCTGCGGCCGGTGCAGCGGCCGGTCGGCGATCACGCCGAGCACCCGGCCCGGTGGGAGCAGCGCCCGGACCTCGGCCGGGGTGCGCCGCAGCCGCTGGAACGGGCCGTGCCCGCCGTCGCCCATCCGGCGGACCGGGCCGCCGATGCCGAAGCGCTGCTCGCCGGTCGGCCAGACGTCGGTGACCTCGATGGCGGCCACCGGGGCGCCCTCGAGATCGGTCAGCACCACGGTGCGGCGCCGCGGGTCGGTCACGTCCAGCGTGGCGGCCAGCTCGGCCGGGATCTCGCAGGTCACCGGGACCGGCCAGGGGCTGCCGTCGGCGAGCCGGCCGGTGCGGGCCAGCGCGGCCAGATCGGCGCGGCCCAGGAAGCCGGTCAGCGGCGCGTAGGCGCCGGACAGCAGAAGTTCCAGGTCTGCGAGCTCGTAGGGACGCGGCGTGAAGGACGGGGCGTCCCGCAGAACGTCCTCGGGCAGTACCGAACCATTCACTTCGAATCCCCCTACACGATTTGGGGGACAGTTTCGCAGCCTCGATCGCGACGGTCGAGCCGGGCCGCCGGTCTGGAGCGGATCTTCTGGCGACCAACGCGAAAGCCGCCAAGTTCCTAAATCATTTCGAAACGTGTTTTTTCTGGACAAGTTGGAATGACTCTCTAATACTGGGCGGTTGTGAGACAGAACCGTTCCCGGCTCATTCATGTCGCCGCGCTGACCACCGCGTTCGCCATGTCCGTGACAGCCACGCTCGCCTGGGCGTGGACCGGTGGCGTCGATCAGATCGGACTGCCCGGCGATCCGACCGTGATGGCACCGGGCGCGCAGATCCCGGTCATGAGCCCACCCCTGACGAACGGCTCGGCGCCAGGAGTCTCACCCTTGCGGGAGACCTCGCTGCCCGATCCGCCGCTGCTGCCGTCCTCGTCGTCACCGAGCAGCCCGCTGCCCGCCTCGGTCTCCGCGCCGGCGTCGGCCCCCGGGCTGCCCGACCCGACCTTGCCCGATCCCACCGCGCCCGTCCGCCGCTCCCAGCTGGCGCCGGTCGTCCGAGGCCTCGCCGGGCCGCTGCTCGGCGGCACCCCGGCCCGGTTCCAGCTGCCCGGCCGGGACTTCAACGTGCCGGCCCGGGACTTTGTGCCGACCCGGGACGCGAAGCCGCGCAAGAAGTGCCGGACCGGGGCGAAACTGGTGCCGACCTGCGGAATCCTCTGGGGAGTCGCCCCCGGGGCGCACACCGAGGCGAGCAGCGCGGCGGCGCTGGCCGAGTTCGAGCGCAAGACCGGCCGGCATCAGGCGGTGTTCCACGCGTACCACAGCGGCACCCGGCAGGTCTTCCCGACGCGGCAGGAGATCGCGATCTCCCGGGAGCCGGGGAGGAAGCGGATCCTGCTGCTCAACTGGAAGCCGGAGACCACCACCTGGGCGAAGATCGCCAAGGGGGACCGGCGGACCGACGAGTTTCTGGACCGGCTCGCCCGGCACCTGAAGAAGAACTACCGGGAGCGCTTCTTCTTCGCGATCCACCACGAGGCCGAGGACCAGGTGCGCGAGCGGCCCGGCTCCGGCTTCACCGCCCGGGACTACGCCGCGATGTTCCGGCACGTGGTCAAGCGGCTCCGGGCCAAGGGCGCGGACAACGTGGTCACGGTGCTGGTGCACATGGCGTACGTGCCGCACACCACGAAGTCCTGGTTCACCGACATGTACCCGGGCAACGACGTGGTCGACTGGATCGGGTTCGACACCTACTCGTACAGCGACCCCGGGTACGGCCACGGCGACTTCAACGAGCTGCTGAACCGCCGCTCGGCGAGCAAGCCCGGCTGGCCCGGCTTCTACAACTGGGTGCGCAAGAAGCACCCCAGCAAGCCGCTGATGGTCGCCGAGTGGGGCGTGTGGTACTCCAAGCGGAACCCGAGCCACATGGCCGAGTTCTACCGGGAGGTCGGCAAGCAGATCAAGAGCTTCCCCGGCATCAAGGCGATGGTTCACTTCGAGACGCCCGGAAACCACAAGGGCCAGGACTCCTCGGTCGACAAGACCTCGGCGGGCCTGCACGAATACCGCAGGCTCGGCAAGCTGCCGGTCTTCCAGGTAGCCGTCAGCTGAACGCGGGCAACGCCCGCTGTTCATCTCGGTTGTCTAGGTTCCTGCTCCGCGTCGGTCTCACGGGGGGCAGGAACTCATGCAACGGATGGCATGGCTGGACTCCTTGCGCGGAGTGGCCGCCATGGCGGTCGTCTGGTGGCACCTCGGCCCGCGGGCCATCGCCGACCTGCAGGAGTTGCATCGGCACGTGGACGTCGGCAAGTCCGGCGTCGTGCTGTTCTTCCTGGTCAGCGGCTATGTGATTCCGATGTCCTTGGAACGGCACGGCGATCTGCGCAAGTTCTGGGTGTCCCGGATCCTCCGGCTCTATCCCGCCTGGGCCGTCTCCGTGCTGCTGGTCCTGACCCTCTTCGTCACCGGCGTGCAGGCCGTGCCGGAGCCGCTGAGCCGGGACCCGCTGGGTGTCGTGCTCGGGCATCTGAGCATGACGCAGGGACTTCTCGGCATTCCGAACGTGGTCGGCGTGTACTGGACCCTCTCGTACGAGATGGTCTTCTATCTGATCGTGGCCGGGCTCTTCGGCCTGGGTCTCCACCGGCGCAGCGCGTGGATCGCGCTGTCGGCCGCCGGCGTCGCCCTGCTCGCCGGCCCGGACCTGCCCCGCGACCTGCTCACCGGCGGCACCGACCGGCGGTACCTGGTCGCCGTCACGGTCCTGGTCTGCCTGATCGCGGTGATCGCCGCCGCCGTCGACGGCCGCCGCTCGCTGGTGGTGCCGGCCTCGGTCGTCGGGCTGTCGATGCTGCTGATCCCGCTGGTCAACGGCGGCCAGTCGACGGCCCGCGACACCTGGCAGACGCTGCTGCTGATGGCAGTGATGTTCGCCGGCACAGTGATCTACCGGATGCACCAGTCGCAGACGTCCAAGGTGTTCGGCGCGGCGGCCCTGGCATTCGTGACGGCCTGCTGGGTGGCCGGCGGCTGGCTGTACCTGACGCCGGGGCAGAGCCGGCGGGTCTGGATCACCACGCTGCTGATCGCCGCGGCCGGTTTCGCTGTCGGATTCCTGCTCCGGCACCGCCCGATGCCGCCGGTGGCGATGTGGCTGGGCCGGATCAGCTACTCGGTGTACCTGCTGCATCTGCCGCTGCTCGTGGTCTATGTGAAGGTGCTGCCGGACATCACCGAGCAGCCGCTTCCGGTCCAGGTGCTGGGCCTGGCCGGCTATCTCACGGTGGTCCTGCTCGTCGCCCACCTGGTCTTCCGGTTCGTGGAGCTACCCGCACAGAGCCTCGGGCGGCGCCTCGGCCGGCGCTCCGGCGGAGGCGAGAAACCTGAGAATGAGCTGAGACTCCTCAGGGGCGTCTCGGGGTAAAACCGGATCCGGTCGGATGACACCGCTCTCTACGCTGACGCGGTGACCATCATCGCTACGGAGGCGCTCACCAAGACGTACGGCGGCGGGGTGACCGCCCTCGCCGACCTGACCGTCGCAGTCGACGAAGGCGTCATCGGCCTCGTCGGCGCCAACGGCGCCGGTAAGAGCACCTTCATCAAAATCATGCTCGGCCTTGTGCCGCCCAGCAGTGGCTCGGTCCGGGTCTTCGACCTGGACCCGGTCGACGAGACCGACAAGGTCCGTGCGCGGGTCGGCTACATGCCGGAGAACGACTGCCTGCCACCCGACGTCTCGGCGTCCGAGTTCGTCACCCACCTCGGCCGGATGAGCGGGCTGCCGCGCACCGCGGCCCGGGAGCGCGCCTCCGAGGCGCTGCGCCACGTGGGCCTCTACGAGGAGCGCTACCGGCAGATCGGCGGTTACTCCACCGGCATGAAGCAGCGCGTCAAGCTCGCCCAGGCGCTCGTGCACGACCCCGACCTGCTGCTGCTCGACGAGCCCACCAACGGTCTCGACCCGGCCGGCCGCGACGCCATGCTGGCGCTGATCCACCGGATCGGCACCGAGTTCGGCATCTCGGTGGTGGTCTGCTCGCACCTGCTCGGCGAGGTGGAGCGGATCTGCGACTCGCTGATCGCGATCGAGGGCGGCCGGCTGTTGCGCGCCGACCGCATCTCGAGCATGACCGAGGCTTCCGACGTCCTCGCGGTCGAGGTCAGCGACGGTACGGACGAACTGGCCGCCGCCCTCACCGGGATGGGACTGGCCGTCACCCGCGAGGGGCGGCTGCTGCTCGTGCCGATGGACTCGAACGCGTCGTACGACCGGATTCTGCGCGCGGTGGCCGACCTGGACCTCTCCCTGCACCGCCTGGACCAGCGCCGGCACCGGGTCGCCGAGCTCTTCACCACGAAGGAGACCGCCGATGTCTGAGACCGGCGTCATCCATGACATCGGATACCAGCGGTACGAGGGGCCGAGGCTCGGCCGTCGCGCCGCCCTGACCGCGCTCTATGTGCAGGGGCTGCGCGCCTCGTTCGGCCTCGGCCGGTCCGCCAAGGCGAAGATCTTCCCGTGGGGGGTGGCCGGCATCATGGTGCTGGTCGCCGTGATCCTGGCCGCGGTCCGGTCCCAGCTGGGCGAGGTGATCTTCACCTACGTGCAGTTCGACGACCAGATGAGCTGGCTGATCATCTTCTTCGTCGCGATCCTCGCGCCGGTGCTGATGTCCCGCGACATCCGGTCCGGCACCCTGCCGCTGTACTTCAGCCGGCCGCTGCGAGCCGCTGACTACGTGATGGCCAAGTTCGCCGCCATGGTCTCGGCGGTGTGGCTCCTGCTCGGCGTGCCGCAGCTGATCATGTTCCTCGGTGCGGCCTTCACCACGAAGGACGGCGCTCAGGGAGTGTGGAACGAGTTCCTCGACCTGGTCCCCGGCTGGGGTTACAGCCTGCTCTGGGCGGTTCTGTTCAGCAGCATCGGCCTGCTGATCGCCTCGCTGACCGGCAAGCAGGCCTTCGCGGCCGGCGGCATCGTCGCGGTCTTCCTGCTCACCACCCCGGTGTTCGGTGTGCTGACCGTGCTGCCGTCCACCACCGCGCACCAGCTGGCCGGACTGGCCAGCCCGATGACCCTGATCGCCGGGATCGGCGCCTGGCTGGCCGACGCACCCTCCGAGATGGAGATCGACATCGGCAACTTCGGCCCGGTCTATGCGATCGAGGCGGTCTGCCTGATCGCCGCCTGCCTCCTGCTGCTGCTCGCCCGCTACCGGAAGGTGGCCTCGCTGTGACGACCCAGACCATCGCCGTCGAGACCGGCGCCACCACCGGCGTGGTCGAACTGACCAACGTGACCCGGTGGTACGGCAACGTCGTCGCGGTCAACGACATCTCCATGTCGCTCGGCACCGGCGTCACCGGACTGCTCGGCCCGAACGGCGCCGGCAAGACCACGGTGCTGCACATGATGGCCGGCTTCCTCGCGCCGTCCCGCGGCACGCTGACCATCGACGGCAGGCCGACCTGGCGCAACCCGGCCGTCTACCGCGACCTCGGCCTGGTCACCGAGCGCGAGGCGGTGCACGGGTTCCTCACCGCCCAGCAGTTCGTGCTGGCCTGCGCCAAGATGCAGAAGCTGCCCGACCCGGCCGGCGCCGCCCGCCGCGCCCTCGAACTGGTCGAGATGACCAGCGCCGCCGACCGGCGGATCGGCACGTTCTCCAAGGGCATGCGGCAGCGCACCCGGGTCGCCGCGGCCCTGGTGCACGAGCCGCGGGTGCTGCTGCTCGACGAGCCGTTCAACGGCATGGACCCGCGCCAGCGGATGCACATGATGGAGCTGCTGCACCGCCTCGGTGACAACGGCCACACCATCCTGTTCAGCTCGCACATCCTGGAAGAGGTCGAGCAGGTCGCCGGCCTGGTCCAGGTGATCGTGGCGGGCCGGCTCGCGGCCTCCGGCGACTACCGCAAGATCCGCCGGCTGATGACGAACCGGCCGCACGTCTTCGCCGTACGCAGCTCCGACGACCGACGCCTGGCAGTCGCGCTGATCGGCGAGAAATCGGTGAGCGGCATCGAGATCGAGTCCGGCGGCCTGACCGTCCGGGCGTCCGACTACGGCAGCTTCACCCGCGCGCTGCCGCGCATCGCCCTGGACCAGGGCATCCGGCTGCACAAGCTGGTGCCCTCCGACGAGTCCCTGGAGAGCGTCTTCTCCTACCTGCTGGAGGCCTGATGTCGACCGTCGCTCTGATCACGGCGCGCGGCCTCTTCGGCCGGCGCCGGGCACTGCTGCTCCTACCGCTGCCCCTGCTCCTCGTCGGCCTGGCGGCGATCTGCCGCGCCTACGACCTCTCACCCGACCAGTGGGGCCAGGCCGTCATCGTCGGACTCGGCATCGCGGTCGTGCTGCCGGTCATCGCACTGATCGTCGGCACTGGCGTGCTGGGCTCCGAAGTGGACGACGGGACGCTGGTCCACATCCTCACCAAGCCGCTGCCGCGCCGCGACATCATCCTGGCCAAATACGGGGTCGCCGTCGTGACCACCGCGCTGACCACGGCGATCCCGCTCTTCGTGGTCGGCGTCCTGGCCGGCTCCGCCTCCCTCGGCGCCGCCCTGGCCGTCGCAGCCGTCGCCGGCTCGTTCGCCTACTCCGCACTGTTCGTGCTGCTCAGCCTGCTGACCCGGCGACCCGTCCTGCTCGGCCTGGTCTACATCCTGGTCTGGGAGGGCCTGCTGGGGAACTTCCTCAGCGGCACCCGGGTCCTCTCCATCCAGCAGTACGTGATCACCATCGCCGACAAGCTGTCGCCGACGGACATCCTCAACGCACAGGTCGGGGTGGTCACGGCGGCGGTGATGAGCGCGGTCTTCGCGGTGGTGTGCACGGTCGTGGCGGTGAACCGGCTCGGCAGTTTCAGCCTCGCCGGCGAGACCAGCTGACGGTCCACCCATCGGCGATGTCGCGGCCCGCCGTCCCTCCCCGGACGGCGGGCCGCTTCACGTCCGTCGCCGGCGCCGTGCAACGGATCGGTGGTTCCGCGGCGGCCGCGCATGGTGGTTGCGCGTGCGGCCGGCCGGCCTGTGGCACGGACCGTCGGCGTGTGCGTCCGGCAGGCCTCGGCGGGGCGTCTGGCGCCTGGACCACGACGGGGCCGGGGCGCGGCTGAGCGGGCGCGGGGCTGAGCGGGCTGGACCGGGACGCGGCGAGGCGGAAGTGAGCTGCGGGCGGGACGCGTGCGGCCGGGCGCGGGATCGCAGTGGGGGCCGGGACGCGCGATAGCGGCCGCGTGCGGTGGGCGCCGCGTCGTGGGGTGAGGGTGAGTGGGCAGGTCAGCCCGGCGGTCGCGCCGCGGCCCGGACCGGCCGCCTGCGTCGCGGGTGGCCCCGGGACCGGGCATTGTGCGTACCAGAAAAGAAACCGCCCCGGGTGGCGGACCTCCCGGGGCGGTTGCGGCGCGAAAGGCCGTCAGCCGGTGTTGCGCATGCCGGCGGCGATGCCGTTGACCGTGGTGAGCAGGGCGCGTTCCAGGGCCGTGGAGTCCGACGGGCCGCGGCGGGCGCCCGGCGCGGTCGGCATCTGGCGGGCGGCTTCGCCCAGGTCGCGGTACTGGCGGAGCAGCGCCACCTGGAGGTGGTGCAGCGGCTCCAGGTAGGTGTCGCGAACGTTCAGCGTGCGGTTGAGCTCGGGCTGGTTGGCGAGCAGCTCGGTGCCGCCGGTGATCGCCAGGACCTCCTGGACGGTCAGCGCGTACTCCTGCTCGATCTTGGTGAAGATCGGGCGGAGGTCCTCGGGGACGAGGGTCTCCACGTAGCGGCGGGCGATCGACAGGTCGGTCTTGGCGAGCATCATCTCGACGTTCGAGAGGAACGTGCGGAAGAACTGCCAGTTGGTGTGCATCTCGTCGAGCACGTCGCCGAGGCCGGCGGCGCGGGCGGCGGCCAGGCCGGTGCCGACGCCGAACCAGCCGGGCACGATCTGCCGGGTCTGGGTCCAGCCGAACACCCACGGGATGGCGCGCAGGCCGCCGAGGCCGGCGTCGGCGTTGGGGCGCTTGGCCGGGCGGGAGCCGATGTTCAGGGCGCCGAGCAGCTCGGTGGGTGTGGCGGCCCAGAAGTACGCGGCCAGGTCGGGGTCCTCGACGAGCGAGCGGTACTGCCGGAACGCCGCGTCCGACGCGGTGTCCATGGTGGAGTCCCACACCTTCAGGCGGACCGGCTCCACCTGGATGCTGGTGTGCAGCAGGGTGGCCTCGAGCACCGCGGCGACGGTGAGTTCGAGGTTCTCGCGGGCCAGCGCGGGCAGCGTGTACTTGTCGGAGATGACCTCGCCCTGTTCGGTGACCTTGATGGCCCCGTCCAGGGTGCCGTACGGCTGGGCGAGGATCGCCTCGTGCGTGGGCCCGCCACCACGGCCGACCGTGCCGCCCCGGCCGTGGAACAGGCGCAGCCGGACACCGTGCCGGGCGGCCACGTCACGCAGCGCGCGCTGCGCCTTGTGGATGCGCCACTGGCTGGTGGTGATGCCGGCCTCCTTGTTGGAGTCCGAGTAGCCGAGCATGACCTCCTGCAGGTCGCCCCGGGCCCGGACGATCTCCCGGTACGCCGGGAGCGACAGCATCTCGTCCAGCAGCTCGCCGCCGGCGTCCAGCTCGGCCGGGGTCTCCAGCAGCGGGACGATGCCGATCCGGGCGCGGCCGGTGTGGATGTCGATCAGGCCGGCCTCGCGGGCGAGCACCGCGGCGGCGAGCACGTCGTCGACGCCGAGGGTCATCGAGATGATGTACGACTCGATGACGTCCGCGCCGAACCGGTCCTGCGACTCCCGGATGGTGTGGAACACGTCGAACGTCTTGCGGGCCGAGTCGGTGAGCGGGGTGTCGGCGCTGGACAGCGGCCGCCGCCCGGTGAGTTCCTCGGCGAGCAGCTTGGTGCGGTCCGCCCGGTCCAGGGTGGCGTAGTCGTCGACCTCGCCGACCTGCGTGTACATCTGCTGGAGCACCTCGTGGTGCTTCTCGGCGTGCTCGCGCACGTCGAGGGTGGCCAGCTGCAGGCCGAACGCGGACGCCTGGCGGATCGCGGTGGCCACCACACCGACCGCGGACAGCTGACCGGAGTTGCGGGCCAGCGATGCCCGCATCAGCTCCAGGTCGGCGATCAGCTCGTCGCTGCCCAGGTAGTCGCGGCCGGGCACGTGCGGGGTGCCGCTCTGCAGCCGCTTGCGGGTGTTGGACAGCTTCGCCTTGATGGCCCGGGCCTTCAGCCGGTACGGCTCCTCGGCGTTGACCCGGCGGAACCGGGACGCGATCTCCGGGAGGTTGTCCAGGTCCTGGGCGAGGCTGGCGGACAGGTCGAGCGAGACGCCGCGCAGCCGGCGGGACACCGACA
Organism: Actinoplanes sp. 13; assembly: GCF_056134165.1. NCBI lineage: Bacteria > Bacillati > Actinomycetota > Actinomycetes > Micromonosporales > Micromonosporaceae > Actinoplanes > Actinoplanes sp. 13. Next base: position 52,141 of record NZ_JBVYOQ010000039.1, on the reverse strand, counting down.
GCTCGTCGATCAGCAGGTCCATCGCCTTGTCGGTGGCCTGGATGCCGTGCTCGTGCTGGATCAGCAGGACGTCCCGGGTGACCGCCGGGGTGACGAACGGGTTGCCGTCGCGGTCGCCACCGATCCAGGTGCCGAAGGTGAGCGGCCGGGAGGTCGGGGCGGTCTCCACGCCGAGCCGGCGCAGCGTCTCGGCCAGATCGTCGAGGACCTGCGGAGCGGCGTCGGCGTACAGGTCCTTGAGGTAGTAGACCGCGTTGCGCGCCTCGTCGGTCGGGTCCGGCCGGTCCAGGCGCAGCTCGTCGGTCTGCCAGAGCAGGTCGATCAGTTCGCCGAACCGCTTGGTCGAGGCGGTGGTGTCGGTGGCGCCGTACAGCGCGGCGGCGGCGGACTCGGCGTCGAGCGAGTCGGCGACCTGGCGCAGCTTCGACAGGATCGAGCGGCGGGCGGCCTCGGTGGGGTGCGCGGTGAAGACCGGGCGGACCGCGAGTCGGCGGGCGGCCGCGGCGATCTCGTCGGCGGGCAGGCCCTTCTCGGCGATCCGCTCGGCGGCCTGGTCCAGCCAGCCGCCCAGCTTGGCGCGGCGGCGCCGCAGGTCGCGGGCCCGGTGCACCTGCTCGGTGATGTTGGCGAGGTGGAAGTAGGTGGAGAAGGCCCGCGCCAGCTTGGTGCCGGTGGTGATGTCCATGGCGGCGAGCCGGTCGGCGGCCGCCGTGGCGTCCTGGCGGACCAGGGCACGGATCTCCTCGACCAGGTCGAGCAGGGGGCGGCCCTCCTGCCGGGCCAGGGTCTGACCGAGTAGCGTGCCGATCCGGCGGATGTCGGCGCGTAACGCGGCGTCGGAACCCTCTCGGTCGAGGTGGGCAGGCTGGTCGGACATCGGGGCGCTCCTTCGCTCGGATGGCTCCAGGACGGCGCTGTCCCGACTTCGCCGATCGTATCGGCGTACCCCTGCCGGGGGGTGAATTGAGTCAAGAGTCTCATGCGCGCCGGGCGCGCCGGCGGTCACCCGGCGAGGGCCATGGCATAGGCGGGGTACCACTGACCTGCCGGTGGCTGCCCCGCGCGGCAGGCGCCGTCCGACTCGCCGGGGCGCTTCACCCAGAGGTACGCGTCCGCGAGCGGATGCCCGGTCCGCAGGGTCGGCGCCACCCCGAGCCGTCGTCCCGGCGGGTTGCACCAGTGCGCGTCACCGGGGCCCCGCCGCGCCGGCCCGTTGCCGTTGCGGCTGGTGTCGATGACGAAACGCCGGCCGCCGAGCAGGCGGGACAGCTGGGTGCCGTACCGGAGGTTGTCGGTGGTGGTCTCGAAGTTGGCGACGTTGAGCGCAAAGCCGCGGGCCCTCGTGACGCCGGCGCGGCGCAGCGCGGGCGCGATCCGGGCGGCCGTGATCCACGTCGGGTTCCCGGCGTCCAGGTACACCGTGACCCCGGGCAGTGCCTGGAGGGTGGCCACCGCGTAGGAGAGCAGGGCGTACCGCTCGGCGGCGGCGCGCGGGCGCAGGCAACCCCGCCGCACCGCCTGCGGCACCGCGTCCGGCTCCAGGACGACCAGGGCGCGATAGCCGCGCAGCGCCGCGGCCAGGCTGGTGATCCAGGCCCGGTACGCCCGGGCGTTCGGGGCGCCGCCCTTCGAATGGCTGCCGCAGTCCCGGTGCGGGATGTAGTAGAGCGCCAGCACCGGCACCCGGTTGTTCGCCCGGGCCGCGTGCACCAGCCGTCGTGCCCGCAGCTGATGGCCGGGCCCGGCGTCGGTGAACCAGGTTGCGGCCGGCCGGTCGGCGATCCGCCGCAGGATCGCCGCCTCGGCCCGGCGGCCGGCGCGTTCGAGGGCCCGGACCTGGTCGGCCGCGGCGCCGTTCGGGTCGACGTAGAGGCCGGGGTAGGCGGTGCCGGCGGTCTCCGGGACCCGGACCGCCGGCGCCGGCTCCCGGTCCTGCAGGAGCACGCCGCCGGCCGTGGCGCAGAGCAGCACAGCGAGCAGGGTGGACCGCCGGCGACGGCGGCCCACCCGGAGGTGGCGGGGCATCGGTCAGTGCACCCGCACCCAGCGCGCCACGGACGGCACACCCCGGTCGTCCACGAGGAACAGCATGTACCAGCCGGCGGGCGCCAGACCCGGTCGCTCCGGCACGGTGATCGTGATGCGGTCCGCCTCCCGCTTCAGGTCCACGGCGACCGATCGCTGATCAGTGTCGGTCACGTGGGTGACCGAGCTGGGCCGGATCAACCGCGCCGACCGGATCCGGGCGGCGTCCGGGGTGGTGAACGAGGCGGCCTTGGCCCGTTCGACCTCCCGCGGTCCGCCGGTGATCGCCGGCCGCTTGCCGCCCTGGAACAGATAGGGCGGGCTGAACACCTCGATGCGCTGCTCGAACGTGCCGGCGTTCTTGCCGGTCGCGTCGTAGAGCGGGTCACCGCCGAGCGTGATCACCCGGCCGTCCGGCAGCAGGATCGCCTCGGAGTGATAGTTGCGGCCCACCGTCGAGTCGGCGGTCCGGGCGAAGGCGTTCGCGGCCGGCCGGTAGATCTGCGAGTTGAACAGGTCGCTGCGCGGCTTGCCCTGGTAGGGCCCACCTCGGTACCCGGACGACCCGCCGGTGGTGAACACCGTGTCGTCCGGCAGCAGGACCGTGGAGAGGTACCGGGCCGGCTTCGGCAGATCCGGCCCGGGCCGGTACGCCGGCTTCTTCTCGTCCAGGTCGATGATGTCGGTGCGGGCCGTGGAGATCGGCGACTCACCGATCTCGCCGCCGCCGAGGATCATCACCCTCTGGTCCTGTGCCGGCGGGAGCAGGATCGACGAGCTGGTCTCGGTCATCCGCGGGTCGCGCAGGCCGGGGACGGTGCGGAACCGGTTCTTCCGGACGTCCCAGACGCCCGGGGTGCGGCCCTCGGTGTCCGAGCCGTACCCCGCGTTCGACCCGGAGTAGAAGACCTGGCCGTCGGCCATCATGTGCAGGCTGGGATAGGTGGGGAAATAGCGCTTGAGCTCGGGCGCGCTGACCCAGCGGCGCTCCTTCGGCAGGTACCGCTCGTTGCGGCCGGGCAGGATCCGGCCGAACTGGTCGAGCCCGGAGACGGCCAGCACCTCGCCGTTGGTGAGCCCGATCAGGGTGGGATACCAGCGGTGGTCCCGCATGCTCCCGGTCTTCACGTACCGTTCCGCCACCGGGTCGAACTCGTACGAGGTCTTGTCGCCCCCGTACTCCTGCTTCTCCCTGGTGATCTTGTCGGCCACGCCGTAGAGGTTGCGGGCGTCCGCGCCGGTCAGCCCGTCGATGGTGTACTGCGCCGGGTCCCGGACGACCGCGCCGTCGCCCTTCTGCTCGGCGTCCACCCAGACCTCGGTCTGGCCGGCGTGCACCATCGTGTGCGCGCCGTGTGTCATCTTCCGGGCCGCCGGGACGGTCACCCTGGACCTGGTCAGATATGCCCGGCCGGTCGGCGACAGCAGCCGGGTGCCCTTCTCGAAGACCCGGTCACCGTGGTCCGGCGACTCGTTCTTGATCTTCATGACGCCGGCCGCGTGATCCACGTCCGCCTCGAGCACCTCGTACGACTTGGTGCCGCCGGCCACCAGCAGGTTGCCGTCGGGCAGGAAGGTGTGCCCGGCGCAGAACACGTCTGTCGGCGTGTGCACCTCGGTGAACTTCTCGGTGCCCGGGTCGAAGAGCACGGTGCGGAACGACTTCTCCTCGAAGGCGTCCCGGTTGTTGCCGCTGCCCGCGATGATCAGCACTTTCCCGGTGTGCAGCAGCGCGGCGTGGATGGCGTTGACCCGGAAACCACGGGGCACCGGGAGGCGGGCCCAGTGGCCGTACTTCTTCTTGTAGGACTCACGGTTGATCTGGTACGTGTGCAGCGCCTCGGAGGCGACCGCGACCATCGGGCGGTTGGCGACCGCCACTCCGGCGAGCACCACCAGCGTGGCCAGACCGCTCACCAGACGGCGAGCGAGGGTGGGACGCGAGCGGGGCTTCATGCGTGGGGATCCTTTCGACGTTGGTACAGCCATAGGGTCATCGGGGCCAGGCAGATGACCAGGTTCAGGGCGGGCCAGGCGTACATGGCCGGGTCGACGTGGCCGAAGAACGGCGCGACGGCGAGCATCGCGGCGTACAGGGCGGCCCAGCGCAACCCGGGCGCGAACGTGGCGAGCCGGTCCGGGCTGGTCGAGTCGCCCTTCGGGGTAACGACGAAACCGCTGCGCCGACGCAGGATCGCGGCGAGAAAGGACGAGACGTAGATCGGCGTGCACAAAGTGGACGCGAGCATCCCGGACAGACCGGAGGAGCCGGAGCCTTCGTGCGGGCTCACGTTGTGCCTGCGGTTGAACAGGTACAACCCGACCTGGAACAGCGCGGCGTCCACATAGAGCATCAACCAGACCTCGCCCGGCACCTGTACGCCCTTCGCGCCGAGCAACAGGAAGGCGGCCGCGTTCGCCACGCCCAGCAGCCAGGCGGCCGCGGTGAGCGGGTAGTACGACATCAGCAGCGCGTAGTGCAGCGACCGGCGGAAGCCCAGTCGCCGGACCTGCCGGAGGAACCCGCCGGCCCAGACCTCGTCGGTGCCCCGCGACCACCGGTGCTGCTGGGTGAAGTAGTCGGTCCACGAGGACGGGCCCTCACCCACGGCGAGCACGTCGGGGGTGTAGACCGAGCGCCACCGCCCGCCGGTGGCCGGGTTCGTCCCGGCGTGCACCGTCAGGCTCGTCGCCATGTCCTCGGTGATCGAGTCCTGGAGGCCGCCGATCGACTTCAGCGCCGCGATCCGGACCGCGTTGTTGGTGCCGACCAGCATCGCGATGCCGCGCATGTTGCCGGCCCGCTGGAGCAGCGAGTGGAACAGGTACTGCTGCGACTCGGCCCAGCGGGTGATCACGTCGTCGTAGTTGCCGTAGATCTGCGGGCCGACCACGAACGCCACGTCCGGGTCGCGGAAGTAGCCGAGCAGCCGTTCGCAGAAGTTCGGGGCCGGCACGTGGTCCGGGTCGACCGAGACGAAGACGTCGTAGGAATCGCCGTGCGCGTCCAGCCAGGAGTTGTAGTTGCCGTGCTTGGTCCTCGCCTTGTACGCCCCGGCCGGCGTGTTGTACTCCGCGCGCCCACGCCGGCTGAAGTGCTTCACGCCGAGCCGCCGGCACATCAGCCGCACCACCGGGTCGTCGCCCTCGTCGAGCAGCCAGACGTCGTAGTGGCCGGCGTACCGGATCTTGCGTGCCGCCCGCAGCGTCTTCTCCACCATCGCGATCGGCTCCTTGCCGGGCACGATCGTGGTCAGGAACGCGACCCGCGTCCCGGTGTCCGGCACCACCGGCACCGGGTCCCGGGCCCAGAGCGTGGACAGGCACAACGTCACGACGTTGACCAGGCGGAACAGCTCGATCGCCGCGGTCGCGCCGATCATGAAGACGGTGGCCAGGTAGAGGATCGTGTGCAGGCGCTGGTCGGGCAGCTCGATCGAGGCGACGAGCCAGCCGAAGAAGGTCGCCTCGAAGCAGAACGCGAACAGCGTGATCAGCAGGGTCCGGATCGGACGGCTGCGGGCCAGCGGCCGCATCCGCACCCGGTACGGCTCACCCTCGGCCGGCTGCTCGGCCGGCCCGGCGAGCACGCTGTACGCGCTGTACTCGAACTGCGTGTCCATGATCAGCGTGCTGCCGACCTGGTCGCTGGGCATCGGCGCGCGGCCGACCGGCGGACGCTGCTGCGGGACGGGACGGTCGTGGGCAGGGGGAGTCGCCCCGGAACCCGGGGTGTGCAGAATGCTCATCTGATCAGGCCGACACCGGGACGGCCGGGCGCAGCGGCGGTTTCGACGGTCCCGCGTTCGTGGACCGGGTCCTGGCCACCGCCGGACCGGCGTTGGCCGCGAACAGCAGGTGCCGCGGTGTGCCGTCCGGCCGGAGCTTGCGGACGAAGGCGCGGCGGGCGGCGGCGAAACCGGAGCGGTCGGTGTAGATGTCGCGGCTCATCTCGGCGAGTTCGCGGGTCTCGTACACGTCCAGCGGGATCTGTTCGGCGGCGAGCCGCCTCGCCTTGGCCGAGCGTCGCTTGCGCGCGGTGCGCCCGTCGCTGTGGTGCCCGGCCAGAGCGGAGAGCCATTGGGCGTACGCCTCCGGGTGCCGTGGTCCGACCTCGTCCACCAGGCCGAGCCGGGCCGCCTGCGCGGCGCTGACCGGCAGCCTGTCGTCGATCAGTCGTTGCGCCCCGTCCGCGCCGGCCCGCCGCGGCAGGGTGAAGGTGTGCAGCTCCGAGCCGAACAGGCCGATGTCGTAGTACGGGTTCAGCACGATCCCGTCCCGGGCCGCGACGATGTCCGCGCCGAGCCCGAGCATGACGCCACCGGCGCCGGCACTGCCGGCGTAGGCGGCCACCACCAGTTGCTGGGTGCACGTGATGATCTCCCGGCACACCGCGTTGATGGCCTTGATGCCGGCCCACGCCGCGCCGGCCGGATCCGCCGCCCCCTCGATCACGTTGAGGTGGATGCCGTTGCTGAACGCCTCGGTGCCACCGCGCAGCACCAGCACCCGGGTGTCCTGGGCGATCGCGTGGCGCAGGCCGGCCAGCAGCCGCCGCGAGTGACCGGGCGCCATCGCGCCGTTGTAGAAGTCGAAGTGCAGCCAGCCGACCGCGCCGGTGCGCCGATAGCGGATCTGCCGGTACGCCCCCGCCGTCTCCGGGTCGGCCTCGGGGCCCACCGGTGAGTTCGGGACCCCGCGCAGCCGCGCGCCGAGCACCGTAGTGGCGGGCAGTTTGATCCCGCCCTCGGCGGCCGGGCGCAGGTGCCCGAGCCAGAGGCTGCCGTCGCCGGTGGCGACCAGCACCGCGCCCTGGCGGCGGCTGAGGATCGTGCCGGGACGCCCGCCGCGGGCCAGGCCGAGGTGCGCGTCGTAGGCGTACACATCGAGCCCGCCCACCTCGGTGCGCACGCCGGGCGAGGAGTCCGCGGCCCGGATCCGGCGCAGGATGGTCTCGGCCGGCTCGGCCCAGTCGAAGGCCCGGTCGGCCTGCCGCATCATCGGGCGCGCCCGGGCGCCGGGCGCCTCGGTCGGCACGTCCTGCGCCGGCACCGGCACGAACGCCGGGTCCGCGGCCTTCGCGACCACCTCGAAGACGCACTCCAGCGCCGCGTCCGAGACCGGCCCGGTGTAGAGCGCCGACTTGCGGGGCGCGACGGCCGGCATCGGGAACGTGCGGGTGGCCCAGATGGGCCCGGCGTCCAGTTCCTCGACCGCCTGCAGCGCCGTGACGCCCCAGACCGGCACGCTGTCGGCGATCGCCCAGTCCAGCGAGGACGGGCCCCGGTCACCCACCGGGCCGGGGTGGATGATCACGGTGCGCCGCTGCTGCCAGACCTGCGCCGGCACCCGGTCCTTGAGGTAGGGGCAGATGACCAGCTCCGGGTCGGCGGCGCGCACGCCGTCGACGATCGCCGGGCCGCTCGTCGCCAGCAGCACCCCGACGTCGTGTCCCGCCTCCCGCAGGGCACACCACACGCGCTGGCTCAGCCCGTTGAACGCCGAGACCAACAGCAGGATCCGCACGTGTTGCCTCCCCGATGACGTGCTCACACCGAACCGGCACTTTTTCACGATCGCTCAGCACCTATGTCGGACATGCTGTGCGATAACCCTCGGGCCGCCGGAGTTGTCGGAGGGGCGGACTAAGCTGTTCCGTGTACCCCCGCCCTAGTCGGCGACCGGGGTCGTTCGTCGTGCCCTCGGGGGTCTTCTCGTCATGCAACTCTCCGGTCTCATCCCAGCCGCCCTGCGCGACCGTGGTCTCGCCCGGGCCCGCGACCTGGCCCGCAAGGGCTTTGTCGACTCCGATTCGCTCGACCTGACGGCGCCCGTCTCGTTGCGGCCGTTCGTGGTCGCCACAGTGGCCGGCGCCGCCGACAGCGGCGGCGCTCAGCGCCCGGTGCTCGCGGTCACCGCCACCTCCCGCGAGGCGGACGACCTGGCCGACGCGCTCGGCTGCCTGCTCGAGCCGGACCGGGTCGCCGTCTATCCGTCCTGGGAGACGCTGCCGCACGAGCGGCTCTCCCCCCGCTCCGACACTGTCGGCCGCCGGCTGGCCGTGCTGCGCCGCCTGGCCCACCCCGGCGACGAGCCCCTGCGGGTCGTCGTCGCGCCGGTCCGGTCGCTGTTGCAGCCGCAGCTCAAGGGCCTCGGCGACCTGGAGCCGGTGGAGCTGGTCGCCGGCCGCGAGGCCGAACTGGAGACGGTCGCCCGCCGGCTGTCCGACATGGCGTACGCGCGGGTGGACCTGGTCACCAAGCGCGGCGAGTTCGCGGTCCGCGGCGGCATCCTGGACGTCTTCCCACCGACCGACGAGCACCCGTCCCGGGTCGAGTTCTGGGGCGACGAGGTGGAGGAGATCCGCACCTTTGCGGTCGCCGACCAGCGCACCATCGACAAGGTGGAGCGGCTCTGGGCGCCGCCGTGCCGGGAGCTGCTGCTGACGCCCGCGGTGCGGGCGAGAGCGGCCGCCCTCGCCGCCGAGCACCCCGAGCTGGCCGAGATCCTCGACAAGCTGGCCGAGGGCATCCCGGTCGAGGGGATGGAGTCGCTCGCGCCCGCGCTGCTGGACGGCACGGACAACATGGAGCTGCTGATCGACTGCATGCCGGCCGGCACCCACGTGCTGCTCTGCGACCCGGAGCGGATCCGCACCCGGGCGCACGACCTCACCCGGACCTCCGACGAGTTCCTGGAGGCCTCCTGGGCCGCGGCCGCCGTCGGGGGCCAGGCGCCGATCGACGTCGGCGCCGTCGCTTTCAAGAACCTCGCGGACGTACGCGCACACGCGGCCGTCCTCAGCCAACCCTGGTGGACCCTCTCGCCGTTCGGGCTGGCCCCCACCCCGGACGCCGCTCCGGACACGCCGTGGCTCGAGACTCCCGAGGTGGAGGTCTCGCCGGACACCGGTGACGCGATCACGCTGGCCGCCCAGCCGGTCCCGCTCTATCACGGCGACACCGCCAAGCTGGCCGGCGACCTCGCCGAGTGGGCCGGCAAGGGCTGGGCGATCGCGCTGGTCTTCGAGGGCAAGGGCACCGCGCAACGGGCCACCGAGGTGCTGCGCGACGCCGGCCTGGGCGTCACCCCGGCCGACTCGATCTCCACCGCCATCGAGGGCGGCCAGCTGCTGGTCACCTGCGGCGGGCTGAACCACGGCTTCGTGGACGAGGCCTCCCAGCTCGCTGTGATCACCGGCAACGACATCTCCGGCGGCCGGGGCGCGTCCACCAAGGACATGCGCAAGATGCCGGCCCGCCGGCGCAACACGATCGACCCGCTCGAGCTGAAGACCGGCGACTTCGTGGTGCACGAGCAGCACGGCATCGGGCGCTACATCGAGCTGGTGCAGCGGACGGTCAACGGCGCCGACCGCGAATACCTGGTCATCGAGTACGCGCCGTCCAAGCGCGGCCAGCCCGGCGACCGGCTCTACGTCCCCACCGACCAGCTCGACCAGCTCTCCCGGTACGTCGGTGGCGAGTCGCCCAGCCTGCACAAGATGGGCGGCGCCGACTGGCAGAAGAGCAAGGCGCGGGCCCGCAAGGCGGTCAAGGAGATCGCCGCCCAGCTCATCCAGCTGTACGCGGCCCGGCAGGCCTCCGAGGGCTACGCGTTCGGCCCGGACACCCCGTGGCAGCGGGAGCTGGAGGACGCCTTCCCGTACACCGAGACCCCCGACCAGCTCGCCGCCATCCACGAGGTCAAGCACGACATGCAGCTGGCCGTCCCGATGGACAGGCTGATCTGCGGCGACGTCGGTTACGGCAAGACCGAGATCGCGGTGCGGGCGGCGTTCAAGGCGGTCCAGGACGGCAAGCAGGTGGCCATCCTGGTGCCCACCACACTGCTCGCGCAGCAGCACTACAACACGTTCACCGAGCGGATGAGCCAGTTCCCGGTGCAGATCAGCCAGCTGTCCCGGTTCCAGACACCGAAAGAGGCGGCGCGCACCCTGGAGCAGGCCGCCGACGGCAGCGCCGACATCGTGATCGGTACGCACCGGCTGCTCTCCAAGTCCACCCGCTTCAAGAACCTCGGCCTGATCATCGTGGACGAGGAGCAGCGATTCGGCGTCGAGCACAAGGAGCAGCTCAAGGCGCTGCGGGCGTCGGTGGACGTGCTGACCATGTCGGCCACGCCGATCCCACGGACCCTGGAGATGGCGATCACCGGCATCCGTGAGATGTCGACCATCGCCACGCCGCCGGAGGAGCGGCACCCGGTGCTCACCTACGTCGGGGCGTACGACGAGAAGCAGGTGGCCGCCGCCATCCACCGCGAGCTGCTCCGCGACGGGCAGGTCTTCTACCTGCACAACCGGGTCGAGTCGATCGACCGGGCGGCCCGCAAGCTGCGTGAGCTGGTGCCCGAGGCGCGGGTCGCGGTGGCACACGGCCAGATGAGCGAGGAACAGCTCGAGAAGGTGATGGTCGGCTTCTGGGAGAAGGAGTTCGACGTCCTGGTCTGCACCACGATCGTCGAGTCCGGCATCGACATCCCGAACGCGAACACCCTCATCCTGGAGCGCGCCGACCTGCTGGGGCTGGCCCAGCTGCACCAGATCCGGGGCCGGGTCGGCCGGGGACGGGAGCGGGCGTACGCGTACTTCCTCTACCCGCGGGACAAGCCGCTCACCGAGCACGCGCACGAGCGGCTCGCCACCATCGCCCAGCACACCGAGCTCGGCGCCGGCATGTACGTGGCGATGAAGGACCTGGAGATCCGCGGCGCCGGCAACCTGCTCGGCGGCGAGCAGTCCGGCCACATCGAGGGCGTCGGCTTCGACCTGTACGTGCGGATGGTCGGCGAGGCGGTGCAGGCCTTCAAGGGCGAGCGCCCCGAGGAGGAACCCGAGGTCAAGATCGACCTGCCGGTGGACGCGCACCTGCCCACCGAGTACATCGCGGTGGAACGCCTTCGCCTGGAGATGTACCGCAAGCTCGCCGAGGCCCGCGACAACGCCCGCCTGGACGAGGTGATCGCCGAGATGACCGACCGGTACGGCGAGCCGCCGGCCCAGGTCACCAATCTGATCGCGGTCGCCCGGTTCCGGCAGCTGGCCCGGGCCTACGGGTTGACCGACGTCTCCCTGCAGGGCAAGCACATCCGCTTCTCCCCGCTGCCGCTGCCCGACTCCAAGCAGATGCGGCTCAAGCGTTACCACCCGGACTCGGTCTACAAGCCCGCCAACGACCAGGTGAGCGTGCCGCGCCCGATGACCCGCCGGGTGGGCGGCGAGCCGCTGCGCGACCAGGACCTCCTCCAGTGGTGTGCCCAGCTGCTCAAGGACGTCCTCGGCGACGTCCCGGCACCCGCCGTGGCGGCGCGGTGACGGGGGTGGGCGACGTACGTCACACTGCCCGTGAGAGAGTCATGACCATGCTGCGTGCTCGCCGACTCGCCTCCGCCGTTGTCGCCGCGTCTCTCGCCCTGGGCGCGTTGTCCGCCTGCCGCTCCGAGCCCACCGTGGCCGCCTACATCGGAGAGAGCGGCCGGGTCACGGAGCAGCGCGTCCAAGAAGTCTGGGACGAGGTCCGCGTCCAGCTGTCCACCACTGCCGAGCAGCAGGCCTCCGCGGCCGAGGACGCGCAGCGGCAGCAGGAGAAGGAGCTCGAGGACGCCGGCCAGCCGGTCACCCCGGCGCCGACCGTCACCGCGGAGCCGGTGCGCATGCCGATCAGCCGGGCCGACGTCGTCCGCGCGCTGGTGGGCCAGCGGGTCTACGGCGAGATGGCCGAGGAACGCGGGCTCACCGTCCCGGCCGGTGTCTCCCTCGACGAGATCGCGGCCCAGCTGCAGCTCCCCACGGGCACCGAGTTCGCCCGGCTGACCGCCGAGATCGCGGTCTACCGGCAGCTGCTCGGCGAGGCGATCCCGGCGCCCGCCCAGCCCACCGACGACGACCTGCGGACCGTCTACGACCGGCTCGCCGCCGGCGGCGGGATCCCGGCCGGCCAGGACTTCGCGGGTTGGCGGGCCGAGATCAGCGACGCCAACCTGCAGGCGGTGGCCCAGGCCGGCGCCATCCGGGCCGAGGTCGAGAAGACCGTCGGGGCGATGGACATCGACGTCAACCCGCGTTACCACCCCTTCGAGTTCGACCTGCTCAGCACCCAGAGCGAGAGCGGCTCGCTGAACCTGCTCGGCGCCGAGATCGGCGAGGACCTGAGCGCCCCGGTGGTCGACGCGCCTTGAGCGGTGCCCGCATCATCCTGCTGGTCACGTCGCCACGGCTGCCCGCGGGACTGCTGACGGCGGAGGCCTGGGACGCGGTCCGCGCCTATCCGGTCTTCGCCGGCGCCGAGAGCCAGCAGGCGACGGCGCTGCGGGTCACCGGTGTCCCGGTCACCGTGCTGGACACCGACGCCCAGGGCTTCCTGGACGCGATCGCCGGTGGGCCCGGCGCGGTCTGGCTCGCCGGGCCCACCGGCGACCAGCCGTTCGCACGGCAGCTCGGGTTGCGCCTGGCCCGCGAGCCCGCACTGGCCGAGATCGAGTTGATGTACGGCTCGTGGGACCCGCCCGGCGCCCGGCTGCTCGACGCGGTCACCGTGATGGACCGGCTGGTCTCGCCCGGCGGCGACCCGTGGAAACGTCAGCAGACACACCAGACGCTCGCGCCGTACCTGCTCGAGGAGAGCTACGAGGCGTACGACGCGATCGAGTCCGGCGACCTGGAGGCGCTGCGGGAGGAGCTCGGCGACGTGCTGCTCCAGGTGGTGCTGCACGCCCGGCTGGCCGAGGAACAGCCGGAAGGACGCGGCTGGACCATCGACGACGTGGCCGGCGGCCTGGTCGAGAAGATGGTGCGGCGCAACCCGCACGTCTTCGCCGGCGAACGGGTCGAGGACATTCAGGAGATCACCGCCAACTGGGAGCGGATCAAGCAGGCCGAGAAGTCACGGGACTCCGTGCTGGACGGGATCGCGCTGAGCCAGCCCGCCCTCGCGCTGGTGGCCAAGATGCTCCAGCGGGTGGAACGGGGCGGGCTGGACGTGCCGCTGCCGGCCGGCGACGAGCTCGGCCCGGCGCTGCTGCGGGTGGTGGCGGAGGCCCGCGCCGCGGGACTGGACCCCGAGGCGGAGCTGCGGCGAGCGGCATTGGCGTACGCGGACGCGGTGCGTGCGGCGGAAAATGTCGGTCCCTCCGAGTAGTTTTTGGGGATGCCGGAGTTCGTAACGCTCGCCGAGCGCATCGTCGACGCCCTGCTGGAAAGCGACCCCGTCACCGCGGCCAACGCGGGCGACCACCGCTTCGACAGCCGCCTGCCCGACCTGTCCGCGTCCGGCGTCGCCGGCCGGGTGGCCATGCTGCGCGACGCCGGTGACGCACTCAGCGGGCTGGACGCGGAGGGACTCGCCCCCGAGGACCAGGTCGACCACGCCATCCTCTCCGCCCAGGTGGAGCGGGCGGCGTTCGAGCTGGCCGAGATCCGCGAGCACGAGTGGAACCCGCTGGAGCACAACCCCGGCCCGCTGCTGCACGGCCTCATCGCGCGCTCCTTCGCGCCGGCCGAGGAGCGGCTGGAAAGCCTTGCCGGCCGGCTCGCCGCGATCCCCGACGCGCTCGCCACCGCCCGGGCGGTCCTGCGCGACGTGCCGCGCATCCACGCCGAGACCGCCACCGGCCAGTTCGCCGGGACGGCCGCGCTGATCCGCGACCAGGTCCCGGCCCTGCTGACCGAGGCGCCGGGGATGGCCGATGTGGTCGAGCCGGCGTCGGCCGCCGCGCTGGCCGCGCTCGCCGAGTTCGACGGCTGGCTGCGCGCTCGACTCGACAGTGGCGAGCCCGGGCGCGACCCGCGGCTCGGCCGCCCGCTGTGGGAGGCGCGCCTCTGGCACACCCTCGACACCGAGCTCTCCGCGGCCGAGGTGCTCAGCCGGGCCCGGGCGAACCTCGACCGGGTCGGCGCGGAGCTGCGCGAAGCCGCCGCCGAGCTGGTCGGTGGCCCGGCGAGCGACGACACGGTGCGCCGCGCCCTCGACACCATCGCTCAGCAACACCCCGACGACACCACGATCGTCGCGCTGGCCAAGGAGACGATGGGGGAGGCGACCGAGTTCGTCCGCCGGCACGACATCGTGTCGCTGGTGGACGATCCGTGCGTCATCGAGGAGATGCCGGAGTTCGCCCGCGGCGTCGCGGTGGCCTATTGCGATCCGCCCGGCCCGCTGGAGACGGCCGACGTCCCGACCTTCTACTGCATCGCCCCTGCCCCGGCCGACTGGCCCGCGGAGCGGATCGCCAGCTTCTACCGGGAATACAACAACGAGATGCTGCGCAACCTGACCGTGCACGAGGCCATGCCCGGTCACTACCTGCAGATCGCCCACGCACGCCGGTTCCGTGCGGCCACCCGGGTCCGGGCGCTCGGCTGGTCCGGGCCGTTCGTCGAGGGGTGGGCGGTCTACACCGAGGAGCTGATGTCCGGCTTGGGCTTCGGCGGGTTGCCGGTCCGGCTGCAACAGCTCAAGATGCAGTTGCGGATGAGCCTCAACGCGATCATCGACCAGCTCACGCACTGTGACGAGCTGCCCGAGTCCGAGGCGATGGCGCTGATGACCGGGCGCGGCTTCCAGGAGGAGGGCGAGGCGGCCGGCAAGTGGCGCCGGGCGCTGCTCACCTCGACGCAGCTCTCCACCTATTTCGTCGGCTACACCGAGATGGCGGGCATCGCCGCGGCCCGCCCCTTCGGCGCGACACCCAAGGCCTGGCACGACGCGATGCTCGCCCACGGCTCCCCGCCGCCGCGCCACCTGCGCACCCTGCTCGGCGTCTGACGCCAGCCCGCCACCCGCGTCGGCCCGCCCGGTCGCCGACCGCCGACCGCCGGCCGCCCGGACAGCCCGCCGGCCCGACCGCCGGCCGCCGGCCCGCCCGACCGCCCGCCCGACCGCCGACCCGACCGCCCGGCCAGCCCGAAGGCACGCCCGGACAGCCCGACCGCCCGCAGGCTGGCCGTGTTCTTGTCGCCCGTGGCGCGGCCCACCTCCGCGGCCGGGCCGCGCCTTGCGCTTCTGCGGCCCGGTGACGCTGTCGTCTCTCGCGGTGGCCGGCTGAGCGGTGCCTCCCGCTGTTGCGGCCCGCGGCGCCTCGCCCCGTGCAGTCGGCCGGGCCTTCGCCGGCTGGGGTGGTGCCTCTGCCTATTTGCTGCGGCGGTCGATCAGGCGGGTGCCGGGCGGGGTGGCGAAGTCGCGTTCGTCCACCACCTCGGTGTAGTCGACCAGCACCATCTCGATCGCCGCCCCGCCGACCCGGTCGGTGAAACCGGCCAGCGCGCCCTCCACGGTCACGCAGGTGCTGAAGCTTTCGGCGCCGCGTACCTCCAGGCACGTCGCATGCCGGCCGGCCCGGTTGGTGCTCTGTTGCTCGATTTCTGCGCCGGGGTCGATGGCCGCGGTCTCCAGCAGCGCCAGCACCGACTCCGGGGTGACCATCCCGGAGGCCGGGGGCAGCGTGGCGTCCGCGGTGCCGGGCGCGGTGCGGACGCACTCGCCGCCGTCGCAACGCGTCTGTGCCGTCTCGGTGCGGATCAGCCGGCCGTCCGGATAGACGTGCGCGCTCCGTCGTGGCTGGGCGACGTGCACGGCGCGGGCCGTCGCGCCGCCGGCCAGCCGGTACGTCGCGGTGTAGGTCAGCGACGACCCGCCGGCCAACTGGTCGGCCACCGTGGCCACCAGATCCTGTGGGGTCACGCCGGCGGCATCGGCCTGATCAAGACCCGCACAGGACACCGAGCCGAAGAGCAGACCCGCGACGACAGCCGCACGGACCGGCCGGCCCGGCCGAAGCGAACGGCCGGCGCGCGCGGCGCCCGCGGGAGGTGGCGCGAGCGCGCGACTCGGGGTCGGCGTGAGCGGCGGCGTGGATCGCGGAGTCGGTGCACGACGCGGGGCAGGCGCGGGTGCGGATCCCGGGGTGGGCGCGCGACGTGACGCAGGCGTGGGCGGCGGCGTGGGTGCGGATCGCGGGGTGGGCGCGCGACGCGGGGTGGCGGGCACGATGACCACCCTGGCGCACCCGCGCCACCCCGCGCAATCGAGTATCCGGCGCCGGCGCCGGTTAATCTTCAGGCGAATTACACGACAATTAACGGCCGGAACACCCTTTATTGGAATTCGGTATTCGACATTTTCAGACCGCGGTGACGGCGCCGTCCCGGGCCCGGGACACCTGCTGCCGCAGCACGTACCGGCGGATGATCTTCGCTTGGCGCTCGTCCTGGTCGAAGATCGCCACCAGCTCGACGGAGAGCGGACCGCGGACCGGCACCTGCTGGCGCACCGCGCTGACCCGCATCGCGGTGGCCGGGAACTCGACCACCTCGCTGCCGAGCTGCACCCGCAGCTGCATCTCCTGGCCGGGCCGCAGGTCGACGTCGGTGAAGTGGGCCCGGACCGAGCGTTCGCTGATGTCGTGCACCCAGCCGATCGACTCCGGCTCGCCGGGCCGGACCAGCAGCACGCTCTCCCCGCCGCCACCGCGGACGAAGTGGCGGAACTGTTCGACGGTGGGCTCACCGGCCACCCGGACCTCGGCCCGGTTCTCGTCGATCGCGATCACCGTGGCCCGGGCCGCGTAACGTCCGCGCTGGCCGGCGGGCCAGCGCAGCGTCACGTCGGAGCCGGTCGGCGGCATGTCGGCCAGGGCGAGGGACAGTGTCACGGCGGCGTCGGTGACCCGGACGACCCGGACGCCGGTGAGGCGTTCCTCCCCGGTGTCCATCTCGACGCGCGAGCCGTCGGCGGGAAACAGGCTTCTCGTCATAGTGCCCACTGGTTCGGCAGGCCGGGCGGAGGTTTGAGGGATACCGGCGGGGGAGTTCACCGGCCCCGCGAACGCGTCATTGCCCGACTCGATACGCTCAGGGTCGTGGTCGGCCCGCAGGGTCGCGGACCGAAACTGTATTCGTACAACTGTTAGGGAGCGACACGACTAATGGCCACCATTGAAGCTATCGTCGCCCGCGAGATCCTCGATTCCCGGGGCAATCCCACCGTCGAGGTCGAGGTCGGCCTGGACGACGGCACGGTCGGCCGCGCCGCGGTGCCCTCCGGCGCCTCCACCGGCGCCTTCGAGGCGCTCGAGCTCCGCGACGGTGACAAGGGCCGCTACCTCGGCAAGGGTGTCGAGAAGGCGGTTGCCAACATCGAAGACAAGATCGCCGACGAGCTGATCGGCTACGAGGCGTCCGAGCAGCGCCTGATCGACCAGAAGATGCTCGACCTGGACGGCACCGACACCAAGTCGGAGCTGGGCGCGAACGCGATCCTGGGTGTCTCGCTGGCGGTCGCCAAGGCCGCCGCGCTCTCCGCCGAGCTGCCGCTGTTCCGGTACGTCGGTGGCCCGAACGCCGCCGTCCTGCCGGTCCCGATGATGAACATCGTCAACGGTGGCGCGCACGCCGACTCCAACGTCGACGTGCAGGAATTCATGATCGCCCCGATCGGCGCGCCGACCTTCCGTGAGGCGCTGCGCACCGGCGCCGAGGTCTACCACGCGCTCAAGTCGGTGCTGAAGAAGAAGGGCCTCTCCACCGGCCTCGGCGACGAGGGCGGCTTCGCCCCGAACCTGCCGGCCAACGCCGCCGCGCTCGACCTGATCGCCGAGGCCGTGCAGGCCGCCGGCTTCAACCTGGGCAGCGACATCGTGCTGGCCATGGACGTCGCCGCGACCGAGTTCCACAAGGACGGGTCGTACGTCTTCGAGGGTGCGCCCAAGTCGACCGACGAAATGATCGCCTACTACGCGAAGCTGGTCGACGAGTACCCGATCGTCTCCATCGAGGACCCGCTGGGCGAGGACGACTGGGCCGGCTGGAGCGCGATGACCTCGCAGCTCGGCAACAAGATCCAGATCGTCGGTGACGACCTGTTCGTCACCAACCCGCAGCGCATCGCCCGCGGCATCGCCGAGAACGCCGGCAACGCGGTCCTGGTGAAGGTGAACCAGATCGGCTCGCTCACCGAGACCCTGGACGCCGTGGACCTGGCCCACCGGGCCGGCTTCAAGACCATGATGTCGCACCGTTCCGGTGAGACCGAGGACGTCACCATCGCCGACCTGGCGGTGGCGGTCGGCTCCGGCCAGATCAAGACCGGCGCCCCGGCCCGCTCGGACCGCGTCGCGAAGTACAACCAGCTGCTGCGCATCGAGGAGCAGCTGGAGACCGCCGCCCGGTACGCCGGTGCGGGCGCGTTCCCGCGTTACCGCGTCGGCTGACACCAGCGCGTCAGATCATGAAGTTGTGGCTGCCGCTCCCGGAGGCATAGGTTTCCGGGGGCGGGGCCACACGCCTGAGGTGTCCGGGGGAGGCGGGAATGACGCAACGCCGATTGCCGAGCGGGCAGGGTCCGGCCCGGCGTCCCGGCGCGGCCGCCCGGCAGAGTGCCGGTTCGACCCGGTCGAGCGCCTCCGCGGGCCGGCCGGGGGCCGCCACGCGGGCCCGGAACGCGCCGGCACCCGCACGGAGCCGTAACACCGGGCCGATCCGGGTGCCGTCGTCACGTCGTACCCCCGGATCGGAAAGCGGCGCAGCCGCCAAGCGCACCGAAGCACCCCGCCGGCGCGCCCTGACCGGCCGGGCCACCGTGTTGATCGCGGTGTTCGTCGCCCTCGCTCTCGCCTACACCTACCCCTTGCGGGTGTACCTGGAGCAGGAGACGCAGATCGCCGAGATGGAGCGGGCGCAGGTCGCGCAGCGGCAGGAGATCGCCGCGACGGCCAAGGAGCTGGAGAAGTGGAACGATCCGGAGTACCTGCGGATCCAGGCCCGCGACACCTACTTCTACGTGCGCCCCGGTGAGACGCCGCTGCTCGTCTATTACGATGAGCAGGGTGCCGCTCGCGACGCCGAGAAGCAAGCGCCGGCGGCCGCCCCGGACCGTTGGTACGACACGCTGTGGAGCAGCGTCCAAGCCGCCAATGCGGAGCCCGCCAACTGATGGCTGAACCAGCTACCCCGGAACCCACCCCGGCCGACCTCGACATCGTCGCGGCCCAGCTCGGCCGCCGCCCGCGCGGCACCCGTGCGATCGCGCACCGCTGCCCCTGCGGCAACCCGGACGTCGTCGAGACGTCGCCGCGCCTGGACGACGGCACACCGTTTCCCACGCTCTTCTATCTGACCTGCCCGCATGCCACCGCCGCGTGCAGCCGGCTGGAGTCCGCCGGCGTCATGCGAGACATGCAGGAACGTCTCAGCACCGATCCCGAGCTGGCCAAACGCTATGCCGAGGCACATCAGGACTATCTGGACCGGCGGACGGCCATCGAGGAGGTGCCGGAGATCGCCAGGGTGTCGGCCGGTGGCATGCCGGACCGGGTGAAGTGCCTGCACGTCCATCTCGGGCACGCGCTTGCGGCCGGGCCGGGAGTGAACCCGTTCGGCGACGAGGTGCGGGACGCGATCGGTGAGTACTGGTCCGGCGGCCCGTGCGTGGGCCCGAGCCAGTGATCATCCGCCGCGCGCGCACCGGGGACGTCAAGGCGATCCGGTCCCTGGTGGACACCTATACCACCGATCGCCGGCTGCTGAGCAAGGCGACGGTCACGCTTTACGAGTCGGTCCAGGAGTTCTGGGTGGCCGACGACGACGGGCAGGTGGTCGGCTGTGGCGCCCTGCACGTGATGTGGGAGGACCTGGCCGAGATCCGGACGGTGGCCGTCGACCCGGAACGCCGGGGTCGCAAGATCGGCCACAAGATCGTCGCCGCGCTCCTTGACCAGGCTCGTGAGCTGGGTGTCGCCCGCGTCTTCTGCCTGACGTTCGAGACCAGCTTCTTCGGCTCGTTCGGGTTCGCCGAGATCGACGGGGCGCCGGTGCCGCATTCGGTGTACGAGCAGTTGCTCCGGTCGTACGACGAGGGTGTCGCCGAGTTCCTGGACCTGGAACGGGTCAAGCCGAACACGTTGGGGAACAAACGAATGCTGTTGCACCTATGAGAGTCGCGGCCATCGACTGCGGCACCAACGCGATCCGCCTGCTGATCGCCGACGTGACCGGTAATGATTCCTTGGTCGATGTGGCCCGGCGGATGGAGATCGTTCGGCTGGGCGAGGGTGTCGACCGGACCGGGATGATCGCTCCCGCCGCTCTGGAGCGCACCCGGCGGGCGCTGCTCGGCTACGCCGCCGAGATCGCCGAGCTGGGCGTCAGCCGGGTGCGGATGTGTGCCACCTCCGCCAGCCGGGACGCCTCCAACGCGCAGGACTTCCGCGACATGGTCCGCGGGGTGCTCGGCGTCGACCCGGAAGTGATCACCGGTGCGGAGGAGGCCCGGCTGTCCTTCCTCGGCGCGGTGCAGGGCCTGGACGCCGACGGGCCGTACCTGGTCTATGACCTCGGCGGCGGCTCGACCGAGTTCGTCACCGGCACCCGCACCGTCGAACGCTCGATCTCGATGGACATCGGCTGCGTCCGGATGACCGAACGGCACCTGCGCAGTGATCCGCCGACGCCGGCCGAGCTGGCCGCGGCGGAGGAGGACGTCACGGCAGCCGTCGACACGGCTCTGGCGGCCGTCGACGGCAGGTCGGCCAGGACGCTGGTCGGCCTGGCCGGGACGGTCACGACCGTCGCCGCTCTGGCACACGACCTCGAGGTGTACGACTCGGCGCGCATCCACCACAGCCGGGTCTTGTCCGCCGAGGTCGTCCGGGTCACTCAGGAACTCCTGAAGATGACCGTTGCCGATCGCCGCGCGCTGCCCGTCATGCACCCCGGCCGGGCCGACGTGATCGGCGCCGGCGCCCTGATCATGCAGATCATCCAGGAGCGTTCCGGCCACGAGTTCGTGATCGCCTCCGAGCACGACATCCTCGACGGCATCGCCTTCGGTCTCGCCGCCCCCTGAACCCTTTCGGGGCGCTCTTCACCCCGAGTCCCCACACCCGGGCCGGCGAGCGACTGCGTGGGGACTTCGGGTGCGCTGCGCACCCGAACTTCACACACTCGGGGTTGGTAGCGTGCTGTTGACGGTACTTCGGAATGCACAGTAGTGTGCGTCGCGTGGATGCGACCCAGCTACTCAAGGGCGTACTGGATCTGGCGGTCCTCGCCGTGCTGCGCGACGAGGACGGTTACGGCTACGACATCCTGCGCCGGCTGCGTGCCGCCGGCCTGGAGGAGGTCGGCGACGCCTCGGTCTACGGAACGCTGCGCCGGCTGTTCTCCAGCGGCCTGCTGAACAGCTATGTGGTTCCCAGCGACGAGGGGCCGCACCGGAAGTACTACGCCCTCAACGCCGCCGGGCGCGCTGAGCTCCAGCGTTCCGGCAAGGTCTGGCAGGGCTTTGCTTCGATCATGGACGATCTGCTTCGGGAACGGGGGACGGCGTGAACCTGGCGACATCGACCGAGATCGAGCTCTACGTGGAGGAGGTCCGCCAGGCGCTCGCGCACCTCCCTGAGACCACCCGCGAGGAGCTGCTGGAGGACCTGCCGGAGCACCTGGCCGAGGTGCTGGCCGAGGGTGGCGGCTCACTCACCGAGCGCCTCGGCGCCCCGCAGGCCTACGCCGCGGAGCTGGTCGCGAGCGCCGGGGTGACCGGCGCCGTGCCGCCCCCGCCGGCACCGGGGCGTCGCATCGCCGAGCTGCGGGGGCGGTTGGGCGCTGCGGCGCGGCGGGCCGACGACCGGGCCGGGCCCCTGTTGGGGTACGCGAAGGTGAGTGACTTCCTGGTGCTGCTGCGCCCGGCCTGGTGGGTGCTGCGGGGTTACCTGGCCGCGATGGCCTTCGCCTATTTCTTCGGCGAGCAGAGCGGCCCGCTCGGGTTGCTGCCCCGTCTCGCCGACAACGAGCTGGTCGCCCTGCTGCTGCTCGGCGTGTTCGTGGTCGGCTCGATCTGGCTGGGCAGCCGCGGCCGGGTCACCCGGCCCGCCGCCCGTCGCACGCTGCGGGCCGCCAACGTGTTCCTGGTGCTCTTCGCCGTCGTGGGCTTCGCCGAGCTGGACGGCGGCCGGGACGACTCCGGTTACATGGACGTCGGCTACGTGAGCGAGTTCAGCAACGTCGACGACCTGTTCGTCTACGACGGGCAGGGCCGGCTCGTGCCGAACGCCCAGATCTACGACCAGAACGGTCAGCCGATCACGCTCGGGGACGCGTACTGCGTCGACGACTGGTCGGGTGAGTTGTCGGACAGCCGGCAGCTCGGCTATCCGCACTGCCCGGAGGACGCGCCGTTCCTGACGGCCACCCCGTCCGGGCCGGGGAGCACGCCGACGCCGTCCCGGTCCGCTGTTCCGTCGCCCTCCGAGCCCGCGCCGTCACGTTCAGCAAATTCTCAGGCTACGCCGGGACCGAGTCCTTCGGGCAGCAGATAAAGCCTGGTAACGGGGTCGCGCGGGAGTGAGGGCGGTGACTATCCTCCCGTGCTGGCGGCCGGAGTCCGGCCGTTACCTTCGAATTGAGGAACCCCCATGACTGACCCGGTTGTGCCCGCCCAGCCCGGCGGCCCGGCTTTCCCGCCGCCCGCCGGCGCTCCCGGTCACCCGCAACCGCACGCGGGCGCTCCCGGTTACCCGCAGTCCAACCCGGGCGCGCCGGGTTACCCGCAGGGCAACCCGGGCTATCCGCAGGGCAACCCGGGCTATCCGCAGGGCAACCCGGGCGCTCCGGGTTTCCCGCCGCCGCCCGCCGGCGCTCCGGGCGCCCCGGGCTTCCCGCCCCCGCACCCCGGCGGCGGCGAGTTCCCGCCGGCCCAGCCCGAGGCCCCGAAGAAGAAGGGGTGGGTCAAGCGGATCCTGGGCATCGCCGTCACCATCCTCGTCGTGGTGCTGGTCAAGACGTTCCTCGGCAGCCTGATCTCCGGCGACCCGACCGAGGACGCCAAGGCCGGTGACTGCATCGCGATCAAGAACGAGATGAGCGAGACGGCTACCCAGGTCGAGGCCGAGATCGCCGAGTGCTCCTCGGCGGACGCGAAGTATGCGGTGATCGGCCGGGTCGACGGCGTCAAGGACCCGCAGAGCACCGCCTGCGACCCGACCTTCAACGCCCAGCTCAAGGAGGGCGAGGAGGGCTATGTCATCGCCAGCGACAAGGGCGACGGCTACCTGCTCTGCCTGAAGACGAAGTAACCGGCGACTGATCGCGGGGGCGTCCGTCCGGACGCCCCCGCGACGTCTGCGGGCGGACCCTGACCCACGGAGTGGACGCGTGGTCCCGTGCGGGCCTCTGCTGCGCTCCGGCCGGGCAAACCTGCCTGCCACGGGCCCCGGCACGGACCCGGGTGCGCCGTCCGCCCCGCGGGATGTTGTGCTGTTCTCATGCTTGCGTCCGAGTCGTCCGCGCGTACCGCTGAAGGGGTTGTCGCACAGGCGGCCGAGGCCGCCTCGCTCAGCGTGCTGGACGCCCGGATCGCGGACTGCTTCGCCTGTCCGCGACTGGTCGCCTGGCGCACCGAGGTCGCGGTGACCCGCCGTGCCGCTTTCCGCGACCAGGAATATTGGGGCCGTCCGCTGCCCGGTATGGGCCCCGCCGACGCCGAGATCGCCATCCTCGGTCTCGCGCCCGCCGCGCACGGCGGCAACCGGACCGGGCGGATCTTCACCGGCGACCGGTCCGGCGACGTGCTCTTCGCCGCGCTGCACCGGGCCGGGCTGGCCAACCAGCCCACCAGCGTCGCCGCAGACGACGGCCTGGCGACGCGGCACACCCGGATCTTCGCGGCGGTGCGCTGCGCGCCGCCGGACAACAAGCCGCTGCCTGCGGAGCGGGACACCTGCGCACCCTGGCTGCGGCGCGAGCTGGAGCTGATCAGGCCCACCCTGCGGGTGGTGGTCGCGCTGGGTGCGTTCGCCTGGCAGGCGTGGTGGCCGGCGATGACCGCGGTCTACGGGGTACGCCCACCCGTGCCACGACCGAAATTCGGGCACGGTGCCCTGGTCAGCGTTCCCGGCGTGCCCGATCTTCTGGGGTGTTTCCACGTCAGCCAGCAGAACACGTTCACCGGGCGGCTCACCCCGGCGATGCTGGACGGCGTGTTCGCCCGTGCGAAGGCCCTGGCGGGCCTGGCATGATGCGAGCGCCGACAATCCCCGAGTCACGGATCTGAGCCCCGCATGGACCTCGCCGCACTGCGCCGATGGTGGCCGCTGGCCGCCGTCGTCGGGCTGCTCTTCGTGCTCTCGCTGGCCGCCACCAGGTCGTCGCCCCAGCTGGACCACATCACTCCGGAGGCGACGCCGACCACCACCGCGCCGCCGATGCTGCCGCCCCGCACCGTGGAGCCGACCGCGGCGGTCACCGAGGAGCCGGTGCCCGAGGCGGCCCGCACGCTGCCCACCTGGATGGGCGACGTCGCGCTCGGCGTGCTGGGCGTGGCCGCGATCGCGATGGTCGCCGGGGTGTCGGTGGCTCTGATCCGGGACCATCTGCGCCGGCGCACGAGGCGCAGCGGGAAACGGGCCGGGCGCCGGGAGCCACGAACCGCCGAGGACCTGGTGGCCGCGCTC
This sequence comes from Actinoplanes sp. 13, assembly GCF_056134165.1. NCBI lineage: Bacteria > Bacillati > Actinomycetota > Actinomycetes > Micromonosporales > Micromonosporaceae > Actinoplanes > Actinoplanes sp. 13. Next base: position 27,652 of record NZ_JBVYOQ010000039.1, on the reverse strand, counting down.
GACGCCGGCCTGGAGGAGCTGTCCGACACCGACCGTGACCCGCGCCGCGCGGTGATCGCCTGCTGGGTGCGGTTGGAGGACGCCGCTGCCGCGGCCGGCACCCCGCGGCATCCCGGTGACAGTCCGACCGACCTGGTCGGCCGGTTGCTCGCCGAGCAACGGGTGGACGCCGGCGTGCTGGCCGCGCTGCTGGAGGTCTACCGGGAGGCGCGGTACGCGACGCACACCGTGGACGACCAGATGCGGATCCAGGCCCGGTCCGCGCTCGAACGCCTCCGCGCCGACCTCGGCACCGTCCGCAGCGGAGTCGAGGCATGAGCGACGACGGGGGTCTGGACGAACTCTTCGGGGTTCCCGAGGAGCCGGCCGACGAGGTCGTGGTCGTCGAGCGGCGCCGCTCGCGGGTGCCGCGGTTGCTGGGCGAGGCACTGCTGATCGGGGTGACCACTGTGGTGATCGTGGCGGGCCTGCGGGCCGCCTCGGTCCGCATCCCGCTCGTGCTGATCATCGCCGCGCTCGTCGGCCTCCGCCTGATCATGTGGGCGGCCGCCGAGGTCACGCCGCCACCCGTGCCGCGGTCACGCTCGAAGGCCGCCTCCGGGCCGCCGCGCACCGCCGATTCGTTGCGTGCCACCGTGCGGCGGTGGGAGCTGAACCTGGACCAGGCACATGCCGACCCGGAACGGCATGCGCGTAACGTCTTGCCGGTGCTCGCCGAGCTGACCGACGAACGGTTGCGGTTGCGGCACGGCATCACCCGGGCCAGTGATCCCCGCCGCGCCCGGGAGCTGCTCGGCGACGAGCCCTGGGCGACGCTGGCCGATCCGCGCCGGCGTGGCCTGCGGACGCGTGACATCGAGACTCTTGTGAACGCTCTGGAACGACTGTGAGAAAGGCGCGCCGGTGACCCAGGCTCTTCCCCCGTACGAGGTCGGGCGGCTGGCCGGAGCGGTCCTCGACTCCGTCGGCACCGTGGTGGTCGGCAAGCGGGAGTCGCTGGAACTCGTGCTGGCCGGCATCCTGGCCGGCGGGCACGTGCTGTTGGAGGACCTGCCCGGTCTCGGCAAGACGCTGACCGCCCGGTGCTTCGCCCAGGCGCTCGGCCTGGACTTCCGCCGTCTGCAGTTCACCCCCGACCTGCTGCCCGCCGACGTCACCGGCTCCTTCCTCTATGACCAGCGCAAGGGCGACTTCGCGTTCCGGGCCGGCCCGGTCTTCACCAACATGCTGCTGGCCGACGAGATCAACCGGACCCCGCCGAAGACCCAATCCGCGCTGCTCGAGGCGATGCAGGAGAAGCAGGTTTCGGTCGAGGGCGTGACCTACCGCCTGGACCCGCCGTTCCACGTGCTGGCGACCGCCAACCCGATCGAGTACGAGGGGACGTACCCGCTGCCCGAGGCGCAGCTGGACCGGTTCATGCTGCGGGTGTCGTTCGGCTATCCGACCGCCGAGGAGGAGTGGGACGTGCTGCGCCGCCGCATGTCGCGGCGGCACGAGGAGGCCCAGCTCGCTCCGGTGGTGAACGCGCAGACCCTGCAGCAGATGCAGGCCGCGCTGGAGGAGGTGGCGGTGGAGGACTCGATCGGCCGCTACATCGTCTCGCTGACCTCGGCCACCCGTGAGCACGGCGCGGTGCTGGTCGGCTCGTCGCCCCGTGGCTCGCTCGCACTGCTGCTGCTGGCCCGGGCCCGGGCCGCGATGGCCGGCCGTGACTACGTGGTGCCGGAGGACGTCAAGGACGTCGCGGTGCCGGCTCTGGCGCACCGGATCACGCTGCGCCCGGAGATGTGGCTGCGCCAGGTGAACCCGTCGTTCGTGGTCCAGGAGGTGCTCACCGCGGTGCCCGCGCCGGCCAGCGGCGCGCTCCCCTCGTACGCGCGGCATGACTGAACCGACACCGCAGGTCTGGGCGCCGACCCGGGCGCTCGGCCGGGCGGTGCTGCTGACCGGCCTGTTGCTGCTGCTCGGGGTGGCGCTGGGCCGGGTCGACCTGGTGCTGCTGGCCGCGCCGTTCGCGATCGGGGCGGCCCTGCACCTGCGCCGCATCCCGCGGTCCGCGCCCGAGGTCACGATCACCACCGGCGAGGAACACGTCGTCGAGGGCGGCGAGGTCGAGGCGGGGCTGACGGTCGCCAACCCGGAGGCGGTGGGGTACGACCTGGTGGTGGTCCGCACCCGGACCTCACCGTGGCTGCGCCTCGAGCAGGCCGACCGGCCGTTCGCGATCAACGTCCCGTCCGACGGGTGGGCCGCGATCGACCTGCCCGGCGAGGCGCTGCGCTGGGGCCGGCAGGACGTCGGCCCGGCCGCCGCCCGCGCGGTGGCCTGCGGCGGGCTGCTCGCGTCCCGCCCGATGGTCACCCCGGCCCGCGGCGTCCGTGTCTATCCGGTCACCGAGCCGTTCAACGCGACCGAGGCGATGCCCGCGGCGGCCGGCCTGGTCGGCGCGCACCGGTCCCGCCGTCCCGGCGAGGGTGGCGAGCTCGCCGGCGTGCGCCAGTTCGCACCCGGTGATCGCCTGCGCCGCATCGACTGGCGGGTCTCGCTGCGCACCCGTGATTTGCACGTGGCGTACACGCTGTCGGACCGCGACGCCGAGGTGCTGCTTCTGCTGGACCTGCTCGGTGAGGTCGGCCTTCCGGGTGGTGTCCGCGGCTCCGCCTCGGTGCTCGACACCACGGTCCGGGCGGCCGCCGCGGTCGCCGAGCACTATCTGCACCGCGGCGACCGGGTGTCGCTGCTCGAGTTCGGCGCCGGGGCCCGCCGGCTGCGCGCCGCCTCCGGCCGCCGGCAATACCTCACCGTCCTGGAATGGCTGCTCGACGTGCGTGCCGATCCGGCCGAGGCGGCGGATTACGAGAACCATCTCCCGGTGCATCACATCTCGTCGTCCGCGCTGGTGGTCGTGCTGACCCCGCTGGTCGACCCGCGCGCCGCCGACATGCTGGCCCAGCTCACCCGGTCCGGCCGCTACACGGTGGCGGTGGACACGCTGCCGCCGGACGCCGCCCCGCCGGTGCGCAACCAGTGGACCCCGCTGGCGACCCGGCTCTGGCGCCTGGAGCGGGAGAACGTGCTGGGCCGGCTGCGTGAGCACGGCGTGCCGGTGGTGTCCTGGGCCGGCGCCGGCAGCCTGGACCTGGTGTTGCGTGACGTGGCCCGGATGGCCTCCGCGCCGAGGGGGCGCTGACGTGCTGATCGCGATCTCCCGCCGGGTGGACCGGCTGCGCACCGCGGCCCGGCGGGTCACTCCCATCCCGGTGCTGGTCCGTCTCGGCGTGCTGCTCGCCGGTCTGCTGGCCATGGCGGTGGCCTGGCCGCCGTTGCTGCTCGGCAGCCGCTACTTCGTCGTGCTGGTCCTGGTCGCGATCTGGCCCGCGGTGTCCCCGCGTGGCCGGGGCGGGACCGCCGCCGCCCTGCTCGCGATCGGCGGCTGGATCGTCGACACGGCCGGGTACGACACCCAGGTCGAGCTCTGGCGGGTGCTCGCGCTGGCGAGTCTGCTCTATCTCGCGCACACCCTGACCGCGCTCGCCGCCGTCCTGCCGTACGACGCGATGGTCAACCTGGACGTGCCCGGGCTGTGGCTGGGCCGGGCCGGCGGCGTGATCCTGATCTCCGCGGTGCTGATCGTGCTCGCGCTGGGGCTCACCGCCGATCTCGAGGGTGACGCCTTCCAGCTCGCCACCCTGGTCGGCCTGGCCGCGGCCGTGGGAGTGACGCTGGTCCTGGCGCATACGGTGCGAAGGCGATAAAAAACCCGACCAAACTGTGCCTTACGACACTTGACTTTCATGGTTGCGATGGTCACAGAACAACGCATAAAAAGGCTCGGACGCGCGACAATAGACGCGTGAATCCGCCGCGCATCGTCGTCGTTGGAGCAGGTCACGTCGGGTTGTACACCGCACTGCGCCTGTCCAAGAAGCTGAACCGGAATCGGGCCGAGGTCGTCGTCATCGACCCTGTTCCGCACATGACTTACCAGCCGTTCCTGCCTGAGGCGGCGGCCGGTAGCATCTCGCCGCGACACGCTGTGGTGCCGCTGCGCCGGGAGTTGAAGAAGTGCCGGATCGTCTCCGGCGAGGTCACCCGGATCGAGCACGCCCGCAAGACCGTCACCGTCCAGCCGATCGACGGCCCGGCCTACGAGATGGAGTACGACCACATCATCGTGGCGCCCGGCTCCGTCTCGCGGACCCTGCCGATTCCCGGCCTGAGCGACATGGGTATCGGGCTCAAGACCATCGGTGAGGCCATCTACCTGCGCAACCACATCCTCGACCGGCTGGACGTCGCCGCGGCGACGCCCGACGAGGAGGTGCGCAAGGCGTCGCTCAACTTCGTCTTCGTCGGTGGTGGCTTCGCCGGCATCGAGGCGCTCGCCGAGATGCAGGACGTGGTCTCCGACGCGCTGAAGTACTACCCGGAGCTGGACCCGAAGGAGGTCCACTTCATCCTGGTCGAGGCGACCAACCGGATCCTGCCCGAGGTCGGCCCCGAGATGGGCGCGTACGCGGCCCGGCAGCTGGCCTCCCGCGGCGTGGACCTGCGCCTGGAGACCCGGCTGGAGTCCTGCGTCGACGGCCGGATCGTGCTCTCCGACGGGGACACCTTCCGCGCCGAGACCCTGGTCTGGACGGCCGGCGTCAAGCCGTCGCCGATGCTGGAGCAGACCGACCTGCCCCGCGGCCCGCGCGGGCACGTCAACTGCCTGCCCACCCTCCAGGTCGCCTCGCTCGACGGTGAGGTCTGGGAGGGCGCCTGGGCCGCCGGTGACTGCGCGCAGGTCCCCGACCTGACCAACCCGGGTGGCTGGTGCTCGCCGAGCGCCCAGCACGCCGTCCGGCAGGCCGCGGTGCTCGCCGACAACATCCGCCAGGTCGTTCTCGGTGGCGCGCCGAAGGAGTACAAGCACAAGTACGCGGGCAGCGTCGCCGGGCTCGGCATCAACAAGGGCGTCGCGCACGTCTACGGCATCAAGCTCAAGGGTTACCCGGCGTGGCTCATGCACCGGCTGTACCACGTGAGCCGGATCCCGTCGACGAACCGCAAGGTCAAGGTGCTCGCCGACTGGGGGCTGGCCTTCCTGTTCAAGCGGGAGACCGTGGCACTCGGCCAGCTGCACCACCCGCGTGAGGAGTTCACCGAGGTCACGCCGCCGGTGAAGGCGCCGGCCGCCGACAAGGTGGGCGCCGGCTCCCGCTGACGAGAGCCATGGCCGATTCCGTCCCCCGGGCGGCACCCGCTACGGTGTTCGCAGGCCCGCCCGGGTGGTGGAATGGCAGACACGGCCGCCTTAAAAGCGGCTGCCTGACAAGGCGTGCGGGTTCGAGACCCGCCCCGGGCACCGCCTCTCGCGGCCGCGGCGTGCAGCCGCGGCCGCGATATTGTTCACACCAGCTGTGACCTGCGCCTACGCGAAGCACTTTCAGCCTGCTCACAGCAATGGGGTACGGCAGGATGAGCATCTTGCGCTTACTCTTGAGCGACAGGCACTGCGCCTTATCTCAAGGGAGGCTGGAAACAGTGAAGACTTCTAACCCGGTGCTCTCGCGACTCGGCCAGGCGGCCGAGCGGGAGCGGGCGGCCGGGTACGGGCCCCACGGCCAGGCCGGTCAGCCGGGTTACGGCCAGCCGGGCTACGGCCAGCCGGGCTACGGCCAGCCGGCATACGGCGAGCCTTACCCGACGGCGTCGGGCTACCCTGCCTCTCCGCCGGCCGTCCGACCGATGACCATCGACGACGTCGTGGTCAAGACGGTGATGCTGCTGGGCATCACCGGCATCTCGGCCGTCGCCGCGTGGAACCTGATTCCGGACAGCCTGATCGGCCCCGCCTGGATCGGCGCCGCCCTGACCGGCCTCGTGCTCGGTCTGGTCATCTCCTTCATGCGGATGGCCAACCCGGTGCTCGTGGTGGCCTACGCCGTCATCGAGGGCGTCTTCGTCGGCATGGTGAGCAAGTACTTCACCGTCGTCGCCGGCTTCGAGGGCATCGTCCTGCAGGCGGTGGTCGCCACCTTCGGCGTCTTCTTCCTGATGGCCATGCTGTACAAGGCCCGGGTCATCCGGGCCACGCCGAAGTTCACCAAGGCCCTGATCGCGATCATGGGTGGCCTCTTCGCGGTCATGCTGATCAACCTGGTGCTGGCGCTCTTCGGCGTCAACACCGGCCTTCGTGACGCCGGTGCGCTGGGCTACATCTTCAGCATCGTCTGCATCGTGGTGGCCTCGTTGAGCTTCATCCTGAACTTCAACGAGGTCGAGGAGGGCGTGCGGATGGGTCTTCCGCAGCGCTACTCCTGGACCGCCGCGTTCGGCATCCTGGTGGGTCTCATCTGGCTGTACATCGAGATCCTCCGGCTGCTGTCGTTCTTCCAGGGCGACGACTGACCGCTCGTCACGTCGTCACCCCTACAACGCTCGGTCCGTCTCCCCACGGACCGGGCGTTGTCCCGTTCCTGAGCACTCTGCCGGCCTGACCACTCTGCTGGCGTGAGCACACTGCTCGCCGCAGTGCCGGGCCGGCTTCAGTACTCTTGCTCCGTGCCGGACTTCGCAACCTCGATCGACCGCCTGCTGAACCTGGTGCACCACTGGGCGGAGACCCGCTGGTCGGCCCCCTCCGGCGCGGGTAGCCGGGCCGAGATGGTGCACACCCTGGTACAGCGACTGGCGGACCTGGGCGCCGAGGCCGAGCAGCGCCCTTCCCGGCCGGTGCCCCGGGCACACCACCTGGTCCTGCCGGATCAGCTCCGGGTGATGGCCGACGACATCCTGGCCGCGAAGCCGTCCGGCGAGCTGTTGGCCCGCGCGACCGCGGAGGTCGACCGCGTCCGCGCGGCGCTGAGCTGACGCCTCCACCCGGTCGTTGTCCCGCTCAGCCTCGGCGCACCGGCCGTTGTCCCGACCCGCCTTCGATCCTCGGATCCCGCCTCCGCGGCGCGCGGGCTGCCGCCCTGGATCTGCGGGCTGTCGCCCTGGATCTGCGGGCTGCCGCCTTCGATCCGCGGGCGTCCAGGCTTTCGATCCGCGAGCTCTGGGCTTTCGTTCTGCGAGCGCTCGGCGTTACCGCAGCGGCAGGTTGAGCGCCGTCAGACCCTCCACCGGCCGGAATCCGGCGGCGGCATAGAGAGCCAGCGCCGGGCCGTTCTCCGGCTCTGTCTGCAGCGAGACCCGGGTGGCGCCCGCGGCGCGGGCAGCCGCGATGACGTGGTCCAGCAGGGCGCGAGCGGCCCCGGCACGCCGGTGGTCCGGGTGCACGAACAGATCGCGTACGTGCCAGGCGGCACCCAGCCGGAGCGAGGCGGGCATGACAGCGGTCGTTATCAGCCCGCCCACCCGGTCACCGATGATCGCCGCGGACAGTCGGAGTCGCTCAGCGCTGAGCTGTTCGGTCAGCCAGGCCCGCGTGCGTTCCCGGTCGGACGTCTCGCCGTAGTGCACCCGGTAGTCGTCAAAGAGCGCCACTGTCTGCCCGAACGCGACGTCCTCGGCACCGAGAGCCTGAATCCGCACGCTGACTCCTTTCCGGCGGCTGGTCCCTGGAGCCGTCCCGCCTCGGTGCAGCGCTGGGAGCCGGGGCTGTCCGGACCGAAGGGTCGGGGGTTCGGGCGCAACCGCTTACGCAGGCCGCCCGGTGCGGCCCGCGTTCTGGACGCGTCAGCGGCCAGCGGTCGTGCCGGGCCCTCGGCGTGAGCGACGGTCCGGGCCACCCACCCGCTACGACATCCTGCTCTTGACCTTGATGGGATGACGGCCCGGCACAGGGAGCGTGCCGGGCCGGTCGCTCAGCTGAGGCGTTCGAGCAGCAGGGCCATGCCCTGGCCGCCGCCGACGCACATGGTCTCCAGGCCGATGGTCTTGTCGTGCCAGTCGAGGGAGTTGAGCAGCGTGCCGGTGATGCGCGCGCCGGTCATGCCGAAGGGGTGGCCGATGGCGATGGCGCCGCCGTTGACGTTGAGCTTCTCCAGGGGGATGCCGAGATCGGAGTAGGAGGGGATGACCTGGGCCGCGAAGGCCTCGTTGATCTCGACGAGGTCGACGTCGTCGATGGTCATGCCGGCGCGGCGGAGGGCCTGCTTGGAGGCCTCGACGGGGCCGTAACCCATGATCTCCGGGGAGAGCGCGGTGACGCCGGTGGAGATGATCCGGGCGAGCGGGGTGATGCCGAGCTCGCGGGCCTTGGTGTCGCTCATGACGACGACCGCGGCGGCGCCGTCGTTGAGCGGGCAGCAGTTGCCGGCGGTGACCCGGCCGTCCGGGCGGAACACCGGCTTGAGCTGGGAGACCGCTTCGAGGGAGACGCCGGGGCGGGGACCGTCGTCCTTCGACACCACAGTGCCGTCGGGCAGGGTGACCGGGGTGATCTCGCGGTCCCAGAAGCCGTTGGCGATGGCCTTCTCGGCCAGGTTCTGGCTGCGCACGCCGAACTCGTCCATCTCCTCGCGGGAGACGTTCTTGATCTGGGCGAGGTTCTCCGCGGTCTGGCCCATGGTGATGTAGATGTCCGGGACGGCGCCGTCCTCGCGGGGGTCGTGCCAGGTCTTGCCGCCCTCGGCGTACGACGCGGTGCGGGCCTGGGCGTCGGCGAAGTACGGGTTCTGCCAGCCGCCGCCGACCAGTTCCTGCGCGGCCGAGGGTAGGCCGTCGGAGCTGCCGCGGGCGAAACGGGAGACGGTCTCGACGCCGGCCGAGACGAAGATGTCGCCCTCGCCCGCCTTGATCGCGTGGAACGCCATCCGGGTGGTCTGCAGCGACGAGGAGCAGTACCGGGTGATCGTGGCACCGGGCAGGCCGTCCAGGCCCAGCTTGGTGGCGATCACGCGGGCCATGTTGAAGCCCTGTTCGCCGCCGGGCAGACCGCAGCCGAGGTAGAGGTCCTCGATGAGGGTGCGGTCGAGCTGCGGCACCTTGTTCAGGGCGGCGTCCACGATCGTGGTGGCGAGGTCGTCGGGACGCAGATCCTTCAGCGAACCCTTGTGGGCGCGTCCGATGGGGGAGCGGGCAGTGGCGACGATGACAGCTTCCGGCATGTGCCCAGTTTACTTACCGGTAACATGGTCGGAAGTGCAGATTTGTCACAGGCTCTCGGAGCCGCTCATCGCTGCCTTGGCGACTGCCGGATAGAGCGCGTGCGCCCACACCCGATAACCGTCGGCGGACGGGTGGAAGCCGTCGTAACAGAGCGTCCCGGCGTCGGCTCGGAAGACCGCCCCGGTCTCGGCGGCCAGGTCCACCACCACCCCGCCGGCTTCGGTGACGGCTTTGGCCTGCGCTTTCGCCAACCGGCGGCCGAACATCCCGGCAAACTGCCGCAGCGGCGGCGCCATCGAGCGGGAGGCGCCGAGATCCGGGCAGGTGCCGACGACCACCCGCACGCCGGCCGAGCGCAGCCGGCGCACGGCCTGGCCGAGATCACCGGCGGCCTCCTCGGGGCTGCGGGCGGCAGCGGCGTCGTACGACCCGATGAGCACCACGGCGACGTCCGGGCGGTCACCGAGCAGGGCGCGGGCCACCTGGGTGGCGAGGTCGCTGGACCGGGAGCCGGCGACACCGACGCTGGAGAGCAGGACGTGCCGCGGGCCGGTGTCCGGGGAGCCGTCGGCGAGCAGCTGGGCCAGCTGGCCGCCGACCGTGTCGGAGAGCCACTCGACGCCCACCCCGACAGCCGCCGAGTCGCCGAGCAGCACCAGGCGCAGCGGAGGTGCCGAGGTCGGGCCCATCGACGTGCGCAGGGCGAGGCCCATGGTGGGTTTCGCGTACCGCCGGGCCTTGGCGGCGAGCAGCTCGCCCGCGAGCAGGGCGGCGCCACCGACCGCACCGGCCAGCAGGCTCGTGGCCGCGGCCCTGGTCAGTCGTTCCGGCAGTCCAGCCATGTCCCGCCTCCCCACATCAGCCGACTTGATGATCCTCTGGGTAATACCCTACGGCCCCGTCGTTCACCTGATCGCTAGGAATTTCGGTGCTCGGTTTCGAGCCGAACCAATGACGTGATTCACCGAACCAGGGGTGCCGGCGCAGCTGCGCCCACCTCCCGGCGGGACCGCGTTCGCGACCGCCGACCCGGGTCGGGCTGACCTCCGTGCCGGGGGCGCGGACCGCCTCGTCGGCCGCCTCGGGCAGGGTCCGGATCCCGTCGGCCACCGCCACGGCGGCGCGGTCGTCCTCGCCGAGGGCGGCCAGCACCGTCGGCATCATCACGGCCGCAGTGCGTGCGTACCCCTCCGCGGACGGATGAAAACGGTCCGACCCGAACATCCGGGCCGGGTCGGCTTCGAACATCGGGCCGAGCAGGTTGCCCAGCGACACGGTGCGTCCGCCGGCCTCGACCACGGCGACGGTCTGCGCGGCGGCCAGCTGCCGGCTCCACCGGCGGGCCAGCCAGCGCAACGGCGGCTTGATCGGCTTGATCGCGCCGATGTCCGGGCAGGTGCCGACCACGACGCGGCACCCGGCGGCGCGCAACCTGCGCACGGCGTCGGCCAGATGTCGTACGGCGGAGTCGCGTGCCGAAGCGTGCGTGACGTCGTTGCCGCCGATGAAGATGACCGCGATGTCCGGCCTGTACTCCAGGGCGGCGTCCACCTGATAGGGCAGGCCGGCCGAGATCGAGCCGACCACGGCGAGGCGGTGCAGGCGCACCGGGCGGCGCAGCCGGCGGGAGATGCCGGTGGCGAACAGCGCGCCGGGGGTCTCACGGGGACGGTGCACGCCGTAACCGGCCGCGATGGAGTCACCGAGGATCACCAGGTTGACGGGCCGGCCGTGGAATTTCGGCCCGTAGAGGCCGTCGCCGCGCGGCGGTGGCGCCTCGGCCATCGGGATCACCCGGCGGGCCTCTGCCGCCTGGCGCATCAGCAGCCCGACCGAGAACGCCGCCACCCCGGCGAGCGCCCCGGTGACCTGCCCGGCGACGCGTCCGGCCGCGACGACGCGCCGCCGGTCCGCTGCCGAGAAGGCTCGGATGCGTGCCGTCGTGCCGGCCCAATCGATGCTGCTCACGATCTCCCTCGTTGTCACCCGATCGGCGTTCGGAGGCTGGAATTCGAGGCTAACTCGTGATGGCGAGAGGCAATCATGGCGCGGCCAGGTCATGCTTGAGTGGCGGAGAGGGGAACAGACATGGCCAAAACGTTGAAACGTGCGGCGGCGTTCACGTCGCTCGCCCGGGCACTGGCGGCGGGCTCACGCGGTGGGCCGTCGGTCGCCCAGAGGCTCGGTGCGGTGCCTCGGATGATCGCTGCGACCACCCGTGGCCAGTACGACGGTGGGCTGCGGCTGGCATTGATGACGGCCGCGACCGTCTATGTGGTGTCGCCGATCGACGCGATCCCGGAGGCGTTCCTCTGGGTGGTCGGGCTGATCGACGACGCTGTCATGGTGACCTGGCTGGCCGGCGCGGTGCTGGCCGAGACCGACCGGTTCCTGGAGTGGGAACGGACCAACGGCCGCCTGGTCGTAAAGTAAAGCGTGCGCTATTACGACAACGTAGTCGACTTGATCGGCAACACTCCGCTGGTCCGTCTGAACAGTGTGACCCAGGGCATCAGCGCCACCGTGCTGGCCAAGGTGGAATACATGAACCCTGGCGGTTCGGTCAAGGACCGGATCGCGCTCCGGATGGTGGAGGACGCCGAGAAGGCGGGCCTCCTCAAGCCGGGCGGCACCATCGTCGAGCCGACCAGTGGCAACACCGGCGTGGGGCTGGCCCTGGTGGCCCAGCAACGCGGTTACAAATGCGTCTTCGTCTGCCCGGACAAGGTCAGTGAGGACAAGCAGAACGTCCTGCGGGCGTACGGCGCCGATGTGGTGGTCTGCCCGACCGCCGTGGCGCCCGAGGACCCCCGCTCCTACTACAACGTCTCCGATCAACTGACCCGGGACATCCCCGGGGCGTGGAAGCCGGACCAGTACAGCAACCCGGCCAACCCGCGTTCGCACTACGAGCAGACCGGCCCGGAGCTCTGGGACCAGACCGGCGGCAAGATCACCCACTTCGTGGCGGGTGTCGGCACCGGCGGCACGATCAGCGGTGTCGGGCGCTACCTCAAGGAGCGGGGCCAGGTCCGGGTCGTCGGGGCGGACCCGGAGGGCTCGGTCTACTCCGGTGGCACCGGCCGGCCCTACCTCGTGGAGGGCGTCGGCGAGGACTTCTGGCCGACGGCGTACGACCGCTCTGTCACCGACGAGGTCATCGAGGTCAGCGACTCGGACTCGTTCGAGATGACCCGCCGGCTGGCCCGCGAGGAGGGCCTGCTCGTCGGTGGCTCCTGCGGGATGGCCGTGGTCGCGGCGCTGGAGGTGGCCCGCAAGGCCGGCCCTGACGACGTGATCGTGGTGCTGCTGCCGGACGGCGGCCGCGGGTACCTCTCGAAGATCTTCAACGACAAGTGGATGGCACGGTACGGCTTCCTGCACACCCAGGCGGGCACGCCGACCGTGGCCGACGCGCTGGCCGGCAAGGGCGCCGAGATCCCGCCGCTGATCCACGTCCACCCCACCGAGACGGTGCGCGATGCCATCGACTACATGCGGGAGTACGGCGTCAGCCAGCTTCCTGTGCTGAAGGCGGAGCCGCCCGTGGTGACCGGCGAGGTGGCCGGCTCGATCTCGGAGAAGGCGTTGCTGGACGCGCTGTTCACCGGCCAGGCGCACCTGCACGACACCATCGAGCGGCACATGGGCGACCCGCTGCCGATGATCGGCGGGGGCGAGCCGGTGGCCGAGGCGGTGGCGCTGCTGGAGAAGGGCGACGCCGCGATGGTGCTGGTCGACGGCAAGCCGGCGGGCGTGCTCACCCGCCAGGACCTGCTCGCGCACCTGTCCTAGGACCCGTCCTGCCGATCCCGTGCGACCGGGGTCGGCCGGGCGGCTCAGGCAGTCGGTGTGAGGTTGGGGTGCGAATCGCACCCGAACTTCACACACCTCAGGCGGTCAGGTGGCCGACCGCCTCCCAGGCCGGGTCCGGGGTGACCGTCAGGCTGATGCGGCCGTCCGGCCACGAGGCGATCAGCGGTTCCAGCGCGTGCGCGGCGGCCGGGCGTTCCGCGTAAAGGTGGGTGGTGCGGACGCCGCCGGTGGTCTCGTGCGCCACGACGACCGCGCCGTCGGCGTGCCGGCCGACGTGATCCTCCAGCGCGTGCAGGTCGGCGAGGGCCTCGGAGGTGGGAAACCCGTTGTCGTCCCGCCGCAGGTACGGCACATCCAGCCGGATGTGCAGGTCGTGACCGGGCCACCGGGCCGCCCGCAGCGGCGACTGGGCGAGCGCGATCAGCGGCTTGCCGTCCACCGTGCCGGACAGCGCCCGCCAGCGGGGCTCCCCGTCGGCCGGAGCGAGCGCGGCGACTGTCGCGGCCAGTTCCCGCCCGGTCAGCGTGGCGCCCGGCGTGGTGGCCGTCTCGATCCCGCCCACCCAGATCTCCACGCCGTCCTCGCCGAGCAGCCAGTCCAGCGCGAGGAAGGCGACCTGGTTGCGGGCGCCGTCCGGCATGGCCGGGAACACCGGGTGCCAGACCTGGACGTCCACGCAGTCGCGGTCCTCGTCGATCTCGGCGGTGAATCGCAGCTCGCCCAGGTCCAGTTCGTGCCCGGCGATCGACAGCCGGCCGTCGTCGAGAGCGCCGGGGCTGCCCTGCCGGGCGGCGGAATATCCGAACGTCGCGTCGGGTGGCGGCCCGGCGCGGCGCCAGCGTTCGGCCAGCGAGCGCAGCGCGGGGTCGCCGCCCGAACTGACCACCAGCAGATGCCGCGACGTGCCGCCGGCGGTGAACTCCCACTGCAGGTCCGGGTGAATCGCCGAGACCAGCGTGCCGATCTCGTCGACCAGCCGGTCCTCGCCGGCGCCGGCGATCTGCCGGGCGGCCCGGTCCCGGTTCGCCGCCCACCAGGTCCAGAACGCATCGATCGCGGCCGCCGGATCGGGCTTGCGCCTCCGCTTGAAGATCACCCCGGGACGGTACCGCGGATCAGCCCAGCTCGGCGGGAAGGGCGACCACGTCGACCAGCGCGTTCCGGCGGAGCAGGGTGATCGGCAGATCGACGCCGATGGCCGGGCCCAGCATCAGCCGTTGCAGCGCCTGGACGCTCTGCACGGGGCTTCCGCCCGCGGTCACCAGGATGTCGCCGAGATAGATCCCGGCCAGGCCGGCCGGACTGCCCGGCACCACCTCCACCACCCGCAGCCCCACTTTCTGGCCCAGCCGTGCGGCGAGCGCGGGCGGCAGGTGGGTGGGCACGCCGGCGACACCCAGCCAGGCCCGGCGCACCCGGCCGGTGGTGACCAGCTCACCGATGATCGAGCGGGTGGTGGTGTTGATCGGGACGGCGAGGCCGAGGCCGTAGCCGGCCACCGCGGTGTTGACACCGACCACGGTGCCGGACGAGTCGGCGAGCGCCCCGCCGGAGTTGCCCGGGTTGAGGGCGGCGTCGGTCTGGATGACGTTGTCGATGATGCGGATCCGGCGGCCGTCCCGGGCCGGCAGCGAGCGGCCCAGACCGGAGACGACCCCCGCGGTCACCGAACCGGCCAGGCCCATCGGGTTGCCGACGGCGACCACCAGCTGGCCGATCCGCAGCCCGTCGGCGTCGCCGAGCGGTGCGGCCGGTGCGCCCGGGTGATGCACCCGGACCACGGCCAGGTCGGAGAGCGGGTCGGCGCCCACCACGTCGAACGGCGTCTCGACGCCGTCGGCGAAGGCGGCGGCGCCACCGTTCGCGCCCGCGACCACGTGCGCGTTGGTGAGCAGGAAACCGTCGTCGGTGAAGGTGACCGCGGAACCGGCGCCGCCGCGCGGCGAACGGACCGTCAGGGCGGCCACCGAGGGCAGCAACCGGCCGGCCACACCGGTCACGATCCTGCTGTAGGCGTCCAGCGCCTCGGATTCTTCGGTGTCCATGTGACAGTCAACCGCGGCGCGACCAGTGTCGATGCCCGTCCGGCGTCCGCCGATGGCGAACACTTCTCGTCACGGTCAGTCGCCACAGTCGCACAGACAGTCCGACCGGCCGATGGCCCGCTGCGGTTGTATGTGTCGTGACGGAGCTATGAACCACTCCCGGACGAAGGGGCAGGGGATGGTGGACGTCGACGAGGCGGCTCCCGCCGACATCGTGGACCGCCTGCTGTGGCGAGAAGCGCAGCAGATGCTCGGCCGGCATCAGACGGCCGGTGCGAACGGCGACTGCGTCTGGTGTGGACATCCCTGGCCGTGCTCGGCCCGCCGGCTCGCCGAGCGCGCCGACGCGGTCTCGCGTCGCCCCTTCCGCGAGGCCTGGACCTTGCGACACGACATGAACAGCATGCGTAACCAGCAGTGGAGGATGATCGACTGACCGATGGACCTCGACGTCGCCGACAAAGCTTTCCGTCCCCCGGAAGCAGGCCTGCCGGCCCGGTTGACGTCACCCGGCGGTGACGCCGGAACGCCCCGCCAGCGTTTCGGTATCCCGCGCCCAGACCCGCCCTTGAACTGGTTATCCGGATCGGCACGCCTCCGCTGGTCCGCGCCTCCGGCCAGGCGCACCGGTTCGGGCGGGGTGGTGGGCGGGAGCGCGTGACCACAGGTTCCCCCGCATTCAATCGGTCACGTGCTCCCGCCCCACCAGCAACAAGCGAACGCCCGCCGCAGTCCCCCGCGGCGGGCGTTTCGCGTGGCGGTGGCAGCGGATGCCGGCGTGGCCGTCACAGCGAAAGCTCACGTCGGGCGTCACAGCGAAAGCTCACGTCGGCGTCACAGCGGATGCGAATAGCGCAGCTGAGGGAGGGGCTGATCGTTGATCGGCTCCACCCGGGTGGCGCCGTCCAACGTCCAGCCGCCCCGCTCGTAGAAGCGGCGCGCCACCGCGTTGCCGGCCAGCACCCACAGAACCGCCCGCTCGCCGCCGAGCTCGGCCAGCTCAGCGAGGGCCCGGTCCATCAGCTGCCGGCCGACGCCGGTGCCGACCCGGGCCGGATCGAGGTGGATCGCGTAGAGCTCGACAGCGCCGGGCGTCTCGCTGGGACCGATGTAGCTGAAACCGATCAGCTCGCCGTCGTCCTCGGCGACGGTCATCCGGTGCGTCTCCTGCTCCCATCTCCACCGCTCGGTCCACCACGCGGCGAATTGCTCCGGGCCGCGGACCGCGAAGGATCCGGGATCGTCGAGCAGGTCCGCGTAGGCGGCGGCCCGGGAACGATGGTGGAGCGCCCCGACGCCGGCCTGGTCGCCGGCGGTCGCCGGGCGAAGAAGCACAGTCATGAGGGCGACCGTAGCCGGGACGGCAACGGAACCCGCAGCAGATCCTCGGCGATCACGATCGGGCCGTCGAACTCCTCGCGGGCCTCGTCGAGGAAGCGGTCCGCGTCCTGATAACGCTGGGAGAAATGCGTCAGAACCAGCTTTCGTACGCGTGACTCACGCGCGACCGCGGCGGCCTGCCCCGCTGTCAGGTGGCCGACCTGAGCGGCCATCGCGGCGTCCCCGGCGAGGAACGTCGACTCGATCACCAGCATGTCCGCGTCCTCGGCCAGCCGGTACACGTTGTCGCAGAGGCCGGTGTCCATCACGAAGGCGAACCGCTGCCCCGGCCGGACGGCGCTGACCTGCTCCAGCGTGACGTCGCCGAGCCGGCCCGCACGGTGCAGCTCACCGACGGCCGGGCCGCTGATACCGTGCCGTTCGAGCAGGTCGGGAAGCATCCGGCGGGAGTCCGGTTCGACCAGGCGGTACCCGTACGTCTCGATGGGATGCCGGAGCGGCAGCGCGGTGAGGCGCCCCGCGGAGGTCTCCACGGCGAAGCCCGCGCCCACCGGGCCCGGCACAATCTCGGCGTTGTCCCAGTAGCTGGTGGCGTGCCGGAGGCGCTCGTAGAAGACCTGGCCGCCGGCCGGGTAGTGCACCGTCACGGGGTGCGGCACCCGGTCCAGCGAGACGCGCTGCAGGATGCCGGGCAGGCCGAGGCTGTGGTCGCCGTGGAAGTGGGTGATGCAGATCCGCTTGAGCGGGGTGACCGGGAGGCCGGCCAGCAGCATCTGCCGCTGGATGCCCTCGCCCGGGTCGAAGAGGATCACCTCGTCGTCCCAGCGCAGCAGGTAACCGTTGTGGTTGCGGTGCCGGGTCGGGACCTGGCTCGCCGTGCCGAGCACGACCAGCTCACGCATCGAAACTGCCCCCGTCGGAAATGAAGCGACCCCAGGGGAGTCTCCTCGCTCGCGGACGCGAACGAGGTCCGGTCGGACAAGGCCGGATCCCCTGGGGTCGGGTGGCTGTCTGGTACTCGCCGGGCCACTGCCACACGGTCTCGACGTCAAACAAGAAGCTGTCGAGGACAGCGGCTAGCGGACAGCCACCTCACGAGTCCCATTGCTATACAACTTCGGACCACCTCCCTTCACGTGTACGGCCACGTTATCCATTGGGACAGGGTCCTGCCAACGCTTTTTGAATCACTACAACCGCGGGAATACCCGGGGGGACATTTCGGTTCCTTCCACCACGAGCGAGGCGCCGCCGACGAGCTTCGCATCCGGCGTACCGACGATCTCCGCGTCCTTGCCCTCGTAGTCGAAGCGGTTGAGCACGTGCCGCATCGCCTCCAGCCGGGCGCGCTTCTTGTCGTTGCTCTTCACCACGGTCCAGGGGGCGTCGGCGGTGTCGGTGTAGAAGAACATCGCCTCCTTCGCCTCGGTGTAGTCGTCCCACTTGTCGAGGGACTCCAGGTCCATGGGGGAGAGCTTCCACTGGCGCACCGGGTCGACCTGACGGATCGCGAACCGGGTGCGCTGCTCGCCCTTGGAGACCGAGAACCAGAACTTCACCAGGTGGATGCCCGAGCGGACCAGCATCCGCTCCAGCTCCGGCGTCTGCCGCATGAACTCGAGGTATTCCTGGCGGCTGCAGAAACCCATCACCCGCTCGACGCCGGCCCGGTTGTACCAGGACCGGTCGAACAGCACGATCTCACCGGCCGACGGCAGGTGCTTGAGATAGCGCTGGTAGTACCACTGGGTGCTCTCCTTCTCGTTGGGCTTCTCCAGGGCCACTACCCGGGCGCCGCGCGGGTTCAGATGCTCCATGAACCGCTTGATGGTGCCGCCCTTGCCGGCCGCGTCCCGCCCCTCGAAGAGGATCACCAGCCGTTCCCCGGTGTCCTTGAACCAGTTCTGAAACTTCAGCAACTCGATCTGCAGCAGCCGCTTGTCGTGGTCGTAGTCGGGCCGGGGAAGGCGTTCGTCGTACGGATAGTCCTCGCGCCAGGTGTCGACCGGCGTGCCGTCCGCGTTCAGCAGCCGGGGGTCGTCGTCCTCGTCGTCCACCACCCGATAACCGCTCAGCTCGGCGATCGGGCCGTCGTAGGGAGCCGTGCTCGCCTCGTCGTCGCCCTCGGGAGACGCCGTGCTCGCCTCGTCGTTGCCCTCGGGAGGCGCCGTGCTCGGCTCGTCGTTGCCCTCGGGAGGCGCCGTGCTCGCCTCGTCGTCGCCCTCGGGAGGCGCCGTGTTCGGCTCGTTGTCGAGGTCTGTGCTCATGTCTTCGCCAGCCACCGTCGTACCTTCTTGCGCCGGGAGGCCCGCACCATCGCGGGCACAGCTGCCAGCGTCTCCTTACCCACTTGTTCCTGCCTGCCGTACAGCACACCGAAGTGAAAACTGTCCGAACCGATTTCCCGGAGCAC
The DNA here is from genome assembly GCF_056134165.1 of Actinoplanes sp. 13. Taxonomy (NCBI): domain Bacteria; kingdom Bacillati; phylum Actinomycetota; class Actinomycetes; order Micromonosporales; family Micromonosporaceae; genus Actinoplanes; species Actinoplanes sp. 13. Next base: position 8,995 of record NZ_JBVYOQ010000039.1, on the reverse strand, counting down.
CTCGCGCGCAATGGTGGAGTCCTGGTGCGCCCCCAGCCCGTCCTGCAACGTGGTGAGCGTCTTCACCAGCGCCTTGGCCGGGCGGCCGGCATCCGGTGCGATCACTTCAACCGCATAACGAGCCTTCTTGTACGACTTACGTGCTTCGTGGATCTCCTCGTCCACGCCGCCGGCCATCGCGGCGTCCAACTGGTCGTCGGCCTTCCGCAGCACCCGGCGGATCCGCTTGACCGGGTCGGTGTCCTGCCGCGGCTTCCCGTCCACCAGCTCGTCGATGCGGTCCAGCAGCCGCAGGTACCGGTCCGAGTCGAGCGCCTCGGCCAGCTCCTCCCGGCCCTTCACGATGCGGTCGTCCAGGCTGGTCCGGATCCGCTGCGCGGCCGGCTCGAACTCGGGGCCGGACGTCCGCGCCCCGGCCGACAGCTTCTCCTCCAGCACCTGCGGGTCACGGACCGCGCCGAGCATGCCGGCGAGCCAGCGCAACTCGTCGCCGAGGTCGGACTCGGGGAACCACTGCCGGAACGTCTTGAGCGTGCTGCGCAGGCGGCGGGTGGCGACCCGCATCTTGTGCACGCCCTCCTCCTCGCCCCGGCGGGCGGCGGGGTCCTGGCCGACAATGGCGTCGCGCTGCTCTCGCGCGTACCGCAAGACAGGGTTGATCCCGCCCTTGCCCTTCGCCGTGTCCTTGCCCTCGTCGGCCTTGAGGCGGTCGGCCAGGGCCCGCGCCACCTTGGAAGGGCCCGCCGCCGGGGTCGCGCCGGCCGCCAGCAGAGCCTCCTCGACCGCGTCCAGCACCGCGGCGTCGCCGTCGACCAGCTCGACCTCGATCTCCTGCCACGTGGTCTTCTTGCCGTCCGAGTCGGCCCGCACCTGATCCTGCGCGATCAGCGCCAGGGTCCGCCCGGTGGCGTCACGCAGTGGCGTCTCCACCCGCCGGGTGCGCAGCCGGGCGACCGGCCGCAGCTCCCGCTGCCGCACGATGAGGCGGACCAGCTTGCGCAGCTCGTCGGGCACCTCGTCCGGCTCCCCGGACACCCGGTGCTCCTTGCGCCCCGCACCGTCGGCGGGCGTCTTCAGGTGCCAGCCCGCGTCGTGCCCGCCGGACCGCCGACGAAGCGTCCGGCGGTTTTTCATCAACCGCAGGTCATCGGTGTCGAAATACGTCGCGTCGAGATCATGGGTCTCGGCGCCTTCGACACCTGCGATGCCGGCCACACCGGTCAGGTCGGGAAGCTCGAAGGTCTTGGGGACGTCGTACTTGCGCTCAGTCTCGGTGGCGATCTCCACCCTGTCCATGGTGCCCGTTCGGCGGGCCTTGACACAGGGATGTCTCAGGTTTGGCTGGCATCTTGGTGGGCCGGTCGTCAGTTGTTGGGAGTGCCGCATGGAGAAGTCCGAACGCCGTCCCGTCTCCCTCGCCGGCCTGCGCCTGATCGGCGCCGGCGCGGCCCTCGGCCTGGCCCTCGCCGTGCCGGCCCCGACCTCCTCGGAGTCCGCCTCGGGGACGCCCCAGCCGCCGCCGGCGCCGACCGCCGGCAAGGAGTCATAGGCGGGTGCCGTCCCGGGTGTGCAGGTACAGCGCGCGGGCGTAATTCGCGGTCGCGGCGCCGTAATACATGGTCGCCAGACCCACGTGGAACGTGTTGTTGGTGATCGCGTTCTTGGCGACGGTGGAGGCGGACCAGCGGATCTCCGCGTCGGTCGCGCTGATCCCGCGGCGTGCGCACCGGAGGCGGTTCATCTCCTTCCCGGTACGCCAGGTGTCGAGCGCCTCCTCGGCCTCGCGCATCATGGCCCGCGCCTGGTGGTGCAGGTACTCGGCCAGATCCCAGGCGGCCCGTTCATCCTCGTTACGCATGATCCAACCTCCCGCTGTGGCTGATTCGAGTGTCAGCGCGATCTGCGGATAAGTCGACTTTTTTCGATCAAGAGTGTGAAAAAGGGGCTCGGTGGCTTGACGGTGTCGGCCTCTCCCCAGGGATGTCGAGAATGGTCCGACCGCTACGTCCTGGACGTAACCGACCCTGAGGAGAGCCCGGCATGACGATCAAGCGGATGGACAACGTGCTCATCGTCGTCGAGGACCTCGACGCCGTCATCGCGTTCTTCGTCGAACTCGGCATGGAGCTGGAAGGCAAGGGCCCGGTGGAGGGCCGCTGGGTGGAACGTGTCATCGGCATCGACGACGTCCGGCAGGACGTCGCGATGCTGAAGATCCCGGGCAGCCCGGGACGGATCGAGCTGGTCAAGTTCCACCAGCCGGCGGCGATCCGGCCGGAACCGGCGAACGCGCCGGCGAACACGCTGGGCATCCGCCGGGTGATGTACGCGGTCGAGGACCTCGATGATGTGGTGGGCCGCTTGCGCGCTCACGGGGCCGAGCTGGTCGGGACTGTCGAGCAGTACGAGGACGTCTATCGGCTCTGCTACGTCCGCGGCCCGGAAGGAACCGTCGTCGGCCTCGCCGAAGAACTCAGCTGAGGCGCAGGCTGGGGACCCTACGCGGCAGGGACCTCCTCCGCGCCGTCGTCACACGGGACGGGCTCCGGAGAGGCGCCCGTCCCGTGTTGCCGGGTCAGCTGGTGCGAGCAACCCCGATCGGGCAGGTCATGCCGTTCGGGCCGTGGTTGCAGTAACCGCCCGGGTTCTTCGCGTCGGACAGGTACTGCTGGTGCCAACCGTGCAGGTCTGACGGCGCGTCAGTCCTGCCGTAGTTCCTTCTGCCACTCGGTGAACCGTTGGCGCAGGCCTCGGATGGAGGCAGTGTCGATGCCATAGGGAGCGAAGGCTGCGTCGCTGATCTGGTCCACCGCTCCCAGCACATCGGCAAAGGTCGCGCGGTCGAAGCCGGGATCGGCAGCCTCGATCAGCCGGAGAAGTTCATCGCTCGTATAGCGGCCACTGGCGAGGACGGCATCGATGTCGAGGAAGTCTCGGGCGAGTGCACGGCCGTAGAGTGCCGCCATCTTGTTGCCGACGGCGTCGTCCGGGTGCAGGACGGGACCGACGCTCAGTGTCACCGGTGGATGGGCGCGCCAGTCCGCGGCCAGCTCCAACTTCTGCGGCTCCACGTCCGGCTCGTCAGGTCGAGAGACCAGCAGTCGGGCGAAGGTGTCCGCCCGAGCGACGGCATCGACGACGAAACCGTTGTCGGTCAGAGCCTCGATGACGAGACCCGCGGCGGCGGGAAAGTCCGCCCGGCGCTGCCAGTCGGTGAACAGATCGACATCGCCGCTCGGCCGGTTACCCATACCGTGTTCCCGAACGGCATAGCCGCCGGCGAGCGCGAGTCCATAACCGCCTCCGGCCGCGCGAAGAGCGATCTCAGCCAGCTCGCGGTGACGTGGATCCATGCCGGGGACCTTACGCGGCAGGAATCTCCGACCCGGTCTGCCTGAGTTCGCGGAAGCGTTCTTCCCACGCACGGCGTAGGTCCGGCGGAAGCCAGATCGATGGCCAGAGTCTGGCGAGGATTGCCCGATCAAGAAAGGCGTGCAGATCGTCGGGCTTGGTCGCCTCGATCAGGACAGTCCGGTAGAGATCGACGATCCGGCCGGGACTGTCGAGGTCGTAGTCGGCCGCACCGGACCAGTCGAGGTGAGGCGGCAGGGTGACGACTCCGGTCGTCCGTCCTTGCAACAGGTCGAGATCGTCCGCGACGACGATGGGTTTGGCGTATCGGCGCATCTCAGGCCACCTCCTCCCACCATCGTCACACGGGACGGGCCTCGGAGAGGGTCCCGTCCCGTGTTGTCGTGTCAGTTGGTGCGAGCGACACCGATCGGGCAGGTCATCCCGTTCGGCCCATGGTTGCAGTACCCGTTGGGGTTTTTATCACTTGAAAGGTACTGCTGGTGGTAGTCCTCGGCGTAGTAGTACGTCGTCAGCGGCTTGATCTCGGTGGTGATCTCGCCGCGGCCCGCCGCCGACACCACCGGCTGGAAAGCCTCCAGTGACGCCCGCGCCACGGTGGCCTGGGCCTCGGTGGTGGTGTAGATCGTGGACCGGTACTGCGTACCCACGTCGTTGCCCTGGCGCATGCCCTGCGTGGGGTCGTGGTTCTCCCAGAAGGCCTTCAGCAGGTCCTCGAAGGCGATTTTCGCCGGGTCGTAGACGACCTGGACCACTTCCGCATGTCCGGTGGAGCCGGAGCAGGTCTCCTCGTACGTGGGGTTGGCGGTGAAGCCGCCGGCGTAGCCGACGGACGTCGAGTAGACGCCCGGAAGCTCCCAGAAGATGCGCTCCGCACCCCAGAAACAGCCCATTCCGAAGACCGCGACCTCCAGGCCGGCCGGCCACGGGCCCTTCAGCGGGGTGCCCAGCACGGTGTGGGTGGCGGCCACCGGGATCTCGGCGTCGCGACCCGGCAGGGCGGTGTCGGCGGTGGGCAGGTCGAGCTTCTTGTACCGCAGGAACACGGTCACTCCCTTCGTCCGGTCTCTGCAACGCTGAGGCGCCGGTATTCCTTACCAATGCTGTCGGCGGTCTCCGCGGCTTCGCCGTCGTTCTCGTATTTGCGGCGGGGCCAGAAGAAGCCGCGCAGGCCGTCGCCCTTGGTGCGGGGGACGACGTGGGTGTGCAGGTGTGGCACGGACTGGGAGACGATGTTGTTCATCGCGACGAAGGTGCCCTGAGCGCCGAGCGCGGCCGGGACGGCAGCCGACAGCAGCTGCACGAACGTGAAATATCCGGGCAGGAGGGCGGCGTCCAGCGACGGGAGCGTGACCACGTGCGTGCGGGGGACCACCAGGACGTGGCCCTTGAACACCGGGCGGACATCGAGGAACGCCAGGAACGACGGGGTGGAAGCAACGACGAACGCCGGGACGGTTCCCGCCACGATGCCACAGAACACGCAGTCGGCCACCACGTGAGACTAGCCTTGCGCAACATGACGGCTAACAGCTACGGGTTCGACACCCTTGCCATCCACGCCGGCCAGGAGCCGGACCCGCGGACCGGCGCGGTCGTGCCACCCATTTACCAGACGAGCACGTACGCCCAGGACGCCGTCGGCGCCCCCCGTCTGGGCTACGAGTACAGCCGCTCCCAGAACCCGACCCGCGACGCGCTTCAGGAGTGCCTGGCGGCGATCGAGGGCGGGCAGCGCGGGCTCGCTTTCGCGAGCGGCCTGGCGGCGGAGGACACCCTGCTGCGTACGGTCTGCCGGCCCGGTGATCATGTCGTCATCCCGAACGACGCGTACGGCGGCACGTTCCGGCTCTTCTCCAAGGTCCTGGAGCGGTGGGGCCTGGCCTGGACCGCCGTCCCGCTGGACGACCTGGACGCGGTGCGTGCCGCGTTCCGTCCCGGGCACACCCGGCTGATCTGGGCGGAGACGCCGACCAACCCGCTGCTCAACATCGCCGACATCGCCGCGCTGGGTGGGCTGGCCCACGAGTACGACGCGATGCTGGTCGTGGACAACACGTTCGCCTCGCCGTACCTGCAGCAGCCGATCGCGCTGGGCGCCGACGTGGTGGTGCACTCGACCACGAAGTACCTGGGCGGGCACTCCGACGTGGTGGGCGGCGCGCTGATCACCGCGGATACCGGCCTCGGCGAGGAACTGGCCTTCCACCAGAACGCCATGGGCGCGGTCAACGGGCCTTTCGACGCTTGGCTCACCCTTCGCGGGATCAAGACATTGGGTGTACGGATGGACCGGCACTGTGACAACGCGGAGCGGATCGTGGGTTACCTGCGGGAGCACCCGGCGGTCGGGCAGGTGCTCTACCCGGGGCTGGAGACGCACCCCGGTCACGAGACGGCGGCCAAGCAGATGAGCCGGTTCGGCGGCATGGTCTCGTTCCGCGCGGCGGGCGGACCGGACCAGGCGATGGCGATCTGCAACCGCACGAAGCTCTTCGTGCTCGCCGAGTCGCTCGGCGGAGTGGAATCGCTGATCGAGCACCCGGGACAGATGACACATCTGTCGGCTGCGGGCTCAGCGCTTGAAGTTCCCGCCGATCTCGTGCGACTGTCTGTCGGCATCGAAACCGTTGACGATCTGCTCACCGACCTGGAGCAGGCGCTCGGATAACGAACGACGCTGGAGATCTGGAAGCACATGGACTCGACGACCTGGGTGGGAGCCACCGCCAAGCAGATCGCCCGGGCAGTGCGGCGCGGCGACGCGAGCGCCACCCAGGTCGTGGCCGACCACCTCGAGCAGATCGCCATCTCCGATCCGGCGCTCGGCGCGTTCCGGGTGGTCCGTGGTGGTGAGGCGATCACCGAGGCGGAGAAGGTCGACGACCAGGAGGACCTGGCGAACCTGCCGCTCGCCGGTGTGCCGGTGGCGGTCAAGGAGAACACCGCGGTGGCCGGCCTGCCGACCTGGCACGGTTCCGCGGCGGCCCGGACGCCGGAGATCGCCGAGGAGGACCACGAGGTGGTCCGGCGGCTGCGCGGCGCGGGCGCGGTGGTCGTGGGCGTGACCAAGATGCCGGAGATGGGCCTCTGGGCGGTGACCGACGACGCGGACGGCGCGACCCGCAACCCGTGGGACCTGGAACGGACCCCGGGCGGGTCGTCCGGCGGTTCCGCGGCGGCGGTGGCGGCCGGGCTGGTGCCGATCGCGCAGGGCAACGACGGGCTCGGCTCGATCCGGATCCCGGCGGCCTGCTGCGGCCTGGTCGGGCTGAAGCCGGGCCGCGGCGTGGTGCCGGTCGGCTTCGGCGACAAGGACTGGTTCGGCCTGACCGAGAACGGCGTGCTGACCACCACGGTGGCGGACGCGGCACTGGGCTTCTCGGTGCTGTCCGGGCAGGCCCCGGTGAAGCTGACGGAGCCGTCGAAACTGCGGATCGGGGTGTCGCTGCGGTCGCCGGTGGCCGGTGTCAAACCGGACGAGCCGAACACCACGGCTGTCGCCACCGCCGCGAAACTGCTGGTGCAGGCGGGGCACGACACCGTCACCGCGGACCCGCGCTATCCGCAGGGGGTGGCCCTCGGCGTGCTGGCCACGTGGTTCGCCGGCGCCTATGTGAACTCCGAGGGCCTGAACCTGCGGGACCTGCAGCCGCGCACCCGCAACCACATCCGGCTGGGCAAGGCCGCCATGCGGGCCGGCCTGGTCCGGGAGAAGCAGCGGGCCGCGTGGCGGGAACGGGCCACCCAGTTCTTCGCCGACCGCTCGATCGACGTGCTGCTGACCCCGGCACTGGCGCTCGCGCCGCCGCCCGCCCTGCGGTACTCGGGGCAGTCGTGGCGCCGGAACATGTGGGCCAACGCCTCTTACGCGCCGTACGCGGCGCCGTGGAACTACGCCGGGCTGCCGGCCATCGTGGTGCCGGTCGGGTTCCGGCCGGACGGGCTGCCGGTGGCGATCCAACTGGTCGGCCCGCCCGACTCGGAGCTGCTGCTCCTGTCGATCGCCGGCCAGTTCGAGGTGCTCAACCCCTGGCAGCGTCACGCCCTCGTCTGAGCCCGTGCGCCCGGCGGGGCGGTGCGCCCGGCGGGGGCCGTGCGCGCCGGGCGCCGGAGATGTCTCAGCGCCCCTTTGAAGCTGCGCTGAGCGCAAGCCGGGCGCGGCCGGCCGGCTGTGCGGGCTGCCGCGCGGCGGTCAGGGCAGCGCTGGGAACCGGCCGGCGTGGGGCGGTGCTGGTGCGGTGGGCAACCGGTGCGGGGCCGTGACGGCGGGGTGGCACGATTGGTGTTCGTGACCGCTGCGGAGAGATCGCTGGACTTGCTCACCCTCGCTGACGTGGAAGCCGCCCGTGCGCTGCTGACCGGGGTCGCCCTGGAGACGCCGCTGATCACGTCACGGCCGCTGACCGAGATCACCGGGGCGCCGGTCTGGCTCAAGTGCGAGAACCAGCAGCGGGCCGGGTCGTACAAGGTGCGTGGCGCGTACACCAGAATCGCTCGTCTCTCTGACGCCGAACGTGCCCGCGGCGTGGTCGCCGCCAGCGCGGGAAACCACGCGCAGGGGGTGGCGCTCGCGGCGGGCCTGCTCGGCATCCGGGCCACGGTCTTCATGCCGGAGGGCGCGCCGCTGCCGAAGGTGAGCGCGACCAAGGGGTACGGCGCGACGGTCGAGTACGCGGGGACCAGTGTGGACGACGCTCTGGAGGCGGCGCACGAGTTCGCCCGCAGCACGGGTGCGGTGCTGATCCACCCGTTCGACCACCCGGACGTGATCGCCGGCCAGGGCACGGTGGCGCTGGAGATCCTGGAGCAGTGCCCGGAGGCGACGACGATCGTGACCGCGGTCGGCGGCGGCGGGCTCATCTCCGGGCTGGCGGTCGCCGCGAAGGCGGTGCGGCCGGACATCCGGATCGTCGGGGTGCAGGCGAGCGGTGCTGCGGCGTTCCCGCCCTCACTGGCAGCCGGCGCGCCCCGAAAACTGGACTCGGGCGCGACCATCGCGGACGGCATCGCGGTCCTGCGGCCGGGAGATCTGACGTTCGCACACGTCGCGAAGCTGGTCGACGAGGTCGTGACGGTCACCGACGAGGACCTGTCCGGGGCGTTGCTGGTGCTGTTGGAGCGGCACAAGATGGTGGTCGAGCCGGCCGGTGCGGCGGCGGTGGCGGCGCTGCTGACCGGCGCCTGGGCGCCGCCGGCGGGCGAGCCGGTGGTGGCGATCCTGTCCGGCGGCAACATCGACCCGATGCTGCTGCTGCGGGTGATCGAGCACGGCCTGGCGTCGGCGGGCCGGTTCCTGCGGCTGGCGGTGCGCTGCGCGGACCGGCCGGGGCAGCTGGTCCGGCTGCTGCGGGAGATCGCCGAGCAGCGGGCCAACGTCGTGGACGTCGCCCACTCACGGCAGAGTCCCCGGCTCAGTTTCGGCGAGGTGGAGGTGGCGCTCTCGGTGGAGACGCGGGGGCCGGCGCACTCGTCGGCGCTGATCAGCGCGTTGCGGGACGCCGGTTACCGGGTGGCCCTGCTCGCCGAGGCGACGCCCTGACCCCGTGTGTGAAGTTGAGCCCTCATACGCACCGGAACTTCACACGTGGGCGGTTGGCGGCGGGAGTGTGTGAAGTTGAGC
>NZ_JBVYOQ010000038.1:0-78574 GCF_056134165.1 Actinoplanes sp. 13 | reverse complement strand
GCGCTGTGTTGGGCGGCGCTGTGTTGGGCGGCGCTGTGTTGGGCGGCGCTGTGTTGGGCGGCGCTGTGTTGGGCGGCGCTGTGTTGGGCGGCCGGCCAGGACGGCGTCAGCGCCGCGATCTGGGACGCGGTGAGGGCGTCGTCGCGGCGGTCCGGGCCCACGGCGCCGCCGACGTAGTGGTGGATCACGCAGTGTGCGCTGACCGCGGCCAGGCGCGGGGTGCGCGGGAGCTTGCGCAGCAGAAGTGCCTCCCGGTCGGCGGTCCGCGGCACCCGGACGTTGCAGGTGATCTCGGTGCCGCCCGAGGTGATCGACACCCAGCCGGTGTCGGGCCGGTGCGCCAGAGCCCCGGCGATCTGCGGGGCGGCGTCCGGTGCGGCGCGGAGACGGAGCATCCAGCTCTCGTACCCCAGCTCGATGGGGTTGGGCAGGCTGACCACCCGCAGCCCCGCCTCCTGGCGCAACCGGCGATAGCGCCGGGCGACCGTCTGGTCGGAGACCCCGAGCACCGTGCCGATCTCGCGATAGCCGGCTCGGCCGTTGATCCGCAGCGCGTGCGTGATCCGCCGGTCCAGATCATCGATTTCCACCAGCGCAACGGTAGTCGACGTCGAAATCCGCAAAGTGTGTTGAGCTGCCTAACGATCGCCGCCGGATCGGGGGCAATCTCGTCCGCATGCACAAGTGGTCACCCCTGCTCGCCGTCTGCCTCGGCACCTTCCTGCTGCTGGTGGACGTCACCATCGTCGTCGTCGCGTTGCCCACGATCGGCGCGACGTTCGAGGCCGGTTACACCGACCTGCAATGGGTCCTCGACGGGTACGCCCTGGCGCTGGCCGCACTGCTGCTCGGCGCCGGCTCGCTCGCCGACCGGTACGGCCGCCGCCGCACCTATCTCGCCGGGATCGGCCTGTTCGCCGCCTCCTCGCTGCTGTGCGCGGTCGCCCCGAACGAGCAGGCGCTGATCGCCGCCCGGATCCTGCAGGGCGCCGGCGGTGCGGCCATGTTCGCCACCACCGCGGCGCTGCTCAACGTGACGTACCACGGCAAGGACCGGGGTGTCGCGTTCGGCGTCTGGGGCGCGGTCAACGGCGCCGCCGCGGCCGCCGGGCCACTCGCCGGCGGGTTGCTCACCGAGTACTTCGGCTGGCGCTGGATCTTCCTGGTCAACCTGCCGATCTGCGTGGCGGCGGCCTGGTTCACGGTGCGCGGGGTGGCCGAGTCGACAGCGCCCCGGGCCGGCCGTTTCGACCTGCCGGGCACGATCAGCTTCACCGTGGCGGCCGGCACTGTGACGTACGGGCTGATCCGCGCCGGCGAAGCCGGATGGACCGACACCCCGGCCGTCACCGCGTTTGCGGCCGGTCTGCTCGCCCTGCTCGCGTTCGTCGTGGCCGAGCGCCGCTCCGATCACCCGATGCTGGACCTGTCGCTGTTCCGCCGTCGCTCGTTCACCGCGCTGATCGTGGCGGCGTTCCTCACCCAGGCCGCCGCCTTCGCCTATCTCCCGTTCACCACGGTCTGGCTCCAGCAGGTGCTCGGCAACGGCCCGGTCGACGCGGGCCTGGTCGGCGCCCTGCCGATGGCGGCCGCGTCCCTCGTCGTCGGCGCGGCCGCCGGCCGCCTCCTGCAGCGCGTCGCGCCCCGCTGGACGGTCGGCCTCGGCCTGCTCCTGATCGCGGCCGGCGACCTGTTGCAGGCCCGCCTGGACGCGAACAGCTCCGGCGGGGTGCTGATCCCCGGCCTGATCGTGGCCGGCATCGGTGTCGGCGCCGTGCTGCCCTCGCTGTCGTCGGCGGTGCTCGGCGAGGTGCCCCGCGAACGCAGCGGCATGGCAGGCGGCGCCCTGAACACATTCCGTCAGCTCGGCTTCGCGCTCGGCGTGGCAGTCTTCGGCACGATCTTCGCGGACCGGGTGAGCGACGGCCAGGGCCAACCGGCGGCCTTCGCCGACGGCCTGAACGCCACCCTGACCGTGGCCGGAATGACCGCCCTGATCGGGGCGGGCCTGGTGCTCCTCCTCGTGCGGCATCCCACCGTCCACGACGCGGCGCAGCCGGCCGCTGCCCGCCCCTGAAGCGATCCACGCTGGGCGTGCCCGGTCCTGATCAGTGGCGATCGCGGGGAAGATCATCGCTCGGCCCCCGGGCACAGGGCGCCGAACTCGGCGGCGCTGTGCCGCACGGAACTCGGCCGGGCGGGGGCCTGCTGGGCCGGGCGCCGGCGGCCGAGGGCGGCCAGGTGCTCGGCGATGCGGTCGGCGCCCGGCTGCGGCATGTCGTGCACGATCCGGCCGTCGGCGAGGACGATCACCCGGTCCGCGTACGACGCGGCCACCGGATCGTGGGTGACCATGATGACGGTCTGCCCGTGCTCGTCGACGACGTCGCGCAGCAGGGCCAGGACCTCGGCGGCCGTGCCGGTGTCCAGCGCGCCGGTCGGCTCGTCGCAGAAGATGACCTCCGGCCGGGTGGCGAGCGCCCGGGCGATCGCCACCCGCTGCTGCTGGCCGCCGGAGAGCGCCGACGGCCGGTGCCGCAGCCGGTCACCGAGCCCGACCCGCTCCACCACCCGGGCCAGCCAGTCGCGGTCCGGGCGGGCGCCGGACAGGCGCAGCGGCAGCACGATGTTCTCCTCGACGGTGAGCGCGCCGATCAGGTTGAAGGCCTGGAAGACGAAGCCGATCCGGTCGCGGCGCAGCTCGGTCAGCTTGGTCTCGGACAGCCGGGACAGCTCGGTCCCGGCGATCCAGACGTGACCACCGGTGGGCCGGTCGAGACCGGCCGCAACCTGCAGCAGCGTGCTCTTGCCGGAGCCGGACGGGCCCATCACCGCGGTGAAGGTGCCCCGCGCGAAGTCGGCGTCGACGCCGGCCAGCGCCCGGACGGGCGCCCCGTCGCTGGGGTAGGTGCGGGTGAGACCCTGGACGCGAACGGCGGGCTCGGTGCGAATCGACATGCCCTGAAGCCTGTCCGAACCGGAGCGCCCGGAAAATGCAGCCACCCGGCCAACGGGGGTACAGCAGGCGCTACCGGGATGCGGACCGGCGGCCCTCGGGCACGTCGTCGTACAGGTCCTTGACGCGGGTCAGTTTGAGCTTCAGGTTTACCTTGCAGTTCGGGCTGCCGCCCTCGACGATGTGTTCACCGAAGGTGACCGGGTACGTGATCTTCGCGTCGTAGAGGTTGACCGGATGGTGGCCGATCCACACGCTCTGAGTGACGTTTCCGGTGAGTGTGATCGTGTCCGATCCAGGGGTGTTGAGAAGGGCGTACTCGCCTGCCTGCGGTGTAACTTCGTACTTCGGCGGCAGCGGAGCGCCCACCGGCATCGGCTTGAGAGTGCCGAAGCTGAACTCGCCCAGCCCGGCCGGACGTGCGTACGGCCTCTTGTCGGCGGCCTCCCAGATCGGCTGGCCGTTGAGGTACAGGGCGCCGTAGAGCGAGGGGCTCCGGCACGGCCCCTTGACGTCTCCCCGCAGGCCCTCGATCCGCACCACGGTGCCGACCCGCACGCTCCGCGTCGGCACGACCGAGCAGGTGGTGAGGTTGTAGTTCGTCGTCTCGGAGAACGCCGCGGCGCTGTCCTTGACGACGTTGTCCACCTGGTAGGAGATCGGCACGGCCGAGCTGAGGGAGTTCATCTCCTTCAGGTAGTCGCCGATCTTGTGGGTGGCGATCAACGTCCGGGCGGCGCTCTCGTCACCGCCGACCGCAACGACGCCGTACCGGGCGGAATTGAGGATCGCCTGCGTCTCCGCGTCCACCTGCACGTTGCCGGACGCCGCCCCACCGTCGTACGCCAGGGACACGGCCGCCTTGAGTTTCTCCACCGACGATTTGGCCGTGACGCTGTAGATCAGCTTGCGACCGTAGACGATCTGCGAGACGACCACCGGCGGATTGGCGGGGCCGATGCGCCCGGCAGCCTCCTGCTCCTTCAGGTCCTCGATCGTGAACGTCCTGCCGAAATACCCGGCGGGCGTGGCCGGCTTCACCACTCTGACGGTGAACATCCGCTGGGTGACGGTGACCAGCAGACTCGAGTGGCCGGCCGTCCGGCTGATCCCCAGTGCGGCGCTCGCCTTCGCCCCGAGGTACTTCACCGAGATGCCGGCGTTCAGCAGCGCCTGCTCGGTGCTCTGCGCCTCGTCGCTGGTGTAGCTGTACACGGCGGGCGGCTGGACGTTCTCCTTCTGCGCCTCGGCCACCAGATCGTTGATCGACTGCTGGACGGTGGCTCCGGTGGGCGCCTGGACCGTCTTGCTGATGTCCTTCCCGGGGAGGTCGGCGAAGATCGTCAGCGGTGCCCGGTCCCGGACCGGGAGTTCGGCGAGGGATCCGGGGCCGCCCGCGTACCCGGATCCTTGCAGCAGCGCGCCGAGCCAGAGTTTGCCCGCGTCGGCGTTGAGCGCGACGATGTCGTCCGGATCAGCGGTGAGTGTCTTGGGCGTGGTCTGGCACTGGTACCTGATCTGGTCGACCACCGCGGTCGACGTGGTGGTGGGCCCGGCCGGATTGTCGGCGGCCGTTGTCGCGGTGAGCGCCGGCAGCCCGACGATGTACCGATTCAGGGCTTCGGTCTCGGGACCGGGCTTCGCGCCGGACGCGCCGGTCAGCGTGGACAGAGCCGCGAGGCCTGCCACCACCGCCCTCGTGCGCGAACTCCTCGGTGTGAATCTCATGGGTCTTTCGCCTCTCTTGACGTGGGTCCGCAGGGGTTGCCCCAACAAGCCTGGCAAAAGTGGTTTTATAGGGCTATTAGCAGGATTACGTACGGAGCTGGGCAGTGACCGACAGCTATCGACGGGCGCTCGACGGCGCCACCACGCTGCTTCAGCAAGTCGGCGCCGGAACTTCCTGGGCGGCTGTCCCCCCGATCGTCGCCGCGTGTCTGGGCGGCACCGCGAGTGTGCATGTCGAGGGCGTCACTCCGCCGCGGGCCGGCGTCTGGATGCCCGCCGGCCACGACGCTTTTCCTGAGGGCAGCATCGCCGGAGACGCGCGGGAGTGGCGCGGAAGTCCCTGTTCCGGCGGCACCGCTCACCACGTGGCGTTGCCGGCGTCCGCCAACAGCATTCTGGTCGTGTGCCGGGCGCACCGGCGGTTCGACGCGGGCGACCTGGAGGTGGCGCAGTGCCTACTGCCGTTGTTGCACAGCCTCAGGCGCCACGTCCACCAGCCGGACCGCCCCCGGCTGACGCCCCGGGAACTCGCCGTCCTCCGCGCGACAGCTGACGGTCTCACTGCCGCGGCCGCGGGCCGCCGCCTGGAGATCTCCGCGCGGACGTTCGAGAAACATCTGGAGCGGCTCTATCGCAAACTCGGCACCCGGGACCGCGTGCACACCGTGCTGCTCGCCCAGGAACTCGGCATTTTGCCGGTCAGTGCCGCGCAGCCGGCGGCAGCACCCCGAAGCGGCGCAGGAGCAGCAACGTAGTCAGTCGGTCCCGCGTCCCGCACTTGCGGTACGCGTTCTCCAGGTGCTTGTTGACGGTGTGCCCCGAGATGAGCAACCGGCGGGCGACCGCCGCGGTCGGCAGACCGTCGCCGAGCAGGGCCAGCACGGTGAGCTCGCGCGGCGTCAGGCCGAAATCGGCGCCCGGTTCCGGCGCGCCCGCCGACTCGCGCAGGCGCCGGGCCTCGCCGAGCTGGCGGCCGACACCGATCACCAGCGGCTGGATCGCCGTGGCCAGGTCACGTTCCCGGTCGGTGAAGTCGCGCCCCGAGCGGCAGATGATGAAGGCGGTCGCGACGCCTACCGGCGCGGGCAGCGGGATGGCCAGATGCCGGGTGCCGCCGTCCAGGTCCTGATCGCAGGAGTCGTACGTCTGCGTCGCTCGCCACGCGGAGGGTGCGACGACGTCGCTGACGGTCAGCGGGCTCGGATCCCGCTGCGCGGCGAAGGCGTGCGCGAGGGGATGCTGGGCGCCGTACACGCGGGCGCGTTCGGCCCACGGGATGGTGGCGACCTCCCCGGGCGCGCACGCGACCCCGGCGATGGTGCGGGCGGCCGGGTTGAACCCGTTCATGAACAGCGTGGCGGTGCCGCGCAGGCACGCGTTCAGCTGACCGGCGATCATCGTCGGGTAGCCGTCGGCCCGCAGGCCGTCCACCAGCGCGACAGCGAGATCCAGCACCTGACGATAGTCGCGCCCTGCGATACGTGCCATTTGTCCATTATTTGCCGATGGGCGAGCCGAGTGCCTCGTTTCAGAGCATCCCTCTCAGGCCTCTTTGAGGTAGCGCAGCACGGCGGTGACCCGGCGGTCCGCGGCGTCGTCCGGCGCCAGGTCCAACTTGGCGAAGATGCTGCGGATGTGCTTGTGCACGGCGCCCTCGGTGACGAACAGCTTCGCCGCGATCGCGGTGTTGCCCAGGCCCTCGGCCATCAGCGCGAGCACGTCGCGCTCGCGCGGGCTGAGCCGGGTCAGCGTGCTGTTCGGGCGGGAGCGGGCCAGCAGCTGGCCGACCACCTCGGGGTCGACGGCCGTACCGCCGCCGGCCACCCGGTGCAGCGCGGCGAGGAACTCCTCGACCCGGCCCACCCGCTCCTTGAGCAGATAGCCGAGCCCGGCGGCGCCGCCGGCCAGCAGGTCGGTGGCGAAGGCCTGCTCGACATAGGCGGAGAGCACCAGCACGGCGATCCCCGGCTGCCGGCGCCGGGCCTCGACCGCGGCCACGATGCCCTCGTCGGTGTGGGTGGGCGGCATCCGCACGTCGACGATGGCGACGTCCGGGCGGTACTCGTCGACCGCGGCGAGGAATTTGCCGGGCCCGTCGGTGGTGGCGACCACCTCCAGCCCTTCGGCGCGCAACAGCAGCGCCAGCCCTTCGCGCAGCAGGGGCTCGTCCTCGGCGATCACGATCCGCACGGCAGCTCCACGTCCATCGTCGTCGGCCCACCCGGTGGGCTCGTCACCATGAAGCGGCCATCGTAGGCCTCGACCCGGCGGCGGATGCCGGCCAGCCCGGAGCCGCCCGCCTCGTCCGCGCCGCCGCGCCCGTCGTCGCTGACCAGGATGCGCAGGCGGTCGTCGACGCGCCGCACGGTCACCGACGCCGTGGTCGCGCCGCTGTGCTTGGCGACGTTGGTCAGCGCCTCGGCCACCACGAAGTACGCGGTGGCCTCGACGGACACCGCGCACCGGCCGGGCACGTCGACCTCGGCCCGGCACGGCACCGGGCAGGTGCCGGCCAGGCCGGCCAGCGCCCCGGCCAGGCCACGGTCGTCGAGCACCGGCGGCAGGATGCTGCGCACGACCGCGCGCAACTCGGCCAGCGCCTGCTCGGTGGCCTCCTGCGCCCGGTCCAGGATGTCGCCGAGCGCGTCCGGGTTGCGTTCCCGGGCCCGGCGGGCGGCCCCGACCAGCACGGTGAGCGCGACCAGACGGTTCTGCGTGCCGTCGTGCAGGGCCCGCTCGATGCGGCGCAGCTCGACGGCGTGCGCGTCCAGGGCGGCGGCGCGGGTGGCGGTCAGCTCGGCCACCCGCAGCGACAGGTCGACGTCGCCGGCCGGTGGCAGCAGCCGCCGGCCGGGGAGCCCCTGCAGCCGCCCGACGGCCGGGCCGAGGGTCACCGCGGCGACCGCGAACACCACCCCGATCAGGCCGACCACCAGGGCGTCGCCGAGCCCGTCGATGCGCCAGCCGATGAAGCCGGGCCCGCCCAGCGCGGGGTCGAGCGTCCAGTACCAGAGCGGATAGGTCGCGTACTGCACGGCGTACAGCGGCAGCGAGAGGCCGAAGAACCCGACCAGCAGCCCGGCCGTGCCGTGCACGGCCGTCCACGCCAGCTCGCGGCGCACCGTGGGGTCACGCACGGCCTCGCGGGTGGTCGCCGGCAGCGGCGGCGGCCCGATCACCTCGGGCCCGCGGCGGGTGAGCCGGGCCCGTTCCCGGTCGGCGACCGCCCGGACCGCCCGCAAGACCGTCGGCACGAACAGCAGGCCCACCCCGACCAGGCACGCGACCGCGACCGAGGCCGCCCAGAGCAGCGCCGCCAGCGCGAGCAGTGAGGTGCCGAGGCCACCGACGACGGTCTCCAGCGCGTCGACGACGACGCGCAGTCTCCGGATCATCCGCGGTGGCATCCGACAGACGATAGAGGTCGCGGCGGCCGGGCGAAGTACAGCAGGCTGTACTACAAGGAGGCGAGCTGGCGGGATCGTTCGCGGGCCTGGCGGCTCATAGCGTTACCGGCATGACTGATCCGTACCGCATCGCCGAGCCGTCCACCACCGAAACCCGCTCGCACCGTGAGCCGTGGGGCGTACTGCGCCCGGTGCTGTGGCTGTTGTTGATCGTCAGCCTGGCCGCGAACGCCGCCACCTCGACGATGGGCTTCAGCGTCCTGCTCAGTGCGGCGTTCGGGCTGGTCGCCCTGGCCTGCGCCACCGCGCTCATCATGCAGCACTACCGGAACCGCCGAACTCATTGACAGGCTTCTTTTCCCGGCCGGAGGATGGGAGCGCTCCCACACCTCAGTCCAGGAGGCCGTCGTGCACCAACCCCGTCCGTGGCGCGCGCTCGCGAGCACCGTCCTGCTCGCGGCGATCGCCGCCCTCGCCCCGGCGCCACCCGGCGCCCTCGCCGCCGTCCCCGCCACCGACACCCGCGTCGACGTGGACGTCCGGGCCGGGCTCGCCACCGTCGGTGACGTCGCCGTCGGCGTCAACCACGCCATCTGGGACTCCCAACTCGGCACCCCGGCCGTCGCCGACCTGCTCGGCGACGCCGGCGTGAAGATGGTGCGCTACCCCGGCGGGTCCTACGCCGACATCTACCACTGGCGCGACCACACCGCGCCCGGCGGCTACGTCGCGCCGAACACCGACTTCGACACGTTCATGGCCGGCGCGCGACGGACCGGTGCCGAACCGATGATCATCGCCAACTACGGCACCGGCACCGCCCAGGAAGCGGCCGACTGGGTGCGGTACGCCAACATCACCAAGGACTACGACGCGACGTACTGGACCATCGGCAACGAGAACTACGGCAACGGCCACTACGGCTCGGCCTGGGAGGCCGACGAACACGCCGACAAGAGCCCCAAGGAGTACGCGGCGACCGTCGTCGCGTACGCCGAGGCGATGAAGGCCGTCGACCCCACCATCAAGATCGGTGCCGTGCTGACCATGCCCGGCAACTGGCCGGACGCCATCGTCGGACCGGGCGACACCGGCAGCTGGAACGCCGAGGTGCTCACCCGGGCCGGCTCGGCCATCGACTTCGTGGACGTGCACTGGTACCCGGGCGGCAGCACGCCGGCCGAGACGCTCGCCCGGACCGCGCACATCCCGGACGCCGTCCAGCTGCTGCGGCAGCAGCTCGCGCAGTACGCCGGCGACCACACCGGCCGGATCGGCATCAGCATGACCGAGACGAACGTCGAGGTGGGCCGCAACACCCAGCCGGGCGCGCTGTTCCTGGCCGACGTCTACAGCGGCCTGCTCGCCCAGGGCGTCTTCACCGTGCACTGGTGGAACGTCCACAACGGCATGGGCACCGTCTCCGAGGTGGCCGGGCACACCGACTACCAGGACTACGGGCTGCTCTCCAGCGGCAACTGCAACGCCGACAACACCGTCTGCCAGCCACCGCTCAACACGCCGTTCGCGCCGTACCACGCCCTGTCGATGGTCGGCGACTTCGCCCGCTCCGGTGACCGGTTCGTCGGCACCGGCACCGACAACGAACTGGTCAGCGCGCACGCCGTGCGGCGGGCCGACGGCGAGGTGGCGGTGCTGCTGATCAACAAGGATGCGGCGGCGGCGCACACGGTGGCGCTGAACTACCACGGCTTCGCGCCGGCGGCCGGCGCCGCGACGGTCGCCAGCTTCGGCAACGGGGACGACGGGATCAGCACCACCCAGGCCGGCAGCGCAGCCACGCAGACACTCGCCCCGTACGAGATCAAGGTGGTGACCCTGCGCCCGGCCCGCACCGAGACCGCCGTGCCGAAGGCACCGGCCCGGCCCACCGCGATTGTGACCGACCGCACCGCGACAATCTCCTGGCCGGCGCCGGCGAGCGGCGTCAAGTACGAGGTGTACCGGCAGAACGGCGGCATCAGCGAACTGCTCGGCGAAACCACCGGCACCTCGCTGACCGTGCGCAACCTCGACCCGGGCCGCCGGTACACGATCAACGTGCTGGCCCGCGACGGCGCCGGGCGGCTCTCCGCCGCGTCGCCGCCGCTGACCTTCACCACCGGCACCCCGGCCGGCGCGGCCTGCACGGTGAAGTTCCGCGACACCAACGACTGGGGCAACGGGTACGTCGGCCAGGTCGACATCACCAACAACGCGGCCGCCGCCGTGAACGGGTGGACGCTCGCGTTCACCTGGCCGACCGGATGGCAGAGCGTCAGCAGCGGGTGGAGCGCCACCTGGACGCAGAGCGGCCGCACGGTCCGGGTGACCAGCGACGGCAGCCTGGCGGCGGGCGCGTCCACGTCGGCCGGCTTCGTCGGCTCCTACAGCGGGCCGAACGTGCTGCCGACGGTGTTCACGCTCAACGGCACGGTCTGCACCAGCGAGTAAGCCTCGGGAGAGGGCCGCGGCCTCGCCGGTCGCGGCCCGCCCACGGGAACGTGCTTCTGGAGGAAGGCCAGGATCCGGGCGGACACCGACGGGTACGCCGGATGGCCGGGATTCAGGTACTGCCCGTGCCCGGCGCCGGGGATCCGGACGAACTGCTTCGGCCACGGCACCGCCTCGTACGCGGCCCGGCCGGCTTCGAGCGGAACCACCTGATCCTTGTCGCCGTGCAGGAACAACACCGGGGCGCCCGGCCCGGCGAACGCGGTGGGCGGCCTGCGCCCGGCCACCGACACGGCCGCGCGCAGGGCCGGCGAGTGGCCCCGGCGCAGCAGGCCCAACGTGGTGGTCCCGCCGGCCGAGAAACCCACGGCCGCGACCCGGCCGCTGTCCAGGTGCGGCGCGAGGTCACCGGTGGCGAGCTGCCGCAGCACGTACGCCGCGTCGGCGGGCTGCCGGCGCACGTCGCGGGCATCGACCTCCACCCGAGCGTTGGTGTGCGGATAGGCGGGGGCCGCGACGACGTAACCGGCTTGCGCCCAGCCGGTGGCCAGCGGCGCGAACTGCTCGGGCAGGCCGCCGAGCCCGTGGCTGAACACCACGATCGGATGCCGGCCGGCCGCGATCCCGGCGCCGCCGGGGCCGGCGGGGTACCAGAGCGTGGTGGGCAGCGGGCGGTCGGCGCCGCGGGCGAACTGCACGACGCGCGACACGACGCGGGGGCCGGGCGCCGGGGTGGTGGCCGGGGCCGCGGCTTGTGCCCGGGGCGCGGTGCCACACCCGGCGAGCAGCAGTAACCCCGCCGCCACCAGTGCACCGATCCCCCGCATGACCGTGACTCTAGGAACTCGCGGCAACGGTCGGCGACCACGTTGCGGGTGACGTCGTACCCCGTTCGGCTGACAGCCGGTCCCCTCAGCGGCGCCGGCCGCGCCGCTTGAACTTCGCCGCCCGGCCCGGTCACCGGAGCTGTCCCGCGGCCAGCCCGCTCTGCACCTGCCGGTGGAACACCAGATAACCGGCGAGGACCGGCAGCATCGCGATCGTCATCCCCGCGAACAGCCCGCTGAAGTCGCCCCTATAGCCCTCGTTGACCGCCAGCGCGGTGAGCCCCTGCGCCAGCACCCACCGGCGCTGCGCGCCCTCGCCCTGCATGAGCACGATGGGCAGGACGTACTGGTTCCACTGGAACAGGAAGTTGAAGATGCCGACGCTGACCAGCCCCGGCCGGGCCATCGGCAGCATCACCCGGAAGAACAGCCCGAAGTGCCCGCACCCGTCGACCATCGCGGCCTCGGCGACCGAACCGGGCAGGGTGCGGAAGAACGCGGTCAGGAAGAACACCGTGAACGGCAGCGAGTACGCCGCGTACACCAGCGTCAGGCCGGGCAGGGTGCCGAGCAGGCCCAGGTCGCGCACCACGAAGAAGAGCGGCACCAGGGCCAGGAAGACCGGGAACATCATGCCGCCGACGAAGGCGAAGTAGACGATCCGGCTGCCGCGGAATTGGTATCGGGCCAGCACGTACGCCGCCATGGCGCCGAGCAGCATGGTGAGCGCGAGCGCGCCGGTCACCACGACGGCGCTGTTCAGAAAGTATCGCCCGATGTGCGCCTCGTTCCAGGCGCGGCCCCAGTTCTCCCAGCGCAGCTCCGCGGGCAGGCCCCAAGGGTCGGTGAGGATCTCGTTGTCGCTCTTGAACGAGCTGAGCACCGCCCAGGCCAGCGGCACCGTGGTGAGCAGCGCCCAGACGGCCAGGAACGCGTGGGACAGGGCCGGCACCACCCGGCCGGGTGCAGCAGGCGCCGGCGCCTGCTGCCGGTCCGGGGACCGGGTGAGGACCGCCGTCACAACTCCACCCGATCGCGGCGGGTGACCCGCAGGAACATCACGGCCACCGTCAGCGTCAGGAAGAACATCGCCACGCCGATGGCCGACGCGTACCCGAACTGGCCGTCGGCGAAGGCGGTCCGGTAGAGCCGCAGGCCGACGACGTCGGACGACGAGCCCGGCCCGCCGTCGGTGATGATCTGCACGACCGCGAACCCGTCGATCGCGATGATGGCCAGATAGACCCAGGCCACCTGGATGGTGTCCCACACCAGCGGCACCGTGATCCGGACCAGCGTGGTGCCGCGGCTCGCCCCGTCGAGCAGCGCCGCCTCGTAAAGATCGCGCGGGATCGACTGCATGGCCGCGCTGAACAGGACCACGTAGAAACCCACGTTCATCCAGATCAGCACGCCGAGCACGCACCAGAACGCGAACCGCGGGTCACCCAGCCACGCCACCGCCAGAGCGTCCAGCCCCACCGCCCGCAACGCACCGTTGATCATGCCGGTGTGCGGCGCGTACATCTCCTTCCAGAGCACCCCGATGATCGCCACCGACAGCACCTGCGGGAAGAAGTAGACGACGCGGTAGAACCCGGCCCCGCGGACGCCGTGCACGCCGGCCCGGCCGGCCCGGCCGCCGACGCTGATCATCGAGGCGAAGAACAGGCCGAGCAGGATGGTGGCCGCCGGGAGCAGCAGGAGCAGCAGCCCGTTGTGGCGCAGGGCGTTCCAGAAGTAGCCGTCGGCGAGCAGCCGCCGGAAGTTGTCGGTGCCGACGAACTCGTAGGACGGCGACAGGCCCGTCCAGTTCGTCCCGGCGATCGGGAACACCTGCGCGTACGGCGAGACGACGAAGACGCCGTAGAGCAGCAGCGGCGGTATCAGGAAGACGGCGATGAACAGCCGCTTGCCGCGCACGTCAGGCCCGCTTGTATTTCTTGACCGCGGGATCCCGGGCGAACTCGTCGGCGGACTGCTGCACCTTGTCGCACCACTGGGCCGCGGTGATCCGCCGGGCGAACAGGTCGGCGGTGGCCGCGTTCACCCGCTCACGTTCGAGTTTGCGGTAGTACGACGAGTACAGCCAGGTGAACGCACCGCCGTTCGAGGCGTCGATCAGCCGGGTGACCGACGTGAGACCCGGCCCCAGCTCGACGCCCTGCGCGGCGCCCCGCACACAGGTGAGGCTGCTGACCTTGCGGGTGAAGTCGGCGGCGCCCTGCCGCGACAGCATGACCCGCAGGTATTCCAGGCCGCCACGGACGTTCTTGGCCTTGGCCGGCACGATGAACGGCTCACTGCCGGTGCCCCGGAACGCCTCGAACGGCATCGCCTCGCCGGTGGAGAGCGCGGGCGTGGGCGCGACGGCCATCCGGAAGTCCGGCGGGGTGACCGATTTCTGCTCGTTCTCCAGCCAGGAGCCGCAGGACAGGAAGGCGGCGTTGCCCCGGCACCACTCGGTCTGCGACTGGATGTGGTCCATGCCCTCGGCGCCCGGCTGCAGATAGCCGTCCACGGCGAGCTGGTAGTAGGCCTCGGCGGCGGCGCGCACCGCCTCGTGCTTCCAGGCGTTCGGTTCCAGGTTGTCGATCGCCGTGATCACGCCGAGGCCGCCCGACTTCCCGGCGGCGGCCAGGATCGGCCAGCTCATGTAGCGGGCGTGCTTGCCCGGATAGGTCCAGGGCGCGATGCCGGCCGCCTTGATCTGCTTGCAGAGCGCGATCATCTGGTCCCAGGTCTTCGGGTACGCCCAGCCCCTCGCCTCGAACAGCTTTTCCGAGTACCAGATGCCGTACGCGGAATAGGCGTAGTTGAGAGCCATGAACTTGCCGTCGTACGAGCCGACGTCCACGATGCCGGGCAGCAGGGTGTCCCGGACCTTCGTCGCCGGGTCGTCCAGACTCGGGGCGTCGAGCAGCTCACCGAGGTCGGTCAGCGCGTGCTGGGAGACCAGCCCGTTGAAGTCGATCTGGCTGCCGCCGGAGTTGTTCACCACGTCCGGCGGGTCGCCGGCCACGAAGCGCGGCTGCAGCGTCTCGGCGATCTGCTGGGTGGCCGAGTGCTTGATCTCCGCCTTCGGGTGCCGCTGCACGTACATCGCCTGGTGCGCCTTCGCGTACTCCTCGCCGAAGCCGCCGTTGAAGATGACCACCTCGAGCGGCGCGTCCGGCTTCACGCCGAGCGGGTTCTCCGCGCTGGCCTCGCCCTCGGCGCCCTCGGTCGCGTCGTCGCCGCCGCCCAGCGCACACCCGGTCAGCGTGCTCGCGGCGGCGGCGCCCGCCGCGCCCTGGAGCAGCCCGCGCCGGCTGATCCGGTTTCCCATCGTCGGCTCCCGCCTGTCAGTCGTCACGGTTCCAGCCGTCGGCGGCGAAGCTGGACGCGCCGTCGAGGAGGATCGCTCCGGGCTCGGTCACCCGGAGCCGGTCGAGCAGGACGCCGCGGCCCTGCGAGGCGGCGTCGGTGCGATAGCTGACGCGCAGCCGGCCGGTGCCGGGCGGGACGTCCGCGGTGACCCGCCACCAGTGCCGGCCGCCGAAGCCGGTGAGCGTCCCGCCGCTGGTCACCGGCTCGCGGCCGGCGCTGAGCAGCATCGGGACGGGCGCCCAGGCCACACCGTCCGCCGACGACTCGACCAGCACCGTGTCGAATCCGGGCTCAGTGTCGTACCACAGCAGGAATCGAGCTTGCGCCCGCTCGCCCGCCGCGCGCCGCAGCGGCGCGGTCAACGTCATGATCGCGCTGTCGCGCGTCTCGGTCCGCCAGGGTGACCCGCCGCCGGCAGGTGCGGGGATCCGGTGGGCGGCGGCGAAGGTACGCGCCAGAGCGCGCCGTGCGACGTGGATGCTCGCCCACGACCGGTCGGGATGCACCCGGTTGCTCAGCAGGATCAGGAACGACTGCTCCAACGGGTCGATCACGACGGACGTGCCGGTGAATCCGGTGTGCCCGAACGTGACCGGCGAGGTCATGCCGTCCATGTAGACGTGTTTGGCCAGCTCGAAGCCGAGGCCGCGGGAGCTGTCCGGCTGCTGCGGGAGCAGGTCGGCGTTGTAGTCGGCCAGTGCCTGCCGGACCGTCCGCGCGCTGAGGATGCGCACGCCCCGGTAGGAGCCGCCGTTCAGCAGCGTCTGGCACAGCAATGCCAGGTCATCGGCGGTGGAGAAGATCCCGGCGTGCCCGGCGACGCCGCCCAGCGCCCAGGCGTTCTCGTCGTGCACCTCGCCCCGCACCACGCCACGGTTCACCGCGGGCTGATATTCGGTGGCGGCGATCCGGTCGAGCCGCCGCGGGTCCGGCCGGTAGCCGGTGTCGCGCATCCGCAGCGGGCCGGTGACGCCGTCGGCGACCGCGTCCGCCAGCGGCTTGCCGGTGACCCGCTCGACCAGCACGCCGAGGGCGATCAGCCCGATGTCGGAATAGGTGTACTGCCGGCCGGGCGTGGTGCCGTCGGTGACCGGTGTGGCCAGGGCGGCGGCGAGCCGCGTCGCGGGCGTGGGATGGCTGCTGTGGAACGGCCGGAACGCGGGCAGCCCGGAGGTGTGGGTGAGCAGGTGCCGGGCCGTCACCGCCTGCTTGCCGCCGGCCGCGAACTCCGGGACCGAGTCCGCGACCGGCGCGTCCAGATCCAGCCGGCCGGCCTCGGCCTGCTGGAGAACCACGATGGTGGTGAAGAGCTTGGAGATGGAGGCGAGGTCCCACAGCGTGTCGGTGCGGGCCGGGACGCGCTGCTGCGGCGGCAGCTCGGCGATCCCGCCGGGCCCGGCGGCGTAGCGGACCGCGTCGCCGACCGCGAACCGCGACACCACGACGCCGTGGCGGGCGGCGAGCACGGTGGCACCCGCGTAGGCCGGCCGGCCGGGGTGGTCGGGGGTGGGCGCCAGATATGCCGAGGCCAGGCTGGGCATCGCCGCGACCGGGCCGGGGAGCAGGCCGGCCTGGCGCGGGTCACCGGCGCGCAGCACGTCGTGCCGGAACCGGATGTCGGCCGGCCCCACCACGGGCACCGGCACGGCAGCCGACGCCGGCGCACCCGCGACGAGACAAGCCGTCACACCGAGCGCGACCATCCACCACAACCTGGTCATCAACGCCTCTCTATCCGCCGATCAGTCGAGAATGAATGTTTCCTTCGCGACATGCAAGGGTCGTGAAGCTTATTGCCATCGCACCGTGACACGGCTACCTTCGGGCACCATGCGAACGCGTACGGTGGCCTTCCTCGCTCTCATCGCCCTGGGAGTGACCATCCCGGCTGCCCCGAGCGCCGCATCCTCCCCGATCGACACCCTGCTCGCCCGGATGACGCTGCCGCAGAAGGTCGGCCAGCTCTTCACCACGTATGCGTACGGCGCCGACGCGACCGCCCCGTCGGCCGCCGACGCCGCGGTCAACCGCCGCCTCTTCAGGGTGGACACCCCCGCCGAGGTGGTCGCGAAATACCACCTCGGCGGGGTCGTCCACTTCGCCTGGACCAACAGCCTGCAGAACCCGCGCCAGATCGCCACGCTCAACAACGGGCTGCAGGCCG
Source organism: Actinoplanes sp. 13 (assembly GCF_056134165.1). NCBI lineage: Bacteria > Bacillati > Actinomycetota > Actinomycetes > Micromonosporales > Micromonosporaceae > Actinoplanes > Actinoplanes sp. 13. The sequence continues at coordinate 61,669 of NZ_JBVYOQ010000038.1, read as the reverse complement.
CCGCGGCGGTGCCGCTCACCATCTCCACCGACCAGGAACACGGCGTGGTCAGCCGGATGCCGGCGCCGGCCACCCGGTTCCCCGGCGGGATGGCGCTCGGCGCCGGCCGCAGCCCCGTCGACGCCTTCCGTGCCGGGCAGGTCACCGGCGCCGAGCTGCGGGCGGTCGGGATCAACCAGGCCTGGGCCCCGGTGGCCGACGTCAACGTCAACCCGGCCAACCCGGTGATCGGGGTGCGCTCGTTCGGCAGCGACCCCGGCCTGGCCGCCGCGCTCACCGCGAGCCAGATCGCCGGGCTCCAGCTCGGCGCCGGCATCTCGGCGTCCGCCAAGCACTTCCCCGGGCACGGCGACACCGCCACCGACAGCCACACCGGACTGCCGGTGATCACGCACACCCGCGCGGAGTGGGACCGCGTCGACGCGCCGCCGTTCCGCGCCGCGATCGCGGCCGGCGCGGACACCGTCATGAGCGCGCACATCGTGGTCCCGGCGCTCGACCCGGCCGGCGATCCGGCCACCCTGTCGAAACCGATCATCACCGGGCTGCTCCGCGGCGAGCTGGGCTACCGCGGCGTGATCGTCACCGACTCCCTGGAGATGGCCGGGGTGCGCCAGAAGTACGGCGACGACCGGGTGCCGGTGCTCGCCCTCAAGGCCGGCGTCGACATGCTGCTGATGCCGCCGGACCTGCCGGTGGCCTTCGACGCCGTGCTGCGCGCGGTGGCCGCCGGCGAGCTCACCGAGGCCCGCATCGACGAGTCGGTGCGCCGGATCCTGACCATGAAGCAGCGGCGCGGCCTGCTGACCCGTGGACCGGCCGACCCGGCGGCGGCCGAGCGCACGGTCGGGTCGGCCGCGCACCTGCGGGTCGCCAGATCCGTCACCGACCGCACGGTGACCGCGATCCGCAACGACGCCGGCCTGCTGCCCTGGTCCGGCGCGGGCAGATCGGTGCTGGTCACCGGATGGAACTCCAGCACCCACGACACCGTGGCCGTGCTGGCGGCGGCGCTGGGCGGCACACCGCTGCCCGCCAACGCGCCGGACGACGCGAAGGTCGCCGAAGTGGTGACCGCTGCCGAATCCGCGGATCTCACCGTCGTGCTCACCCACAATGCCACTGACGCCAAGCAACAGGCCCTGGTGGCGGCGCTGCTCGACACCGGGAAACCGGTCGTGGTGGTGGCCGTGCGCAACCCGTACGACATCGTGTCGCTGCCGGGCGTCAGCACGTACCTGGCCACCTACAGCTACACCGGAGTCGCCATGGAATCCCTCGCCCGGGTGCTGACCGGCGCCGTGCCGCCGCGGGGAAAGCTGCCGGTGGAGATCCCCGGGCGGTACCCGTACGGCCACGGGCTGACCTGGCGGGTCCGGTGAAACGGCGCGGCCTGCTGGTGGCCGGGGCAGCCGGGGCGGCCGCCGCCGGGCTCCCCGGACAAGCGGCGGCCGCGAAACCCGGCCTGCTCCCCCGCGTGCCGGTGCGCACCGGGATGGACCGGCTCGCCGCCACCGGCTGGGACGTCGTCGAGGGCGAGCGGGTCGGGGTGGTCTCCAACCCGACCGCCGTGGACCGCTCCTACCGGCACCTGGTGGACCGGATGCACGCCGACGGGGTGACCATCGGCGGCGTCTTCGGGCCGGAGCACGGCTTCCGCGGGTCGGCCCAGGCCGGCGGCAGCGAGGGCACCGGCATCGACGCCCGCACCGGGCTGACGGTGTACGACGCCTATCTCGCGACGGCCGGCAAGTGGGACCAGATGTTCACCGCATCCGGCGTGCGCACCGTGGTCTTCGACATCCAGGACGTCGGCGCCCGGTTCTACACCTACATCTACACGCTGTACGACTCGATGGCCGCGGCCGCCCGGCTCGGCCTGCGCTACGTGGTGCTGGACCGGCCCAACCCGATCGGCGGCCGGGCGTACGGCCCGATGATGACCGACGGCTTCACCTCCGGCGTGGGCCGGCTCGCCATCGTGCAGCAGCACGGCATGACGGTCGGCGAACTGGCCCGGTTCTACAACGGCGAGTTCCTGTCCGGCCAGGTGCGGCTCGAGGTGATCCGGTGCACCGGCTGGGCCGGGCGGCTGCGGGCCGGCGACACCGACCTGCCGTGGGTGCTGCCCAGCCCGAACATGCCCACCCCGGAGACCGCGGTGGTCTATCCGGGCACCGGGATGTTCGAGGGCGTGGCGTCGCTGTCCGAGGGCCGCGGGACCACCCGGCCGTTCGAGCTGATCGGCGGGCCCGACTTCGACTACCGCTGGTGCGACCGGGTGGTGGCGCTGGACCTGCCCGGCGCCGAGTTCCGCGAGGCCTACTTCACGCCCACCTTCGGCAAGTTCGCCGGCCGGCTGTGCGCCGGGATCGAGGTGAAGGTGACCGAGCAGGCCGTGTTCGACCCGATCCGCACGGCGGTCGGCATGCTGGTCGAGGCCCGCAAAGAAGCGGCGTTCGCCTGGCGGCTGGACGGCAGCCGGCACTTCATCGACCTGCTCACCGGGTCGTCGCGGCTGCGCACGATGATCGACGCGGGGGCGACGGCCGACGAGGTGACCGGGGCGTGGTCCGCCGAGCTGGCGGCGTTCGAGCGACAGCGCCGGCCCCACCTGCTCTACTCCCGGATCGGCACATGAGCGCTGCCCGCCCCGGGGGGCAGTCCCCCCGTGATGATCGGGGGTTCACTGCGAACCCCGAGTCACCACACGGGACTGCCGGTCAGCCGCGCGTGCATCACCGGCGACACGGGGACGCCGGTGAGCCGGGCGACTGCCAGGGCAGCGGCCCCGCCGGCGCCGTCGAGCGCCGGGCGGGGCCCGACGGAGGTGCGCGTCCTCAGCCCGGCGCGCACCGCCCGTCCGACCGGCCCGGATGCGAGCAGCACCGAGCCGGCCAGCACCACGACAGCGCCGGGTGGCGGCCCGACGCTGTCGAGGGTGTGCAGCAGACGATCGGCGGCGGCCGCGCAGATCCGGGCGGCCACCGGGTCACCGGCCTCGGCGGCGGCACCCACCGCGGGAGCCAGCCGGCCCAGCGCGGCGGGCGGGACGGCGAACGCGGCCGCGACCAGCGCCTGCGCGACGTCGTCCGGCGCGGTTCGGAAGTGCTCGCGCGCGACCTCCACCAGGGTGGTCGGCTCGCCCCGGCCGTCCAGGGCGGCCAGCGCGGCACGCAGCGCACGGACACCGATCCACACCGCGGAGCCCTCGTCGCCCAGCAGCCAGCCGTACCCGTCGCAGCGCCGCACCAGCTCGCCGCCGGCGAACCGGGCGGCCAGGGCGCCGGTCCCGGCGAGCAGCAACACGCCGTCCGGATCCGGCGTGCCGGCCGCGTAAGCCACCTCCAGGTCGGTCACCGTGACCACCGCGCCGGTCAGCCCGGCACGCTGCCAGGCGTCGGCCGCAGCCTCGCGGAACGCCGCACGACCAGCCCCGGCCGATCCCGCCGCACCCAGGACGCCGAGCCGCACCTCGGTGCGGTCCAGCCCGTCCAGTGCCTCGGCGAGCGCCGCACCCAGGGCCGCGCCCACCTCGCCGCCACTGCTGTTGCGGTTGGCGCCGCCGGCCACGCCCCGGCCGGCCACCGTGCCGTCGAGGGTCGCGACCACACACCGCGTGGTCGTGGCGCCGGCATCGACGCCCACCACCATCGTCATCCGCCGACCGTAACCGACGACCAGAGGGACTCCTTGATGACAGGCTCATCTGAGACGGTGGTGCGCGCCCGCGGGCTGCTGCCCTCACTGTCGCCGGCCGAGCAACGGGTGGCCCGGGTGGTCATCGACGAGGCGGCCACCGCGTCCCGGCTGACGATCAGCGACCTGGCCGAGCGGGCCGGCTCCAGCGAGGCCACGGTGATCCGGTTCTGCCGGGCGATGGGCTTCGGCGGCTACTCCGCGCTGCGGCTGACCCTGGCGACCGAGGCCGGCCGGGCCTTCCACGACGCCACCGTCGACGACGCGCCGGTGGGCAGCGACATCAGCGAGGAAGACGATCTGACCCAGGTGGTCCGCAAGATCGCCTTCGCGGACGCCCGGGCGGTCGAGGAGACCGCCGCGCAGATCGACATCACGGTGCTGGAGCAGGTGGTCGCCCTGGTGGCCGCAGCCCGGCGGGTGGACATCTACGGCGTCGGCGCGAGCGCGTTCGTGGCCAACGACTTCCAGCACAAGCTGCACCGGATCGGCCGCGTGGCGTACGCGTGGAGCGACACCCACGTGGCGCTGACCAGCGCGGCGCTGCTGGACGAGCGGGACGTCGCGTTCGGCATCTCGCACACCGGCACCACCAGCGACACCATCGACGCCTTCGCCGAGGCGGGGCGGCACGGGGCGCGGACGGTCGCGTTGACGAACTTCCCCAAGTCGCCGATCACCCGGATCGCCGACCTGGTGCTGACCACCGCGGCCCGGGAGACCACGTTCCGCTCCGGGGCGATGGCCAGCCGGCTGGCCCAGCTGACCGTCATCGACTGCGTGTTCGTCGGGGTCGCCCAGCGCACCTACCCGCAGACCCGGACCGCTCTCGACGCGACCTACGCCGCGGTGCGCGGGCGCCGGCTCGGCACGGACCGGAGCCGCGGGTGAGGCCGGTGGACGAGGCGCCGCTGTCGCGGACCGAGCAGCGCAACCCGGACAGCGCCTCGATCGACCGGATGTCCAGCTTGGAACTGCTGCGCCTGATCAACGCCGAGGACAGCCGGGTGCCGCTCGCGGTCGCCGGCGTGCTGCCCGAGCTGGCCGCCGCGGTCGAACTGGCAGTGACGGCGCTCAGCGACGGGCACCGGGTGCACTACTTCGGCGCCGGCACCTCCGGGCGGATCGCGGTGCTGGACGCGGCGGAGCTGATCCCGACGTTCGGCCTGGAGCCCGGCCGGGTGGTGGCGCACATCGCGGGCGGGCCGCCGGCGCTCACCGGACCGTCCGAGGCGGCCGAGGACGACCAGGAGGCCGGGGCGGCGGCGGCCGCCGGCGTCGAGTCGGGGGACGTCGCCGTGGGGGTGACCGCGAGCGGGCGCACCCCGTACGTCCGGGCCGCGCTGGCCGCGGCACGCGCCCGCGGCGCCTGCACCGTGCTGGTCTCGGCGAACCCGGCGTCGCCGATCGCCGCCGACGTGGACGTGCACGTGGCGCCGGACACCGGGCCGGAAGTGGTCACCGGCTCCACCCGGATGAAGGCCGGCACCGCGCAGAAGCTGGTGCTCAACGCGTTCTCGACGGCGACCATGGTGCGCCTGGGCCGCACCTACTCCAACCTGATGACCGACATGCTGGCCAGCAACGCCAAGCTGCGCGACCGGCAGCTGCGGATCCTCGCCGAGGCCACCGGAGCCGGCGTGGAACGCTGCCGGGAGGCACTGCTGGAGGCCGGCGGCGACGCCAAACTCGCCGTGGTGACGCTGATCTCCGGCGCCGGCGCGGACACTGCGGGGCGTGCCCTCGCTGTGACCGAGGGGCACGTCTTTCGGGCGCTGCGTCTGCTTGACGGCACAGTCCGTAGTTTTTAGCGCGATCGGCAACAAATCGGGCTCCTCGATACGTCACTAGCGAAAGAGGCGGTGCCACCGCCACGAATCGCGAGGGACTCCGATGACGCCTGAAACTGTGCGGCGCCGGCTGCTGACGACGGTCTCGGCCGGGTGGCGCCGGCTGCCACGCTGGTGCCGGCGCACCGTCGCGGGCCTGACCGCGCTCACCCTGGTCCTGCTCGTCGCCGCCTCCGGGTACGTCGCGAGCGTCGACCTGCCGCCGCAGATCGGCCCCACCCAGGCCTCGGTGCTCTATTACCGCGACGGCACGACGGTCCTCGCCCGGATCGGGCTGACCGACCGCACCGACGTGAGCCTGGACCGGGTGCCGCTCCCGGTCCGGCGCGCGTTCCTGGCCGCCGAGGACCGGGGGTTCTACGACCACGGCGGGGTCTCGGTCCGGGGGCTGGTCCGCGCGCTCTGGTCGAACGTGGTGCACGACGACGCCCAGGGCGCGTCCACGATCACCCAGCAGTACGTGCGCAACGCCTATCTGACCCAGGAGCGGACGGTCAGCCGCAAGGCCCGGGAGGCCGCCCTCGCACTGAAGGTGGAGGACCGGTACAGCAAGGACGAGATCCTCGAGCGGTATCTCAACACCATCTACTTCGGGCGTGGCGCGTACGGCATCGAGGCCGCCGCCCGGGCCTTCTTCGGCACCTCCGTGGACCGGCTGGACGCCGCACAGGGCGCCGTGCTCGCGGCCATGGTGAAGGACCCGACGCAGGGCGACCCGGCGGTCGACCTGGAGTGGGCGCAGGACCGGTGGAAGTGGATCCTCCAGGCGATGAGCGACCAGGGCTGGCTCCCGGACGGCGCCGCCGCGCGCACGCCGTACCCGGTCGTCGCCGCCGAGTCGGTCACCTCCAGCACCGTCGGCGGCCCGCTCGGGCTGATCGCGGACCGCGTCGAGGACGAGCTCAACGAACTGGGCATCAGCCGCCAGCAGGTCCGCGTCGGCGGCCTGCACATCACCACCACGATCGACGCCGGCGCGCAACAGGCCGCCATGAACAGCGTCGCCGGCGCCCTGAGCGGGCAGCCGAAGGAACTGCGGGCCGCGCTGGTGGCCGTCGACCCGCAGGACGGGGGCGTACGCGCCTACTACGGCGGCGACCGCGGCCGTGGCTACTTCGACGACGCGCTCGCGGCCCGCCCACCCGCCTCGACCTTCAAGCCACTGGTCCTCGCCGCCGGTGAGGAACGCGGCATCGGCTTCGGGTCGCTGTTCAACGGCACCTCGCCCCGCCAGTTCCCGGACCGCGGCGGCGCGCCCCTCTACAACCAGGGCAACCTGCAGTGCCCGATCTGCTCGCTGAACACCGCGATGGTGCACTCGCTCAACACACCGTTCTACGCGCTGACCGAACAGATCGGCCCGGACGCGGTCCGCGAGGTCGCGCATCGGCTCGGTGTGCCGAAGAAGTACGGCAAGCGGGACACCCTCGTCGACGTGGCGGGCGAACCGGAACCCGGCCGCACCCGCGCGGACATCGCCCTGGGCCGGTACCCGGTCGCCCCGGCCGACATGGCAGGCGTCTACGCCGCGCTGGCCGGCGGCGGGCGCCGGGCGGAACGGCACTTCGTCGGGTCGGTCACCACGGCCGGCGGAGCGGTCCTGCACGAACACGAGGTGCGGGCCGAGCAGGTCCTGTCCGAGGGCACCGCCGCGGACGTCGGCGCGGTGCTGGCGCAGGTCGTCGAGCACGAGGGATCGGTTCCCGGCATCCAGGCGGCCGCGAAGACCGGGTCCCAGCAGTGGGCCGACACCACCGACTCGTCCGACGCGTGGACGGCCGGCTGGACGCCGGGGCTGGCCGCCGTCACCTGGGTGGGCCGCGAGAAACCGGGACCCATCCGGCAGGCCGACGGCAGATCCATCAACGGCGACGGGATGCCGTACCGGATGTGGCGGCAGTTCCTCGGCACCGCACTGCCGGACGAACCCGCGCGCAGGCTGCCCGAAGCCGCCCGGATCGGCGAGAGTCGGGCCACCGACCTCGAAACCCTGCCGCGGGACGTCAAACCGGTGCGCGACGTGGTCTATCCCGGGCCGCAGAAGGGTGACCTGGTCGACCCCGGCAAGGCGGTCGGCACCCACGCGGAGCGGGTCGCCCGGCTGACGAAGGCGCTCGACGAGTACGCCTCCGGCGTGCCCGACTTCGCGGTCTCGGTCAGCGACCGCCGGACCGGACAGCGCTACGACTACCGCGGCGACCGGTCGTTCCGCACCGCGAGCATCATCAAGGTGCCGATCCTGGCCGCGCTGCTGCTGCGCGCCCAGGACGAGAACCGGCAGCTGACCAAGGCGGAGAAGAACCGCGCCACCAAGATGATCCGGGCCAGCGACAACCCCGCGGCGAAGCGCCTCTACACCGATGTCGGCGGCGCCGACGGGCTGCGGGAGGCGGTCCAGCGGCTCGGTCTGCGCGAGACCAGCCCCGCCGGGTCCTCCGGCCTGTCCACCACCACGGCCGACGACCAGGTCCGGATGCTGGCCGCCCTCACCGAGCCGGGCAGCCCGCTGACCGAGGCCAACCGGGACCTGATGCTGCAGCTCATGTCGTCGGTCAACGCGGACCAGAACTGGGGCGTCAGCGCCGCCGCCTTCGCCGGCGAACGGGTCTCGGTCAAGAACGGCTGGCTGGCGCGGGAGTCCGACGGGCACCGCTGGATCGTCAACAGCACCGGCCGGGTCAGCGACGACGACACCGACGTCCTGCTGGCGGTCCTCTCCTACGGCCACCAGAGCCGGCAGGACGGCATCACGGTCGCCGAGCAGGTCGCCGCGCTGACCCGCACCTACCTCGGCTGGTGAGCCACGGGCGGCGGGGGGTCGCCGCCCGTGGCTCACGATCAGTCCCCGGTGTCGCCGTTCTGGTCCGCGCGGCCGGGCGGCGTGAGCGGGTTCATCGCGGTGAAGTCCCGGGGCACCAGGTCGAATCCCTGCCAGTGCATCGGCATCGGGCTCTGGTCCTCGTCACGCGGCACATGGTGGTAACCGACACGCACCCACATCACCGGATCGGTCAGCGTCTCCCGGTTCCTGACGAAGTCGAGGATGGTCCGGCTGTCCAGCGGGCACTCCGGGTCCGCGGCGTTGTCGCTGGCCCACTTCTCGCACAGGTTCTTCTGGGTGAAGGTCACGTCGGGTTTCGTCGTGGCGCTCCCCTCGTACCGGTCGTCCGCGCCCGTGGCCAGCTCGTAGGAACGCTGATGCCCGTCGGTGTTCCGGCTCGCCGGGCTGACCAGCCGCCACCACCGCTCGTTCGCCTTGGCGAAGGTGCCCTCCCGGGCGATCGTGGTGCGCGTGGTCTCCAGCTTGGTGTTCACGTCGCCGGCCCCGGCCGTCGCGGTGTCGTACTGCTCGACCCGCTCGCCGCCCTTGCCGCCGATGTTGAAGTCCACCCGCCAGAACGCGTTGTGATAGTGCATGTTGGCGTGGTCGTGGTCGCCCGCGCCGATCGGCCACCCGTGGGCGGCGTCGGAGTACGCGCCCGGCGCCAGGTCACCCGTCGCGCCCAGGCGCGCCGAGATCTGCCCGTCGTCGTGCAGCCGGTACTCGGTGACGTACTCGTACCAGCTCAGTTTGCTGACGGTGCGCAGCACCAGGTCATGCCCCTGCTTGGAGTAGAGCGTGCCGACCTGCTGCCCGGTGTCGTCCACCTCGTCGTCGTGCGCCCGGTAGGCCAGCCCGGAGGCCTCGGCGCTGACACAGAGGACCTCGCGCCGCGTCGGCGTCAGGGCGCCGTCGGAGCCGACCCGGACCGAGCCGCCCTTGCAGTCGTCGCCGCCGAGGGTCTCCGTGCTGAAGCCGCCGAGCCCGATGGCGGTGAGATCGTTGAACTCGGCGTCACCGGTGTCGTAAGGGACGTGCAGCTGCGCGAGCCTGATCGACTCCAGCACCTGCACCGGCTCGGGATAGCGTTTCGTGGAGACGACCACGCGCTCCAGCACGAGTCCGGCCTTGTCGTGGATGCGCCAGCAGAGCTGCCACGTGGTGCCGTTCGGCAGGGTCTCCTTGACCGAGGCCGAGGCGCCGCAGCCCGGCACCGGCGCGGCGCGGGCCACCGAGGGCACGGCCGCGCCCCACAGAGCCGACAACATCAGGAGTGCGACGGCCCCAGCGGTCCTTCGATACGTCATGCTGTGCTGTCCTCACTCACTGGAGCCGGACGACAGTGCGCCCGGAGAGGTCGACGATGAGATCGATGACGTTGATGTAGTGGCCGTCCGCGGTCTTCACGATCAGCTGGACGCAGCGGCTGCGGCCGCACTGGCCGGCGTTCTGGCCGGGTGTCTTCGCCGTGTAGATGTGCGCGGTCGGGACGAGATCCGCTGTGCCGCTCAGCTCCGTGCCGGTTGCCTGGCGGTACGCCTGCTTGAACCCGGCGCTGAGCGGGTCGGCGACCAGGAGATCGAGAGCTGCCTTCGCCTCGCGGGCCGACGCCGGCGGCTGCATCCCCGCGGCGGAGTACGACTTGACGAGCCGGCCGGCCGCGAGATCGACGACCTGCTTGATCAGCTTGTCCGTCCGGTAGTCGTAGTAGTACAGCTCGGCCTTGCGGCCGCCGGTGTCGGTCTTCAGCTCCGCGGAGAGGTACTCCGGTCCCGCGGCGCCGCTCACGTCCTCGGCGCCGGACGCGAGCTCCGGGGTGAGGGCCACAGTGCGAGCCCGGCCGACCTCGGTGCCGGTCAGCGGATCGAGGCCGGCCCCGGTCGCCGCCTCCGGAACCGGGGACGGCTGGGACACCCGGGGTTGCTCAACCGCCGCACCCGACGTGGCCGTCGGTGTCGTCGGTGCGGCGTTCGCCTGCCACGAGGCGAGCCCGAAGGCGGTCACGGCGGATGCCGTCGCGATGCCGAGGCCCCATCCCCATCGTCGATATTGATTCACTGTCCTCGTTCCTCCCCGTCGGAAAATCTGTTCCTGCCGGACCGGCCGCGCGTGGTCCGGCTCAGCTCGCTTCCCGTCGCGCGATGCGCGCACAACCGATGGCCAGCGGCACACCCACCCACACGGCGACGGAGACGACGAAGCGCGCCCACTGCCCGCCCGACAGCGCCCCTTCGGTGAGTGGCAGCGTCGTGAGATCGAGGTCCAGCCACTGGGCGGACGCCTGGAGCCCTCCGACGGCCTCGGTGGTCACGGACCAGGCGAACGGGATGATGAAATACAGGATGATCGCCAGCGGGGTGTTGAGCAGCAGCGCCCCGAAGGCCATCCCCAGCAGCATGTTGACCAGGTGGAGCAGCACCAGGTTGGCCGGGAGATGACCCGGCACGGCCCAGGTCACCTCGGCGCCGCCGGTGATGTCGCCGACGAACCCGCCCACCGCGGCAGCGACCAGGCAGGCGGCGGCCGCGCCGACCCCGACGATCGCACCCGCGGCCGTCTTGGCCGCGATGAGCCGCTGCCGGCGCGGAACCAGGGTGAAGGTGGTCAGAATGGTGCGCTGCGACCACTCGCTGGTCATCGCGAGGATGCCCAGCACCGGCAGCAGCAGCGTGGTCGGCACGGCTGTCACCCAGACCAGATCCGCGTACGTCCGCTGCCCGTCACCGGCCATCAGGGTGAGCGTCACCGCGGCCGCGGCGACCAGCACGACGCTGGCCAGCAACCAGGCCCCGGATCTGGTGTCGGTCAGCTTGCGCAGCTCGACGAGGGTGAGCCGGCCGAGCGACGGCGGCTGCGGGCGGGATGCCGCGAGGGCGGCCCCCGCGGTGGGTGCGGTGGGCGTGGCACTGCTCATCGGTCGGCTCCCTGAACGTCGGGGACGGCGGCGTCGGCGGAGGTGAGGTTGAGGAACAGGTGCTCCAGCCCGCCGGAGGACGGCCGCAGCTCGGTGATGAGGACACCGGCGTCGCCGGCCAGCCGGGCGATGGACTCGGCCGGCGCCTTCACCACCAGTCCGCCGTCGGTGGCATCGGTGAAGGCGACGCCGGCACGCAGCAGGGCGGCACGCATCGCCGCCGGATCGTTGGCGCGCACCTGGCTGTCGCCGTCGGCCAGCAGGTCGCGCGTGGCGCCGGCGGCCACGATGCGGCCACCGTTGATGACGATCAGCCGGTCGGCGACCGCCTCGACCTCGCGCAGCAGATGGGAGGAGAGCAGCACCGTGCCGCCGCGCTCGGCGAAGTCCCGCAGCAGGCGCCGCATCCAGAAGATGCCCTCCGGATCGAGCCCGTTGGCCGGCTCGTCCAGGATCAGGACCCGGGGATCGCCCAGGAACGCCTGGGCGAGGCCGAGTCGTTGACGCATGCCCAGGGAGTACGCCCGGACACGCTTGCGGGCTGCGGCACCGTCCAGCCCGACCCGGCGCAGGGCGTCGGGCACGGTGGCCCGGTCGACGCCCAGCGTCAACGCGGTCAGGGTCAAGGTCTCCCGGCCGGTGCGCCCCGGGTGCTGGGCCGAGGCGTCGAGCAGGACACCGACGTGCCGGCCGGGATTCGGCAGGTCTCGATAGGCAACGCCGTCGATGCTCGCACTGCCGGCCGACGGCACGGAGATCCCGCAGATCATCCGCATCGTGGTGGACTTGCCGGCCCCGTTGGGACCGAGGAAGCCGGTGACGGTTCCGGGCGCACACGTGAACGAGACATCGTCGACGGCGGTGTGCCCACCGTAACGCTTGCTGAGGTTCCGAACGTCGATCACGCTGAGAAGCCTGCCGGTCGGCGGGCCCGTCCCGCAGCGGCCGCCGGGCGACCCCGCGGGCTCCGCCGTCTAGTTCGGACACCGCATCTCTCGACCTGCGACCACCGGAAATAGCCTTAGGTAGCCTGCCGGATAGACCTTCGGCGGCACATGCCGGCCAGCCGCATCGCCTAGGGTGGCCCCGTGAGCGACTCCGGGCCTTCGGTCGGCACGACCCCGCTCCCGCCAGGATCCCGGGTGGCCACCTCCCTCGTTCCCGATCATCCCTGGTTGCTGCCCAGCGACCTCACGGCCGCCGAAGGCGGCCCGGTACGCCGCTCCACCCGCGACTGGATCGTCGACAGCCTGTGCTTCCTGGCTTCGTTGATCTTCGTGGCGATGGCCGCCGCCGACCCCGGTCATCAGCAGGACGGCTTGGTGCCCGGTGCCGGCGCACTCCGTCCGGCCTGGCTGATGCCGCTGGACCTGCTGGCCGGGTTGCTCGCCACGGGCGCGCTGTGGGTGCGCCGCCGCTGGCCGGTGGCCCTGTCCTCGGCGCTGATCGTGCTGTCCACGCTGTCCACGACGGTCTTCGCCGCCGAGGTGGTGCTGTTGCTGACGGTGGCGGTGCACCGCCGCCTGCTGGTCGCCGTCGCCCTGTGTGCCGCGTTCGTGGGCGCGGGCGCGGCGCTCGGCCTGATGCGCCCGGACGCCGGCATGGACGCGGGAAGCAGCGCCGTACTCAATCTGATCTTCGGGGTGTGCCTGCTCGCGTGGGGGATGTTCATCCGGGCCCGCCGCCAGCTGATGCTGTCCCTGCGGGACCGGGCCCACCGGGCGGAGTCCGAACAGCGGATGCGGATGGAGCAGGCCCGCGAGCGGGAACGCACCCGCATCGCCCAGGAGATGCACGACGTGCTCGCGCATCGCATGTCCCTGTTGAGTCTGCACGCCGGGGCACTGGAGTTCCGCCCCGACGCGCCGGCCGAGCAGATCGCCCGGGCCGCCGGGGTGATCAGGGAGAACGCGCACACCGCGCTGGAGGAACTGCGGGCGGTGATCGGCGTGCTGCGGGAGGCCGACAACGAGGACGCGCCACAGCGCCCGCAGCCGACCATGGTGGATCTGCCCACCCTGATCACCGAGGTCCGGGAAGCCGGGATGCGGGTGGAGCTGTGCCTGGGGATCAGCGAGACGGCGCAGGTCAACGCGGCAATCGGGCGGACTGTCTACCGCATCGTCCAGGAGGGCCTCACCAATGCCCGCAAGCACGCTCCCGGGGCGCAGGTGACCGTCACCGTCGCGGGCGTCCCCGGCGACGGTGTCACCGTCGAGATCCGCAACCGCCGGCCGGTCGGCACGCCGGTGCCGATCCCCGGCGCCGGCGTCGGCCTGATCGGGCTCGCCGAGCGGGTCGACCTGATCCACGGCCGGCTCGAGCACGGACAGGCCCCCGACGGTGACTTCCGCCTTCGGGCCTGGCTACCGTGGTCGGGGTGACCGAGATGACCGAGACGATTCGTGTCCTCATCGCCGACGACGATCCCCTGGTCCGTGCCGGACTATCCATGATCCTCGAAGGGATGCCGGACATCCGGGTCGTGGCCGAGGCGTCCGACGGCAGCGAGGTGGCCGAGGCGGTCGCCGCACACCGGCCCGACGTGGTGCTGATGGACATCCGCATGCCTCGGATGGACGGCCTGACCGCCATCGAGGCACTGCACCGCACCGCGCCGCACACCCCCCAGGTGCTGATGCTGACGACCTTCAACGCCGACGAGTACGTGCTGCGGGCGCTGCGGGCGGGGGCGGCCGGGTTCGTCCTGAAGGACACCCCGCCCGCGAAGATCGTCCAGGCCGTCCGGCAGGTGGCCGCCGGCGAGGCGACCCTGTCCCCGGCGGTGACCCGGCGACTGATCACCTACGTCACCGCGGATCCGGCCGACACCCGCCGGCAGCACGCCGAGCAGGCGATGGACACCCTCACCGACCGGGAGCGGGAGGTGGCGGTGGCCGTCGGCCGGGGCTGGCCCAACGCCCAGATCGCGGCCGAACTGTTCGTCAGCGTCGCCACCGTCAAGGCATGCGTCTCGAAGATCCTCACCAAGGCGGGACTCACCAACCGCGTGCAGATCGCCCTGCTGGTCCACGACGCGGGACTGCTCTGACCGACGGCGCGCACAGGCGCCCGGGGCTCGCGGATCACGCGGAGCGGGGCGTGACCCGGCGTGATCCGCGAGCCAGAACTAGGCGCTGTACCGGTAGGCGCGGATGACCGTCTGGGTGACCGACGTCCCCGCGGCGTCGGCGGCGTGGATGCGCACCGACACGAAGCCGCTCCCGCGGGGGTGCGTGACCACGGCGAGAGAACCCGGGCCCTTCGCTCGGACCGGGGTCTTCCGCCAGGTCTTGCCGTCGTCGTACGACACCTCGAAGGACAGGTCGCGCACGGCCACCGGCTTGCCGGTCTGGTCCTGGGCGAGCAGTGGGACGGCCAGCTCCCGTCCGGCACCGGCCACGCCGTCGCGGTCCAGCCGGGGCGTGTACCGGACGGTGAAGACCGGGATGAGCACCTGAGCCTCGGTCGGCGGCCGCGCCGAGGCGAAGGTGAAGACCGCGTCCACCCGGGTCGCGAACGGGCCGGCGCCGGCGCCGGCGGTCTGCTCCACCCGGTAGACCGCGCGGCGCGCCGGCAGCTCCGCGGCACTGACGACGGTCGCGTCGCTCTCGGCCACCAGCTCGCCGCCGCGGTACAGCTTGGTGGTCACCGGCCTGGTCGTGTCCACGCCGGCGTGGCCGGAGACGTCACCGACCGCCGGAATGTTCGCGACCAGCTCGTCACCCTGCCGGGAGAACCACGGAGCGGGCCCGTTGAAGACCGGCCCGAACGGCGCCCCGCCCCACTCCTCGGACGACCGGCTGCCGGGACGATAGGACCGCACGGGCCCGACCAGCCAGGATCCGTCGATGTCTCCCCACTCGTTCGGTGTGCCGATCGTTGTGGAGACGCCCCAGCGAATGCCGGGGGTGGTGCTGTAGTAGTTGGTTCGCACGCCGGGCGCCGCGACGGCGACCGATCCGGCTGACAGTGACCTGCCGCCGTCGTCGATCGCCTCGAACAGCTGGTTCGCCGCCTGCCCGGCGACGTGGTTGTGCACCCGCTGCGACTGCGCTGCCAGCTCCGCCGTCGTGAAGCTTCGGGTGTGACCGGCCAGCAGCCGGTCACCGGCGACGTGTTCGGCGAGGTGATAGGCGTACGGGCTGCGGACACCGCGATCGCCGGAGCCGCGCTCGACCCAGTTGCTGCCGACGAAGCCGGCGAGGGGCCCGCTCGACGGGGCCGGTCCCACCCGGCCGACGCGCAGTCCGCCGAAGCCGGGCTGGACTGTTCCGTAGGAGATCTCGTGCCCGTCGACCCTGGTCGACACGGTGACGGCCGCCGTGACGGCCTCGGCCGAGGCACGGGGAACCCGCTGGGTGACCGTGGCCGCGGTGCGCGCGTCGAAGGTGACCGTCGTGTCGGCGTCGATGTCCAGCAGCGGCTGGAAGAGCATCGCCTGCTGGGAACCGTCGCCCCCGGCCGACGTGTCGATGTGGCTGCCGGTGGTGTACCGGCCCTTCGGGATGCGCAGGGTCACCGTGCCGCTCGGGTCGTACGGCAGGAGCAGCACGTCGCCCTCGGGCTGGTAGACCTGGCTCAGGTAGGAGCTCGCGGGCTTGCCGTCGAGCCCGATGTGACGCAACGTCAGGCTGTAACGCTCCGGCTCCCTGTCCACGGCCACCGGGACGGCGATCGACGCCGGGCCGCCGGTCGCGGTCAGCCAGCCGCTGTACAGCACATCGGGAAGGTCGCCGCGGGTGTCGGCCGTGACGGTGACGCTCGCCGTGCCTCCCGCCGGGACGTCGATGCGCCGGGCGCTCAGCGTGAACACGCCCTCCGGCGCCGGCTCTGCGCCGGCGGTCAGCGACAGCCCCAGGTCGAGCGTCAGGTCGGCGTCGCCGGAGTTGCGGAGGGTGACCACCCGGGAGAGCGGGACATCGTCGGAGTGTGGCCAGCGCGCGACGCCGAAGGAGAGCGACGGCGGGTCCGCGGTCAGAGGTTCGGCCAGCACGCGGGCCACGTTGACCCGGCCGGCGCCCTGGCGCAGCACGGTGGCCGAGCCGGTCCGGTCGGCGGTCGCCATCAACGCCGCTTTCAGCTGCGGCGCGGTCCAGTCCGGACGGGCCTGTGCCAACAGGATCGCGGCACCGGCGACGTGCGGGGTGGCCATCGACGTGCCGTCCGCCCGCACATAGGACTCGGGGAAGTCGGGAGCGGGCTCACTCAGTTCGGTGCCGGCCGCCCGGGCCGCGACGATGCCCACGCCGGGTGCGGTGAGGTCCGGCTTGATCGACCCGTCGCTCACGGCCGGCCCGGTGCCGGAGAAGTCGGCGACAGCCGCGTCGTCGTCGACCGCCCCGACGGTGAGAGCGGCGGCGGCGCTGCCCGGGGAGTCGATGGTGGCGGCGTCCGGGCCCGAGTTCCCCGCCGCCACCACGAACAGGGCCCCGGTCTGCGCGGTGAGCGTGTTGATCGCCTCTTCGAGCGGGTCGAGGCCCGGGAGGTCACGCTCACCGAGGCTCACGTTGACCACGCGAGCGCGTTGCTCGACCGCGGCCCAGTGCATCCCGGCGAGAACGCTGGAGTCGGCGCAGCGCTGCACCGAGCACACCTTGCCCGCCAGCACGGTGGCCTCCGGTGCCACACCCTTGTACTTGCCCGCCGAGGCCGCTCCGGTGCCGGCGATCGTCGAGGCCACGTGCGTGCCGTGGCCGTCGCGGTCGTCACCCTCCTCGGTCGTGAAGTTCTTCCAGACGACCCGGCCGGCGAGGTCCTGATGCGTGGTGTCGACCCCGGTGTCCAGGACGGCGACCGACATGCCCTTACCGGTGAAGCCGGACTGCCAGGCCGCGGGCGCCCCGATCTGCGACACGCTGCTGTCGAGCAGGGGGCGTCGCATCCCGTCCAGCCAGATCTTCGCCACCCCGCCGGTGGTGTCCGGCCGGCCCGCCCGGGATTCCGCGGTGACGGCGTCCCACAACCGGGTCACGGTGTCCTTCCCGGCGGTCACCGCGACACCGCGAATTGCCGGCAGGTCACGGTCCACCCGGGCCCCGGCAGCCGTCACCGTCCGTCTCGTCTCTCCCGCCGATCCGGCCGACCGGTGACGCAGGATGAGCGGGACCGACGATCGCGCGGCGTCGGAGTGACCCGACTCGATCAGTGCGGTGACGTCGAAGAGCCTGCGGTCCACCTTGTCGGTCTGGACGAGTGCACCCGCGTCGGCGGGGATCACCATCAGATGCCCCCGCACCACGGACGTCGCGAACGTCATGCGTTCCCGCCCCGCGGCCGGCTCGACCGCGGCGGTGGTCGCACCGGCCGCGGGCAGGGTGACACGGTCGCCGGTCACCAGGGTCACCGTCAGCGGATGTGACCGCGAGGCCGCCGGGGACACCGGCGGCGCGGGCGCGACCGGCGCTGTCGTCGCGTGTGCCGCGCTCGACGCCGTGACCGCGGCGACGAGCGCCACGGTCGTCACCAGCCGCGACCCACGTCTCGCTCCGGCACCGCCGGCCCTGCGCCGACCACGGCTCTGCTCCTGCACGGGGTGATCTCCTCATCGACAGCGATCGGCGGAGCCCCTCTGCACGCGACGGACACGCGGCGAGAGAGGTGGTGACTTGCGGCGGGCGACCTTACGACGGGTGCCGGTCGGCAGGGCGGTCATCGCCAGGCGATGATGGCGCTGATAACCATGATCACGGCCGCCACGGTGACGATTATGGGCCAGGTCTTCGAAGCGGATCCGAGACGACGCAGGCGCATCAGAAGATAAGCCAGGAGCAGGAGGCCGACCGCGCCCACCGCGGTCCAGACGGAACTCCCCACGACACCGGGGGAGGTTCTCAGGAAAAATGAGGGAACGGCCAGGAACAACATGGCGAGAAACCATTCGCCGTCCTGCACCGGCTTGCTCCCGATCGACTGCGCATCGCGATCTTTTCCAGGAGAGGAGTAACTCATTTAAATGATCCTCCAAGAATGCTTGCAACGTTCGCCGTATCGGGACAAGGTACCGCATCCGGATGGACGGGATCAATCCTCCCGCCCACCCGGATGCGTTTGTTTAATTTGCTACTACCCGTTGATTCGTGTCGATCAGAGGAACTGGCGGATCAGCTCGTAGATCCAGAGGAGGTCGTTGCCGAGAGCAGCGGCCTTGATGGCGATCTGGACCGGACGGGGCAGGCCGTTGAACCAGCGCTGGAAGGCGGCGTAGCCCGCGCGAACGGCATTCGCTGCCGCGTTCCAAGCGGCGCCGACGGCGCGCTTGACGGCGTTGAAGATCTTCCGGCGGGTGATGGTCGGGTCGACCTCGCCGGCCACCGTGGTCGCGCCACCCAGGCCGGAGGTGGTGCTGGTGGAGGCAGCGCCCGCAACCGAGACGGTTGCCGGTGCTGCCACCGTAACCGTCACGGCCTGCGTCCGCGTGTGCGCCGGAGAGGCGGAGGCCGCGGCGGCACCGGTGAAGCTGAACGCGGTGGCCGCCAGCGCCGTCACGACGCCCATGCGGATCATGCGGTTCTTCATGGTCGGTGGTTCCTTTCGTTTTTTGTCATCAGGGCAGCCGTCAACCGTCGAGGTGTTCCCGGGGTGGCGCTCGAGGCGAACGGAAATACGTCAGGCGGCGCCGGCTTGATCAGAGCCGGATCCCGCTGACGCAGCAAATGCCGGAGGAAGAGCTCATGGCGACACTGATCTCCCGCGATGCACGGAGAAACGTCCGCTTCTGCAAGCGGGTCGGCTCAGCGGGGAGACAGGGCTCGATGGTCCTGGTGCGGCGCAGCCGAGCAACGGTGAATGCTTCATGCTGTATGCGAAACCGGCACCAGACCTGGATAGCCAAGTCGTTGTGACGTCCTCCCCCGAGGGACGAGAACAAGCTAACAGTCCGGAACGATCCGCGTCAATGAGCAATCTTTTTTTGTTGCCGATACCTGGGATGACCTGCAATGGCGAGGAAAAGCGCAGCCGTCACGCGCGGGGCCGAACCGCCTGATGACGATTCGGCCCCGCGTGGACACCATTGTCCGGCGCCCCCGGTCACATTGAGGAGCGCATGTTTTTTCTTGGTGAACATCTTCCGAACCACCGGAACAGGGATCAGCCGGCGCGGCGCACCGTTCCCACTTCCACAGCGCGTGGGTCCCTGGACAGACGCGTCGCCCAGCCCGGCGGCGGGGCCGGGCGGGCGCCGAACACCGGAGTCCGCACGACCTCGATGGCCGGGCCCGCCGGCTCCGCCTCGGCGTCGGACTCGGTCTCGGTCTCGGTCTCGCCGGACGCGAGTTCGCGGCGCAGCGTCGTCAGCGCACGGACGGTCTGGCTGCGCACCGTGCCCGGCGCACAGCCCAGAACCCGTGCGGTCTGCTCGACACTCAGGTCCCCGAAGAATCGCAGCGAGAGCACCGCCTGCTGGCGTGGGCCGAGTTGGCGCATCGCCGCCACGAGGACGGTCCGTTCCTCCACCGCGGCCAGATCGACGGGCACCCGGGCCCGGTCGGCCACTGTCGGTGTCGACAGCTCGTGCCGCCAGCGCCAGCGCCGCCGTTCGGTCAGGAAGTTGCTCATCACCACCTGCCGGGCGTACGCCTTCAACTCGGCGCGCCGGCGTAACTCGGGCCAGCGGCGATAGATCTTCCACAAGGCCATCTGGACGAGATCATCTGCTTCGTGCCAGTCACCGCAGACGTTGTAGGCCTGCTGGCGCAACCAACTCCGCGTTGCTCTGGTGAACATCTCGAATTCGCCATCGGTGGCCGTGACGGCCATCAGCTTTCCCCGTTTCCCCCGTGCGATTGGCGACCGGTGTGCAGCGCACCGTCAGAGCTACGTCGTGTACTCCTATGGCCCCTCCTCGCCGTTGCCGCCAGGGACGTCCGCACTTGCGGGTGAGCTGAAGCGGGACCGCGAGCCCGGGGATGAACGGCCCGGCGCGCACGCACTCGGCAACTTCATCGAAATCTTGGCGGTTGCCGTACTTTGGCATGGATTGTCGCCATGAGCAAGAGCCTTTGACAGATGTTGCGGTGACGCCGAACAGCCCCCTTCATCGCGCGTGCATACGCGCGCGCGAGAGACCCGGAAAGGCTCTTGAGCAGGGATTACGCGGCAGGCAGACGGATCGGCGCCGGCCGCTGCGACAAGGACAGCGATCGATGCAACCTTTCAGCGGCTCCACGTCGTGTAGCAAGTGGACATGCCCTGCAAGAGATCGATGAAGGGAACGAACAGATGCCCGACACCGCGGTACTGGAAATTGATGTCGACCTCGATCACCCGGCCGGCGACCTGGAGGCGGAGATGCTCGAGTTCGAGCGCGCGCTCGAGTTGCAGTCCACCGAGGCCGCGCGGAGCTGGTTCTCCGCCATCGGCGTCTGCTGCTTCTGAGCCACGGCTCGAACGACGATGACCACCCATGATCTTTCCGTCCCGCTCAGCGACGAGGATCTCGTCCGGAGTCTTCGGCGTGCCGCTCCGTTGGCCGAGCGCCCCTCAGCGGACGGCACACCGCTCGACCCCGGCCGGGTGGCTCGAGCTCAGGAACGGAAAGAGCAATGGCGCCGGGCATCGCCGTTCGGCCTGGACGAGCAGAAGGACGCGACGTCTCCCCGCGTCGGCGTGGCCGGCGGTGCGCCACTGTGGCGCCGCCGGCTCGCTGCCGCGGGGATGGACGAACCAGGCCTGCTCTTCATGCTCGCGGCGCGGGCACCGGACGAACCGCGCTGGGCAGCCGGCCTGCTGTCCGCGTACGCCGCCGGGAACACCCTGGAGGCCGGCAAGCCCTCCGGGAACCCGCCGTTCCGGCCACTGACCGACCCACTGACGCGCCGGCTCCACCGAGACCTCACCTCGGTCCTCGCGACCGTCCCGCAGGATCGTCTGCCGGCCCCCGAACATGTGGCCGACCTACTGCTGCGCGGATTCCGGCCCCGCCTGGACGCCGCGGTCCAGCGCACCTGTCTGCTGGAGCTGGCCGCCTTCCGGAAGGCGCAGGCACACGAAGGACGGACCACCGAGGACAACTTCGCGGTCTTCCGGCAACGGCTGGGTGACCCGCGGGAGCAACGCCGGCTGCTGAGCCGCTATCCGGTCCTGGCCCGGCATCTCGCGATCACCGGCCAGGCATGGGTGGCCCAGGCCGCCGAACTGGTGACCCGCCTGGCCGACGATCTTCCCGAGCTGGTCCGGAGGTTCGCCCCGGAGCGCGACCCCGGATCGATCGTCGATGTTGTCACCGGTCTCGGAGATCCGCACCGAGGGGCACGAACGGTGGCCGTGGTGCGGTTCGCGTCCGGGTTGCGCGTCGTCTACAAACCTCGCCCCTCGGCGATCGACGGACACTTCCAGGAGCTGCTCGCCTGGATCAACGAACGCGCACCGGGTCTCTCCTTCCGGGTGCTGCGCTGCTGGGACCGTGGTGATTACGGCTGGATGGAGTACGTCGAGCCGGCGCTTCCCGACGGTCACGACGCCACGCTGCGGTACCACCGGCGGCAGGGCGGCCTGCTGGCGATCCTCTACCTGTTGCACGCCGGTGACTTCCACCAGGAGAACGTGATCCCGGCCGGGGACCAGCCGGTGCTGGTGGACCTGGAGACGCTGCTCCAACCGGAGATGCCGTCGCTGCGGCCGCACGGCGAGACGAGCGCGGAGAACCTGGCCGCCGACCTCGTCTCCGGGTCGGTTCTGCACACCGGGCTGCTGCCCGTGCGTTCCACCCCCTGGGGCACCGGACAGGCCGGCATGGCGTCGGCGGCAGCGGCCCGGCCGGCCCGGGCAGCGGTGCGCAGTCCCACCGTGACCGGCGTGGGCACCGACCGCATGCGGATCAGCCTGACCCATGCCGGCGAGCCGCCGCCGGACCGGTCGGGCGAGATCGCCACCCGGGACCAGGTGGATCAGATCGTGCGCGGATTCACCGAGACCTACCAAGTGTTCACCGAGCACCGGGAATCTCTTGCGGCGCCGGACGGCCCGCTGGCCGCGTTCGCTGCCGACGACGTACGCGTCCTGGTCCGCGACACCATGACCTACGCGGTGCTGCTCAGCACGTCGTACCATCCCAGCCTGCTGACCGACGGCCTGGACCGGGAGCGCCACTTCGATCGGTTGTGGAGCGAGGTCGCCCGGCGGCCCGGGTTGGCGCCGGTCACCGAGGCCGAGCGGCAGGACCTCTGGCAGGGTGACATCCCGGTGTTCAGCACCGGAGCCGCGGACGGTCCGATACGCGACAGCCGTGGCATCGCCGTGCCGGGCATGCCGGTGGTGCCCGGCCTGCGGATCGCCCGGTCGATCCTGGACCGGCTCGGCACCGACGACCTGGCCCGGCAGATCTGGCTGGTCCGGGCCTGTCTCGCCGTCAACGGCATGCAGAAGGAACAGAGGTTCCTCTTCCCCCGCTATCGGACCGGCCCGGCCGAGGAGCCGGCGCCCGACAGCCGGATCGCCGGTGCCGCGGCAGCGATCACCGCGCGGCTGGCGGACCTCGCGGTCCGCGAGGGACGGTATGCCACGTGGATCGGCGCCCAGTTCGGGTTCCATCACAGCTGTGCCGTCGGCGCCCTCGGTCCCGGTCTGCACGACGGGTTGCTGGGCATCGCCGTCTTCCTCGCCCGGTACGCGGCGATCGCCGGCGACCGGCCGGCCCGGGACCTGGCCCGGGACACGGTGCGGACCGCCCTCGCCCAGATCCGGCGGGGCATGCTCGGCCGGGCGGTCGGGCTCGCCGGTCTGGGCGGCGCGATCTACGGGCTGAGTCACCTCGGGGCATTGTGGGCGGACGAGCGCCTGCTCGACGAGGCCACCGGGATCGCCGAGCGCTTGCCTGCCCTGCTGGCGGCCGATGAGCAGCACGAGGTGACCGAGGGCGCCGCGGGCGCCTTGTTCGGCCTGGTGTCGCGCTATCACGCCCGGCCGAGTGGCATGGTGCTCGATCTGATCCGGACGACCGCCGACCAGCTGGTCTCGGCGCAGCGGGCGTACGGCGGCGGGGCCGGCTGGCTGCCGGCGGAGCTGCGGCGACTGGAGATCGCCGATCAGCCGCTGGCCGGATTCGGGCACGGCACCTCGGGGATCGCCGCCGCGCTGCTCGCCGCGGGCGCACTCCTCGGCGACCAGGCCTACGCGCAGGCCGCCCGGCGCGGATTCGACTACGAGCGGGACCTCTACGATCCGGAGGCCGGCCACTGGCGGGACATCCGCGACCACTCCCGGACCGGTGAGGTCACCGTCAGCTTCGACGACGGCTCGCCGCGGACCGGCCGGTCGGTGGCCTGGTGTCACGGTTCTCCCGGAATCGGTCTCGCCCGGCTCCACGCCGCTCAGGCCGAGTCCACGCCACCACGTCCGGAACTCGCCGAGGAGCTGTCGGCCGCGGTGGCCGACACCCTCGCCGGCGGGTTCGGCAACGGCCACTCACTGTGCCACGGCGATCTGGGCAGCCTGGACTTCCTCCAGCTGGTCGCCGACCGGACGGGCGAGACGGCCCTGCGGCATCAGGTTCGCCGGCAGGCCACGACGGTGCTGGACACCGTCGAACAGACCGGCTGGCACTGCGGGCTGCACCGCGACATCGGGCTGCCCGGCCTTCTCACCGGGCTGGCCGGCATCGGTTACGGCCTGCTGCGGCTGCATTCCCCCGAGCGCGTGCCCTCCGTGCTGGCTCAGGAGCCGCCCCCACCCCGGTGAGCAGGACGCGATCAGAGCCAGTCGTGCTCGCGGGCGTACCGCGCGGCGTCGTGGCGGGTCTGGGTCTGGGTCTTCTGCATGGCGTTGGAGAGGTAGTTGCGGACGGTCCCCTGCGCCAGGTGCAGGCGGGCGGCGATGTCAGCGACCGAGTAACCCTCGCCGGTCACCCGCAGCACGTCGAGTTCGCGGTCGGTGAGCGGGCAGTCGTCGATGACGGCGAGCGCGGAGACGTCCGGGTCCACCCAGCGCTTGCCCTCGTGCAGCCGGGCGATGACCGAGGTGATGTGCGCCGGCTCGGCCGACTTGCTGACGAAGCCCTGCACGCCGAGCTTGAGGGCCTTGCGCAGCACGCCGGGCCGGGCGTGCCGGGTGAGCATGAGGATGACCTGCTCCGGGCGTGCCGCGCGGATCTGGGCGACCGCGCCGAGGCCGTCCACGTTCGGCATCTCCAGGTCGATGACCAGTACGTCGGGCCGGTGCCGCAGGGTCGCCTGCACCGCGGTCACGCCGTCCTCCGCCTCGGCGAGCACGGTGATGTCGCCCTCCAGCGGCAACAGCGCGGCCAGGGCCTTGCGCAGCAGAGCCTCGTCGTCGGCGAGCACCACGGTCGTCATGACAGCACCGCCGCGGTCACGAACTCGCCGTCCTTCTGCGTCACGGTCAGCTCGCCGCCGTCGTCCGCCACCCGTTGCCGCAGGGCGGAGAGCCCGCGCAACTCGGGCAGGGCATCGCCGTTCGCGCCGTCGTTGACGATGGTGATACCGAGCCCGGTGAGGGTGATCCGCACGCGGGTGGCCTGGGCGTGCCGCAGGATGTTGGTCGTCGTCTCGCGCAGGACCTGCCCCAGCATTTCGCCGGCGCGCGGCTCGGTGTCGGCGGCACGGTTGATCCGGACCTGGATGCCGGCCGCCTCGAACAGGTTCTTGGCGTTCTCCAGCTCCGCCGACAGATTGAGCCGGCGCTGGGCGTACGCCAGCTCCTTGGTCTGTGTGATGGTGTCGCTGACCAGCTCGTGGATCTCGCGGAGCTCCTGTTCGGCCCGGTCCGGGTCGCTGCGCACCAGTCTGCGCGCGAGCGTGGTCTTCAGTTTCACCACGTGCAGCGTGTGGCCCTGGATGTCGTGCAGGTCGCCGGCGAAGCGGACCCGCTCGCGGATGACGGCCAGCTCGGCCTCCCGCGCCTTGGACTGCTCCAGCTCGCGGATCACGTCGTAGAACCCCTCGTTGGGGAATTGCAGGATGGTGACCAGCAGCGTCACGCCGGTGGGCACCACGAGAAAGCTGACCAGGTCGCCGCGCACGTCGCCGGAGTAGGTCAGCAGCCGCACGGCGGCCACCCCGGCGACGTAGCCGACCAGCACGACGCCGGCCGCACGGCGATACCGGGGCAGCCGGGGCGCGATCAGCGAGCCCACCACGCAGAGTCCCCAGAAGGCGTTGCGGCTGTCGAACGCCCACGCGCCGAGCGGCCACACCACCAGAGTGATCAGCAGGGTGGGTGCGATCACCCAGGGGCGGAACAGCTCGCCCGCGGCCCACCGCTCGGCGGCGACCAGCGCGGCGAGCACCCCGGCGGCGAGGACCGCCGCCTCCCCCCAACTGCCGGCGTCGAACGCCACCACGAAGACGCCCGCGACAGCCAGGATCGGCAGCGTCAGGACGACGTTGAGCCGGTGCAGCCGGTCCTGCGTCGGCGCGGTGAAGCGGAGCGATCTTGCGGTCACCTGTCCAGTATTCGGGGGGACCGGTACGCCGGACAGTGACACCACGTCATCAGTTGCCGTGACACCACGCCACTGATCGTCGCGGTTCGCAGCGGGTGTCATGGAGGGCATGACGATCGAAGTCGAAGCACTCAACGTCAGGTTCGGCGACTTCCACGCGGTACGGGACCTGAGCTTCCAGGTGCGGCGCGGCGAGTTGTACGCCCTGCTCGGCACGAACGGGGCCGGGAAGACGTCGACCCTGGAGACCATCGAGGGACACCGGCGGCCCAGCTCGGGCACGGTGCGGGTGTTCGGTCATCGGCCGGACGACCGCAAGGCCGTCCGGCCGCGGACGGGCATCATGCTGCAGGACAGCGGATTCACCCCCGACCTCACGGCCGGTGAGTCGGTCGCGCTCATCGGCCGGCTCTCCGGGCGCACCGACGCGGTCGACCGGGTGCTCGACGTGGTGGACCTGACCCGTAAGGCCGGCACGAAGGTCGCCCATCTCTCCGGCGGCGAGAAGCGCCGGCTGGACTTCGCCACCGCGATCTGGGGCACACCGGAACTGCTCTTCCTGGACGAGCCGACCACCGGCCTGGACATCCAGTCGCGGGACGCCCTCTGGGGCGCCGTGGACCGGCTCCGCGAGAACGGCGCCACCATCGTGCTCACCACGCACTACCTGGAGGAGGCGCAGCAGCGCGCCGACCGGATCGGGCTCATGCACCAGGGCGTCTTCCAGCGGGAGGGCACGGTCGCCGAGCTGACCCGGACGCTGCCGGCCGTGATCCGGTTCTCGGTGCCGCGCGGCGCACCGGCGCTGCCGTTGCCGGCAACCGCCGAAGGCGACGGCTTCCTGATCGAGACCTTCACCCTGCAGAAGGACCTGCACGTGCTGCTCGGCTGGGCCGAGGACCACGGTGTGGAGCTCACCGAGCTCACTGCCGGGCCGACCCGGCTGGACGACGTCTTCCGCGCCATCACCGCCTGAAAGGGAACCACCATGCTCACCATCGCGCTCAGCGAGCTGCGCCAGATCTTCCGGAACCGCCTGGTGCTGGTCACCAGCCTGATCATGCCGATCGCGGTCAGCGCGTTCTTCGTCTACCGGCATGAGATCTTCGCGTCGGCCGCCAGCCTCGGCTACATCGCGGCGATCGTGATGTTCACGATCGGGGCGTTCGGGCTCTACACCACCGCGGTGACCACGCTGGCCACCCGTCGGCAGAACCTCTTCCTCAAGCGGCTGCGGTCCACCGCCGCCGGCGACCGGCAGATCCTCGTCGGGCTGCTCCTGCCGGTCACCGTCCTGGCGCTGGTGCAGGTGGTGACCATCCTCACCGTGCTGGCCACGGTCGCCGACCGGCCGGACAACGTGCCGCTGATGGGCGCCGCGGTCCTCGCCATGATCGCCATGATGGTAGGCCTGGCGCTGGCCACCGCCGGTCTCACCAACTCGCCGGAGCACGCCCAGGTGACCACGCTGCCGGTCAGCCTCGGCGTCATCGCGGTGGTCAGCTGGGTGGGCATCAGCGGCACCGCGGAGCTCACCCTGCTGAAGCGGCTGCTGCCCGGCGGCTCGGCCACCGAGCTGGTGATGAACGCCTGGAACGGCGGTGCCGCGATCGGCGACTCGCTGTTGCTGCTGGCCCCGACGTTCAGCTGGGTCGTGGTGGCGGTGGCGCTGGCCGCCCGGATGTTCCGCTGGGAACCGCGCCGCTGACCCCTCGGGGCCGTTCCGGATCTTTTTTGTTTAGGACGCGCGGGGAGTTGGGCACTAGGGGTGCCACGCATCGCAAGGCAAGTGCATCGCAAGGCAGAAGCTAGGAGCCCCATGACCGCCGTCGCTGTTTCCGCAAGCCGCACGTCCGACTCCACCAGGACCACCGATGCGGCAAGCGAATTGATCGCTGCGATGGCGGCACTGCCCGCCGACCACCCGTCCCGGCCCCGGGTCCGCGACGAGGCGATCGAGGCGTGGCTGCCGCTGGCCCGCCACCTGGCCAACCGCTACGCCGGCCGCGGCGAGCCGGTCGACGACCTCCAGCAGGTCGCCGTGATGGGCCTGATCAAGGCGGTGGAC
Source organism: Actinoplanes sp. 13 (assembly GCF_056134165.1). Classification (NCBI taxonomy): domain Bacteria; kingdom Bacillati; phylum Actinomycetota; class Actinomycetes; order Micromonosporales; family Micromonosporaceae; genus Actinoplanes; species Actinoplanes sp. 13. The sequence goes on along the minus strand of NZ_JBVYOQ010000038.1, from coordinate 33,916 downwards.
CGCTTCGAGGCCGACCGCGGCGTCGACTTCGCCGGCTTCGCGATCCCGACCATCGTCGGCGAGCTCAAGCGGCACTTCCGCGACCGCACCTGGTCCATCCGCGTGCCCCGCCGGCTGCAGGAGCTGCGCCTGGCGATCACCGCGGCGAACAACGACCTCGCGCACACCCTGGGCCGCTCCGCCACCGTCGCGGACATCGCCGCCCACCTCGGCATCTCCGAGGAAGAGGTGCTGGAGGGCCTGGAGGGCGCCCGCGCCTACAACTCCACCAGCCTCTCCACCCCGGCCAACGCCGAGGGCAGCACCACGCTCGGCGACACCCTCGGCGAGCAGGACAACGGCTTCGAGCTGGCCGAACTGCGCGTCTCGCTCGGGCCGGCCCTGGCCACCCTGGACGAGCGCGAGCAGAAGATCGTGAGCCTGCGCTTCTACGGCAACCTGACCCAGTCGGAGATCGCGCAGCAGATCGGGATCTCGCAGATGCACGTGTCCCGGCTGCTCTCCAAGGCCCTGGTCAAGCTCCGCCGCCACATCGACGGCGCCGCCTGATCACCGCACCCCCCGCACGTCCGCGCCGCCGAGGGCCATCCTCGGCGGCGCATTTTTATGACCTTCGCATCAGCCGCCGGCCGGTTGTCCGGAAGAGACGAAGACGACCATGGCGGACCGGGGCTGACCGTTGTGCCGATGCGGCGGTGGCAACTAGGTTGAGGTCAGTCATCTGCGGCAACGCGAGGGAAACCGGTGAGAGTCCGGTGCGGTCGCGCCACTGTGACCGGTCCAGTCCTGGGCCGGGAGTCAGGAAGCTCGCCTGCCGCAGCCCCACGAACGGGACGCGTCATCCCGTAGGAGGTCTGGTCTTCATGTCCGACGTTCGATCCGCCCGGCCCACCGCCGCCCCGGCGATCTCCCGCCGCCTCGCCGGCACCGCAGCCGGGGTCGTCGCCACGATGCTGCTGCTGGCCTACCTGGTCGCCTTCGACAACGGCGCCGTCTCGCAGAGCGGCATGTTCCTGCACGAACTGATGCACGACGGCCGGCACCTGCTGGGCGTTCCGTGCCACTGACCCACCGATTCGGCTCCCTCCTGCTTCGCGGCCTGCTCGCCGGGCTGATCGCCGGGCTGCTGGCCGGCGGTTTCGCGTTCGTGTTCGGGGAGCCGCACGTGGAGGCGGCCATCGCGATCGAGGAGGCCGCCGCGCACGCGTCCGGCGACGCCGGCCACCACGACGGGGAGCCCTTGGTCAGCCGGGGCGGGCAGAAAGCCGGTCTGGTGCTGGCCACCACGCTCTACGGGGTGGCCGTCGGCGGTATCCTCGCCGTCGCGTTCGCGCTGCTGCGGGGCCGGCTGCGGACCCGCAGCGACAGCCGGGCCGCGCTCCAGCTGGCCGGCTCGGCGCTGCTCGGCGCGGTGCTCGTGCCGTTCGCAAAATATCCGCCGAACCCGCCCGCGGTCGGCGACCCGGCCACCATCAACCAGCGCACCTGGAGCTATCTGGCGGTGCTGGTGCTCGGGCTGGTCGCGGTCTGGGCCGCGGTGATCGCCGCGCGCACCCAGCGGACCGAGTCGCGGCGGGCCGCCGCGGCCGTGGCCGGCTTCCTGGTCGTGGTCGCGGTCGCCTACCTGCTGCTGCCCCGCATCAACGAGGTGCCGGCGACGTTCCCGCCGGCGCTGCTGTGGGACTTCCGGATCACGTCGCTCGGCGTGCAGGCGGTGCTGTGGACCGTGCTGGGCCTGGCGTACGCCGCCTTGCTCACCCCGCGCACCACCCACGCCGAGCCCGCGCCCGTCCCGCAAACCAGTGTGTGAAGTTCGGGTCCGTATCGGACCCGAACTTCACACACTGATCGCGCTCCGGCCCGCGAGTGTGGTGACTTGGGGTGCGCACGGGACCCCAAGTCACCACAACGGTGCGTCAGAAGTCGTCGTCGAAGCTGACGGAGCCGGTCACGCCGACCTGATAGGCCGAGACCCGCCGCTCGAAGAAGTTCGACAACTCCTGCACGTCCTGCAGCTCCATGAACGCGAACGGGTTCTTGCTGCCGTAGACCGGCTCGATCCCCAGCGCCTGCAACCGCCGGTCCGCGACGTGCTGCAGGTACTCCCGCATGTCAGTCAGCGACATCCCGGAGACGCCCTGCTCCAGCAGGTCCGCCGCGAACTGGACCTCACACTCGACCGCCTCGGCCAGCATGTCGCGGACCTGCTGCTCCAGGGCCGCGTCGAACAGGTCGGGCTCCTCCTGCCGCACGGTGTCGACCACGTCGAACGCGAACGCCATGTGCATGCTCTCGTCGCGGAACACCCAGTTGGTGCCGGAGGCGAGCCCCTGCAGCACGCCGCGGGAGCGCAGGAAGTAGACGTACGCGAAGGCGCCGTAGAAGAACAGTCCCTCGATGCACGCCGCGAAGCAGATCAGGTTCAGCAGGAACGCCCGCCGGTCGTCCTTCGAGGTGAGCGTTCGCAGCTCGAAGACCGAGTCGATCCACTTGAAGCAGAACTCGGCCTTGCGCGCGATCGACGGGATGTTGTCGACCGCGGCGAACGCGGCCTGCCGCTCGTCGAGGTCGGGCACATAGGTGTCCAGCAGGTTCAGATAGAACTGGACGTGCACGGCCTCCTCGAACAGCTGCCGGGACAGATAGAGCCGGCCCTCCGGGGAGTTGACGTGCTGATAGAGGTTGAGCACCAGGTTGTTGGCGACGATCGTGTCACCGGTGGCGAAGAACGCCACCAGCCTCGACACCAGGTGCCGCTCGGCGGGTGTCAGGCCGGCCAGGTCGGCGAGGTCGCCGTGCAGGTCGACCTCCTCGACGGTCCAGGTGTTCTTGATCGCGTCCTTGAAGCGGTCGAAGAAGTGCGGGTACTTCATCGGCCGCAGGGTCAGGTCCATTCCGGGGTCGAGCAGCATTACTGGCAGGCCTCACAGGATTCGGGGTTCTCCAGGGAGCAGGCCTCGGCGGCGGTGACGGCCGGTATGAGGGAGACCGTGGCCTGCTGGATCCGGGTCGCCGGACGCGACCGCAGGTAGTACGACGTCTTCAGGCCGGCTTTCCACGCGTACAGGTACATCGACGACAGCTTGCCGATGGTCGGCGCGGCCAGGAACAGGTTCAGCGACTGTGACTGGTCGATGTACGGCGCGCGGGCGGCCGCCAGGTCGATCAGCGCCCGCTGCGGCAGCTCCCACGCGGTGCGGAACAGCTCGCGCACGTCGGACGGCAGCTCGGCGATGCCCTGGACCGAACCCTCGGCCCGCTTGATCGCCTCCCGGACCGCGGCGGTCCACAGGCCACGGGATTTCAGCTCGCGTACCAGATAGGTGTTGATCTGAAGGAACTCGCCCGACATGGTCTCGCGCTTGAACAGGTTGCTCACCTGCGGCTCGATGCACTCGTAGCAGCCGGCGACGGAGGCGATCGTCGCCGTCGGGGCGATCGCGACCAGCAGCGAGTTGCGCAGCCCGTGCGCCGCGATCCGGGTGCGCAGCGCGGCCCAGCGTTCCGTCTGCGAGACCGTCGCACCCCAGAGGTCCGGGTGCAGCTCACCCTTGGCGGCCCGGGTCTCGGGATATGCCGGGTGCGGGCCGAACTGCTCGGCGAGCGCGGCGGAGGCCTCCAGGGCGGTCAGGAAGATCTCCTCCTGCACCCGGGTGGACAGCTCGCGCGCCGCCGCGGAGTCGAACGGCAGCCGCAGCGTGAAGAACGCGTCCTGCAGTCCCATCAGCCCGAGGCCGACCGGGCGCCAGCGCGGGTTGGACGCGGCCGCCTGCCGCGCCGGGTAGTAGTTGATGTCGATCACCCGGTCCAGGAAGACCACCGCGGTACGCACAGTCGCGCGCAGCTTCTCCCAGTCCACCCCGCCGGCGGTGGTGTGCGCGCCCAGGTTGATCGAGCCCAGGTTGCAGACCGCGGTCTCGTCGTCGGAGTTCACCTCGAGGATCTCGGTGCACAGGTTCGACAGGTGGATCACGTTGCCGGCAGTGCCGGTCTGGTTCGACAGCGCGTTGGAGCGGTCCTTGAACGTCATCCAGCCGTTGCCGGTCTGCGCCAGCGTGCGCATCATCCGGCCGTAGAGGTCGCGGGCCTTGACCGTCCGCACCGCCTTCTTCTCGGCACGCCGGTAGGCCTCGTCGAACTCCGCGCCGTACAGGTCGGGCAGTTCCGGCGCGTCCGACGGGTCGATCAGCGACCACTCGCCGTCCGCCTCGACCCGGCGCATGAACTCGTCCGGGATCCAGTTCGCCAGGTTCAGGTTGTGCGTGCGCCGGGACTCCTCGCCGGTGTTGTCCCGCAGTTCCAGGAACTCCTCGACGTCCGGGTGCCACGGCTCCAGATAGACGCAGGCCGCCCCCTTGCGCCGGCCGCCCTGGTTGACCGCCGCCACCCCGGCGTCCAGGGTCTTCAGGAACGGCACGATGCCGTTCGACTTGCCGTTGGTGCCCCGGATGAGGGCGCCGCGCCCGCGGACCCGGCTCCACGAGATGCCGATGCCGCCGGAGAACTTCGACAGCTTCGCGACCTGGTGGTACCGCTCGTAGATCGAGTCGAGCTCGTCCTTCGGCGAGTCGACCAGGAAGCACGACGACATCTGGGTGTGCCGGGTGCCGGAGTTGAACAGCGTCGGTGAGCTGGGCAGGTACGCCAGCGACGACATCAGCCGGTAGAACCCGGTGGCCTCCGCGGCGTTCTGCGACAGGCCGCAGGCGACCCGCATCAGCCAGTGCTGCGGTGTCTCGATGACGGCCCGGGTGGTGGGGTGCCGCAGCAGGTACCGGTCGGCGACCGTGCGCAGGCCGAAGTACTCGAACCGCAGGTCACCGTCCACGTCCACAGCCGCGTCCAGCACCGTGGCGTGGGCCGCGACGAACTCCGCGGTGCCGTCACCGATCAGGCCCTGCGCGTGTCCCAGGCGGATCGACTCGCTGAAGCTGGTGACGCCCTGCTCCCGGACCTCCTCGTCGACGCACGCGGCGAGCAGCCGCGCGGCCAACTTGGAGTACTGCGGCTCCTCGCCGATCAGTTCGGCGGCCGTCTGGATCGACAGTTTGTCCAGCTCGGCGGTGGTCGCGCCGTCGTAGAGGCCGCTGATCGTCCGGGTGGCCACCCGCAGCGGGTCCACCTCGTCCAGGTCGGCGACCCACCGCTCGACCGCCTTGACGATCTTGTTGACGTCGACCGGCTCCAGGTCGCCGTTGCGTTTGCGCACCCGCATCGCGTGCCGGCGCTGCTCCGGCAGCACGGTTTTGTCCGGTGTGAGTGTCATGCCCTCTCCTCGCGAGCACGCGGGAGGCAGACACCACCGTCCCCGGCGCACGCGGGCAGCCGGGGCCGAACTGGCGTCGGCCGTCCCACGCGGCCTTCGACCGCCACACGCGGTGCGTGCGGCGCGCTGGCAGGTCTTCGGACTCGTGGGCGTCCTGCTCGCTCCTACTGGCCGTCGCTTCCCAGGCTCGCGCCCAGTGCTTCATGACGGCTGTCGTTCCCACTCACCGCTGCGGGGCAGTCCCGGTTTCCCACCGGGTTCCCTGTTGCCTCGGCCGGCCCGTTGACAGGGCCGGTCGAACCAGCTGCGTGGCACACCATATCTGGGTGGCTACGGAAAAGTCATACCCACATGGTGTGTCGGACGAAGATCACCCGGACTGACCTGCCGGCGCCCGGATGACCGAGAGCGTCAGCGGCGCGGGCATCGTGGCGATACCCGGCCCGCCGTCGCGCACCCAGGCAGCGATGTCGGTGACGATCACGTCGTCGAGGACCAGCCCGAACCACACCGGACGAGCGCCCCGCCTGCGTGCGGCCGGCGCCGGATGCACGACCACGACGTTCGACTGCGCGCATGCGTCCAGGCACAGGCTGGTGCGTACCCGATGATCCGCACCCATCGCCTCCCGCAACCGCTCCACCTGCCCGGCGTGATCCACCGCCGGATGTTTCCCCACGCTGCCGCAGCAACAGTCCCGGCACACCGTCACCGTGCAACCGGCAAGGCTGTTCTCGCCCACTCGACCTCTTTCGCCAAAACCATTCTGCGGGTACGACCGGACGACCCGTTCACGCCGGTCCCCGCGCCAGCACCGCCGCCCACGTGCGACGGCGCGCGTCCTCCGGGGTGAGCACACAGTCGCCGCAGGTGCCGCCGCCCGGAATCCGGTAGTACAGACAGCAGTTGCGGCGCACCAGGAACCAGCGTTCCCGCGCGGGATCCGGCCGGATGAGATCCGCGGCCCCCCGCAGGGGCGGCACCTGCAGCGCCGCCGCCACGACCGCCGCGGCCCGCTCCGCCACCCCGGGCTCCGCGTCGGCGATCATGCCGGCCGCCCCGCCCAGCGCCGACGCCACGTTGCCCCACAACACCTGCGGCGACAGCACGAACCGCTCGCGGAACACCTCCAGCAGAGGCTCGACCTGCCGCCGGAACACCTCCGCCGGCTGCTGCCCGCCGACCGCGCCCAGGTCCCGCCAGGCGATCGGCACCGGCCCGCTCCCGACCGGCCGCCACCACATCCGGTCCGCATCCGGCAGCGGCAGCACACCGGTGACGGCCACCGCGGCGACCAGCGGCGACAGCAGGCGCGAGGCGAGCCCCAGAAAGATCGTCGAAGCGACCGCCCGCTCCTCGAGCTCACCCGGATCGAGCCCACCCATCCGCGCCAGCGTCTCCCGCCCCGCGCCGACCCGTTCCGCGATCACCTCGGCGTCGAACAGCTCTCGCAGCGGCCGCCACCCGGCCCCGCCGTCGTAGCGCTCCCACGCGAAATAGGCCCCGAACCGGGCGGCCGCCCGCAGCGCCTCCCCAGCGCGGTCGTCAGACACGACCCTCACGGTACGGCCCGGCCACCTCGGCACCGTGACGCGCCATCCAGCCCAGCAGATCCTCGAAGATCCGCTCCGCCTCCCGCAGCCCCGACGCCCGGTGATCGTCACGGGCCCGCCGGAACCGGGCGGCCAGCGCCTCCACCACCTCCGCCGGCGTCACACCACCGTAGGCGTCACACATCAGCCGGGTCTTCCGCGCCTGCTCACCCACCGGCACCTCGGCACTGGTCAGATCGGCGAACCCCCACACCGCTTGCGCGAAGTCGTCCACCCGCCGCCCCGGCCCGGCATCGTCCTCGAAGTCGATGATCGCGACCGCCCGCTCCCCACGGAACACGGTGTTGTGCGGCCCGAGATCACCATGACAGACGACCTCCGCCCCCTCCCCCGTCGCGTCATGGAAGGCCCTGATCAGCAGCGCCGCGCTCCGGATCCGGCCGTCCGGCACCAGGTAGGGCCCATCCTTGACGTCCATCACCTCACCGTCGATGAACGTGACGACCTGCCGCCCCTGCTCGTCATAGCCCACCGGCTCCGGCGCCCCGGTGAACCCGGCGCCGGCAAGCCGCCGCAGAAGCTCATCCACATAGGCCGACCGCTCGTGCGCCGGCCGGCGCATCGTGTCCCCCACCCGGACCGGCCGCGCAGCCAGCCACCGGGCGTATCGCGCTCGCTCCAGGCTCCCGCTCATCCCACCAGCATCCGCGAAGCACCGCCCGATCCGGAAGCCTTCCGACACCTGCATTGACGCACCGGCGGACGATGACGACATTCGATGTCATGCGAACAATGGCGTTCCTCTCCGCGCCGCTGACAGCGGCGCTCCTGCTGACCAGCCCGCCACCCACCGCCACACCAGCCGGCGTCCGTGTCGTCTCCGCGGCCGAGCAGGGCATCCTCACCAGCACCCCCGGCACGGTCATCGGCCGCGACGTGGGTGCCTCCACCCGCCTCAACGGCCAGATCCGCTGGGTCTTCGGCGACACGATCTACACCCGGAGCAGCGGCACCCCCGCGGACCCGGCCGACGACTGGCGCTCGGCCACCCACGCCACCTCCCCGCTCGTCGCCAACCCGTGGCACCTCACCAACGTGATGGACACCGGCACCGGCGTGCCGCACCAGCTGCTGCCCTACACCGCCGACGAGGCCGCCTACAACCGGGCGAGCGGCAAGCCGAACAACCGTTACGCGCTGTGGCCGACCTCGATCATCGCGCGGGACACCACGCGCGCGCAGATCGTCTACACCAGGATGCTGATCCAGGAGCGCAACGAGCTGGACTACGTGAACCTGGGCGTCGGCATCGCCGACCTCACCGCCGGCCAGAACGCCGCCACCCGTTCGAACCTCGTGTTCACCGGCAGCGACTTCCGCTTCGGCTCGTCGGGCGGTGTCTACGACGCCGCCACCACCACCCTTTACCTGTACGACTGCTACAACCGGGCCGACTACGACTATCCATGCCGGCTGGCGCGTGTCGGGCTGCGCAACGCGTTCGGCCTCGTCGACTGGAACCGCACCAAGGTCAAGGGCAACTACCGCGCCGCTGTCCGGGCAGCCGACGGCACCGTGTCCTGGACCGCCGATCTGACCCGGGCCACCGAGATCACGCAGGGTTCACCGACCGGCTGGTCGGTCGCCTGGAACCCTGGGCTCGGCACGTACGTCGCGTTCCTCAACGTGCCGCTGACCAGCCGCATCGAGCTGCGGACCGCTCCCGCGCCGGAGGGACCCTGGAGTGCTCCGCTGGCGGTCCTGGAGGGACAGCAGCCGAGCTGTTACCCAGGGACGTTGATCTGCGCCGACTACGCCGTGCAGCAGCACCCCGAGCTGGCCGTGCACGGCAACGGGTCCAGCACCGTCTACCTCACCTACACCCGCCAGCAGTCCTCCACGGCGTCACCGTTCCGCCTGGACCTCAACGTGGTCCGGGTGCAGCTGGCCACCGGCTGACCCTCCCGAGGCATATCGGGGCCGGTTGCGGGGTCGGCTGATCGACCGAGCCGATCGGAAACATCCGTGCCATAGCATCCACAGATATCGAATCGATGGATGTCAGTGGGGGGACTGGGCATTGAACGTATTCAGCAGACGTGCCGCGACCATGGCAGCAGCCGCGATCCTGACCGTGGGTGTGGCAGCGCCCGGGGCCGTCGCGCAGGCGCCGGATGATCCCGCCGATCGGGCGTGGGCACAGATCGCCGCACTGCAGCAGCTCAAGAAATCCCTGACCCCGGCCGAACGCAAGCTTGACAGCCGCCTCGCCGTCGAGCTGCGCAAGCGCGCCGGCAAGGTCGCCCGCAACGCCCTGCCCAAGGCCGGCAGTGGGGTCGAGGTCTCCAGCTCCGGCACGGTCGAGGTCGAGATCCAGGCCCGCAGCGTCGACGACGACCTGCTCGCCCGGCTCACCCGGGTGGGCGCCGGGATCCGTTTCCCGTCGGCGAAGACCGGCAGCGTCCTCGTCGAGGCGCCGCTGACCGCGGTGCCGGCGATCGCCGCCTGGGCCGACGTCACCGGCGTCAGCCTGAAACACGGCCTGACCAGCGGGCGGCAGACCGACCCGAAGGCCCGGCCGGCCGAGGAGCCGAAGGACGCGAAGGCCGCCCGGATCGAAACCGCCGTCCGGGCCGCGCAGGCCGCCCCGCGGGTCGCCGCGGCCGCCGGCTCGGTGGTTTCCGAGGGTGACCGCACCCACGCCGCCGACACCGCCCGCACGCGCTATCGGGTGACCGGTGTGGGCGTGAAGATCTGTGCCCTCTCCGACGGTGTCGACTCGCTCGCCGAGTCGCAGGCCACCGGCGATCTGCCCGCCGACGTCGACGTGCTGCCCGGCCAGGCCGGCTCGGGCGACGAGGGCACCGCGATGCTGGAGATCATCCACGACCTGATCCCGAACGCGAAGCTCGGCTTCGCGACCGCGTTCATCAGCGAGGCGAGCTTCGCGGAGAACATCCGGGCGCTGCGCTTCACCGGTGGCTGCGACATCATCGTCGACGACGTCGTGTATTACCACGAGAGCCCGTTCCAGGACGGTCTGCCGGCGCAGGCGGTCAACGCGGTCACCGCCGACGGCGCGTTCTACTTCAGCTCCGCCGGCAACCAGGGCAACAAGCTGGACGGCACCTCCGGCAACTGGGAGGGCGACTTCACCGACTCGGGGCGGGGCGTCGGCAAGTTCGCCGGTGTCGCGCACGACTTCGACCCGGGCGCCGGCGTGCAGGAGTTCAACCCGCTCTCGCCGAACAGCGCGCAGAGCGTGACCACGCTGTGGTGGGCCGACCCGCTGGCCGCCTCGGCGAACGACTACGACCTCTACGTGCTCGACGCCGCCGGCAACGTGTCGACGTTCTCGCAGGACGTGCAGAACGGCGACGACGACCCGTTCGAGATCCTCGCCACCGCGACCGGGGCGAACCAGCGGCTCGCCGTCGTGAAGTTCGCCGGCGAGGCGCGGTATTTCCAGGTCAGCGTGTTCGGCGGCCGCTTCGTCGACCAGGCCGACGGGCTGAAGGGGTTCTCCACCCCGGGCGTGCTGCGCGGGCACAACGCCGCCGAGCAGGCGTTCGCGGTGGCCGCCACCCCGGCGAAGGACCCGCTGCCGTTCGACCTGGAGGCCGGCGACCCGCCGAACCCGGCCGGGCCGTACCCGAACGTGCACACCCGGCAGTCCAAGCCGGAGCGGTTCACCTCGGACGGGCCGCGCCGCGTCTTCTTCGACGCCGACGGCACCGCGATCACGCCGGGCAACTTCACCGCGACCGGCGGGGCCCTGCGGATCAAGCCGGAGATCACCGCCGCGGACGGGGTGAACACCACGGTCGCCGGTTTCGCACCGTTCTTCGGCACCTCGGCGGCGGCGCCGCACGCCGCCGCGATCGCCGGGCTGGCACTCTCCGGCAATCCGGGCATGACCAACGACGAGATCAGGGCCGCACTGACCGGCACCGCTCTGGACCTGGCACCCGCGGGGTACGACAACCGCACCGGTCACGGCGTGATTCGCGCGGATCTGGTGCTCCGCAACACCGGTGCCACCCCGCAGCCCCTGGTCGAGGCCGGCGAGCCGGCGGTCACCCCGACCACCGGCGACGGTGACACCTACCTGGAGCCGGGCGAGCAGGCCACAGTGGCGCTGCCCGCGGTCAACGTCGGCGACGGCACGGCCACCGGCGTCAACGTGGTGGTGGAGTCGGACGACGCGCGGGCCACGATCACGCCGCGGGCCGCCTCGTACGGCACCATCGCCGCCGGGGCGTCGAAGTCGCGGAACTACACGCTGAAACTGGCAGCCGATTATCCGCTCGGCCGGCCGGTGACGCTGCGGGTCCGGATCACGTTCGCCGGGTACCTGTCGCCGACCACCAGCACCGTGCGGGTGCCGACCGGGCAGCCGTCGGCGACAGTGCGGGACTTCGCGTACACCGGGGCGCCGGTACCGATCCCGGACAACAACCCGGCGGGCGCCGTCGTGCCGCTGGAGGTCAGTGGCGTCGGGTACGCGTCGTCGCTCACCTTCTCGATCGACGGCACGGCGTGCAGCACGACGACCGCGTCACCGACCGTGGGGATCGACCACACGTTCGTCGGTGACCTGGTCGGCACGCTGACCGCGCCGGACGGCCGGAGCGCGACGCTGTTCTCGCGCAGCGGCGGTGGCGGGAACAACCTGTGCCAGGTGGTGTTCGACGACGCCGCCGAGACGCCGTTCTCGTCGGTGCTGTCCACCGGTGCGCCGTTCACCGGCACGTGGAAGCCGAACCAGCCGTTGTCCGGGCTGCGGCTCTCCCCGGCTGACGGTGTCTGGTCGTTCCGGGTCACCGACGCGGTCGGCATCGACACCGGCACGATCCGCGCGTTCTCGCTGCACCTGACCGGCTACGAGCCCGCCTGAGCACCTTCTTCCACCGCTGGTACGACCTGAGGCCCGACCCCGCAACACCGGGGCGGGCCTCAGTGCCGGTGGGCGTCGTGGTGCCGTTCCAGCAGGGCCTCCAGGTGCTCGGCCGGCATCGGCGCGCCCAGCAGGTCGCCCTGGCCCAGGCGGCACCCGGCTGCCAGCGCGATGTCCAGATCGGTCGCGGTCTGCAGGCCGTGGGCGACGACCTCCATGCCGAGACGCTGTCCGAGCGTCACGGCCACGTCCATGACTGCACCGGCCTGCCGGACCGCCCCGCCCGGCTGCCCGAACACCTCCCGGTCGATCTTCAGCAGGTCGATCGGGAGGATCCGCAGCCGGCTCAGCGAGGTGGGGCCGGTGCCGAAGTTGTCGACGGCGGTACGCACGCCCTGCGCCCGCAGCCGGCCCAGCTGGCCCGCGACGTCCGTGACCGGCGGCCGGCGCACGTCGTCCGGGCCGCCCGTCAGGTGCTGCTCGGCGATCTCGACGACCAGCGCCGCGTACGGCAGGGCGTTGTCCTCCAGCGCGGTGTGCAGGCTCGCCTGGAAGGCCGGGTCGACCAGTTCGCGCGGGCGGACGTCGACCGCGAGCCAGAGGTCCTCGTGCAGCCGCCGCCACTCGGCCAGCAGCCGGCACGACCGGTGCAGCACCCAGTGGCCGATCTCGGCGAGCAGGCCCAGTTCCTCGGCCATCGACAGCATCTCGGCGGCCGGCACCGCCCCGAGCGAGGCGTGCCGCCACGACGGCAGCACCTCGACACCCACCGGACGGCCGCCGGGCAACTCGGCGATCACCTGGTAGGCCAGGTGGAGCTCGCCGCGGTCCAGCGCCCCCGGCAGGTCCTGTTCCAGGGTGGACCGGCGCAGCAGGCGGGCCTCCATCTCCGTCTCGTACCATTCGACCGCGCCCGGCGGCCCGGCCCGCACCGACCGCAGCGCCAGCGCGGCCCGCCGCAGCACCTCCTCGTCGCCGTCCGTGTCGGTGACGTCGGCCAGACCGGCCCAGGCCGAGAGGTGGGCGACCGCGCCGGCCACTGTGTACGGCGCGGAGAGGGAGTTGACCAGCTGCCCGGCGAGCAGGTGGGCGCGGACCGCCCCGCATCCGGTGAGCACCGCCAGCCGGGTGTCGCTCAGCCGGGCCGGGACGTCGGCGGCGGCGACCCGGGACCGCAGCCGGCGCGCGGCCTCCACGAGCACCACCTCGGCCAGACCCCGGCCGTGCACGTCGCCCACCGCCGTGAGCCCGCCCAACTCGATCACGATCATCGCGCCGGCGTCCGGGGTCAGCTCCGCCGCCCGCAGCAGCCCGGCCCGGTTGGCCAGCCCGGTCTGCGGGTCGAGGTGGCCGGCCTCGCGCAAAGCCAGTTCCAGGTCCCGCACGTTCGTGACGTCACGGATGTGCACGACCAGGGTGTGCCCCGGCTCGGCCGGGTCGGCGCCGTTGGTGGTCCACTCGGTCTCCCGCCACCGGCCGAAGCCGTCGCGCAGCCGGACCGGGAGAGCGCCGGCGTCGGGCTCCACCATCCGCCGCAGCAGGTGCGCGTGGACCACGTCCACCTGGTCGGGGTGCACCAGCGCCGACACCGTCCGGCCGAGCACGTCGGCGTCGGCGAGCCCGAACTGGCGGGCCGCCGCCGCGGACTGCCAGCGGACCGCGAGGTTGGCGTCCAGCACCATGGCGACGTCCGCCGAACCGAACATCAGGCTGCGCAGCCGGTTGCCCTGGTCGGTGAGGTGGCCCGCCTGCCGGCGCAGGGCGATCGCCGACACCCACTCGCGGGCCGCCACCGCCGATACCGCGACGGTTCCGGTCATCACCGAGGTCGCGTCGACGCCGCCGCCGTTGATCAAGTGGTACACGGTGACCAGCGCCGAGCCGAGGATCAGCAGGGCCAGCAGCGGGAAGCTGGCCGACGGCTCGCTGCCGGGAGGCGGCATCGACCCCACATCCGGTGAGATCCGCACCGACCCGTACCACAGCAGGGCGCCGGCGACGTTGATCGCGGCGCCGGCCACCACGGCGGCGATCGCCGCGTTCGGCACCCACGGGTGGTCCAGGCCGATGACCAGCGCCGTGGTACCGATCAGGGAGAGGGCCGCGGCCGGACCGCACCACTGGAGCGCGGCCCGGTGCCGGATCGCGTGCACGCCGGTGACGGCGACCGTGGCGGCCGCGCCCGCTCCGAAGATCAGCGCGGTGATCGCCGCGCCACGCCGGTCGCCGCCGCTGAACAGCAGCAGCCAGACCGGATAGATCAGCCCGGCGGTCACGCCCAGCACGTCGAGCCCGAACCGCAGCCGGCTCAGCACGTCCCGGCGCTGTGCCGGGCGCAGGATGGCCGGCAGATACAGCACGGCCGTCAGGAAGAGGCCGACCAGCGGGATCTCGGCGGGCAACGGCACACCGCCGACCAGCACGCCGGGTGCCACCAGGGCGGCGACACCGCTGCCGGCGCCGGCCAGCGCGGTGAGCCCGAGGCCGCCGGCCAGGGCGAGGGCACGCAGGCGCGGCCCGGCGGCCCGGCCGGTGAGGGCGGCCCGCGCCATCAGCACGGCGGTCACCGCCGAGCAGGCGGTGAGCAGCCCGGCCACGCTGCCCACCGGAAGCAGGGCCAACGCGGTGATCAGCACGACCGTGGCCACCATGGGCACGGCATGCATCGCCGGCCGGCTGCGGAGCCATCCGGCCGGGCGGAGAGGGGATCCGCCTGCCATGTGTAGTCCCGGACTGCGAGGGGGTCGTCGAGGTAACTGGTAAACGAGCCGCCCCGGCCACGGTTACGGCTACGACGAGAAGAACGACCCACCCGGCAGCCGGCCGAGCTCCTGCCGGGTGTTCTCGGCCAGCGGGATCCCGTCGCGCAGCCGCTCCGCACGGGTCCGCGCCTCGATCTCGCCGGGCACCAGCACCCGGCCGGCGGTGTCGTTGAGCAGCGCGCAGAAGTCCTCGGTCTGCCGGCGGAACTCGTCGGCCGGGCGGAACGTCGCGATGTCCACGGCCATCAGCACGGTGCCGAAGGTGTCGTCGTACCCCGGGAGGCTGGAGATGCCGGTGCCGGTCAGCAGGCCGCCGACGATCTCGATGAGGACGCTGATCCCGTACCCCTTGTGAGCGCCGAAGGGCAGCAGCGCGCCGCCGCGGTAGAAGGCGGCGGGGTCGGTGGTCTGCTCTCCGTCCGGGCCGACCACCAGGCCTTCGGGGATCTGCTCGCCGGCGGCCGCGGCGAGCGCGACCTTGCCCTCGGCGATGCCGGCGGTGGCGAAGTCGGCGACGACCGGCGCCTTGCCGTACGCCCGGGGCGCGGCCCAGGCCAGCGGGTTGGTACCGAGCCGCCGCTCGTGCCCGCCGAACGGCGCGACGCTGGGGTCGGCGTTGCCGAACGCGAGTCCCACCGTGTCGTCGCCGGCGAGCGCCTCGACGTACTCGCCGAGCCGGCCGACGTGGTTGCAGTGCCGTATCGCGACGACCCCGGCGCCGTGCTCGCGGGCCAGCCGGCGGGCCTCGGTGACGGCCAGCCGGGCGGCGAGCTGGCCGAACCCGAAGCGGCAGTCCACCGTGGCGGCCGCCGAGGCGCGCGGCTCCACCACCGGTTCCACGGCCGGGTCGAGCCGGCCCGACCGGATCCAGTCGGTGTAGGCGACCAGGCGGCGGACGCCGTGCGAGTCGTGCCCGACGAGGTCGGAGTCGACCAGCGAGGCCGCGACGGCCTGTGCCGCTGCGGGCGGAGCACCGGCCCGCGCCAGGATCTGCTCCGCCACGGTGGTCAGGGCCGGCGCGTCGATGTGCTCCACGTCACGTCCTTAGCCATCGAACGCTTGCGATAAACGTTTGACGGGCATCTCTTTCGGGGCATCGGCATCGATGTGACCATGGACACACCGATCGAGGAGCTGCCGTGGCGACTGCCGACCACACCGAGAAGACGGGGGTGGCAGCCGCCTTCCCCACCCGCCACTCCCCTGTCCCGCAGATCCGGGACATGCCCGACGAGCCGCGAGGTTACTGGCGGCTGATCGGCCCGGGCATCATCGCCGCCGGCGTCGGCCTGGCCTCCGGCGAATTCGTGCTGTTCCCCTACATCGCCTCGCAGGTCGGCCTGGTCTTCGTGTGGGCCGCGCTGATCGGCCTGGTCACCCAGTACTTCCTCAACATGGAGATCGAGCGGTACACGCTGGCCACCGGGGAGACCGCGCTCACCGGGTTCAGCCGGTACTGGCGGCACTGGGGACTGTTCTTCGCGCTCCTGACGTACTTCGCCAACCTGTGGCCCGGGTGGGCCACCAGCTCGGCGACGCTTGTCACGTACATCTTCGGCGGTAACCGCACGGTGATCGCCGTCGGCATGCTGATCGTCATCGGGTTGATCCTGACCCTGGCGCCCGTGGTCTACGTGGCCCTGGAGAAGGCGCAGATGCTGAAGGTCGCGGCGGTGCTGACGTTCTTCGTGATCGCGGCGATCTTCGCGATCGGCGCGTCGGCCTGGAGCGACCTGCCGCAGGTGGTCACCGAGGCACGGATCCCGGCCGAGGAGCTGGGCTTCGCGCTGCTGCTCGGTGCGCTCGCGTTCGCCGGCGCGGGCGGCGGGCAGAACCTGGTGCAGTCGAACTGGATCCGGGACAAGGGCTACGGGATGGGCAAGTACGTGCCGCGGCTGGTCAGCCCGATCACCGGCCAGCCGGAGGCGGCGCCCAGCACCGGGTACGTCTTCGAGCCCACCGAGGACAACATGCGGCGCTGGCGGGGCTGGTGGAAGTTCGCCAACCTCGAGCAGCTCACCACGTTCGTGCTGATCACGTTCGTGACGATCCTGTTCACCTCGCTGCTCGCGTACTCGACCGTGTTCGGCAGCCAGGGCGTGGAGAACAGCATCAGCTTCCTCCAGGTCGAGGGGCAGGTCCTGGCCGACCGGGTGGGCACCTGGTTCCAGTACCTGTTCTGGGCGATCGGGGCGTTCTCGCTGTTCGCCGCGGCGCTCGGCATCGTCGACTACACCAGCCGGCTGGCCGCCGATGTGATCAAGACCTCCTACAAGCGGGAGGCCAACGAGAGCAAGGTCTACGCCGTGCTGGTCTGGGGCCTGGTCGCGATCGGCATCGGTGTTCTGCTCGCCGGTTTCAGTCAGCCGATCGTGCTGCTGGTCATCTCCGCCGTGGTGGGCGGTTTCATGATGTTCATCTACTCGGCCCTGCTGATTCTGATCAACCGGCGGATCCTGCCCGCGCCGATCCGGATCCGCGGTGTGCGGCTCGCCGCCCTCATCTGGTCCTTCATACTGTTCGGCGTGCTCTCCGTGCTCACCATCCAGGACCGGATCGGTGATCTCTTCGGGTGACACCCGCACGCCCGGCGGCCCAGGTCGAGCGACCCGAGCGGGTCGAGACCTGGGCCGCACCGGGTTGCGGCCGTCCAGATTTTGAACTATTCCAGAACAGGTGGGCTAAGGTCTTCGTGATCCCGCCAGTTCGGAAGGAATCCAGATGAGCGACACCCAGGACAACGCGCCGGTCAGCGCGCAGGGCGTGGACCAGAAGGCGGCCGCGGGCTGCCCGGTCGCGCACGACTCCGTGACCGCGCACGGCAGCGAGAGCGAGAACCCGGCGATCGACTCGCCGACCCCGAAGACCGGCGGCCGCCCGCACACCAACCGCGACTGGTGGCCCAACCAGCTCGACCTGTCGGTGCTGCACGCGCACTCGTCCAAGGGCAACCCGCTGGGCCCGGACTTCAGCTACGCCGCGGAGTTCGCCAAGCTCGACGTCGAAGCCCTCAAGCGCGACATCACCGAGGTGCTCACCACCTCGCAGGACTGGTGGCCGGCCGACTTCGGTCACTACGGCGGCCTGATGATCCGGATGAGCTGGCACGCCGCCGGTACCTACCGGATCCAGGACGGCCGTGGCGGCGCCGGCGACGGCGGGCAGCGTTTCGCCCCGCTGAACAGCTGGCCGGACAACGCCAACCTGGACAAGGCCCGCCGCCTGCTCTGGCCGGTCAAGGCGAAGTACGGCCAGAAGATCTCGTGGGCCGACCTGCTGGTGCTGGCCGGCAACGTGGCCATGGAGTCGATGGGCTTCAAGACCTTCGGCTTCGGCTTCGGCCGCCAGGACGTCTGGGAGCCCGAGGAGATCTTCTGGGGCCCGGAGGACACCTGGCTGGGTGACGAGCGCTACGCCACCGACAGCTCGATGGCCGAGGGCGTCGGCGCGACCGAGATGGGTCTCATCTACGTCAACCCGGAGGGCCCGCGCGGCAACGCCGACCCGCTCGCCGCGGCGCACTTCATCCGGGAGACCTTCGCCCGGATGGCGATGAACGACGAGGAGACCGTGGCGCTCATCGCGGGCGGCCACACGTTCGGCAAGACGCACGGCGCCGCCCCGGCCGACAACCACGTCGGCCCGGAGCCGGAGGGCGCGCCGATCGAGAACCAGGGTCTCGGCTGGCTGAGCACGCACGGCACCGGCAAGGGCGCCGACACCATCACCAGCGGCCTCGAGGTCACCTGGACCGACAAGCCGACCCAGTGGAGCAACCGCTTCTTCGAGATCCTCTTCGGGTACGAGTGGGAGCTCACCACCAGCCCGGCCGGCGCGAAGCAGTGGGTCGCCAAGACCACCGACGAGATCATCCCGGACGCGTTCGACCCGAACAAGAAGCACCGGCCGACGATGCTCACGACCGACCTGTCGCTGCGCGTCGACCCGGCGTACGAGAAGATCTCGCGCCGCTTCCTGGAGAACCCGGACGAGTTCGCGCTGGCCTTCGCCAAGGCGTGGTACAAGCTGCTGCACCGTGACATGGGCCCGGTCAGCCGTTTCCTCGGCCCGTGGGTCGCCGAGCCGCAGCTGTGGCAGGACCCGGTGCCGGCCGTCGACCACGAGCTGGTGGGCGAGGCCGACGTCGCCGCCCTCAAGGCGAAGGTTCTCGACTCCGGCCTGAGCACCGCCCAGCTGATCTCCACCGCGTGGGCGTCGGCGGCCAGCTTCCGCTCCACCGACAAGCGCGGCGGGGCCAACGGCGCCCGGATCCGTCTGGAGCCGCAGCGCAACTGGGAGGTCAACGAGCCGGAGCAGCTCGCCACGGTGCTGACCACCCTCGAGGGCATCCAGCAGGAGTTCAACGCGGCCGGCGGCGCCAAGATCTCGCTGGCCGACCTGATCGTGCTGGCCGGCTCGGCCGCCGTGGAGAAGGCGGCGAGCGACGCCGGCTTCCCGGTGACCGTGCCGTTCCGCCCGGGCCGCACCGACGCCTCCCAGGAGCAGACCGACGTCGAGTCGTTCCGGTTCATGGAGCCGCGCGCCGACGGGTTCCGCAACTACCTGCGCCCCGGCGAGAAGACCCAGCCCGAGGTGTTGCTCGTCGACCGGGCGTACATGCTGAGCCTCTCCGCTCCGGAGATGACCGCGCTGGTCGGCGGTCTGCGCTCGCTCGGCGCCAACTTCGGCGGGTCGCGCCACGGCGTGCTCACCGACAAGCCGGGCGCGCTCACCAACGACTTCTTCGTCAACCTGCTCTCCCCGGGCACCCGGTGGAAGGCGTCGGAATCGGAGGAGAACGTCTACGAGATCCGTGACCTCGCCACCGACCAGGTCAGGTGGACCGCCACCGCGGTCGACCTGATCTTCGGCTCGAACTCGCAGCTGCGGGCTCTCGCCGAGGTCTACGCCGGCTCGGACGCCCGCGAGAAGTTCGTCGCCGACTTCGTCGCGGCCTGGACCAAGGTCATGGAGCTGGACCGCTTCGACCTGGCCTGATCCGCCGTTCCCACGACGAGCCCCGGCCACCGGCCGGGGCTCGTCCGCAGTTGCGGCAGGCCCGGGCCGGTCAGTCGCCCGTCGCGCTTGACCACCCGGCCGTCCACCAGCACCGTGTGCACGTCGGCCGGTCCCAGCGTGGTGACCACCGCACCGGCCAGGCCGCCGGTGCCGACCAGGTGGCTGAGCCCGCTCAGCAGCACGAGGTCGGCACGCCTGCCCACCGCCACCTCGCCGACCCGGTCACCCAGGCCGACGGCGGCGGCCGAGTCGGTGGTCACGGCGGCGAGCATGCCGCCGGCCGGGTGCGTCTTCTCCACACCCAGGCGGTACGACCGGAGCACGTCCCGCATCGGCTCGAACAGGTCGGGTCCCGCGTTCACCGCGACGTCCGTCCCGAGCCCCGCCCGGCCGCCGGCCTGCGCCAACCGGTTGTACGCCGACGCGCCGTGCCCCATGGTGCCCTCCACCACCGGTGTCACGGTCACGCCCACACCGGCGTCCACCAGCCGGCGTGCCCCCTCCCCGGTGATCTGGTTCAGGTGCACCAGGTGCAGGTGCGGCCCGAGCTCCATCCGCCACAGCGGCGACCCCGGGTGACCGGACGCGTGCATCGAGACGACCATGCCGAGCTCCCGCGCCAGCGCCAGGTGCCGCATCGCCGCGTCCCACGGCCCGTGCTCCGTGCCGAGGATCGCGAGCGCCCCGGTGACCCGCCCGCGCAGACCGGCCATCCGCCGGACGTCCCGCTCGTCGTCCGGGTTGCCGTGCGCGACCACCGCCCTGATCCCCGCCGTCCGGTACGCCGCCAGCACCGCGTCGGTGTGCTCCGGTGTCCGGGTGACGTTGCAGAAGTCGACGACCGTGGTGATGCCCGCGTCCAGGGCCTCGGCCGCCCCGAGCAGTGTCGCCCGGTACGCGTCGTCCGGCCGGAACGCCGGGAGGATGCGGCCGAGCACCTCGTCCAGATAGTCCGGCAGCGTCATGTCCGCCCCCAGGCCGCGCAGCGGCGCCTGCCAGACGTGCCGGTGCCCGTCGACGAAGCCGGGTGCCACGACGAGTCCGGTCGCATCGATGACCTCCTCGGCCTCGGCGGCGGGGTGGTCGCCGACGTCGACGATCACCCCGTCGTCGACCAGCACGTCGGCGCGTTCCCCCGAGACCAGGTGACCCCCGCTGATCCGCAGATCCATTTACCCTCCTAGAAAGCTTTTCGAAAAGCTATCCGGAAAGCTTTCAAGAGCACAAGTAGGATGCGGAACGTGGTCAGGGACGTGGTCGACGAGATAGCCGGTGCCTGGAGCGCCGAGCTGCCCGGCGTGCTGGGCGCGGAGCTGGAGATCAGCAAACGGGCCGCCCGGCTCGCCGGCCTGCTGAACGCGCCGGTGGAGGCCGAGCTGGCCCGGCTCGGCCTGACCCGCGCGGAGTACGAGATCCTCGCCGTGCTGCGGGCCGCCGGCCGGCCGTACCGTCTGCGTCCGTCGGTGCTCGCCCAGCGTCTCGCGCTGACCTCGGGCGGCACCAGCAACGCCCTGCGCCGCCTGGCCGGCGCCGGCCTGACCGAACGCGACCCCGACCCGGCCGACGCCCGCAGCTCCTGGGTGCGGCTCTCCCCCGCCGGTGCCGAACGCGCCGAGACCGCGGTCCGTGCGGCCGGTGCCGCGCAGGCCGCCCGGCTGCGCGACGTGCCACCGGAGACGGTGCGGGCCGCCATCGACGCCCTGCGCACCCTGCTGATCTCCCTCGGCGACACCCCCACCTCGGAGCGCCCCCGAGTGTGAAGGTGCGGTGCGCTCCGCGCCCCGACTTCACACACGGACGGCCCGGCACCGCGTTCGGCGCCGGGCCACAACCTGCGTGTGAAGTTCGGGCGCGGAGCGCACCCGAACTTCACACACCGGGGGTCAGCCCCAGAGGGCGGTGCTCCAGTCCTCGGTCGAGCTGTACCGCGCGCCGGTCCACGCGTCCGCCGACCAGGCCCGGCCGCTCCACGCGCGCCCGCTCCAGCTCGGGTCGGTCCACGCCCGGCCGCCGGCCCACGGCACCGCCGGCCACACCGCCGACCCCCACGTCCGGGAGGCGAACGAGGTGCCGTTCCAGCCGGACCCGGCGATCGGCGTACCCATCCAGGTGCCGCCGGACCAGGACTGCCCGATCGCCGACATGGCCGCCCAGTTCGCGCTGTGGAACGGGCCGAACACGGTGAACTCCCCGGACAGCGGGACGCTGTTGCTGACCACGCGGCTTTCGCCGCGGGCGGCCTCGAGCTGGCCGCCGCCGGTGGACAGCGGGTGGTTCTGTGTGCTGGTCCCGGACGGGGTCAGGCCCAGCGCGGTGGTCACGTTGACCTGCCGCAGCCGCAGCGACCCGGCCTTGCCGGCGGTCAGCGCGGTGCCCCGCTTGAGCACGTCCTTGACCTGGTCCGGGGTGAGCGACGGCCGGGCCTGCAGGAGCAGGGCGACGGCGGCCGAGGTGACCGCGGCGGCCTGCGAGGTGCCGCTGCCGCGGAACAGGGTGCTGCCGCTGCGCGCCGCCGGGTACGCGTCGTCGACGCTCGACCCCGGGTCGCGCAGCGACAGGATCGACTCGCCCGGCGCCAGCACGTCGATCGGCTTGCCGGCCGTGCCGCTGTTGGTGAACGCGGCCAGATCGTCGTCGCCGGTGGCGACCGTGCCCCTGGTGGCGGACGCCCCGACCGAGATGACGAACGGGTCGGTGGCCGGGTTGGTCAGCATGCCCGCGGCGTTGCCGTCGTTGCCGGCCGCGGCGACCACCACGATCCCCGCCTTCCAGGCGCGTTCGACGGCGAACTGCAGCGGGTCGGTCGCCGCGGACGGGTTGCCGCCGCTGCCGTACGACAGGTTGAGCACCCGGATCGGGTTGGCCGGGTCGTCGTCGCGGTGCTCGACCACCCAGTCGATGCCGGCGATCACCTGCGAGACGTCGACGGCGCCGTTGGCCGTACCCAGCTTCACCGAGGTCAGCCGCGCGTCCGGAGCGAGACCCCGGGCGCCGGAGTCGGTGTCGTTGCCGACGATGATGCCGGCCATGTGCGTGCCGTGCCCGTACGAGTCCAGGTACCGCAGGTTGTCCGCCTGCGACTCGAAGGACAGGTCCGGACCGTTGACTATTTTGGCCGGCGGCAGGCCGGGCACCGGCGCGACCCCGGTGTCCAGCAGCGCGACGCCGACCCCGGCGCCGGTCAGCCTCGCCGCCGTGCCGGTGTCCGCGCCGATGATCGTGCGGACGTCCTTGAGGCTGGTCCCGGCCGCCGTGCCGGTCGCGCCGGTCAGCCAGGTCCCCGACCAGGCGCGGCCCTGCGGGGCGGGCAGGCCACCGTCGCGCAGCACGCGCTGGGGCGCGGCCGAGGCAGCGCCCGGCACCGCCAGCACGCTGCCGCCGATCAGGGCGAGCGGCAGGGTGGCCGCCGCCGCGACTCGCAGGGCTTCTCGTGTACGCCGCATCGCGCATCCTCCGTAGCGTGCTGGTTGCTGTTCGGTCGCCAGTCATCGGCGGGGCGCACCCGGGTCTGAGACTTTTCCCGGTTCTTCAGTTCGGCCGGCCGGTGCCGATAGTGCGGCCGTGACCCTGGACCTCGCCGCCGAGCTCGACGACCTGGAGAACCATGTGGGTCATGACGTGGCGGCGATCCTCGCCCGGGCGACGGCCGCCGAGGCCGAGGCGGACCGGCTCGGCGAGGTGGTGCTCGGGCACCGGGCCCGGCTCGTGCGGGCCGACATGCGCCGCCGCGAGGGCGACGTCGCCCACGCGACCCGGGTCTTCCTGAGCACCCACCGCTGGGCCGAACGGCACGACTGCCGGCCCCTGCTGGCCCGCAGCCACTTCCACCTGGCGCTCACCTTCCATTACCTGGGCGACCACGCGGCCAGCCTGGAGCACGCGCTCAACGCGGTGGAACTGCTCGACGAGCAGGCGCCCGGCGGGCTGCGGATCATCCACCTGATCCGGCTGGCCAACTCGCTCGCCGAGAACGGCTCCACCGACGAGGCACGCACGCGGTACCGGCAGGCGGAGACGATCGCCGTGCGGATCGGTGACCTGACCCGGCAGCTGCTGGTGCTGAACAACCTCGCGTACACCGAGCTGGAGGCGGGCAACGCCGGCACCGCGCTCGCCGCGGTCGAAAGGATGTACCGCACCGCCCGCAGCATCGGCCGTGACCTGCTGATCATCGAGCGGGACACGGTCGCGAACATCCACATCAGCGCCGGCCGGTACGCCGAGGCCGAGGAGATCCTGCGCGACGTCTACGACGCGCCGCCCTGGTTCGAGGCACACGACGCCGCGGAGGCCGCGCTGACCCTCGCGCTGGCGCAACGGCACCAGAACGCCCTGGACCGCGCGCAGGCCAGCCTCGAGCACTGCCGCGAGATCTGCGCCGAGCACCAGCTCACCGCGGTGGGCGTACGCGCGATGGCCGAGCAGGCCGAACTGCACGCCGCGGCCGGCGACCACCGGGCCGCGTTCGAGGAGTACAAGCGGTACCACGCGGCCAGCGAGCAGCTGCGCTCCACCCAGCAGGAGGCCAAGGCCCGCGCCCGCCAGGCGTTGTTCGAGACCGCCGAGGCGCGCCGCGACGCCGAACGGTACCGCGAGCAGGCCCGCCGCGACCCGCTCACCGGCCTGTGGAACCGCCGGTTCGTCGAGGAGACGCTGCCGCACGCCCTGGCCGCCGCCGCCCCGGTCACCCTCGCCGTGATCGACATCGACCACTTCAAGCGCATCAACGACGCGCTCTCCCACGACACCGGCGACCGGGTGCTGATCGCGGTCGCCGAACTTCTCGCCGACGAACAGGATCGCCACGCCCCCGACGGCTTCGTGGCCCGCCTGGGCGGCGAGGAGTTCCTCCTGGTCCTGCCCGGCGTCGGCGCCGCCGAGGCGACCCGGGCCCTGGACGCGGTCCGCCTGCGCGTCGCCGGCCACCGCTGGCACCCGATCACCGGTGACCTCCCGGTGACCATCAGCCTCGGCGCGGTCGACGCCCGCCAGTCCAGCCACAACGGCCACGCCGCGCTGCTCGCCGAGGCCGACCGCCGCCTCTACGCCGCCAAGCGCAACGGCCGCAACCAGGTGGTCGCCTAACCGCCTTTGACCGGTGGACCTACGATGCGGCATGCCCGCAGCCTCGCGAGGGCGGCTTGCGCTGGTTCTCCTACCGGCTCTCCTCGCCCTCATCGCGGCCCGGGATCACGAGGTGCTGCCCCTGCCTGCGCACCTGGCGCTGCTCTCCACCACCTCATGCGGGGGAGGCGGTAGCAGCGGCAACTGCGGGGTGGAGTTCGCCGTGGCCGCCACCGATGGCGCCGCCCGCCACGTCACCGCGGACCGTCTCGTCGCCCACCTGCTGCGCCACGGCCGGCCTCGGCGACAGGGGGCCGGAGCCAGCTGGGGTGCCTGCCGCGAGGTCGGCGGCCTTCTCCCCTGGACCGCGCACTGCTTGGTCCTGGACCCCGATGGCACGCCGCCCGCCGGTCTCCCGCCGGGAACCGTCGTGATCCGGATCGACAACGGGGGCTGAGGCACCCGACGGAAAGATTTACGAAGCCTGGCGTACGGGCATGTCGGCCAGCCAGACGTCGGCCAGATCGCTGAGCGGGACGTCGAGGGCCTGGCTGAGGCAGACCACGATGCCGAACGCGGGCGCCGGGAGCCGGCCTGTCTCGATCTTGCGCAGCGTCTCCGGGGAGATGCCGGCCGCCAGGGCCACCTCGACGAGGCTGCGGCCGGCGCGCGCGGACCGGAGGGCGGCTCCGAGTCGCTGGCCGGCGGCGATCTGTTCGGCGGTGAGCGGTTGGCGAACCATGCGAGCAGGATATCCCTTCCGTACCGCCCTCGATCTGACGTGGTATAAAAATACCGCATACGGAGAGGGAGGCTGTCGTGATCGAGCTCAAGTCCGCCGAGGAGATCGGCCGGATGGCGGTGACCGGCCAGTTCGTCGGCGAGCTGCTCGCCGAGCTGAGCGGCGTCGCCGCGGTCGGCGTCAACCTGATGGACATCGAGCACCACGCCCGCCGCCGGATCAAGGAGCGCGGCGCCGATTCCTGCTACTGGGACTACGCTCCGTCGTTCGGGCGCGGCCCGTTCCGCAACGTTCTCTGCCTGTCGGTCAACGACGCGGTCCTGCACGGCCTGCCGCACGACTACGTGCTGCGCGACGGCGACCTGCTCAGCATCGACATGGCGGTCGGCATCGACGGCTGGGTCGCCGACTCCGCCGTCTCGCTCGTGGTCGGCACGCCCGACCCGGCCGACCTGAAACTGATCGAGGCCACCGAGGTCGCGCTGCGGGCCGGCATCGCCGCGGCCCAGCCCGGCGGCCGCCTCGGCGACATCTCCGCGGCGATCGGCGAGGTGGCCCGCTCCTACGGTTACGGCGTCAACGCCGAGTTCGGCGGCCACGGCATCGGCCGCACCATGCACGAGGACCCACACATCTCCAACAACGGCCGCCCCCGCCGCGGCATGCGCCTCGACCCGGGCCTGACCATCGCCATCGAGCCCTGGTTCTGCCGTTCCACCGACAAGATCAGGTTCGACGAGGACGGCTGGACGATCCGCTCCGCCGACGGCTCGCGCACCGCACACTCCGAGCACACCGTGGCCGTCACACCGGCCGGCCCCCGGGTCCTGACCGGCCGGCCCACCCCGGGCGCCGGCTCCGCCGACCCGGCCAGGGACTCGGCTGCGGCCTCCTGACCTGCTTCCCCGACCGGCCCGCCGACGGTCGCCGGATCCAGGTCAGTGAGCGGCCGCGTTCGTCACCTTCCACGCCGCCCGGCGCTCGGTGAGCAGGCGCTCGGCAGCCGCCTCGGCCGATCCCGGCAACCGGACCTCCCACAACCGGCCGACCGCTTCCCGCATGCCGGCCACGAAGCGTTCGCCGGTCGGGGTGAGCAGACCGCAGCCGGCGAGCGTGTCCAGCGCGTCGGAGACCAGCGCCCGCGCCTCGGCGAACTCGCGTTCCGCCTGCGGGAAGGCGTCAGGTTCGGCAGACAGTGCCCGCCACGTGTCGGCCACCCCGATGAAGGCGTAGACGCCCTGGAAGAGCCCGCCGACCGGCCGGGCGTCGGTCCGCCACGGCGCGAAGAAGAGACGGTCCGACGGACGGTAGAGGTCGACGATGTCCAGCACCCCGGAGAGCTTGGAGTGCTGGAACTCGTGCACCAGCGTGACCGCGAAGTCGGCGGCGTGATCCGGCAGGTCCATGCCGATCACCCCGATCGCCTCCCGGGCGGTGGCGCTGTGCGCCGCCCGGGACTTCGGCTCCTCCAGCGGCACGAGCGAGTGCAGGCCCACCGACAGCTCGGCCACCCGTCGCGGCGCATGCCGCGTCAGGATCTGCCAGGCCGCGTCCCAGGCGTGCCGCCAAGTGTCAAATTCCGGCTGACCGAGCCGGCCGGCCGCCCGCACGTGGAAGGTGTCCCGCAGCGGGTCGACGTCCTCCATCCGGATGGCCCGCCCGTCCCCGCACGACAGGCTGCGGGTTCGCTGCCAGCCGGGATCGTCGAGAGGGTGCCGAACCCCGTCCACGGTGAGCCGGTCGCCGGTCACCAGCAGCCGGACCTGCCCCTCCTCCCGATCCGTCCGGATCCGGCCGATCGTCGGAAGGCTCACCCACCCGTCGCGGGCCCAACCGGTGACCTCGGCGTCGCCACCGGCTCGCACCGCGGCCGCTGCCGCGATCTCGCCCAGGCGTGCCTCGTCGGCCGGAGAGACGACGGCGCCACGGAGGGCACGCCGGACGACCCGGGCCGCCCACAGGGCGACCATCGGGTCGGCCAGCAGACCACGGACGAGTTCGGGCGCGGTCGCCTCCGCCGCGAGCACCACGGCCAGCGCTTCCTGACGCTCGTTGACGGGCCGGAGGTGATCGTGGGCCAGCCGGAGCATGAGCAGCCGGCGACTCTCCTGCGCACGCCACAGCTCAGTGATCGCCCCGGTGCCGCCGAAGCCGGCGGCCAGCGCCTCGATCGTCGCCGGGGCCAGCGAATGGTGCTCGAGCACGCCGCCGCGCGGTTCGGTCATCGAATGCCTCCCTGGGAGAGACCGGCCAGGTCGGCGGCCAGGCGCCTGCCGATATGGCCGATCAATACCTGCATGTCGGCGCAGTAGACAGAGGGATTGCGGAATCCTTCCCCCGCGCGGTACCGGTGAGCATAGTGGCCCCCACCACAAATCCGGCTGATCGGGCACGCCCGGCACTCGTCGCTCAACGCCCGCATGCCGATCTGCCTCGCCACCACGCCCGGATGCGCCAGCACCGCGTCGAGCGCGTCAGCGCGGACGTTCGCGCCGGTCACGCACGCCCCGGCGTAGGCGCTCTTCAGGGAGTCCACGAGCTCGATGTCACCGTCGGACTCGATGACGGCCACCGCCACCGGGCTGGTGCCGACCTGCTCGGAGCGGCTGCCCTGACCGAAGACGAGGCTGATGATCTCCTCGAACAGCCGGATGCCGGTCTCCCGGCGGGGCGCGCCGTACCAGCGGTCGAACACCGCGATCAGCCAGTCGGCATGCGGCGTCGCCGTGCCGGTGCCCCGCGGCGGAGGGCTCATCCAGTTGGCGTGCGGCAGCAGGAGGTCGATGGCGGGCGGCGCATGGCGGAGAAGCGCCTCATAGGTCGCCACGGGCGGCGCGGCCGGATCGACGATGCAGAGCAGGCCACGGTACGACGCACGGAAGCGCGGCCCGGCGAGCAGACGCAGAGCGCGTTCGACCGCCGCGTGGCTGCCCCGCCCGTTGCGGGCCGGCCGGTGCAGGTCGTGGCTGTCCCGCAGACCGTCGAGGCTGACGCCGATCCCGATCCCGGCCGCGGCGAGGCGGGTCACCGCCTTCTCGGTGAGGGCGACGCCGTTGGTCTGCATGCCGACCGACAGCGCACAGGTGTCCGGGATCCTGGCGCGCAGCCCGGCAACCGTCTCGAGCAGGCTGTCGACGCCGGCCAGCAACGGCTCCCCACCGTGCAGCACCACGCTCACCGCAGTGAGGTCGTGGCGCCGGACGTGCTCCGCGATGCGGCCGGCGGCCGCATCGCGGACGGCCGGTGACATCACCTTGGGACGCTCCCGCCAGCTCTGATCCGGCGATTCGTACACGTAGCAGTAGTCGCACGCCAGGTTGCATCGCTGATGAACCTTGAGGACGAACTCCTGGAAGGGTGTGGGCCGCCAGCCGGATCGGCGGAGCGCCTCGATGTCGAGATCGCGGTGCGGCCAGTCCGGATGCGCGGGGCCGGCGCTCCGCGGCGCGAGGGTCAGCGGCACAGGGCCCGTCATGCGGGTTCCTCCCTCGCAGCGACCTGCGAAGTGCGAGATCCTGGCCGGCTCTGGCGGGCGGGAGAGCGGCTCCTGACCCTGTCATTGTGGTCGACCCGCACATCCGGCCGCAGACCGCCCCGTCACCACCAGGGCGGCTCGATGCGCCGGCCCATCGCGACCAGAGCGGCTCGATGTGCCGGCCCGTCGCGACCTGGGCGGTTCGATGTGCAGGGCTGTCACGACTCGGGCGGCTCGATGTCGATCTCCGCGTAGGTGGCCGGCAACACCCCGTCCGCGGCCGCCAGATGGATCGCGAGGTTCGCCTCGAACGCGGTGGTGACCGGGTGCTGTTCGCCGAGCGTCTCCCGGGCCCGCTCGGCCACCGATTGCGACTGTGCGCGCGCCGCCTCGTACTCCTCCGCGAGGCTCATGTCGACGGCCAGCCCGTTGGAGGCGATCAAGGTGTACGGGTGGGTCTCACCCACCGACTGGGTCAGCTGCCGGACGGTGCGCTGGTCGATCCCGTACGCCTCGTTGAGATCCCCCATCGCCCGCAGGATCACCGCGAAGTTGGTGGCCGCCGTCAGGGTGACCGGGTTGTACGGTCCGAAGGCATTGCGCAGACGAGCGAGCGCCTCGCCGGCGATGGCCTTGCCACCGATCAGATCGTTGTCGGCGCGCAGGGCGTTGGCATAGGTGATCATGCTGAGCAGCGTGCTCTCGTGAACCGGCCCGTAGATCCGTTCCACCGCCCGCATGTGCGCGCTGGCCACCCGGACCGCATCCCGGGGCTGTCCGGTCAGCCGCAGCCCGATCGCCTGCATCCGGGTCGACCAGAGCACGTTCTCGTGGTTGGCGCCGTGCAGGTGGATCTGGCG
Source organism: Actinoplanes sp. 13 (assembly GCF_056134165.1). NCBI lineage: Bacteria > Bacillati > Actinomycetota > Actinomycetes > Micromonosporales > Micromonosporaceae > Actinoplanes > Actinoplanes sp. 13. Next base: position 4,278 of record NZ_JBVYOQ010000038.1, on the reverse strand, counting down.
CGGCAGGACGCGCTCGATCCGCTCCAGGCACTCCGGGTAACGCCCGAGCCCGTACAGGTCTTTGGTCAGGTTGGCGGAGGCGAGCAACACCCGCGGATCGTCCTCACCGAATTGGCGCCGGAACGCGTCACGGACCCGGAGATCGACGGAGAACGCCTCGGCGAACTTCCCGTTCATGCGCAGGCTGACCGCGAGGTTACCGACGGCCCGCAGGGTGCCCGGGTCGTCCGCGCCGTTGATGCGCTCGCGCCGTGCCACCACGTCCCGGTCGCTGTCCTCGGCCGCCGCGTAGGCGCCGGTGATCCGCATGTAGATGCCGACGGCTCCGGCCAGGTCCAGGGTGAGCGGGTGATCCTCACCGTAGGCGGGACTGGCCCGCAACCGGGTCAGCGCGTCCTCGGTCACCGTGCGGGCGTCGTCGTACGACCCGAGGGCGCGCAGCGCGTTGGCCATCTCCCGGACGGCCCGGAAGGTGAGGTGGTCCTCCGGCCCGTGACCGGTGTCGTCCGCAGGCCGGCGCCATGCCGCGACGGCCAGCTCGCTCAGCCGGAGGGATTCGTGGTAATCGCCGCGGCGCTCGAGATAGCGCACCTGATCGACGACGGCGCGCCGGACCGACGGGTCGCCGGAGCGGACCGCGCCGCTGGCGATCAGGTGCGGCCCGATGTCCGCGTGCAGCGACCATGTGCTCGGGTCGTCCGGCCGGCCCGGGTTCGCGGCCGCCAGGAGGCGATGTGTGGTGGCCCGGACCTCCGTCGCGCGCTCGGGGTCGAGCTGTTCCCGCAGCACCGACCGGATCAGCCGGTGCACCTGGACCCGCTGGCTCCGGGGCTCCAGGCGGGCCACGCCGTAGAGGGCGAGCTGGCCGACCACCCGGTCGATGAAGTCGAACTGGAACAGGGCACGGCTCAGCGGGGCCTCGATGACGGCGTCCCGGCCGATCCGGAACAGGCTGACCGGGACCGGTTCCGACCCGAGGAACGCGAACAGCTCGAACAGCTGCACCGCGGCCGGGGTCCGCTCCCGCAGGGCCCGCACGGCCAGGGTCACGAACGCCGCGACGCTGGTCGGGTGGTCTTTGCGGGGGTGCGTCGTGAGGAGATCGCTCAGATGCTCGGCGTACAGCCGGAGGTACTCGGTCACGGGCATGCCGGTGGCCGACTGCACCGAGGCCACGTGTTCGAGGGCGAGCGGCAGGTCGCCCAGTTGCGCGGCGAGCTGGTCGGCCTCGGCCGGGACGATGCCGCTGCCGCGCTGGCAGAGCAGCTCCACGCTCTCCGGCCGCTGGAAGACGTCGACCTCCACGACGTCGCACGTCTTCGGCCAGCCGAGGGCCCGGGTGGTGGCGACGACGTCGCCCCCGCTCGGCAGCATGGGGCTGATCGCGGCCGGGTCGTCGACGTTGTCGAACACCAGGAGCCAGCGGAGCCGGCTGTCCTCCAGCGCATTGAGGGTCTGCTGCGCGGTCTGGGTGAGGTCATAGCTGCGCGGGAGACGCAGTCGCTCGGCCAGCGCCGCCAGCGCGGCGCGCGCCTGGGAGAGCTCGGCGGCCGGGACCCACCAGATCAGCTCGTAACGTTCGGCGTGCAGGTGCACGAACTCCGCGGCCAACTGGGTCTTGCCCACTCCTCCGATCCCGCGGAGGACCAACGGGCGGCGCGGCGTCGTGTCCAGCACGCTCCGGATGCGTTCGAGGAGTTCCGCCCGCCCCACGAACGTCGGGCTGCGCGCCGGGGCGTTCGACAGCAGGGCCACCGGCGGCGGCGCCGCCTCGACGGCCGCGGCCCGGGACTCCCGGACGACGGTCGCCGGTGGTTCCGCGACCGGCCGCCGGGCGCCGTTGGGCCCCGCGTGGTCGCTGGCCTCCAGCCACAGCGCGTGGAAGCGCCGCACCATGGCGTCCGGGTTCGGCCGGGACACCGCCCGCTGTGCGAGCACCCGGACGAGGCACTCCAGTTTCTGCCACTTGGGGAGGCCGTCACCGCGCAGGATCGACCCGACGGTCTCGTGACTGACCGTGTCCGGCAGATCGTTCCGCTCGCGGATCTCGGTGCTGATCTGGCGCAGGCCCGGTCGCCCGGCCTCGTTGTAGAGGTCGTGGGCAGCCTGGGTCAGGCGGCGCAACGGCCCGTCCGGAAGCCTGTCCGGCCCGGGCATCGCCACCGCCATGGAGACCCTCCTGCCCGCGCCAGCGACAGCGACGCGTCAGCAAGCGTCAACTTTCGTCAGTGCTCAGAATTGCACAGGCATGGGCCAGATCAACAGCTGTCAGTTTGCGTCGCAATACGACAGGTAACGGCTCTTGCGCTTCCGGCTCTTCGATGCTTGAGACAGGGCGTCGAAGGGTTGGGGTGACGGAGAGATGTCTCGATGGCGACAGCTCGCGAACCGGTTGTGGCGGGTGGCGGACGTCGCCGCCCTGGTGGCGGCGATAGCCGTGTGGTGGTTCGTGCTGCGTCCCGACGACCGGGTGGTGAACGCGGTGGACACCGGCTCGTACCTGGTCATGGTGTACTCACTCTGGCGCGCGACCCGGTCCCTGGCCGTGCGGTACGGGCCGGTGCGGCTGCGGCTCCTGCGGGGCGAAGTTGCCGAACCCGGCCAACAGGGGTGTGTTGGCGTCACTGCCGAGGCTGACGCTGAGTCGCCGGAGGGCGTGCGCGAAGACGTTCTCGCCGGTGTGGAACAGGGCGGCGGCACGCACCGAGCCGAGATCGGGCAGGCCCGTCTCGTCCGGGGCCGGCGCCATCGGGCTGACCGTCGCAGGTTCCGCATCGTGTTCCATCGCGCGAAACGATAGCCGCTTCACCCGCCGCATGATGCAACGGCACCGGATCGTAATCATTCGAGACCGAAATCGGACAAATAGGGTCTCGGTTGTCGCCGTCGCGCGGATCACGGATCGTACCCCGGAGAGGCATATCAATCGCAGCCGATCACGAAGGAGAACGGGTGGCGACGATCGAACGCGTCGAGGTTCTGGTGACGTCGCCGGGCCGCAACTTCGTGACCCTGCGCATCACCACCTCGGACGGGGTCACCGGGCTGGGTGACGCCACGCTCAACGGCCGTGAGCTGGCGGTCGCCGCGTACCTGCAGGAGCATGTGGCGCCGCTGCTGGCCGGCCGCGACCCGGCCCGCATCGAGGACACCTGGCAGTACCTCTACAAGGGCGCCTACTGGCGGCGCGGGCCGATCACCATGACCGCGATCGCGGCGGTCGACGTGGCGCTCTGGGACATCAAGGGCAGGGTGGCCGGCCTGCCGGTCTATCAGCTGCTCGGCGGCCGCTCCCGCGACGGCGTGCTGGTCTACTGCCACGCCAGCGGCGGTGACGTCGAAGCCCTGCTGGACGACGTTTCGTCGTACCAGCAGGAGGGTTTCACGGCGATCCGCGCGCAGGCCGCCGTCCCCGGCCTGAGCGGCAGCTACGGTGTGCGCAAAGGCGCGCGCTACGAGCCCGCGGCCACCGCGCTGCCGGACGAGCAGGCCTGGAGCACCGAGGCCTACCTGGATTTCGCGCCCGCCTACCTGGCGAAGGTCCGTGAGCGGTTCGGCTTCGGCATCCACCTGCTGCACGACGTGCACCACCGGCTCACCCCGATCGAGGCGGCCCGGTTCGGCCGGAGCGTCGAGGAGCTGCGGCTGTTCTGGATGGAGGACCCGACACCGGCGGAGAACCAGGAGGCGTTCCGCCTGATCCGGCAGCACACCACCACCCCGATCGCCACCGGCGAGGTGCTCAACTCGATCTGGGACGTGCAACAGCTGATCACCGAACAACTGATCGACTATGTACGAACCACTGTGGTGCACGCCGGCGGCATCACGCACCTGCGCCGGATCTTCGACCTGGCCGCGCTCTACCAGGTGCGCACCGGCTCGCACGGCGCCTCGGACCTGTCGCCGGTGACCACCGCGGCGGCCGTGCACGTCGACATCGCGGTGCCGAACTTCGGCATCCAGGAGCACATGGGTCATCCGCCGGAGACGTTCGAGGTGTTCCACGGCAGCCCGCGGCTGGAGAACGGGATGTTGTACCCGTCCGAGGAGCCCGGACTGGGTATCGAGTACGACGACGAGGCCGCCGCGAAGTTCCCCTATCAGCCCCGATATCTGCCGGTCGCCCGCCGGCTGGACGGCAGCATGCACGACTGGTGAGGCGCGGGGGGGGGGGGGGGGGGGGGGGGGGGGGGGGGGAGGGGGGGGGAGGGGGTGGGGGGGGGGGGGGGGGGGGGGGGGGGGGGGGGGGGGGGGGGGGGGGGGGGGGGGGGGGGG
>NZ_JBVYOQ010000037.1:0-78937 GCF_056134165.1 Actinoplanes sp. 13 | reverse complement strand
GGCCGCTCGCCCAACTCCGGCGGCGATTACGGCCTGCTGCCGTACCGGCCGGGCCTGCTGACCCGCCAACGCTGACCCTCCCCGGTTTCCCCATCCCCCGATCCCCTTCGGCGAAAGGTTCCTCAGCCATGCCCATCGGAAGAAAAGGACGCCTCGCGCTGCTGTCGGCAGCCGCCGCGAGCGTCGTCGCCGCGGCGAGCATCGCCGTCATCGGCTCCGCGGAGGCGGCCACCACCCTCGGCGCCTCAGCCGCGCAGACCGGCCGCTACTTCGGTGTCGCGGTCGCGTCGCAGAAGTTCTCCGACAGCCAGTACATGGGCATCGTCAACCGCGAGTTCAACTCGGTGGTGGCGGAGAACGACATGAAATGGGACGCCACCGAGCCGCAGCAGGGCCGGTTCAGCTACACCAACGGCGACCGGCTGGTCAGCCACGCCCAGGCCAACGGCATGACCGTCCGCGGTCACGCCCTGCTGTGGCACGCGCAGCAGCCGGGCTGGGCGCAGGGCCTGTCCGGCACCGCGCTGCGCAACGCCGCGATCAACCACGTCACGCAGGTCGCCACCCACTTCCGCGGGAAGATCCACTCGTGGGACGTCGTCAACGAGGCGTTCGCCGACGGTGGCAGCGGAGGTCGCCGCGACTCCAACCTGCAGCGCACCGGCAACGATTGGATCGAGGCCGCCTTCCGGGCCGCCCGTGCCGCCGACCCGGGCGCCAAGCTCTGCTACAACGACTACAACACCGACGGTATCAACGCGAAGTCGACCGGCATCTACAACATGGTCCGTGACTTCAAGGCGCGGGGCGTCCCGATCGACTGCGTCGGCCTGCAGTCGCACCTGGGCACCACCCTGGACTCCACCTATCAGCAGAACATCCAGCGCTTCGCCGACCTCGGCGTCGACGTCCAGATCACCGAGCTCGACGTCCAGCAGGGCGGCAACCAGGCGAACATCTTCGCCGCGGTGACCCGTGCCTGCCTCGCCGTCGCCCGCTGCACCGGCATCACGGTCTGGGGCGTACGCGACTCGGACTCGTGGCGCACCGGCGCCAACCCGCTGCTGTTCGACGCGGGCGGCAACAAGAAGGCCGCCTACACCGCGGTTCTCAACGCGCTGAACGCCGGCGGCCCGACGACGCCGTCCTCGCCGTCCTCGCCGTCGGGCAACCCGCCGTCGTCCAGCCCGCCGGTCCCGGGCCCGGGCGGCTGCAGCGCCCGGGTGACGCTGAACTCGTGGAACGGCGGCTACGTCGCCACCGTCCGGGTGACCGCCGGATCGGGTGCGGTCAACGGCTGGACCGTCTCGGTGAACGTGCCCTCGGGCGGTGCGGTCACCAGCGCCTGGAGCGCCACCAACACCGGCACCAGCGGACAGGTCACCTTCCGCAACGTCGCCTACAACGGCCAGATCGCGGCCGGCGGCTCCACCGAGTTCGGGTTCCAGGGCACCGGCACCGGGCCCACCGCGACCCCGGCCTGCACGGCCGGCTGATCCCGGCACGGCACCCGACCTCTCCACGGTTTCGGTAGAAGGGAAAGTGCCGCATGAGAACTCTCCGCCGGCTCGGCAGACGGACCGCTCACGCGGCGGCCGCGGCTCTGCTGACCGCTGTCGCCGCTGTCACCGCCGTCCTGCCGGGATCCTCGGCTCTCGCCCTGGACAACGGTGTCGGCCGGGTACCGCCGATGGGCTTCAACACCTGGAACACGTTCGGCTGCAACATCGACGAGGCGCTGCTGCGGCAGACCGCCGACGCCATGGTCAGCTCCGGCATGCGCGACCTCGGCTACAAGTACGTCGTGGTCGACGACTGCTGGTTCGACCCGAACCGGGACGCCGCCGGCAACCTGCGCGCCAACCCGCAACGCTTCCCGAGCGGCATGAAAGCCCTCGGCGACTACCTGCACGCGCGTGGCCTGCTGTTCGGCATCTACCAGGTGCCGGTCGACAGAACCTGCGCGCAGTACTTCGGGGCCTACCCGGGCGCCACCGGCAGCCGCGGCCACGAATACCAGGACGCGCAGACCTTCGCGTCGTGGGGCGTGGACTTCCTCAAGTACGACTGGTGCTCACCGCAGGGCACGATCGACGACCAGGTGCGCACGTTCGCGCTGATGCGGGACGCGCTCCGCGCCACCGGCCGGCCGATCTTCTACAGCATCAACCCGAACAGCATCCACGAGAAGACCGGGCCACGCCGCAACTGGAGCGACGTGGCGAACATGTGGCGGACCACCGAGGACATCACCAACGCCTGGAACACCGGGCAGACCAACGGTTATCCGATGGGCATCCAGAACATCGTCGACGTGACAGTGCCGCTGGCGCACTACGCCGCGCCGGGCGGGTTCAACGACCCCGACATGCTCGAGGTCGGCAACGGCGGGATGACCGACACCGAGATGCGCAGCCACTTCGCGCTGTGGGCGATGATGGCCTCGCCGCTGATCGCCGGCAACGACGTGCGATCGATGTCGGCCGCCACCCGGGCCATCCTCACCAATGCCCGGCTGGTGGCGATCAACCAGGACACCCTGGGACTCCAGGCGACCCAGGTCTCGTTCGACGGCACCCGCCGGGTCCTGGCCAAGCGCCTGGCCAACGGTGATGTCGCCGTCGCGCTGTTCAACCAGGGCAACGCGACCACCACCATCTCCACCACGGCCGCCGCGGTCGGCCGCGGCGGGAACTCGTTCACGCTCGTGGACGCGTGGACCGGGGCCACCAGCTCGACCACCGGTGCGATCAGCGCCTCGGTGCCGGCCCACGGCACCGTCGTCTACCGGCTCAGCGGCGGCACCCCGTCCCAGCCGGTGACCACCACGCTGGTCAGCGCCGCGTCCGGCCGCTGCCTGGACGTGCCGAACGGCGCCACGGCCAACGGGACCCAGCCGGTCGTCTGGGACTGCAACAGCGGGACCAACCAGCGGTGGACCCCGACCGGGCAGACCCTGCAGGCCCTCGGCAAGTGCCTCGACGCCCCGACGGGCGCCACCGCCGGGAGCAAGGTGCAGCTCTGGGACTGCAACGGCGCCGCCAACCAGCGGTGGGACGTCAACGCCGACGGCACCATCCGCAGCCAGTCGGCCGGTCTGTGCCTGGACGTCGACCGCAACCTGACCGCCAACGGGACCCTGGTGCTGCTGTGGTCCTGCTCCGCGGCCCCCAACCAGCGGTGGACCCGGCGATGAGAGTCAGCGTCTCCCGCCGTCACCTTGCCCTGGCAGCTGTCCTGGCCGTCGTCGTGTCGCTGCTGCCCGGCGCCACGCAACCGGTCCGGGCCGACAACCCGATCGTGCAGACGATCTACACCGCGGATCCGGCGCCCCTGGTCCACAACGGCCGTCTCTACGTCTACACCGGCCACGACGAGGACGGCTCCACGTACTTCACCATGCGCGACTGGCGGGTGTACTCGACCACCGACATGGCGAACTGGACCGACCACGGATCACCGATGAGCCTGGCCACCTTCAGCTGGGCCCGGGCCGACGCGTGGGCGGGGCACGTCGTCCAGCGCAACGGCCGGTTCTACTGGTACGTGCCGGTCGTCAACCGGGCCACCGGCCGAATGGCCATCGGCGTGGGCGTGGCGAACAGCCCGACCGGGCCGTTCAGTGACGCCCTCGGGCGGCCGCTGGTCGAGAACGGCGAGATCGACCCTGCCGTCTTCATCGACGACGATGGTCAGGCGTATCTGTACTGGGGCAACCCGAACCTGTGGTACCTGCGGCTGAACACCGACATGATCTCGTACTCCGGCGGACCGGTGCAGATCCCGCTGACGGCTGCCGGGTTCGGCGCCCGCAGCGGGAACCCGAGCCGGCCCACCCTGTACGAGGAGGCGCCCTGGGTCTTCAAACGCAACGGGCTCTATTACAACGTCTTCGCCGCCGAATGCTGCTCGGAGTTCATCGCCTATTCCACGGCGCCCGGACCGACCGGCCCGTGGATCTATCGGGGGACTGTCATGCCCCGCCAGGGCAGCAGTTTCACCAATCATGCCGGAATCATCGACTTCAACGGCTCGTCGTACTTCTTCTATCACAACGGGGCACTGCCCGGCGGCGGCGGATTCACCCGCTCGGTCGCGGTCGAACGATTCAGCTATCGGGCCGACGGCACCATTCCGACGATCACCATGACCACCGCGGGGCCACCGCAGGTCGGCACGCTCAACCCGTTCGTCCGGCAGGAGGCCGAGACCACCGCGTGGGCCTCGGGCGTCGAGACGGAAGCCGCCTCCGGTGGCGGCCGGAACGTCGGCTACGTCGACAACGGCGACTATCTGAAGGTCAAGGGCGTGGCCTTCGGCTCCGGCGCCGCCTCTTTCCAGGCCCGGGTGGCCTCGGCCACCGCCGGCGGACGCATCGAGGTACGCCTCGGCAGCCCGTCCGGGGCGCTGGCCGGCACGTGCACCGCCGGCGGCACCGGCGGCTGGCAGAACTGGGCCACGGTCACCTGCCCGGTGAACGGTGCGACCGGCACCCAGGACCTCTATCTCCGGTTCGCCGGCGGTAGCGGCTATCTGCTGAACCTGGACTGGTGGCAGTTCAGCACCGGCGGCGCGTCCCGCCGGTAGAGCTCCCTGTGTGAAGTTCGGGTGCGAATCGTACCCGAACTTCACACACGGGCTTGGCAGAGGCAGGGCCGCGACGATGGGGGAGCGGCCCTGCCTCGTACCAAGAAGGGTGATTCGAGAAGGTCCTGAAGCGACCTTTCGCCGCTATTGTGATCGCGCCCGTAGCGCCCGGGAAAAAGGCGATCTTTCTGACCGGTTTCGCGATTGTTACCGGTAGCATCGGTGCTCGTCGAAAGCGAAGGGCGGGGCGCGTGGAGGCGTGGGTGTCGGCAGGGGGCGGCGGGGCCGGACGCCACGCCCGTCTGGGAGACGCCGGCCGGCCCGACGGCGTAACAGAAAACAGCGCCGATCTGACCGATCTGGTGGTGGCGGCCCGCGGCGGCGACCGGCGGGCGGCGGAAACGCTGATGGCCGCGCACCTGCCCATGCTCTACCGCATCGTGGGCCGGGCGCTCGACGGGCACGCCGACGTCGACGACGTCGTGCAGGAGACGGTGCTGCGGGCGCACCGCGACCTGCCGGCCCTGCGGACACCGGCGAGTTTCCGGTCCTGGCTGGTCGCCATCGCGATGCGGCAGATCAGCAGCCGCCTGCGCGCCTGGCAGCAGGACCGGGAGCGGACGGCGTCGCTGGACGACGTCGCGCACGTCGCGGATCCGGAGGCCGAGTTCGCCGATGTCACCCTGCTGCGCCTGGGCCTGTCCGCGCAGCGGCGGCAGGTCGCCCAGGCCGCCCGGTGGCTCGACCCCGACGACCAGGACCTGGCGGCGCTGTGGTGGCAGGAGCTGATCGGTGAGCTGACCCGCCCGCAGGTGGTGGCCGCACTCGGGATCAATTCCGCGCACGCCCGGGTCCGGCTCCAGCGGATGCGCAACCAGCTGGAGCTGAGCCGGCATCTGGTGGCCGCGCTCGAGGCCGAGCCGCTCTGCCCGGACCTGGAGGCCCTCACCAAGGGCTGGAACGGCATGCCCGGCCCGCGGTGGCGCAAGCGGTTCGCGCGGCATCTGCGCGGCTGCGACCGGTGCGGGACGGCGCGCTCAGGGCTGATGCCGGTGGAGCGCCTGGTGCTCGGCGGTTCGCTGGTGCTGCTGCCCGCGGCCGTCGGAGCCGCCGCCGGGACCGGCTTGTTCGGCGGCGGGGCCGGCGGGGTGACGACCGCCGGCGCGGGCAAGGTCGTGGGCGCCGGCGGCACGGGATGGCTCACCCAGCTGGTCGGCGTGAAAGCGGCGGCTGTCGTCGCGGTCGGCACCGCCGTGTCCGGTGGGGTCTTCCTGGCGATGCCGGACGGCCCGCCCGGTGATCCGCGCGGTGGCGCTCCGGCCGCGCCGGTCGTCCGGAACGCGCCGCAGCCGTCGGTGGCCGCCCCGTCCGCGCTGGTGCCGACGGGCCGGGTGGTGATCCGGCCGGCCGGGCAGCCGGGCGCCGTCGTGACCCTCGACGGGGAATTCCTGGTGGTCGCGCCGGGCGGTGGCGAGGGTGTCACGCTGACCGTGACCGCGGGGATCGCCGACCGCAACTGCGTCTCGCTGCGCGCCGCCGACGGCCGCTACGTCCGGCACGCCTCCTTCCGGATCATGCTGAGCGCGCGGGAGGACAGCACGTTGTTCCGCCGTGACGCCACCTTCTGCGTCCGGCCGGGCCCGGACGCCGGCACGGTGCGACTGACCTCGGCGAACTACGCGGACCGGTACGTGCGGGTGCGCGCCGGTCAGCTGCGGCTCGATCCGCCGGAGAGCGGCGCCGGGTACGTCGAGGACTCCACGTTCACGTTCAGCGGGTCCTGACGGCCGCCGGCGCTGCGCCGGCGCATCAGGCGGCCCCCGCGCGGCTCCGCGGCTGCGTGGTGGCCGGGACGAGGTCGGCCATGTCGACGCCGGCCTCGGTGAGCAGCCGTTCCAGGGTGGCGATGACCAGGCCGTCGACGACGCTGTCGCCGTTGATCAAGCGATAGAACTGGGTGCGGCCCCGGCGTACCGCCTCCACCCGCCACACCCGGTCCGGCGTCTCGAAGGCGCCCTCGACGGTCTCCCGGGGTCCCGGCGGCGCGGCGGGCGTGCGGCGGGCGGCCCGCGGGTGCCGATCGGTGCGCAGGCCGCGCCACGACGGGTGCCGCAGCCGGCCGTCCGGGGTCCAGTTGCGGAACCGCACCTCGCCGACGAGCACGGGCTCGACCCAGTGGGCGTGCCGGGCGTGTTCGCGTGGCACGTCCGGCGCGGCCGGCGTGCCGCGGTGCAGCGGCTTCAGCTGATCACCGAGCTGACGCAGCATCGCGTCGGTGAATCCGGTGCCGACGTGCCCGGCGAAGACCAGCTCGTCGGCGGGGTCGTAGACGGCGAGCAGCAGGGACCCGATGCCCCCGGCCCGGCGTCCGGCGCCGGGTTTCCAGCCGACGACCACGACCTCCTGGGTACGGATGAGCGGCACCTTGGTCCAGTCGGCGGACCGTTTCCCGGGCCGGTACGGGGCGCCCAGCCGCTTCGCCACCACCCCTTCGAGCCCGCCGAGGTCGGCGGCGCGCAGCACGGCGGCCCCGTCCGCGCCGGCGAAGTGCGGCGGGGTTCGCACCTCGGCGGTGTCCAGGCCGAGCGCCTCCAGCCGGGCGCGGCGCTGCTCGTACGGCTCGTCGAGCAGGGACCGGTCGTCGAGGCGGAGCAGGTCGAACACGTAGTAGACGACGGGCACCGCGCTGAGCAGCGCCGCGGACGGAGCGGCGACGTGGATGCGGTTGGCGAGCCGGGCGAACGACGGTCGGCTGCCCGCCTCCAGCGCCACGATCTCGCCGTCGAGGACCGCGTCGTGCCCGGCCAGCAGCGGGCCGAGCGCGGTGACTTCGGGGTAGTGGCTGGTGACGTCGTTGTGGTTGCGGGACAGCGCCTGCACCGCGCCGTCCCGGACGTAGGTGACGGCACGGACCCCGTCGTACTTGAACTCGAACGCCCAGTCCTGCCCGCGCGGCAGCTCACCCGGAGCGGCCAGCATCGGGGCGATCAGGTCGGGCCGAACGTCGATCACCCGTCCTGCCTACCCGCTGCGCGGGCCAAGGTCACCATCGTCGGCCGAACTACATCGGAGTAGTTCCTGGCAGCGGTCCATGCGAATCCACAGGGCTTCTCCGCCTCCTGCAACGACGGCTGGGTCTCCGCACCGGGGACGGGCCTGTTCCAGAAGGCCGCCGCGGGCGGGCAGGGCCAGGTCACCATGGGCCTGCGGGCCACCAACGAGTCGAGCAACCTCACCTGGAAGCGGTTCCACTCCGCGGAGGCCGCCACCCCGCCGCGGCTGGAGATCACGTTCAACGGCGTGCCGCAGGTGAGCTCGCGCTCCACCGACCCGGCGACCGGGTGCGTCACCGGCGCCGGCCGGCCGCATCTGAACCGGGCCGGCCCCGTCCTGCGGGCCCAGGTGACCGACCCGGAGGGCTCCAGCGTGTCGGCCACCTTCGAGTGGTGGCGCGTCGGCTCCGGCACGGTCACCACCGTGCGGGCCGGCCCGCAGGCCTCCGGCTCGGTGTTCGAGGCCCGCATCCCGGCCGCCGAGGTCACCGACGGCTCCTGCCGGTGACCCTGGTGAGCTGGGGCGTGGCGTTGTTCGGCACACCGGGGGATCCGCGCGCCCGCACCGCGCCCTGGATGGCGTTCCAGCACGTGTTCTTCCGCCCGTTCCTGGTCGGTGGGGTCATCCTGCTGGCGCTCGCCGCGCGCCGGGCCCACCGGTCCGACAACGTTGTATAGTCTCGATCTGTGCCGCCCGGCCTGAAGGATGTCGCCGCTCGCGCGGGTGTGTCGATCAAGACCGTGTCGAACGTGGTGAACGGTTATGTGCACGTCGCGGCGACCACGCGCGCCCGGGTGCAGGAGGCCATCGACGAGTTGGGTTACGTGCCCAACGTCGCCGCCCGCCAGCTGCGCAGCAAGCGGTCCGGGGTGATCGCGCTGGCCGTGCCGGAGCTGCAGTCCCCCTATTTCGCCGAGGTCGCCGGGCTGGTCGTGCAGGCGGCGGAGCGCCGGTCGTGGACCGTGCTGATCGACCAGACCGACGGGCACGCCGAGCGGGAGCGCAACCTGGTGGCGGGGCTGCGCCGGCACGCCATCGACGGGCTGATCTTCAGCCCGCTGGCGCTGGCCGGTGAGGACCTGGCGCGTGGCGGGGACACGCCGATGGTGCTGCTGGGGGAGCGGGTCTGGCACGGGCCGGCCGACCACGTGGCGATCGACAACACGTCCGCCGCGGCGGATGCCACCCGGCACCTGACCGGGCTGGGGCGGCGCAGCATCGCGGCGATCGGCGCGCAGGACTTCCCGTCGGCGGTGACCGCGCATCAGCGCCTGGCGGGGTACCGGGCGGCGCTGGGCGAGGCCGGTCACGCGTACGACCAAAGGCTGGTGGCGCGGGTGGACCGCTTCCATCGCGCTGACGGCGCGGCCGCCATGGCCGCCCTCCTGGATCGTCCGCGGCGGCCGGACGCGGTGTTCTGCTTCAACGACCTGCTGGCCCTCGGCGCTCTCCGCACGCTGCTGGCCCGGGGTGTCCGGGTGCCGGAGGAAGTGGCCGTGATCGGCTTCGACGACATCGAGGACGGCCGGTTCAGCACGCCGACATTGAGCACCGTCGCGCCGGACACCGCGCGCATCGCCCAGCTGGCGGTCGACCTGCTCGCGGAGCGGCTGGCCGACCCGGCGGAGGTCAATCCGCCGCGAGAGGTGCGGGTCGAGCACCGCGTGGTCATCCGGGAGAGCACGGCCGGCTGAGGCCATCCGCAGATTTAACAATGTCTTTACAACGATGGTTCCAACGTTGTAAAACGGGTTATGGCAGTGGCGCGGCTCACTCTTGACCCTTCCTTCTCGATCGGCCCGGTCGACCGGCGCCTGTTCGGTTCCTTCGTCGAGCACATGGGCAGATGCGTCTACACCGGCGTCTTCGAGCCCGGGCATCCCGACGCCGACGCCGACGGCCTGCGGGCGGACGTGCTGGATCTGGTGCGCGAGCTCGGTGTCACCACGGTGCGCTATCCGGGCGGCAACTTCGTCTCGGGTTACCGCTGGGAGGACGGCGTCGGGCCGGTGGGCGACCGGCCGCACCGGCTCGACCTGGCCTGGCGGTCCATCGAGACCAACGCGTTCGGGCTCAACGAGTTCATGCGCTGGGCCGGGCAGGCCGGCGTGGAGCCGATGATGGCGGTCAACCTCGGCACCCGGGGGGTCGCCGAGGCCGCCGAGCTGGTGGAGTACTGCAATCTCCCGGACGGCACCGCCGCCGCCGACCGGCGCCGTAAGCACGGGGTGGCCCGGCCGCACGACATCCGGCTCTGGTGCCTCGGCAACGAGATGGACGGCCCCTGGCAGATCGGCAACCTCACCGCCGAGGAGTACGGGCGGCTCGCCGCCCGGGCCGGGCACGCCATGAAACGCGTCGACCCGACCATCGAGCTGGTCGCGTGCGGCAGCTCCAACGCGGACATGCCGACGTTCGCGGCCTGGGAGGCGACGGTCCTGGAGCATGCGTACGACCAGGTCGACTACCTCTCCCTGCATCAGTACTACGACCCCGAGAAGCACGACGAGGCGAGCTTCCGCGCCTCAGCGGTGGACCTGGACGGCTTCGTCGACTCGGTGATCGCCACCGCCGACTTCGTCCGCGCGAAACTGCGCCGCACCAAGCGCATCCGGCTGGCCCTCGACGAGTGGAACGTGTGGTACCAGTCCCGGTTCGTCGAGCCCGAGAACCGGGCGATCGAGAACACCCCGGCGCTGATCGAGGACGACTTCACCGTCACCGACGCGATGGTCGTCGGCAACCTGCTGATCAGCATGCTGCGGCACGCCGACCGGCTCACGGTCGGCTGCCAGGCGCAGCTGGTCAACATCATCGCCCCGATCCGGACGCTGCCCGGCGGGCCGGCCTGGCGGCAGACCATCTTCCACCCGTTCGCGCAGACAGCCCGGCTGGCCCGCGGCGCGGTCCTGCGGCCGGCTCTCACCGGGCCCACCATGACAACCGGCCGGTACGGCGACGTCCCGGCAGTCGACGCCGTCGCCACCCACGACGGCACGACGCTCACCGTCTTCGCGGTCAACCGCGGGACCGAACCGATTCCTCTGCACCTCGACCTGCGCGCGTTCCCGGGCCTGCTTCCCGGGGAGCATCTCGTGCTGGCGAACGACAACCCCCACCTCACCAACACCGCTGCCCATCCGGACCGGGTCGCGCTCGGCGCGTACCGCAGCAACGCGGAAGTGCTGCTGCCCCCGGTCTCGTGGCACGCGATCAGTTTCAGCACCGAGGAGAGACAGTGAACGCACATCTGACGCGCCGTGGCCTGCTCGGGCTCGGCGCGGGCGCCGGCAGCGCCGTGCTGCTCAGCGCCTGCGGAGACAGCGGACCCAACGAGAAGGTCACCGGCGGTGGCCAGAACGCGGCGCCCGCGGCCACCGCGTACACCGGCCCGAACGTCGCCCTCACCTTCTGGAACGGCTTCACCGGCGGCGACGGCGCCTTCATGAAGACGCTGATCGACCAGTTCAACGCCGAGCACCAGAACATCAAGGTCTCGATGAACGTCTACAAGTGGGCCGACTACTACCAGAAGCTGCCCGCCGCGGTGTCCAGCGGCAACGGCCCCGACCTGGGCATCATGCACGTCGACAGCGTGGCCACCAACGCCGCGCGCGGGGTGATCCTGCCGCTGGACGACCTGGCCCAGTCGCTGAACCTGACCGAGGAGGACTTCTCCCCGCCGGTCTGGAAGGCCGGTGTCTACAACGAGAAGCGGTACGGCATCCCGCTCGACGTGCACCCGCTCGGCCTGTTCTACAACAGGACGCTGCTGGAGCGCGGCGGCCTCGACCCGGCCAAGCCGCCGGCCACCGCCGAGGAATATCAGGTTGCGCTGGACAAGCTTAAGTCGGCCGGGATCCAGGGCAGCTGGGCGACCCCGTTCGAGTTCACCGGCAGCATGTGGTTCCAGACGCTGCTGTGGCAGTTCGGCGGCGACCTGTTCGACGCCGGCGCGCAGAAGGCCACGTTCTCCCAGGACCCGGGCGTGCAGGCGCTGACCTGGTACGCGGACCTGGTCCGCAAGGGCTACAGCCCGGCCAACGTGGCGCAGGACGCCGACCTGATCGCGCTGCGCAACGGCAAGAACGCGCTCAACTGGAACGGCATCTGGACCATCAACACGCTGCGCGAGGACAAGAACGTCCAGTGGGGCGCCGCGCCGGTGCCGCAGATCGGCACGCAGCCCGCGGTCTGGGCCGGCTCGCACCAGTTCGTGCAGCTCAAGCAAGGCAGCCAGGACGACAACAAGCTGACCGCCGGCAAGGTCTTCATCAACTGGATCAGCGAGAAGTCGCTGGAGTGGGCGAAGGGCGGCCAGGTGCCGGCCCGCAAGGACGTCCGGGAGAGCGCCGAGTTCAAGGCCCTGCCCGAGCAGGCGGCCCTCGCCCAGCAGATCGACTACGTGCGGTACCCGCCCTCGGTGCCCGGCATCGGCGACGCGATGGCCACGCTCGTCACGGCCGTCAACGAAGCGGTGCTGCTGCGCAAGGAGCCGGCCAAGGCGCTGTCCGACGCGGCGGCCAAGGCCGACCAGATCCTGGAGCAGAACCGCAAGAAGTACGGCGGCTGAGGTGACCGCGCTCCAGGAGCGGGCGCCGGCCCGCAGCGAGCCCGAACCCGCACGGGTCCGGCGCAACGGCCGGGCCACCCCGTACCTCTACCTGCTGCCGTACTTCGCGTTGTTCGCGACGTTCGTGCTGGCCCCCGCGGCGTACGGGCTCTGGATCAGCCTGCACGACTGGGACTATCTGCTGCCGGGCAAGCCGTTCGTCGGGCTGGACAACTATCAGGCGCTGGTCGACCCCACGTCGGCGGTCTTCGAGTTCTTCTGGCAGTCGATGCAGGCCACCGGCCTGTTCACGCTGCTCAGCGTGCCGCTGCTGCTGGCTGGGCCGCTGGCCGTCGCGCTGCTGCTCAACCGCAGCTTCCCGGGCCGCACGTTCTTCCGGGCCGTCTACTTCGCGCCGTACGTGCTGGGCGTCGCGGTGATCAGTGTGCTCTGGCGGTTCCTGCTCGACCCGAACCTGGGCGCGGTCAACGCGCTGCTCGGCGGCAGCACGCCGTGGACCACCGACCTGCCGTGGGCGTGGATCTCGCTGGTCGGCGTCACGGTCTGGTGGACGCTGGGCTTCAACGCGGTGATCTATCTGGCCGGCCTGCAGGACATCCCGCGGGAGCTCTATGAGGCGGCCCGCATCGACGGCGGTGGGAAGTGGGCGGAGTTCCGGCACGTGACCCTGCCCGGGCTGCGCCCGGTCCTGCTCTTCGTGGTGATCAACACGGTGCTCCAGTCGGCCAACATGTTCGGCCAGAGCTACCTGATCACCCAGGGCGCGCCGGGCGTGGAGACCCGGACGGCGATCATGTACATCGCCCAGACCGGCCTGCGCGACTTCAAGATGGGCAGCGCGGCCGCGATGAGCTACCTGCTCACGCTGGCCCTGCTGGCCTTCAGCCTGCTCGTCTTCCGACTGTTCCGGCCCAAGGACTGAAGCGATGCGCCACACCAAGGGAATCGCCTGGTACACCATCCTGCTCGGACTGAGCCTGATCTTCATCGCCCCGGTGATCTGGATGCTGCTGACCTCGGTCAAGACGCCGGGGGAGGCCACCCAGGTGCCGCCGACGCTGCTGCCGCAGGACCCCAGCACCGGGGCCTACGGCACGCTGTTCGAAGCCGGCTCGCAGACACCGGTGCTGCGCTGGTTCCTCAACAGCATGCTCGCCGCCACCGGCCACGCGATCCTGGTGCTGGTGGTCGCGTCGATGGCCGCCTACCCGCTCGCCCGGATGCAGTTCCGCGGCAAGAACCTGCTCTTCGGCATGATCATTGCGACCCTGTTCGTGCCGGTCTTCACGCTGATCATCCCGAACTTCCTGATCATCGACCGGCTGGGCTGGCTGGACACCCTCTGGGCGCTGATCGTGCCGAGCGCGGCCGGCGCGTTCGGGGTCTTCTTCCTGCGCCAGTTCTTCGAAAGCCTGCCCCGTGAGCTGGAGGAGGCCGCGGTGATGGAGGGCGCCAACTCCTGGCAGGTCTTCACCCGGGTGATCCTGCCGCTGTCCAAGCCGGCGCTGGCCACCCTCGCCGTGATCAGCTTCCTGACCAACTGGAACGACTTCATCTGGCCGATCTACGTGCTGTTCAGTCCGGAGAGCTTCACCCTGCCCCCGGGGCTGGGGATCCTCCAGGGCGCGTACACGATCAACTATCCGGTGGTGATGGCCGGCGCGGCCGTCGCGAGCATCCCGGCGCTGCTGCTCTTCGTCCTCGCGCAGCGCTACATCATCGAGGGCGTCTCCCGCTCCGGCCTGAAGGGGTGAAGATTGTGCGCCGCATTTCCGCCGCTCTCACGGCGGCCGCCATCGTGGTCAGTCTGTCTGCTACAGCTGTGCCTGCCGCCGCCGCTTCTTCGGCTTATCGCAACCCCGTGTCGGCGAGCTTTGCGGACACCTTCGCCGATCCGGTGGTCGTCCTCGGACAGGACAACACCTATTTCGCGTACGGGACAACGGATCCGCTTCGGGAAGGCGAACGCACCCCGCACCGCATCCCGATGGCCCGCTCCACCGACCTCGTCACCTGGACGTACATCGGCGACGCGTTCGGTCCCGCCCAACTGCCGTCCTACGCCCGCCCGACGGCCGCGCTCTGGGCGCCGGACGTGCGCCGCATCGGAAACCGCTGGGTCATGTACGTGACCGTCACCGAGACCGAGCCGGACGGCGCCTCCGCGATCGGCGTCGCCACCGCACCCACCCCCGCCGGGCCGTGGACGTTCGCCGCCGAACCGGCGGTGCCCCCGCGAGCGGCCCCCGGCGGCGGCTGGTGGTGGACCTTCGACCCGGCGCAACTGACCACTCCCGACGGGGCGCGCTGGCTGTATTACGGCAGCTACTTCGGCGGCATCTGGGTCAGCCGGCTCAGCCCCGACGGCCTGCGCGTCGTCGGCTCACCCACCCGCGTCGCTATCGACAACAAGTTCGAGGGGGCGTACGTCGTACGCCGCTCCGGCTGGTACTACCTGTTCGCCTCATCGGCCAACTGCTGCGCCGGGCCGACCACCGGCTATTCCGTGTCGGTGGGCCGCTCCCGCAGCCCGCTGGGCCCGTTCACCGACCGCGACGGCCAGTCGCTCAACGTGTCCCGGGCCGGCGGCACCCCGGTCATCGCGCCCAACGGCAACCGCTGGGTGGGCACCGGCCACAACGGCCTGATCACCGACCGGGGCGGCCAGGACTGGATGGTGTACCACGCCATCGACCGCGCCGACCCGTACCTGGACGAGCCGTTCGGCATCAACGAGCGGCCCATGCTGCTGGACCGCCTCGACTGGATCAACGGGTGGCCCACGGTGAACGGCGGCGCCTGGGCGTCGGAGAAGCCGATGGCAGCACCCGGCCGCCGCTTCGGGCCGGTGCGCCCGGCCCCGGTGCCGCAGCCCGGGTGGCTGCTGCGGGGGCACTCCGACGAGTTCGGCGGCGGCGCCCTCCGGCCTGCGTGGAGCTTCGTGCGGCCGGATCCGGCCGCGACAGTCTCCGGCGGGCAGTTGCGCTGGCCGGTGCAGGGCGCCGACCTGACCGGCGACTCGAACGACGCGGGCGTGCTGCTGCGCGCCGCGCCGGCCGGCTCCTGGATCGCCGAGACCAGGATCGCGCTCGACCTCGGTGAGGACAGCGTCCGCAACTTCCAGCAGGCCGGGCTGATCGCCTATCGCGACGACGACCACTTCGCCCGGCTGTCCGCGGTGGCGATCTGGAACACCCGGCAGGTGGAGTTCGGCAAGGAGATGCCCTTCGCCGGCCGCACCTCGTTCGGCGGCACCATCGCCGGGACGCCCGGCCTCACCACCACCTGGCTGCGTCTCGCGCACCGGGTCGACCCGGCGAACGGCGAACACGAGTACCGCGCCGGCGTCAGCCGCGACGGCCGCACCTGGACGTGGGGCGGCGTGTGGACGCTGCCCGCGGACACCGTCCCGCGCATCGGCCTCGTCGCTCACGGCGGTGCCGAACCGGCCGTAACCGCAAGCTTCGACTACTTGCGCTTCTACCAACTCCGCTGACCGCACGGCGCAGGCCGGCCGCGCGGCGCAGGCCGGCCGCGCGGTGTGGGCTGGTCGCGCGGTGTGGGCTGGTCGCGCGGTGTGGGCCGGCCGCGCGGTGTGGGCCGGCCGCGCGGTGTGGGCCGGCCGCACCACGCGTGCTGGCTGCGGCGCGTGCTGGCTGCGGCGCGGGTGGCGCCGATGCCGCGGCGCTGCTCGCGCACCGGCTAGCCCCGCCCTGCGCCGCCTCCCCTCGCCCTGCCCTGGCCCGCGATCTTGTGCAATTGACTACCGGTTTCGGCAGTCAATCGCACAAGTTCCGGAGGATCGGCGTGACTCTGAACAACACAAGCAGCGGACGGTTGTCAGCGCTTGCGGGGACTGACTTTCGCGTGCGCCTGGGCCGCCTTCGCTCGCAACGTCACCTCCCATGGAGACGGGTCGCCGCCGTTCTCCAGACAGTTGAGCAGGTGGTCCCAGACCAGGCCGAGAGTCACCGCGAGCCGAGCCGGGACGCCCTCGTGGCGAACTGTCAGTGAGCTTTCGCTGAGGCGCAGGAGCACCATGGACGGCGCGTCGTCCGGAAGCACGGTCAACGGATCCGGGAAGAGGGGCTGGGCGGCGGCCCACTGCCAGCTCAGGGCGCGCCCGCCGCGATGAGACGCCACCAGATGCATCCTGATCTGCAGATCGCCGGCGGGTAACCTGCCGCTGCCCGCGCTGCCCGCGCTGCCCGCGCTGCCCGCGCTGCCCGCGCTGCCCGCGCTGCCCGCGCTGCCCGCGCTGCCCGCGTCGGATGTGCCGGATGTGCCGGATGTGCCGGGGGTGTGGGTGGTCAGGGCGGTGATCGGGTCGGTCAGGAGGGTGTGGGCGGTGTGCTCGGGCAGGGTGCGCTCGCGGATCACGGTGACGCGGGGCAGGTCGGCGCCGTCGTTCGGTGGGGGTGGTTGCAGGGCGGGCGGGAACGGGCTCTGGGGGGTGGGGGTCAGCAGCGTGACCATCGCCTGCTCGGCGGCCTGGTGCGGTTTCTGCTCCCAGGGGCGGCCGCGGCGGGCGACCTCGGCGTGGTCGTCGATCACGGTGCGCCAGCCGGTTTCCTCGGTCACCGGCCACACCGAGATCTCGTGTTGCTCGGGTGGGTCGTCGTCGGTGCGGACGGTTTCGTGGAGGCGGTCGCGGGCGTGCACCCGCACCCGGATCAGGCCGCGCGGCACCGGCACGTCGAGGAGTTCCGGGGCGCTGCCGCCCATGAGGCCGGCGACCGAGAGACGGCCGTCGGGGGACCAGAGGGTTGCCTCGCTGACGGCGTCCCACTCGTCGGCCGACAGCTCTGGCGGCGCGTCGAGGACCGCGAGCCGCACTTCGATCCAGCCGGTGTGTGTTCCGGCGAAGCAGGTGAGGCCCTCTGGTCCGCCGGGGTGGATCAGGGTGTCGCCGATCTGGTAGATGCGCAGGCCGGTCGCGTCGCGGGAGGCGCGGACCAGGTATTGGCAGTAGTCCACCTCGAGTTCCACGAAGTCTTTCACGGCACAGACCCCCCGTGCGGCGCCGACATGTCGCAGGCATCATGGCATCGACCACCGACATTTTGCGGGGACGGCGGCTCGGCCGGCAGATGCACACCGAGCTTCGGCGGGTGCTCGGTCACCCATGCGGTGCGTTGTTGCGTCGGAGCGCGCAGAAGGCGACGTCGACGGCATCGCTGACCTGCGAGCGGGCTCGCACCGCACGCCTCGACCGGCACTACCTCGGTGCGACGGTTCGGCCCGCCCACGCGGTCTCGGGGACGGCGCGTCACTGACGCGCCCTGCGCCGGATGGCCGCGCTGCGGCCGTGATGGGGCAGATGGCCGCGGTGTAGGCCCGGGGCGGCCCGGGTTCGGTGGGAGCGGTTTGGCTCGTACTAAATGGGTGTTGTTGTCAATGGTCAATGGGCGAGGCGGCGGAACAGGTGCGGGGCGAGGGAGAAGCCGGCCCAGAGGGTGATCGTGGCGATGCCGAGGATCAGGCCGGAGACGCTGGCGGCCAGGCCGATGGCGGGGGCAGCTATCAGCATCGGCAGCATCCGGACGGCGATCGCGCCGCCCAGGGCGCGGACCGAGGCGGCGTAAGCGAGGTCGCGGGTGACCGATTCGGAGTCCGCTTCGGCGGCTACCCGGGCGTCCATGTCGCCTTCGAAGGCGGTCTGCGCGAGGCCGGCGCCGAATTGGGCGAGCAGCACCATCGGAGCGCCCAGCGGGGCCAGGGTCCAGCCGGCGAGCATGCCGAGTCCCCACAGTGACCAGCGCAGCACGGCGGGCAGACGGAGGCGGGCGATCGCGGTGACGGCGGTCGTGGCGAACAGGGTGCCGAGGCAGAAGGCGACCGCGGAGGCGGCCACCCAGGCGCCGCCGTGCAGTTCTTCGATGATCGGCACGGCGAGCAGGGTGGGACCGGAAGCGATCAGCATGACGGCGCCACCGGCGAGCAGCTGGGGTGCGGGGAGGCGCCAGGTCCGGGCGGTTGTCGCGCGTGCGTGGCGGCCGCGGCTCGTGGGGCGGGGCGCGGGGGTGAAGGCGTGCGGGTTGCTGCCGAAATGGCCGACCGGCGTGGTGGCCGCGGCGGGGGTGGGGGAGATCCGCGCGCGGCGGGCGGTCAGCACGGTGGGCAGCAGGGAACCGAGATAGATCGTGAAGATCGTGCCGAGCAGCCAGCCGGTCGGATATCCGGACACGCCGAGCGGCAGCAGGGCGGCGAACGCGGTGCCGGCCGCCTCGACGCCCATGATGCACATGACATAGCGGGTCATCGACTGTGGTGCGGCGTTGACCGCGCTGACCTCGGCGCGCATCCCGGCGAAGCCGGCCCAGGCGGCGGTGTGCATGAGCACGATGGCGGCCGCGATCGACCAGGACGGCGCCCCGGCGATCAGGCCGCCGAGAACGGCGAAGCGGAGTACGACCTCGACGGCGGCCGAGCCGCGGACCAGTGCCCGGCCGTCGAACCGGCGGGCCAGCCAGCCGGTGACCGGGGCGGAGAGGACCGCGCCGACGAGCATGGCGGCGTTGTAGAGGGCGGCCTCGGCGAGGCCGCCGCGGGACACCGCGATCAGCACGACGACGGTCCAGCCGAGCGACATGCCGAACGAGTCGATGACGCCGGCGATCAGCAGTTCGCGCAGCCGGCCGGCCCGGCGCATGCCGCCCGGCCCGGCCCGGCGACGGCCGCGCCGGGCCGCCGCCTCAGTGGCCGGCACGTGGCGGGTCGCCCGTACCGATGAAGATCGGCGTGGGCGGCTGGAATCCGTTGAAGGCGGAGGCGTACGCCAGCGTGTAGGCGCCGGCGCTGCCCAGGTAGAGCACGTCGCCGACGGCGAGGGTGGCGGGCAGCATGAGCCCGTGGCCGAACGTGTCGGAGCTGTCGCAGGTCGGCCCGGTGACGGTGAAGGGCAGGTGCGGCACGTCGGCGTGGTCGCGCAGCGAGGTCCGCAGCGGGAAGTCCCAGCCGCCCGGCGTCTGCAGCGACTCCATCAGGCCGTGGTAGGCGCCGACCTCGGTGAACAGCCAGTTCTCAGAGCCACGCTGCTCCCGCCCGATGATCGTCGCGGCGATCACGCCGGACTCGGCGACCAGGAAGCGGCCGGGCTCGGCGGCGACCAGGGCCGGCCGGTACGGCAGCTCGGCCAGCGCGCCGGTCACGATCTCACCGATCTCCTCGATGGCCGGTACGCCCTCGACGTACCGGGCCGGGTAGCCGCCACCCAGGTCGATCATCTCGAGCTCGATGCCGTCCTGGCGCAGCCGGCTCATCAGCGTGCCGGCGTCGGCGATCGCGGACCGGTACGCCTCGGCGTTGCCGCACTGCGAGCCGACGTGGAAGGTGACGCCGTACGGGCGCAGGCCGAGTCGCTGAGCGAGCAGCATCAGGTCGTACGCGTCCTCGACGTCGGTACCGAACTTGCGGGACAACGGGAACACGCTGGTGCTGTCGTCGACGCGCAGCCGCACGTAGACGGCGGCGCCGGGCGCCTGCTCCGCGATCTTGGCAAGCTCGTTGGGCGCGTCGAAGCTGAACCGCCACAGGCCGGCCCGGTACGCCTGGGCGATGTGCGCCGGCGGCTTGACCGGGTTGCTGTAGAGCACGCCGGCCGGGTCGACGCCGAGTGCCTGCAAGGTCCGCAGCTCGCCGAGCGAGGCGATCTCGAAGCTGGACCCGCGGGCCGCGAGCGTCCGCAGGATCTCCGGTGCCGGGTTGCACTTCATGGCGTAGAAGGTCCGCACCCCGGGCATCGCGGCGGCGAAGGCGGCGTGCCGCCCGGCGACCACGTCGAGGTCGGTCACCAGGTACGGCGTCGCCATGTCGATCACCTCGAGCATCTCGGGCGCGAGGCCGGCCGGCCACTGATCCTGGATCGCAGGCGTGACGGTGGCGAGGGACATGCGACTCTCCTGAACAAAGGGGGATTAATCAGCGAGCGGGGGTGAGGATGAGGCGGCCGGCTTCCTCGGCGGGAACCGGGCGGGAGAAGTAGTAGCCCTGGGCGAAGTGGCAGCCCATCTCGCGCAGTGCGGCGAGCTGGCCGAACTCCTCGATGCCCTCGGCCACGGTGGCCATGCCGAGGCTCTTGCCGAGCTGCACGATGGTGTCGGCGAGCGCGGTGTCGTCGGTCAGGGTGCCGAGCCGTTCCACGAACGAGCGGTCGATCTTGAGGGTGTCGACCGGGAAGCGGCGCAGGTACGCCAGCGAGGAGTACCCGGTGCCGAAGTCGTCGATGGCCAGCGTGACGCCGAGCGCCTTGAGGCGTACCAGCTGCTCCAGGTTGTCGTCGGTGTCGGTCATCAGCACGGACTCGGTCATCTCCAGGCAGAGCTGGTTCGCCGGCATGCCGGTCTCGGCGAGGATCCCGGCGACCACCTCGACCAGGTCGGTGCGGTCGAACTGGCGTACCGAGACGTTGACGGCCATCTTGACCGGACGGCCGTCGCCGGCCGCGCTCCACTCGACGGCCTGGCGGCACGCCTCGCGCAGCACCCACCGGCCGAGCGGCACGATCAGGCCGGTGGCCTCGGCGATCGGGATGAACTCGGCGGGCGGGATCAGGCCGCGCTCCGGATGCTGCCAACGGGCCAGCGCCTCGAATCCGATCACCTCGCCGGTCGCCACGTCGATGGTGGGCTGGTAATGCAGGCGCAGCTGACCGCGCTCCAGCGCCACCCGCAGGTCGGCCTCGAGCTCCAGCCGGGCCACCAGCCCGGACAGCATCTCCGGGTCGTAGCTGGCGAAGCAGCTGCCACCGGCCGACTTCGCCTTGTACATGGCCAGGTCGGCATTGCGCATGAGCTGCTCGGCCACGTCCGCGCCGGCCTCGCCGAGCAGTCCGGCCGCGATCAGCAGGGCGGTTCCTGCCAGGCCGATGCTGGCCTGCACGTGGATGCTGCGGGACTCGATGGTGAACGGCTCCTCGAGCACCTCGATGATCCGGCGGGCGACCCGCTCGGCCTCGTCCTCCACGCTCGTGTCCGGGCTCTCCGGTGCCGACTGGATCAGCACCGCGAACTCGTCGCCGCCGAACCGGGCGACCAGGTCGCCGTCGCGCACCGAGCCGCGCAGCCGGTCGGCGACCTGCACCAGCAGCTGGTCGCCGGTCAGGTGACCGAGGCTGTCGTTGACCTCCTTGAACCCGTCGAGGTCGAGGAAGAGCACGGTGACCTCGCCGCCGTCCGCGCGCTTGAGCAGCGCGTCGCCGAGCCGCTCCCGGAACAGCGCCCGGTTCGCGAGCTGGGTGAGAGCGTCGTGGTAGGCCTCGTGCACCAGCTGGTCCTGCAGCTCCTTGCGCTCGCTGATGTCCCGGGTGTTCAGCACCAGGCCGGCGACGCTCGGGTCGGAGAGCAGGTTGGTGATGGTCATCTCGGCCTGCCGCACCCGGCCGTCGCGGTGCCGCACGGCCAGCTCCAGCACGGTCGTCGCGTACGGCCGGCCGGCGACCTGCCGCAGCGCCTGGGCCAGGCGCAGGCCGGACTCCGGGTCGAGCAGCTTGGTCAGGCGGCGGCCGGTGAGCACCCGCGCCGGGTAACCGAAGACCCGCTGCGCCGACTCGCTCTGATAGAGGACGTCGGCCTCCGGGCTGACCACGGTGACCACGTCCGAGCTGTGCTGGACCAGCGCGCGGAAACGCTGCTCGCTGACGAACAGCTCGGCGGTGCGGGACGCGACCCGGGCCTCCAGGGTGCGGGTCAGACCGCGGTTCTCCTGCAGGGTGAGCAGCTGCCGGGTGATGATCAACAACATCAGGGCGGAGCGCAGGTAGGTCACGAACAGGTTGTTCTCCCCGGTCCTGGCGTACCAGACGACCGACGTCAGCAGGGCGGCGAGCACCGCGACGTACGGCAGCATGATGCCGACCGGCTGGGCGTTGTCGTCGGCCTCGCCGGCCTCGTCGATCTCGTCGCCGGTGGGCGCCGGGACCGGCTTGAACGCGGCCAGCAGGATCAGCGAGAAGCCCGCGAACCAGCCGATGTCGGTGACCCCGCCCGAGCTGTACTCGCCGATCAGGCTGAGGTACGCGTACCCGATGTCGGAGACGGCGAAAGCCGTGATGCCGGCGCCGACCAGGGCCAGCTGCGAGAACGTCCGCCCGTGCCGGCGCTGCTGGGCCAGCATGTACAGCACCACGGTCACGATCACCACGTCACCGAGCGGATAGGTGAGGCTGACCGTGAGCGCGAGCTTGCTGTCCTGACCGGCCTCGATCAGCGGGGTGATCACGAAGATCCAGGCGATCAGCACCAGCGAGGCGGCGACCATCAGGCCGTCGAGGACGATCCGGGCACGGTTCGCCAGGCTCTGCGCCTTGCTCGGCATCACCAGCAGGCCGACCGGGGCCAGCAGCACCATCCCGACATAGCCGATATCGGCGATCGACGGGAACGGGGCCTCCTCGCCCCGGAACGACTCGAGATAGACCCAGGCGCTCTGCCCGAGCCCCCAGCTGAGCACGCCCAGCCCGACGAAGGCCCAGCCCCAGCGCATCCGGCCGCTGAACAGGCGGGCCCGCACCAGGCAGGCGACGGCCGCGGTGATCGCGCCCAGGCACAGGCCGAAGTTGGAGATCGCCTGCGAGATCTCCGGACCGGCCACGCCGGTGCCCAGGACCAGCGCGAAGGCGGCCACCACGGCGCCGACCAGCACGCACAGACGCGTCCAGCCGACCGGCCCGCGCGCACCGCGGCGGTCCGTCGGCGGGAGCGTGTCCCGCGGGTGGGTGCTGTCTGCCATCAGGCGTTCTCCGAAAGATCGGCGGTGTGCTCGTACCGCCGCAATCGGGCCCGGGCGCCAGATCATGAGAATTTCTCCCCGCCGGATGCCCTGCGCAGCGGTGCAGTTCGGGAGCCGAGGGCGTGAAGGTTGCATGACGATGCGCGGCGCCGGGTTGCGCTGCCCGCACGGTCAGGCCAAGGTCATGGGCCTGCCGGATCATTCGCCCGGCGTCCACCAGCCGGATCGCTCACCCGGCGTCGGAAGGGAATGACCGATGTATCCGTTTCCCGGTTCACCGGACGACTGGCACGACCGGGTGGACGACCCCCCGGTGCTGACGGCCGACGAGCTCATCGCGGAACTCGTCGGGGCGTCGATCATGGGTCATCCGCTCGCCCGGGGCCGGTACCTGGACATCCAGGTGCAGAACCAGGTCGTGATCCTGCTGGGCCAGGTGGCTTCCACCGAGGCGCGGGCGGTGATCCGGAGCCTGGCATGGCAGATGCCCGGCGTGCGCGACGTCTGCAACCGGCTGACTGTCAGCTCACCCTGAGCATGTCGACCGTCCCCCTTCAGAGGTACTGCGAGATACCTCTGAAGGAGGTTCCGGCGAAGCGGCCGGGACTTCTACGGTTTTGGCATGAATCGATACCTCAACCGCGTGACCAGCACCGCTCGACGTGCTCCGCGGTGGCGGGCCGCTCTGGTGGGCCTGGTCGCCGTGTCGTCCACCGCGCTCGGCGCCGCAGCCGGTCCTGCGTCGGCCGGTCCGGCGGCCGGCTCCTCGCGAGAGAAAGACCTTGTCGCGTTGCAGGAGTTGCGCGAGCGGCAGGACCGGGCCTGGGAACAGGGCGATGCCCGGGCGTACGCCGCGGTCTACACCGTCGATGCCGATCTGGTCACCTTCAACGGCGACCACATGAGCACCCGGGCCGGCATCGAGGAGGGAATGGGCTATTACTTCACGACCTATCTGAAGGGCACCCGCCTTCTTCAACAGGACGAGCGCATCCGTTTCCCCGAACCCGACGTGGCCGTCATCGTCCGATCCGGCTGCGTCCTCTGGCCGGGTGAGACGGCATGCACCGACGAGGCCCTCTCGGTCAACACGAACGTCGCGGTGAAACGTCACGGCCGCTGGCTCTACACCTCCTTCCAGAACACCCGGGTCAGGCCGCTGCGCCCGGCTGCCTAGGTCATTCGTTCGATGACGGATGCCAGCTCCCGCGGATGGGTCATCACGACGTTGTGCCCGGATGCGATGTCCACGAGATGGCGTCGAGGCGCAGCCCGCACGATCGAGACCACTTTCTCTCGCCGGTCCGCGTAGAACCCGCGGTCGGCCAGCACGATGGTCATCGGGCAGGTGATGCGTTCGTAGACGTCGAGGCTGGGGAAGACCGGGGCGTCCATCGACGGGGTGGTGGTGGCGGCGATGGCTTCCGGTGTGGGCCTTCGGGTCAGGGTGCCGTCGATGTTCCTGAGAAGGCTTCGCTCGGAGACCGCGCGGACGAGTGCCGGGTCGGAGCCGGCATTGAGCCAGTCGGTCGCGGCGTTGGTGACCTGTTCTTCGATCCAGGCTTCGTGCTGGGTGCCGTGGAAGCGGCGGCCGTACCCGAACGTGCGCTCAAGCTCGTCGGCGGAGGCCGGGGTGCGGAACGTCGCGAGTGCGCGGCCGGCGGTCTCCCGGTCGTCGAGGACCAGGCCGTCGACGATGCAGATGCCGGCCGGGTCGACGAGGCCCGCGGCGGTGACCGCCGTGACGGCGTAACCGCCGGTCGAGTGGCCGACCAGCAGCGGTTTCTCCCATCCCGTGGCCGCTACGACGGCGGCCAGGTCGCGCCAGTACTGTTCCGCGGTCTTCGATTCGGCGGTGCTGTGGCCGTGGCCGCGGAGGTCGATGGCGATCACCCGGTGCTCCGGCAGGAGTTCCGTCGCCACCGCTGTCCAGGCGGCGGCGTTGTGGCCGCTGCCGTGCACGAGCAGGACGGGCCGTCCGGTGCCGCCGTGGTCGACGGCGGCCAGGGTGCCGCCGTCCACCGCGAAGGAGATCTCTTGACTCATGCGAACTCGCTCTTCTCGACGGCGGCCAGGGAGCCGCTTTCCATCGCCACCCACACCAGGGAGTCGTCGACCCACAGCCCGTGCGGCTCGCGGCCGGGCAGTCGGCGGAGGGTGACGGCACCGTCGGCGGTGATGCGGGCCAGCTCACCGGAACCCCACAGGGTGGCCCAGCACCCGCCGTCGGGGTCGGCGGCGACGGCGTGTGGGCGGCTCGCGGCGCCGGCGAACGCGAACTGTTCGATCGAGCCGGACTGGTCGACGCGGCCGACGCTGCCGCCGGCGATGTCCGCGTACCAGACGCCCGTTGTCGATGCGGCGACGCCGACCGGTGCACTGCCGGCCGGCAGCTCGACGAGCTGGACCGTGCCGTTGTCCACGCGAGCGAGTGAGCCGGCGCCGTTGAGGGCGACCCAGGCACTGCCCTCCGCGTCGACGGTCAGCATCGCCGCCCGCGCCTCCGCTACCGGCAGGTCGACCATGATCAGGTTGCCGTTCGCGGTGGCCCGGCCGACCTGGTCGAGGCCCGCGGCGGTGAACCAGACTTCACCCTCGGATGCGGGCGCGATGCCGTACGGCGCCGAGCCAGGCGCCAGGTCGATCACCGTGTGGTCGCCCGAGGCGTCTCGCCGGCTCAGCCGATCGTCGGATCGGGTGCACCAGAGGGCGCCGTCGGCGGTGGCGGCCAGCAGCATCGGATGGCCCGCGCTGTGCGGAAGGACCTCGTGCCGGAACTCGACGGCGGGCTCGCCGTCGGCCGGCGTCTCGGCGGGCGTCTTGGCCCGTGTCTCGGCAGGCAGCATGCGTGCGAGTCCCGGCGGGGCCAGGATCGTCGTCCACAGGGTGCCGCCGGTGTCCCGGGCCACTGCGTACGGCGCCCAGCCCGGCGGCAGGGCCACCTCGCGGCACCGTGCTGTCTCGATGAATGACATGACCGACCCCCTAACGCTATGGATGTAGCATTAGGTCATGTCCTCGGATGCGCAAGTCCCTTTCGCGACTCCTGGAGCGACCCGGCCCGGTGGGCGGACTGCCCGCACGCGGGAACGCGTCCTCGCGGCCGTCGCGTCACTGCTGCTGGAGGGCGGGTACGACGCGTTGACCGTGGACGCCGTCGCCGCGCGTTCCGGAGTGCACCGCACCACTGTCTATCGCCGCTGGCGGGACACCGGCAGCCTCCTCGCCGACTCCCTCGACGCTGCCCGCGAGCAGACGTGGCAGCCACCGGACACCGGCTCCCTGCTCGGCGACCTGACCGGGATCAACCGCCAGATCGTCGCGGCCCTGACCGAGGAGCCGTCGATCACCCGGGCGCTCATCACGGCGTCGTTCCGCTCGCCGGCAGCCGCCCACGCGCTCCGGTCGTTCTGGGAGGATCGTTACACGAACGCGGCCGTCGTCGTGGAACGCGCGGCAGGCCGGGGTGAGGCCGCCCCGCACACCGACGCGCGCACTGTGCTGGTCGCGTCGTGCGCGCCGGTATTCTACGAGCTCACGCTGATGCGGTCGCCGGCTACGGAAGATCTCGCCGAGCGCTACGCCAAGGTGGCAGCCGCAGCCGCAGCCGCAGCCGCAGCCGGGACCGCGACCGCAACGTAGGTGCAGACCCGAACTCCGCCGCGGTGGGTGCGGCAGCGGTTACGGGCCGTCGAGGGACACGCTGCCGAGCTAGACGTCGGCCTCCAGCGCGAACGTGTTGCCGTCCGGGTCCTGGATCCAGGCGATGCGCCCGCCGCCGGCACGAGGAGTGATGCCCCGGGCGTCGTGCACGTACTGCTCGTAGCGCACGATCTCGACGCCCGCCGAGGTCAGCTCGTCGACGATCCGGTCGAGATCGTCGACGTACCACGTGGCCAGGGTCGCCGGGGTCCTCCCGGCGGTCTCCGACTGATAGACGTTGAGCGCCGGGCCGCCGCCGGAGCCGTAGACCCGGCTGCCGTCCCGGATGTGGGCGCTGGGGCCGGACTGCAGTGGCCGAAGACCGAGCCTGCCCTCGTAGAACGCGATCGCCCGCTGAATGTCGGAGACGGCGACGGACGTCCTCAGGGGGTGATCGCTCAACGGCATGTCTCACCCTCCCACACTTGGTCCCACGTCAGCCCCCTGCTGCGTCGCCGCCCAGGTGGCGAGCAGCTGCAGACCGTCGCCGGAGGAGGTGCCCGGCGCGGCGGAGTAGGCGACCACCGTGACATCCCCGTCGCCCGCCGACGTGAGCGCCTCGTAATCCAGTTCGAGGTCGCCGATGGCCGGGTGCCGAAGCCCGCATCGTGTTGACCTGCTGCGCCGGACCGGCCGCGAACATGGGCGCGTAGAGGGCTCTGCCCGGGGTGTTCGTGGCGAGGACGTCGAAGCGGTGATTGCGGGCAGGGGGTCCCTGCCGGTACCCCTCAGGCCGGTGCCTTCTTCCCGGCTGGGCCCCGGGACATGATTCGACCCGGGCGGGGCACGTCATTCACGAGATGCAACGGCACGGAGGAGAAACGATGCGCACCACGAAGCTCGGTCAGCTCGAGGTCGCCCGGATCGGTCTGGGTGCGATGGGGATGTCGCACGGTTACAGCGGCGCCGGCAGCGACGACGCCGAGTCGATCCGCACCGTCCATCGGGCCCTCGATCTCGGCGTGACGCTCATCGACACCGCCGAGGTCTACGGGCCGTACACCAATGAGGAGCTGATCGGCCGCGCCCTGAAGGGTCGCCGTGACCAGGTCGTGCTGGCCACCAAGTTCGGCCTGATCTCGCACACCGGCCGGGGGCAGGGCGCCCCGGACAGCAGCCCGGCGAGTGTCCGCGCCGCGGTCGACGGCTCGCTGCAGCGCCTCGGCACCGACCACATCGACCTGTACTACCAGCACCGCGTCGACCCCGGCACGCCGATCGAGGAGACCATGGGCGTGCTCGCGGAGCTCGTACAAGAAGGCAAGGTTCGTTTCATCGGGTTGTCGGAGGCCTGGACCGACACCATCCGGCGCGCCCACGCGGTGCACCCGGTTACCGCCGTGCAGTCGGAATATTCGCTGTGGACCCGCGATCAGGAGCAGCTGCTGCCGGTGCTGCGTGAGCTGGGCATCGGCCTGGTGGCGTACTCGCCGCTCGGCCGCGGCTTCCTGACCGGTGCGCTGCGCTCGCCGGCCGATGTGGAGAAGCTGGACGACAGCGACTTCCGGAAGAACCACCCGCGTTTCACCGGCGAGAACTTCCGGCGCAACCTGCGCATCGCCGACCAGGTGCAGGCGGTCGCCGACCAGGTGGGCGCGACCGCGGGACAGGTGGCGCTGGCCTGGCTGCTGTCGCAGGGCGACGACGTCGTGCCGATCCCCGGCACCAAGCGGGTGAGCCGGGTGCAGGAGAACGTCGCCGCGGACGCGGTGACGCTCACGCCCGCGCAGATCGACACCCTGACCGCGCTGCCGGTGGCCGAGGGCGGCCACCACACCGACGAGCAGATGCGGCTGATCGAGCGCTGAGCCGGAGGTCCGCCTGGGCCGTGCGTGGTCAGGCTGCGTACTGTATGCCCGTCCTTGTCCCCGGACTTCGATGGGTTGACCGATGAAGAGCCCGCTGCGTCCCGGCGATCCGCACACGCTGGGCGGCTACGAGCTGCTGGCCCGGCTGGGTGAGGGCGGCATGGGGTCGGTCTTCCTCGGCCGGCGCGACGACGGCCCGCTGGTCGCGATCAAAATCATCAAGCCGGAGTACGCCCACGAGGAGGAGTTCCGGGGGCGCTTCCGCAGCGAGGTCAAGCGGGCCCGGCAGGTGCCGCCGTTCTGCACCGCCGCGGTGCTCGACGCCGACCCGGAGCACCGGACGCCGTACCTGGTGGTGGAGTACGTGGACGGCCCGAGCCTGGACGAGGTGGTCGCGCGGGAGGGGCCGCTGGCGGACAGCCGCCTGCACGGGGTCGCGGTGGGGGTGGCCACCGCGCTGACCGCGATCCACGGGGCCGGGGTGATCCACCGCGACCTGAAGCCGCGCAACGTGCTGTTCGCCCTGGGCTCGCCGAAGGTCATCGACTTCGGGATCGCCCGGGCGCTGGAGGTGACCAGCCAGCACACGCATCCCGATCAGATGGTGGGGACGGTCGCGTACATGGCGCCGGAGCGGTTCGACGGCATCCACCGGGACATCACCCCGGCCGCCGACGTGTTCGCCTGGGGGGCGGTCATCGCGTACGCGGGCACCGGTCGTACCCCTTTCCGGGCCGACTCGCCGGTGGCGACCGCCGCCCGGATCCTGACCCAGCCGCCGGATCTGACCGGTCTGACCGGGCCGCTGGCCGACCTGGTGGCGCTCGCCCTGGCGAAGGACCCGGAGGACCGGCCCACCGCGCACGAGTTGCTCAATCTGCTGCTGGCGCAGAACACCGACCCGCGGTCGCCGATCCGAGCGCCGGCCCTGGATCCGCGGCTGCGGCAGGTCGCGGAGGCGGCGCAGCTGTCCGGCCGGCACGTCTCCGGTGCCGGGAAGCGGCTCGGTCTGCCGGTCGGGCAGTCGCCCGGCCGGCGCCGCCGCAGGCGTACGACCATCGCGGTCACCGCCGTCGCCACGCTGCTGATGGCTGCCGCCGGCCTGTACAGCCGGAACCTGGGCGGCGGCGAGGTGGAGGCCGTCGGGAGCAGCTCGGCCCCGGTCACGGTGGCGCCGGCGACTTTGCCGGTGCCGGGGGCGGTGCGCGGCCCGTGGGTGGTGGACGCCCTCGATCGGCGAGGGCAGTGGAAGGCCGCCACCGATGCGGGTGGCGGGCGCTGCACGTTCAAGGACGGCCTGGTCATGACCACGTCCAGCTGGGTGATGGTGTGCCCGGGCACCACCGAGACCTTCGCCGGCGACCAGTCGATCTCCGCCGACGTCACGGTCGGAACCGTCCATTCCTGCGCCGAGATCAAGTTCCGGTCGGCCGGCGACAGCTCGTACTGGCTGGACCTCTGCCCGCGGATCGTGCGGATCCGGCATGAGGGCGCCGTCCGGACCAGCACGCTCGGCTCGGTGGATTCGGATCTGTTTGCCCCCGGCGTGCGCCGCACCGTGGCGTTGACCGTTCGCGACGAGGTCGCGTCGGTCGCGGTCGACGGCGCTGCCGTGCTCGACGCGAAGCTGACCGATCCGAGTCTGGCGGCCGGCCGGGTGGCCTTCGGCGTCGGTCCGGCTGACGCCGCGCGCAACGACGAGGTGCAGGTCAGCGCGGTCGTCGCCCGGGCCGAGATCAGACCGCTCGGGGACGTCGCCCCGTCCGCTGCCGGGCCGGTGCCCTCGTTCACCGACGTACGGCGGGGCAGCACCAGGTCGGTCGTCAATGTCCGGGGCTACTACCCGAAGTCCCGGTCGATCGTGGTGGAGCCGGTGCTGTTCATGACCGGTGAGGAGTACTGCGAGACGTTCGAGGTGAAGCCTTCGCCGGACAGTCCGTGCGAGCGGGCCTGGGTGACCGAGGACAGCCGGATGGCCGTGACCCTGCCGGTCGCCGCCGCACCCAAGCTGACCGGCACGTTCGATGATCCGGGGCGGTGCGCCGGCGATCCGGTGACCGTCGGCACCTGCCGGATCGCCGCGGACCGGCTCGCCGAACGGCTGGGGGAGGGGGGACTGGCCGAGGTGACCACCACCGACGGTGTCGTCACCGCGGTGGCCGAGGTCTACACGCCCTGAGGCGCCGGACCGCGGCATATTGTTGCTGGTGCGGGCAGACGCTCGTCTCGTTCCGACCGGGAGCCGCCCGATGGCCCGTTTCACCGTTGTTCAGGAGTTCTCCGCGCCGGCCACCGCCGTGTGGGACACGCTCGTCGACTGGCCCCGGCACGGTGACTGGGTGCCGCTGACGGTGGTGCGGGTCCTGACGGAGCGGGCGGACGGGGTGGGCGCGGAGTTCGTCGGCCGGACCCAGGCCGGCCCGTTCGGGTTCGACGATCCGATGCGGGTGGTCGGCTGGGAGCCGCCGGCGGGTGACGCGCCCGGGGACCGGGCCGGGCGGTGCGAGGTGGTCAAACTCGGCCGGGTTCTGCGCGGCCGGGCATGGTTCTCGGTGACGCCGCTGCCGGGCGGCCGGTGCCGGGTGTCCTGGTCCGAGGACGTGACCATGATCCCGCACGCGATCACCCGATATGCCGGGCCGCTGCTGTCGGTGCCGGGCCGGCTGGCGTTCGCGGCGACGTTGCGGGCGGCCGCGCGCGACGTCGAGGGTCGTAGAGCACCGCGGTGACCGGCGCGTGCCGGACGGCAGCGAGCCGTCCGGCAGCGTGGTTCAGCCGAAGTTGACGTCGGCGCACCAGTAATAGACCTGGTCGGCGTGGCCCGCCTCCCAGACGGTGTAGACGATGTGCCGGCCGGTGCGTCCCGGCGCGCTCACCGGGATCTTGACCGAGACTCCGCCGAGGACCGGGTCGTTGGTGGTCTCCCCGACGCCCGGCCCGATCGGCCCGGTGTCCTTGACCAGGGTCAGGTCGCTCCAGGCCAGCCGCTGGGTCAGCGGGTTGAAGCCCTGCCGGCTGACGTAGACGCGGAAGTACTTCGCGCCGTGCCGCGCCTGGTCGTGCGCCACGACCGTGAACGCCGAGGCGTTCGGGATGCGGGTCGCGACCCAGTTGCCGGGGGTGTCCAGCGCCGAGTACCGCGTTCCGCCGGTGTTGCCGGCGCTGCACAGCGTGCCGTTGGGGACGGCCGCCTGGTGGTTGCCCTGGACGTTCTCCCGGTAGAGGCCGTTCCAGTTCCACATCGCGGTGGTGTCGGCCTGCCAGGCCTGCCAGCACATCGGGTCGGCGGTGGCCATGGCGGGGTTCTGGAAGTCGTTGCCCCAGCGCTTCCAGCAGCCGTAGTTGCGCGACGCGGGGTCGATCGTCGAGCCGTGCGCGTTCGCCGCGCCGGCCGGTGCGGTCACCAGCAGCAGAACAGCGGTCACTGCCACGGTGAGCAGACGGGTAGGGGTGAGCATGGCGCCTCCAGCATTCCTGCGATGAAGTCGGAATGACGCGCGGCGTTTCGTGCTGTGCCGCCGGCTCCGGCGTCTGCCCCGCCACAGACTCCCAAACTCATCCATGTCTGTCAATGTCCGGCCATCGCCTCCGCGCCTCGCGCCCGGATCGTCGGTAAGGTCTCGATCATGGATGTCGTCGTGGTGGGTGCCGGGATCGCCGGGCTGTCGTGCGCACGCGCGCTGACGGACGGCGGCGCCCGGGTGCGTGTCGTCGAGCGTGGCCGGGTGGTCGGCGGCCGGCTGGCCAGCAAGCGCTACGACGGCCGGTACGCGGACATCGGCGCCGCCTATTTCGTCGCCGACGACCCGGACTTCGCCGCGCTGGCCGCCGGCTGGGAGTCGCGCGGGCTGGCCCGGCCGTGGACCGACACCCTGCGGGTGCTGCCCGGCGCCGGGCAGACGACCGGGCCGATGCGCTGGGCGGCGCCGGGCGGCCTGCGATCGCTGGCCGCGGACCTCGCCGACGGGCTGGACGTACGCCTGTCGAGCCCGGTCGACACGGTGCCCGACGACGCGGACGCGGTCGTGCTCGCCATGCCCGGCCCGCAGGCGCTCCGGCTGGACCCACCGCCGGGCATCGCCGCGGCCGCGAGCGGGCAGGTGTGGCAGCCGGTGATCGCCGCCGTCCTCACCTATCCGTACCGGGAGTGGGGCGAGCTGCACGGCGCGTTCGTCAACGACCATCCCCTGCTCGCGACCGTCTGCGACGACGGCGACCGCCGGGGCGACGGCGCCCCGGTCCTGGTGGCCCATTCGACCGCCGAGCTGGCGGCCCGGAACCTGGCCGACCCGGAGGCTGCCGGACCGGTCCTGGCCGCGGCTGTCGGGGAGTTGTTCGGGCTGATGGCGCAGCCCGAGGTCCGGGTGCACCGCTGGACGTACGCCCAGCCCGAGCCGGGCGACGCCGCCTATGCCGTCGACGGCCGGGTCTGGTTGTGCGGCGACGCCTTCGGCCGGCCCCGGGTACAGACCGCCTGGCTCTCCGGCCGGGCGGTGGCCCGGGCGCTGCTCGACGGGGCCTGAGCCGTCCCGGCCGGCGCTGAGCCGTGTGAGATGGTGGCGGAAAAGGAGTTCCGGGATGAAATACCTGATGTTGATTTACGGCAACGAGGACACCTGGACCAGCCTGGCCCCGGGCGACCTGGCGAAACTGATCGGTGAGGTGGACGCCTTCAACCAGGCGTTGCGGGACTCCGGCGAGTTCGTCGGCGCCGAGGGACTGGAGTCCGAGCCCCGCAGCCTGCGCCGGGTGGACGGCGAGGTGGTCGTCACGGACGGCCCGTACCTCGAGGCCAAGGAGTTCGTCGGCTCGTACTTCATGGTCGACGTGGCGAGCGAGGAGCGCGCGCTGGAGATCGCCCGGGCCTACCCCGGCATCTCGTACGGCGGCGGTGTCGAGATGTGGCCCGTGATGCGGCCCGGCGGGGCGCCACTTGCGGGCTGACGAGCAGGTCGCCGAGCTTCTGCGCCGGCTCGCGCCGCAGGTGCTCGGCCCGCTCGTCCGGCGGTACGGCGACTTCGCCCGGTGCGAGGACGCCGTCCAGGAGGCGCTGATCGCCGCCGCGGAGGCCTGGCCCGGCGGTGGCGTCCCGGAGCACCCGCTCGGCTGGCTCAGCACGGTGGCCACCCGCCGATATGTGGACCAGGTGCGGGCCGACAGCGCCCGGACCCGGCGGGAGGCCGCCGTCGTGGCGGCCCTGCCCCGGGACGCGCTCGTCGAACCGCCGCCGGACGCCGGCGAGCCGGTCCGGGACGACCTGCTGGAACTGCTCTTCCTCTGCTGCCATCCGGCACTGACCACCCCGGCGCAGCTGGCGCTGACCCTGCGGGCGGTCGGCGGGCTGACCACCGGTGAGATCGCGGCCGCGTTCCTCGTCCCGGAGAAGACCATGGGGCAGCGGATCTCCCGGGCCAAGAACACGCTGCGGGCCGCCGGCGCCCGGTTCACGCTGCCGCCGGAGGAGGTGGCCGGCCCGCGCCTGCGGGTCGTGCTGCACGTGCTGTACCTGATGTTCAACGAGGGTTACAGCGCCAGCGGCGGCGAGCGACTGCAGCGCCCCGAACTGACCCGGCAGGCCGTCGCCCTGACCCGCCAGTTGCGGGCGCGGCTACCCGATTCGGGGGAGACCGCCGGGCTGCTGGCGTTGATGCTGCTCACCGACGCCCGGGCCGCGGCCCGCACCGGACCGGACGGGGTGCTCGTGCCGTTGGCCGAGCAGGACCGGCGGCTCTGGGACGGCGCGGCCGTCGCCGAGGGCACCGAGCTGATCACCCGGACGATGGCGTCCCGGCCGCTCGGGCCCTATCAGGTGCAGGCCGCCATCGCCGCGCTGCACGACGAGGCGCCGTCGGCCGAGGCGACCGACTGGCCGCAGATCTTGAAGCTGTACGAGATCCTGGAGCGCCTGGCGCCGAATCCCGTCACCACCCTGAACCGGGCAGTCGCGCTCGGCATGGTGGCCGGCCCCGCCGCGGGACTGGAGCTGCTCGCGAACCTCGAGACCGGGATCCTGGCCGGCAACCGGCGGCTGTCGGCCGTCCGCGCACACCTGCTGGACCGGGCCGGACGGTCGGCGGAGGCGGCCGCCGCGTACACCGAAGCCGCCCGGCTGGCCGGCAGCATGCCCGAGCGACGTTTGCTGCTGGACCGGGCCGCCCGCTGCGCGACCGCCAAGAATTGATTCCGGCCCGGCGGTAGAAATCCGGTCGGCGGCTCCGATCACTCCACGAGCGGCGCCCACCAGGGGCGCCCGCACCGATGGAGCTGACAAGTCATGACCAGAGTCACCTCGCAGATGTCCGTGTCACTGGACGGCCACTACGCCGGCCCGCGCTTCGACGGCGACGGGAAGTGGATCGACTCGGCGGAGGCCGCCGGCTTCTTCCGGATCACCCGCTGGGTCATCGACGGGGCGGCCTGGCGCGAACGGCAGGGCTTCGCCGGTGGCGAGCACGACACCAACGCGGGCATCATCGCGGAGACCTTCGAGCAGGCCGGGGCGTACGTGATGGGCCGGCGCATGTTCGAAGGCGGCGACATTCCGTGGGGCGACGAGCCGCCGTTCCGGGCGCCGGTGTTCGTGGTGACGACCCGGCCGCGGGAACCTCTGCACCGGCAGGGCGGCACGACGTTCACGTTCGTCACCGACGGGCTCGCCGCGGCTGTCGAGCAGGCCCGTGCCGCGGCGAACGGCAAGAACGTGGCGGTGTCCGGTGGCGGCACCCTGGTGCGCCAGGCGTTGCGGGACGGCCTGCTGGACGAGCTGGAGCTGCACATCGTCCCGGTCGTGCTGGGTTCCGGCATGCGGCTGCTCGACGACGGCCTCGGCCTGGCCGACAAGGAGGGGCTCGAACTCACGCCCACCAGGGTGGTCGGCACACCTCAGGTCACGCACATCAAGTACACGGTGGCCGGCCGGGCCGCGCTGGTCCTCGACGACCGGGGGCGCGGCACCGGCGAGGTGTGAGCGATCCGCGTCAGGATGCCGCGCGCTGCAGGTACCCGTGTTCGGCCAGGTGGGCGGCGCGTTCGTCGTACGCCGCAGGGTCGTCGGGGGTGATCGTGGCCAGCCCGTCGACGTAACGGTTGAACATGCAGAACGCGGCCGCGATCAGCACCGTGTCATGGATGGTGCGGTCGTCGGCGCCGGCCGCACGGGCCGCGGCGACGTCGTCCGCGCTGACCTCGTGACCGCCGGCGCGCACCCGGTCGGCGATCACCAGCAGCGCCCGCATCTTCGGGCCGGCGGCCTCCGGGTCGCCGGCCAGGACCTCGTCGAACTCGCCGGTGAGCCGGCGGGCGACGGCCGCGTGCGACCGCGCGCAGAACGCGCAGTCGTTGCGACTCGACACGTACGCGGCGATGGTCTCGCGTTCGGCGGGCTTGAGCGGGGAAGGCCCGCGCAGCAGCGCCTCAGCGAGGTTGTTCAGGGCGCCTGCGGTGTCCGGGTGCGCGGCGAGCAGACCGGCGATGCCGGGCAGCGGCGGAAGCGGGATGTGTGGCACGCCGTACAGCCGACCATGGGACCGGCGTCGATGTCCACCGGCAGCGGCGTCCGGAGACGATCTGTCAGAGCGGCCGGATGTTCTGCGCCTGCAGACCCTTGGCGCCCTGGGTGACCTCGAACTCGACCCGCTGGTTCTCGTCGAGACTGCGGTAACCGGAGGAGGCGATGGCGGAGAAGTGCGCGAACACGTCGGGACCGCCGTCATCCTGGGTGATGAAGCCGAATCCCTTTTCGCCGTTGAACCATTTGACGGTGCCGGTGGCCATGATTTCCCCTTGCCAACTTATGCGAGATCGCCCTGCACATCGCCTCGGAAGATCCGTTTTCCGTGGCGGTGGAAATTGTCTGAAGAAAGTGGAACTACAACGCCGAAACGCTAGCACGATCGGGCCCGGGAGTGGTCCCGAGCACCGACACCTCGGTGAGCTCGGAATCTTCGGCCGCGCCGAGACCGCGCACCCGGTACCGGGTCAGCACCGTCAGCCATCGGTCGGGCAGATGACCGCGGCCCGGGTCGCCGACCAGGATCCGCGCGTCGCGGGCCGCGGCGCGCCGCAGGAAGCCCAGCATGCGGGCGGCCAGCGCCGGGTCGTAGAGCCCGTCGCCGATCAGGATCACGTCGGCGTCGCCACCGTCGCCGTCGAGCAGGTCGCCCTCGGCGGTCCGCACCTCGACGTCGTTCACGGCGGAGTTCAGCTCGACGGCCGCCAGCGCCACCGGGTCGATGTCGTTCGCGATCGTCACGGCGGCGCCGGCCCGGGCCGCCGCGATCGCGACCACGCCGCAGCCGGAGGCGACGTCGAGGACGCGCCGGCCGGCGACGAGCCGCGGGTGATCGAGCACGTAACGTGCCACTGCCTGGCCGCCGGCCCACGCGTTCGTCCAGAACGGATTCTGGCCCGGCCCCATCTGCGCCTCCAGCCGGGCGCCCATCACGATGGCGTCGTCAGCGAGGTGCATGCGGATCTCCGGCAGGAACGGCAGCCGGACGAGACGCAGGCCGTCGTAGCCGACGTAGTCGCGGGGCGCGACGAAAGGGGCGAGCACGGATCCGGTCAGCGGCGGCAAGCAATGCTCCGATTCTGGGAGGCGCGCCGGCGCGTACCGAGTACGTCTGACCGGGCGCGCTGAAGGCGTCACCCGGGTGGACGAAAGCCACCGGGCCGGTCCGACAGTACGCGACCGTGCCCGGTACAGCCGCATCGTCAGCCGCCTGTCCCACCCCAGAGGTGTTTATGACCGGCCGTTTCGCGACACGTGCTGGGCGACATGCCGGGGCATATCGCCCATCGCGGCGGTCAGCCGGTCACGGTGCAGGCCGTGCCGTCCAGGCGGAAGTCGGCGGGCCGGGCGTTGGCGCCGCTGTAGGTCGCCTGGACCCCGAACGTCACCGTCGCGCCCGCCGCCAGCCCGCCGTTCCAGCCGGCGTTGCGCGCGGTCACCGCGCTGCCCGACTGGCTGACCGTGGCGTTCCAACCGCCGGTGACCTGCTGGTTGCCGGGGAAGGTGAAGGTGACCGCCCACGAGGTGCGGGCGGAGCCGAGGTTGGTCACGCCGACGTTCGCGGTGAAGCCGCTGCTCCACTGGTTGACCTCCCAGCGCACCGAGCAGCCGGTCGTTGCCGGCGAGGAAGTGGTCGGGGAGGCGCTGGGAGAGGCGGGCGAAGCGGTGGGGGAACTGCCGAGCGGCGGGAAGCGCAGGATCCGGTCGTCGTCGGCGGCCGGGGTGCCCCGCCCGTCG
This sequence comes from Actinoplanes sp. 13, assembly GCF_056134165.1. NCBI lineage: Bacteria > Bacillati > Actinomycetota > Actinomycetes > Micromonosporales > Micromonosporaceae > Actinoplanes > Actinoplanes sp. 13. The sequence continues at coordinate 41,238 of NZ_JBVYOQ010000037.1, read as the reverse complement.
CGGTTGCTGGTGGTCACCCACAGTGCGCCGTCCGGTGCCCGCTCGACCGTGCGGAGACGCCCGTACCTCCCCTGCAGGAGCGCGACCGGCGTGCCCGCGCCGCCGGCGCCGTCCAGCGGCACCGACCAGAGGCGCTGGCCGCGCAGGGCAGCCACGTACATCGTCCGGCCGTCGATGGTGGCGCCGCTGGGCGACGCCTCGGCGGTGCTCCACACCACGATCGGGTTGCGGAAGCGGGTGTCGGTGCTGCGGCCCTCGACGGTCGGCCAGCCGTAGTTGCCGCCGGCGACGATCTGGTTCACCTCGTCCCAGGTGTTCTGGCCGAACTCGGAGGCGTACAGCCGGCCCTGCGCGTCCCAGGCCAGGCCCTGCGGGTTGCGGTGGCCGAGGCTGTAGACCAGTGAGCCGGGGAACGGGTTGCCGGTGGCGGGCACGCCGCCGTCCGGGCGCATCCGCAGGATCTTGCCGTTCAGGCTCTGCTGGTTCTGGGCGTTCGCCGTCACGGCCGCGTCGCCGACGGCGGCGTAGAGCATGCCGTCGGGGCCGAACGCGATCCGCCCGCCGTCGTGGATGCTCGCCCGGGCCAGCCCGCTGAGGACGACCTGCTGCGTCTGCGGGGCGTCCAGCCGGAACCGGGTGATCCGGTTGTCGGTGGCCGTGGTGAAGTACACATACACCAGGTTGTCCTGGGCGAACGTGGGTGAGACCGCGAGACCGAGCAGACCGGCCTCGCCGGTGGCGGTCACGCCGGGGATGGTGGTGACGGCAGTCGGCGCGCTGCCGGGGCGCACCCGGAGCACGCGGGCGCTGTTGCGTTCGGCGACCAGGGCGCTGCCGTCCGGCAGGAAGCCCAGCCCCCAGGGGACGGTCAGGCCGGTGGCGACCACCTGCGGGTTGGCCAGGTCGGGCTCCAGCGCGGCGGACGGGCCGGCCGCGACCAGGGCGGCGCCCAGGGAGAGCGCGGCGACGGTGGCGCTGACAGCGAGGGTTCGGCGCATGGGGGGCACCTCCACGTTCGATTGACCAGAGTCAATGTACGCGCGGTGCCGCCGGTCCGCGACCTCAGCCGGCCGCCGGCCAGGCGTGCAGAGCCGGCGCGGCCACCCTCGAAGCGTTCCGGCGCCGCCGGCCGATGGGGCTGCCGGGCCGGATCAGGTCGATGCCGGCTGTGCGGCTGAGCGCGCCGCACACCTTCTACCGCCGCCTCGCGAAACTGTGCCGCGTCAGCCCGCGAGGTTGGCGATGATCGCTGCGGTGACCTCGCGGGTGGTGGCGGCGCCGCCGACGTCCCGGGTGCGCACCCCGCTGCCGGTGGTGGCCCGGATGGCGCGCCGGAGCGCCGCGGCCTCGTCGTGCAGGGCGAAGTGGTCGAGCATCAGGGCGGCGCTGCCGATCGCACCGACCGGGTTGCAGATGCCCTGTCCGGCGATGTCGGGCGCGGACCCGTGCACCGGTTCGAACATCGACGGGAAGCGGCGTTCCGGGTTGAGGTTGGCGCTGGCGGCCAGGCCCAGGCTGCCGGCCAGGGCGCTGCCGAGGTCGGAGAGGATGTCCGCGTTCAGGTTCGAGGCGACCACCACGGACAGATCTTCCGGCTTCAGGACGAACTTGGCGGCCATCGCGTCGACCAGCACACTCTCGGTCTCGACGTCCGGATAGTCGGCCGCGACGCGGCCGAACACCTCGTCCCAGAGGACCATGCCGAACTGTTGCGCGTTGCTCTTGGTCACGCTGGAGACCTTCTTGCGGGTACGGCTACGCGCGAGCTCGAACGCGAAGCGCATGATCCGCTCGCAGCCGTATTCGGTGAACAGTGCCGACTGCACGGCCACCTCGCCCGGACCGGGGCGGGCGCCGAGGTTGCGGCCGCCGAGCCCGGCGTACTCGCCCTCGGAGTTCTCCCGGACGACGACCCAGTCGAGGTCGGTGTCGTCGGCCTTGCGCAGCGGGCTCTGAATGCCGGGCAGGAACTCCACCGGTCGTACGTTGGCCCATTGGTCGAAGTTCTGGCAGATCGTGAGCCGCAGGCCCCACAGGCTGACATGGTCCGGCACGCTGGGCCAGCCGACGGCGCCGAAATAGACCGCGTCGAACGGCTTGAGCTGGTCGAGGCCGTCCTCGGGCATCATCCGGCCGTGTTTCGCGTGATAGTCGCTGCCCCAGTCGAACTCCTGCCAGGCGAAGCGGAACCGGCCGGGCGAGGCGGTGGCGAGGGCGTCGAGCACGGTGCGGCCGGCTTCGACCACTTCGATGCCGACACCGTCGGCGGGTATGGCGGCGATCCGGAAGGTCTGCGGGTCGTTCATATCGATCTCCGTCGTTGCTGGGCGTCACGACCAGTTAACGATGGGGAGATGGCGGCGTCCAAGGACTGTGTCGCGGGGCAGGTCGTCCGTCGCCTGCTGGTATTACTCCGGCGTCCCCGATTCCCCCGTACACGCTTGCGTAACCGGGCGAGAACGACCTGTCCCCTGCAACGAGGTCAATACTCGTCGGCGGACCTTGTACGAAGCATGCGAGACTCGTAGCGGTCCTTGTGGATTTCTTGAATCCCCTGGTCGGGATATGAGCGTGCGGAGGTCAGTTGGCGGCCGAATTCGGTGTGCTGGGTGTGGTGGAGGCTCGGATCGACGGGCTGTCCGTCGAGTTGGGACACGCCCGGCAGCGGTGCGTGCTGGGCGTGCTGCTCGTGGAGGCCGGCCGGCCGGTCACGGTGGACCAGCTCATCGACCGGGTCTGGGGCGAGCGTGCGCCGCAACGGGCCGCGGGCGCGCTCTACAGCTACCTGTCCCGGCTGCGGCGTGCCGTCTCAGGCGCACCCGGCGTGGAGATCCGGCGGGCAGCCGGCGGCTACCTGTTGACGGTGGACCCGCAGGCGGTGGATCTGCACCGGTTCCGCAAGCTGATGACTCTGGCGCGGGCGGGGGAGCCGGACCGGTCGGCCGCCGGTCTGATCGAGCAGGCGCTCGGTCTGTGGCGCGGCGAGCCGTTCGCAGGCCTGGACACCCCGTGGCTGGACGCGATGCGGCGCACGCTGCTCGGCGAGCGGTTCGCCGCCGAACTGGACGGCAACGACGTGCTGCTGCGACTGGGCCGCCACGGCGAGCTGCTGCCGGCGCTGTCCGCCGCCGTCGCCGAGCATCCGCTGGACGAGCGGCTGGCCGGGCAGCTGATGCTCGCGCTGTACCGGTGCGGTCGCCAGGCCGACGCGGACGAGCAGTACCGGCGGATCCGCCGCAGTCTCGCCGACGAGCTGGGCAGCGACCCGGGTGCCGCGCTGCGCCGGTTGCACGAGCAGATCCTCGCCGCCGACCCCGCGCTGGCCGGGCCGCCGGACGAGGCCCGGGCGCCGGGCGAACCCGTGCCGGCCGGTGTCCCGCCGGTCACCACGGCGGCGACCGCACCCACCCAGCTGCCGGCCGACGTGCGGGCGTTCACCGGGCGGACCGGGGAACTCGCCGCGCTGGACCGCCTGGTGGAGCCGGCCGACGGGGACGAGCCGCCACTGACCGTCGCGCTGCTGTCCGGCACGGCCGGGGTCGGCAAGTCCGCGCTGGCCGTGCGATGGGCGCACCGTGTCCGGGACGTCTTCCCCGACGGGCAGCTCTATGTGAACCTGCGCGGCTACGACGCCGAACAACCGGTCGCCGTCGCGGACGCGCTGGCCGGGTTCCTCACCGCGCTCGGGGTGCGCGGGGCGGAGATCCCGCCGGGCACCGACGAGCGCGCCGGCCGGTACAGGTCCGAGCTGACCGGCCGGCGGATGCTGGTGCTGCTGGACAACGCGTCCTCGGTGGACCAGGTCCGCCCGCTGCTGCCCGGCACCGGGTCCTGCCTCGTGCTGATCACCAGCCGCGACTCGCTGCCCGGCATGGTGGCGGTGCACGGCGCCGAGCGGGTCAACCTCGACCTGCTCCCGCTGCCGGACGCGGTCGGGCTGCTGCGCAAGCTGATCGGCGCCCGGGTGGACCGGGAGCCCGCCGCCGCCGCGGAGCTGGCCGCCGCGTGCGCCCGGCTGCCGCTGGCATTGCGGATCGCCGCCGAGCTGGCCGCGGACCGGGCCGACGTGCCGCTGGCCGACCTGGTGGCCGAACTCGGCGACCATCACCGGCTCGACCTGCTGGACGCGGGCGGCGACCCGCGCGCCGAGGTCCGGGCGGTCTTCTCCTGGTCATATCAGAACCTGCCCGCCGACGCGGCCCGGGTGTTCCGGCTGCTCGGGCTGCACCCGGGGGAGACCACGCACGTCGACGCCGTGGCCGCACTGACCGGCACCGGCGCCGTCGAGGCGCGCCGGCTGCTCGGTGTGCTGTCCCGGGCCAGCCTGGTCCAGGCCGGCCGGGGCGGCCGGTACGGCATGCACGACCTGCTGCGCGCGTACGCCGCCGAGCTCGCCGCCCGGCACGACGCCGAACCGGACCGGCGGGCCGCCCTCACCCGCCTGTTCGACCACTATCTCGCCGGGGCCAGCACGGCGATGGCCACGCTGTACCCGGCCGGGGCCCACGAGGCCGGGATTCGGCCGGCCGGCGACGAGGACGCGGCGCGGGCGTGGATCGAGGCGGAACGGCCTACCCTCGCCGCGGTCTGCACGCAGGGCGCGGCGCACGGGTGGTACAAGCACACCATCGCGCTCGCCGAGACCCTGTTCCGCTATCTCGACGCGGGTGGGCCGGTCGCCGAGGCGGCCACCGTCACCGCGTCGGCGGTGTCCGCGGCCCGCGCCGTCGGCGACCGCGACGCGCAGGCGCGGGCGTTGTCCAACCTGGGCCGGCTGCACCGCCGGCAGGGCCGCCCGCAGGAGGCGGTGGCGACCTACCGGCAGGCGCTGGCCCTGTACGCGGGCCTCGGTGAACGTGCCGCCGAGGCCCAGGTGCTGCGCAACCTGGGCAGTGTCGACTGGCGGCTGGGCGACTACCGGCAGGCCGCGGACCACTATCGGCGGGCCTGGACGTTGTACCGGGACCTCGGTGACGCCGCCGGCGAGGCCGACGCGCTGGTCCGGCTCGGGCTGGTCGACGCGCGGCTCGGCGACGGGACGCAGGCGGCACAGCGGTTCGAGGCTGCGCTCGACCTGTACGCCACGCTCGGCGACCGGTTCAGCGAGGCGTACGTGCTGTCCCTGCTCGCCCGGCTGCCGCACCGTCCCGCGCCACTGGACCGCGCGGCGGGCCACCTGGAGCAGAGCCTGGACGCCGTGCGGCGCGCCGGTGACCGGACCGCGGAGGCGTACGTCCGGACCGATCTCGCCGCGATCGACGCCCGCCGGGGCCGCCTCGGCGCGGCCGCCGATCACCTGCGCCGCGCGTTGATCCTGCACCGCCGGATCGGGGATCGCGCCAGCGAGGCGGAAGCGCTGAACGATCTCGGTCAGGTGCTGCGCGCCGCCGGGGACGCGGCCGACGCGCGGGCCCAGCACGGCCAGGCGCTGGCCCTGGCCGAGGAGATCGGCGACCGGTACGAGCGGGCGCGGGCGCACGACGGCATCGCCGCGGCGTTGCGGGACAGCGGCGACGCCGACGGTGCCGGGCCGCACCGCGACCACGCCCGGCGCATCTTCGCCGATCTGGAGGTGCCCGCGGCCCCGGTCGTCGACGTCGTCCCGGCCGGCTCCGGCCGCTGACTCCGTGATGTGCGGCCAGAGCGACAGCGTGTGTGAAGTTCGGGTGCGAATGGCACCCGAACTTCACACACGGGTTCAGGCTCGGTGCACGCCGTCGATCCAGAGCACGGTGACGGGGCGGCCGCGGTCCCGGGCGTACGCGACGACGTCAGCGGTGCCGCCGAGCCCGCGCGCCGGCAGGCCGTCCCAGAGCGCGAACAGGTGGTCGCAACGGTCCACCATTGCCTGCCCGGCGGCGAGGAAGCCCTGGTCGCAGGGCTCCGGAAACGGCATCGTGATCACCGTGGCGGCGGCGCGCACGAGGTCGCAGAACCGGGCCCGGCTGCCGTCAGCGGTCAGCGAGTCGGCGTAACCGGCCGACGGCAGCACCGCCTCGAGGGTGCCGCCGGCGGCCAGCACGTGGGCGGCGAACAGCTGGTCGGCGCCGTCGGCGAGGCTGGACACCCCGAGCAGGTCGGGGCCGGTGGGCAGCACCCGGCGCCAATGGCCCATCGCGCGGTCGGCGATGCCTGGTGGGAGCATCCGGTGACCGGTGACACCGAACCGCACATCCACCTCCGTACGACGGCTCGCCTGACGATAAGGCTTCCGCGCCTCGCGTGGGGGGCAGGTAGGGGCCCGGTTTCGTTCAGCAGGTGGCCCGGTGCGGGAGTTCGGGGATGTACCGGGCCCACTCGCCGGCGTCGAGCCCGCGGCCGGCGATGGCGCAGGCGTGCCGGGCCGGGTCGGCCGCGAGGTCCGCGGGCACCGTGGCGTCCCAGAGCGTGACGTTGCTGGTGGCGCCGCCGTAGGTGCCACCGGCGGCCAGCGTGCGCCCGTCCGGGCTGAACGCCACGATGAAGCTCTCCAGCTCCGGGGTCTTGAGGGTGGCGAACCGGACCGGCGCGGCGGGGTCGGCGATGTCCCACAGCATCATGGCGTTGTCCCGGCTGGCGGTCGCCAGGGTGCGCCCGTCCGGGCTGAACGCCACGAAGCGCAGCGGGTTGGTGTGGCCGGTGACGGTGGCCGTCCGCATCGGCTGTGCCGGGTCGGCGACGTCCCAGAGGATCACAGTGGCGTAGTTGTCGGTGCCGGCCGCCAGGGTGCGCCCGTCCGGGCTGAACGTGAGGGCGGAGCCGATGGAGTCGGTGAGGGCGGCGGAGGCGAGCCGGGCCGGGGCGGACCGGTCGGTCAGGTCCCACAGCGACAGGGTGAACCCCGAGCCGACGGCCAGGGTGCGCCCGTCCGGGGCCAGCGCGACGGCCGTGACGGAGTTCTGGGCCGGTAGCCCGGCGACCAGGGCGGGCTGCCGCCGGTCCGCCACGTCCCACAACGTCACCTTGCCGTCGCGGCGGCCGATGACCAGCGTGCGACCGTCCGCGCTGAACGTGACCGCCTGGACGACGGCGCCGTCCTCCTTGATGGTGGCCAGCGGTTCGGGCCCGGACGGGCGGGTCATGTCGAGCAGCGTCACCGCCTTGTCGGCGCCGGCGACGGCCAGCGTGCGCCCGTCCCGGCTGAGGGCGACGGTCTCGACGGCGCCGCTGTGCAGCGGCAGCAGGTCACGCCGGACCGGGGCGGCCCGGTCGGTCAGGTCCCACGGCACGGCGGAGCCCTCCTGGCCGGCGGCGATCAGCGAGCGGCTGTCCGCCCCGAACGCCAGTCCCACGACCTTCCCGGGGAAGGGGCCGGGGAGCGTGGCGATCGCGTCCCGGGCGAACCGGCCCTTGACGCTCCACAGCGTCGCGGTCCGGCGGTCGCCCGCGGTGATCAGCGTGCGCCCGTCCGGGCTGAAGGTCATCGACCGGACGGGCCCGCCGGCGGCGGCCACGGTGGCGATCCTCGTCGACAGCGTCTGCCACGTGTCGTCGTCGACGGCCCACAGCACTGTCGTGCCCTCCACGTCGCCGAGGGCCAGCGTGCGCCCGTCCGGGCTGAACTCCACCGCGCTGAGCATGCCGTCGTTGGAACCCGCGAGCTGCGAGGCGACAGGCTTGGCCGGATTCGTGAGGTCCCACAGCCACACGTTGTAGCCGCCGGTGGCGCCGACAGCCACGATCGGCAGCTTCGGGTTGGCCTCGACGACGGCGTCGGCGGGCAGGTCACCGAACGACGGCTTGAGCGTGGCACCCTTCACCGGACGGGCCGGATCGGTCAGGTTCCAGACCGTGACCGAGGCGCCGCTGGTCACCGCGGTGCGCCCGTCCGGGCCGAACTTGAGCGAGGAGACCGCGGGGAACGTGGCGAGGGCGGCCGGAGCCGTGCCGGTGACGTCCCACAGCACGGTGGTCCTGGACCGGTTGCTCGTGGCGACGGTGCGCCCGTCGGGGCTGATCGTCACGGCCACGATCCCGGCGCCGTCGGAGAGCGGCGTGGTTCGTACCGGGGACGCCGGGTTCGTCACGTCCCACAGCACCGCTTGCGGGCTGCCGTCGAAGACGGCGAGCGTGCGCCCGTCCGAGCCGGCCGCCAGCGTCTTGTCGGCGGTCCCGTCGACCGGCAGCCGCCCGAGCCGGACCGGTTTCGCCGGGTCGGCGGTGTTCCACAGCGACACCGTCCCGCCGGCGCCGGTGGTGGCGATCACGGTGCCGGCGAGGGCCGCGACGTCGGTGACGTCGCTGAGCGAGCCCAGGCGATGCGTCGCCATGGCGAGGTGGCTCAGCTGGTCGCGGGTCTGCGCGTCGTCGTGCAGGCGCTGGGCGGCCGCGCCCAGCATGAGGGCCTTCTGCGGGTCGTCCACGATCATCGAGCGGGCCCGCCCGACGAGCCGGCGGTTGATCACGATCCGCTGCTGCAGCGCCGCCTCCTCCTGTTGCCGGCGGGCCTCCCGCTCCGCCTCCCGGGCGAGCTGTTCCTGCCGCTTGCGGTCCTCGTCGGCCTTGCGGGCCAGCCCACGGTGGTACTCCGCGAGCCGCTGCTGCTCCTTCGCCCGCGCCTCGGCCTGGTTCGCCAGCTCCTCCTGGCGCCGGGCGTTCGCCAGGTGCCGCTCCGCGTCGGCCTGCTGCCGTGCGGCCTCCTCGGTGGCGTCCTCGGCCGCTTGCTGCTGCCGTGCGGCCTCATCGGTGGCGTCCTCGGCCGCTTTCCGCTGCCGGTCGGCGTTCGCCTTCTGCCGTTTCGCGTTCACCTGCTCGCGTTTCGCGCCGGCCCGGTACCGCTCGGCGTTCCGCTGTTCCCGGTCCGCCTCCGCGGAGGCGTCCTCGGCCAGCGCCCGCTGGATCCGGGCGAGTTGTTCCTGACGCCGGGTCTCGGCCCCCGCGACCTGCGCCCGGTCCTCCTGCACCCGGGCGTTCGCCTCCTGCACCCGGGCGTTCTCCTGCTGCCGGTGCGACTCCTCGGTGGCGGCTTCGGCGGTGCTGCGCTGTTGCAGCGCCTCCTGCTTCTGCAGGCCGGCCTCCACCGCGGCGGCGGTGGCTCGGTCGGCGTTGCGCACCGCGACCACGCCGGTCAGCGACGCGACGAAGGTGAGCAGCACAAGCGTCGCCGCCGCCACGGTCAGCAGCCGCCGGGCCCGCCGGTGCTGCCGGACGTCCTCGCCCTCCAGCTCGTCCTTGCTGATCCCGTGCATGGGCGCGGCGAGCTGGGCGATCGCGTCCCGGAAGCGGATGTGCTGCAGGCTCAGGTGCAGGTCGTCGCGCGCCCAGCGCAGGTCGAGATAAAGCGGTTCCTCGGGGAACACGCCGCGCAGCGCGGCGGGCACCGCCGTGGAGTCGTCGGTGAAATCGCGGGTGACCGGGTCCCAGCGCCATTCGCCGTCGGTCACCACCGGCAGGATGCTGTCCGGTGACTTCGTCGCCAGCCAGTGCTCGATCTCCCGGTTCACCCAGGGGGAGCGCGCCGCCTCGGGGGAGGCGAGCAGCACGAAGTGCCGGGAGCCGTCCAGCGCCTCCTGGATGGACGTCCACAGCTTCGGCGTCACCGCCAGCCCGGTCTGATCGCGGAAGATCCACAGTGCCCGGCGCTGGTGCCAGGGCTTCGCCAGGCGGTGCAGGCCGCGCTGGACGGCGGGGGCCAGCCGCCCGTCGGCGGCGTGACTGTACGAGATGAATCCATCGAACGGCATGGCTGCCCCCGCGGTCGGCGTGATCGGCGGGGGCCGATTCTCCATGCCGTCGGTCCGCGGGTAAAGCGGGGCGGCCGGCCGGGCAGGATGACGCGGAACAGCGTCGGTACCCGCCGGTAGGCCTCGTGTGGCGGGACCGGGCGGGGTGTGCTTTGATCTATGAAGGCCGGGCATTCTCCCCCGTGGATGCCCGGCCCCTACTGTGCCACCCCTGGTCGTTCCCGCCAGGCCGTCCGCCTGTCGCGATGCGCGGATGGATCAGGCCGTCAGGGAAACGGTCAAGCCTTGACCAGCCCCTGCTGGTAGGCCAGGACGACCAGCTGGGCGCGGTCGCGGGCCCCCACCTTCATCATCGCCCGGTGGATGTGCGTCCGGACCGTCAAGGGGCTCACGACCAGGCGAGCGGCGATCTCCTGGTTCGACAGGCCGTGGGCGGCCAGCGCGGTGATCTCGCGCTCCCGGTCGGTCAGGCTCGCCAGCGATCCCAGGGACGGCCCGCCGACGGTGCCGGGGCCGGACAGGAAACGGTTGATCAGTGCGCGGGTGGCCGACGGCGACAGCAGCGCCTCGCCCCCGGCCACGGTCCGGATCCCGGCGAGCAGGCCGTTCGGCGTGACGTCCTTGCCGAGGAAGCCGCTGGCCCCCGCCACGAGCGCGCGGGCCACATGCTCGTCGGTCTCGAACGTGGTCAGGATGAGCACGCGCGTACCGGCCAGTTCGTTCGAGGAACAGATGCGCTGCGTTGCGGCCAGCCCGTCGAGGACCGGCATCCGGATGTCCATCAGGACGAGGTCGGGCCGGTGCCGCTGAGCGAGGGCGACCGCTTCCTCGCCGTTCGCGGCCTCGGCGACCACCGTCATGTCGTCACCGGAGTCGATCAGCATGCGGAACGTCGAGCGCAGCAGCGCCTGGTCGTCGGCGAGAACGAGCCGGATCATCGGAGCACCTGGTCTTCCTGCCATGGGGCCAGCGGGATGGTGAGGCAGACCGCGTACCGATCATGGCCGGCCGGGCCGGCCCGGACCGATCCGCCGACCGCGAGCGCGCGTTCCCGCATGCCGATCAGCCCGTAACCCCCTGAGCCGGCCGGGCCGGGCCGGGCCGAGGTGTTGACCACGTCGGCGGAGAAGGTGTCCTCGTCGTACGTCAGGAAGATCATGACGATCGGGCGGACGGCGTGTTTGGTGACATTGGTCAGGGCTTCCTGGACGATCCGGAACGCGGTCAGCTCGACCAGCGGCGGTAAGCACCGCGGCGTCCCCTCGCTGATCACGGAGACGTCGACCCCGGCCGCCCGGCACGCCTCGATCAGCTCGGGGAGCTGGTCGAGGCCGGGCGCCGGTGCGGTGCCCGCCGAGGAGTCGTCGCCGGGGTCACGGAGCAGCCCCACGGTCGCCTTGAGCTCGCGCAGAGCGGCCGACGTTGAACCGCCCAGCCCGGCGAGAAGCTCGGGCACCTGCTCGGGACGCTTGGCCAGCAGATGGGCCGCGGTCCCGGCCTGCGCGTGCGCGACCGCAAGGTGATGCGCGACCACATCATGCAGGTCACGCGCGATGCGCAGGCGTTCCTCGCTCAGCCGGCGGCGCACGTCGTCGTCCCGGTTCCGTTCGGCGTCCGCGGCGCGGGCCTGGACCATCCGCAGGTAGTCCCGCTGGGCCCGGGTCATCCGCCCGGCGAACACCGCCGGCAGCAGCCACAGGGCGACGCCGACGGTCCGCAGAAGCAGGGACCCTCCCGTCGGGGTGGGGTCGCCGGCCGCCCCGCCCAGGATCACCGCGCCCACCGCGATCCCGGTCCACCAGGCGGCCGCCCGGGAACTGCCGACGACCGCCAGCCGGTACAGGCAGCCGATCAGCGGGGCCAGCAGCAACGGCGTCGGCAGGTAACCGGCCGCGCAGGCCGCGGCCGCGCAGCCGATCGCGACGACGATCGCGACCCGCGGAAAGCGGGCAGAGGCGTACAGGGCCCCGCTCGCGACCAGGCTCAGCAGCGCACCCGGAAGCAGCTCGGCCGGCCGGAAGATGCCCTCGGTGCTGATGCTGGCCCCGAGGGCCGCGAAGACGAACGCGACCAGCGCGGTCAGCACGTTCACCGGGCCGACACTACGTCAGCCGGCTCCGATGCCGGCTGCTGGCCGCTCGGCGCCCCGCCCTCCACGTCGACGTGCGGCAGCACCCGGTCGAGCCATCGGGGCAGCCTCCAGGCCCGCTCGCCGAGCAGCTGCAGGACGGCGGGCACGAGCGTCAGGCGTACCACGAACGCATCGAAGAAGACCGCGCAGGCGAGCCCGAGGCCGACCATCTTGATCAGCGGTTCGTCGGCCGCCGCGAACCCGCCGAACACCGCGATCATGATCACCGCGGCCGCGACCACGACCTTCGAGCTCTGCTCGAAACCGGTGACGATCGCGTCGTGGGCCGGCCGGCCGTGCAGGTGGGCCTCGCGCATCCGCGACACCAGGAAGACCTCGTAGTCCATGGCCAGACCGAACACGATGCCGACCAGCAGAATTGGCATCAGGCTCATGACCGGCCCGGTCCGCTCGATGCCGAGCACGCCGGCCGCCCAGCCCCACTGGAACACCGCGACGATCACGCCGAGCGCGGCGAACAGGGACAACAGGAAGCCGAGCGCCGCCTTGACCGGGATCCAGACCGAACGGAACACCACGAGCAGAAGCAGCACGGCAAGACCGATCACGAGCCCCACGTACGGGACGAGGGCCGACTGCGTCTTGCGGGCCATGTCGATGTCCAGCGCGGTGGTGCCGGTGATCTCGTACCGGACCTGCGCGGCCGCCTCCACACCCGGGCGCGCGGTCCGCAGCGTTTCCACCAGGTTTTCGGTGCGCTCGTCGGTCGGGCCGGTCGACGGCACAGCGGTGAGGATCGCCGTGTCGCGCTGCTCGTTGAAGGTGGCCTCGGACACCGACACCACGCCGCTGGTCGTTCTGATGCTGTCGGCCACATCTTCCACCGCGGACGCCGGGTCAGCGGCGCCACGCGCGTCGACCACCACCGTCAGCGGACCGTTGAACCCGGGACCGAACGCCGCGGCCCGCAGGTCGTACGCGCGTCGCTGGGTCTCGGTGGTCGCCAGCGACGCGTCCCCGGGCGTGCCGAGCTGCAGCGACAGGGCCGGAACGGCGATCGTGGCCAGCAGCGCGACACCGGCCGGCGTGATCACCAGGGGACGGCGCACCACCAGCCGCATCCAGGAGCGTGCGGCCGGATGGCGGACCGGGGTGCGGGCACTGCCACGGCGTTGCGCTCGCGCGAGAACCCGGTTCGGGGCGAAGCCCAGCAGCGCCGGAACCAGGGTCAGCGCCACCAGGACGGCCACCACCACCGCGCCCGCGGCGGCCAGGCCCATCTTGGCCAGCGACGGGATCCCCACCACGGACAGCCCGGCCAGCGCGATCACCACGGTCGTCCCGGCGAACGCCACCGCCGAGCCGGCGGTCCCCACAGCGCGACCGGCGGCCTGCTCGGCATCGTCGTGGCCGTGCGGCTCGTCCCCGCCGTGGCGCTCCTCCCGGTAGCGAGAGACCACGAACATGGCGTAGTCGATGCCGACCGCCAGCCCCAGCATCAGCGCCAGCATGCCGCTGGTGATCGCCATCTTCAGCGGGCCGGCCACCGCCCAGACGCCGAGGAACGAGACGGCCACGCCGATGACCGCCGTGAGCAGCGGCAGACCCGCCGCCACCATCGAACCGAAGGTCATCAGGAGCACGACCGCGGCGATCGCGACCCCGGCGAGTTCCATGGCACTCATCCTGGTGCCGGTCCTGAGCGCCGACCCGGACATCTCCGCCGTCAGCCCGGCCTCCCGCGCCTGCTTCACCGACTCGGCCAGCGCTGTGCGCGACTCGTCGGTCACCTCGGACGACGGAACTGAGTACGACACCGACGCGAACCCGGTCGACCCGTCGGCGCTGATGCCCCCTGCGGTCGACGGCGGCACGACCCGCGACACCTGAGAACCGCTGGAGACCAGCGCCAGCGCCACGTCGACGGCCTTCGCGTTCCCCACGGACGTCAGCGCTTGACCCCGCGGAGCGACGAACACGATGGTCGCCGACGCACCGTCCGCGGCGGCGCCGGGAAACCGATCCGCGATCAGGTCGAACGCCTGCTGGGACTCGATTCCCGGCATCGTCGCCCTGGTGTTGACCGGGCCCTCCGACCTGACGGCGAGCAGCACCGCCCCGCCGAGAGCGAGCAACCACAACACGACGACCAGCCACCGCCGGCGATAGGAAAAGCGGCCAAGACGACTGAATATGCCTGCCATGACGCGACACTCCACTTCTCCGTGAACGTTGCGCACAGCCTCTCGGCCGGGCCCCGGTCGCGTCGTCGTGCAGGTGCAGGCTCCAGGTACGACGATCGCAGTACGCCATTCAGCCCTGGGGCTTGAGCGGTTCGCCGGGCACGCGGCCGCCATGGCACACGCGCCGCGACCGTTCTGGCGCGCACCGGGCGGCCGCAGCGGCGGCACCGCTCCGGGGCTCGCCCTCGTCGACAAACTCGCCGAAGCCGGCGGCGGCCGGGCCCGGCTCGAGGACTCGAGCCCGCGAGCTTGCGTTTCGTCCCCGCCGGGACCGGTCGAGCTCAGCGGACGCTGACAGTTGCCGATCGGAGGTGCAGCGGCTGGCGGGGGCTGACCGCAGGGCTGAACGGCCGGGAACGGCCGGGATGCTCCTGTCACGTGCCGAGGAGAGACCACATGGATACGTCTGCTGCCGTTCTGCCGGCGTCGATGACCGGGCGGCGGCGATCGTTCGCCGACCTGAGCGTCAACGTCAAGATCCTGGCGGCGGTGGTGCTCGCCGCGTTGATCGCGTTGCTGGTGGGTGTCCTGGGGCTGTCCGCGCTGGCCGACGCCAGCGGGTCCGCGCAGCGCCTATATCACAGCAACGTCGCGTCGGTGAAGGCGATCGGCCTCCTCGACAAGGCGGTGGTGCAGGCGCGGCTGGACACCGCATTTCACTTGATCGCGGAGGAAGGTGCCGGTACCCAGAAGTACGCGGACGCGTTCGCCGCCGATGTGGAGAACTTCGACGCGGCGATGGCCGCCTATCGAGCCAGCGACCCCACCGGCGATCCGGCGCTCATCGCAAACCTGGAGTCGCAGTGGCAGGCATACGTGGGCGTCGTGGAGAGCAAGCAACTGCCCGCTGGGCAGCGCAAGGACATGAAGAACTGGGAGTCCACCCGCAACACCGAGATCCTGCCGCTGATGCAGCAGATGAACAAGGACATCGCCGCTCTGACCGCGGCGGAGGACGCCGACGCCGGCGCGAATGCCGCGTCTGCGCAGTCGGGGTACGAGTCCAGCCGGGTCCAGTCGATCGTGTTGCTCGTGGTGGGGCTGCTGCTGGCTTTGGGGCTGGGGGTGTTCGTGGCCCGTTCGATCGTGCGTTCGCTGCTCAAGGTGAAGTCGGTGTGCGAGGCGCTGGCCACCAACGACCTGACGCGGACCACGGGGCTGACCTCGGGCGATGAGCCGGGGCAGATGGGTCGTGCGCTGGACACCGCGATCGCGGCCCTGCGCCAGGCGGTGACCACGATCGGCGGGTCGGCGGTCACGCTGGCCGGTGCCTCGGAGGAGCTGTCGGCGGTCAGCACCCAACTGCAGGCCGGCGCCGCGGACGTGGCGCGCAAGGCCACTGTCGCGACGTCGTCGCGTGAAGAGGTCAACGTCGGGGTGCAGTCGATCGCGGCCGGCGCGGAACAGATGAGCGCGTCCATCACCGAGATCGCCTCCAGCGCGGGCAAGGCGGCGGAGGTCTCGCAGAACGGCATGGTGGTCGCCGAGCGCACCACCAGTCAGGTCGCCGCTCTGGGCGCGGCCAGCGCGGAGATCGGTGACGTGGTCCGGTTGATCACCAGCATCGCCGAGCAGACGAACCTGCTGGCGCTGAACGCGACCATCGAGGCGGCCCGGGCCGGGGAGCTCGGCAAGGGCTTCGCGGTCGTCGCCGGCGAGGTCAAGGAGCTGGCGCAGCAGACCGCCAAGGCCACCGAGGAGATCACCTCGCGGATCGGCAACATCCAGGCGTCCAGTGCCACCGCCGCCACGTCGATCGGGGAGATCACCGAGGTGATCCGGCAGGTCGGGGACTACACCACCACGATCGCCTCCGCGGTGGAGGAGCAGACCGCCACCACCGGGGAGATGAGCCGCTCGGTGGCGGAGGCCGCAAGCAGCAGCGGCGAGGTCGCCCGCACAGTCTCCGAGGTGGCCGAGGTCGCCAACGCGACGGCTGAGGGCGCGAGATCCACCCAGCAGGCCGCCGGCGATCTGAGCCGGCTCGCCGGTGACCTGACCAACCTGGTCGGCAGCTTCCGCCACTGATCGGTGGCGAGCCCGCTCACGGCGTCCGGAGCGTCTCCGTGTGCGGGCCCACGGCCGGGCGGTGCAGGAAGGCCCGGACCCGGTCGAGCAGCTCATGGCTGGTGAACGGCTTCTCGACGATGGTGACGCCGTCGGGCAGGGTGCCGTTCTCGGTCAGCACGGGTTCGGCGTAACCGGACATGTAGAGCACCGGGATGCCGGGGCGGATGCCGCGGATCCGGGCGGCCACCTCGTTGCCGGTCATCTTGGGCATGATCACGTCGGTGAGCAGCAGGTCGATCGGGTCCGGATGCGTCTCGGCGAGGCGGATGGCCTGCTCGCCGCAGTTGGCGGTCAGCACGTGGTAGCCGGCGCGGGTGAGGATGCGGTGGGTGATCAGGCGCAGGTCGTCCTCGTCCTCGACCATCAGGATCGTCTCGTACGGTGCTCCGCCTGCGGCCGGTACGCCGGCCGGATCGGCTGCGGGGGCGGGGTCGTCGCCGGGGGAGTCGACCGCGGGCAGGATGACGGTGACCGTGGTGCCGATGTCGTTCTCGGAGTACAGCCGGACGTCGCCGCCGGCCGCGGTGGCGATGCCGTACACGGTGGCCAGGCCGAGGCCGGTACCGGATCCTTTCGGTTTGGTGGTGTAGAAGGGTTCGAAGGCGCGTTCGATCACCTCGGGCGGCATGCCGCTGCCGGTGTCGCTGACCCGGATCCGCACGTAACGGCCGGCCGGCAACGACGAGCCGGCGAGGTCGTCGTCGCCCATCCGGGCATTGCCGGTGTCGATGGACAGCGTGCCGCCGCCGGGCATCGCGTCGCGGGCGTTGACAGCGAGGTTGACCAGGATCTGCTCGATCTGGCTCGCGTCGGCGTAGACCGGCCACAGATCGCGTTGCAGGCTGGTGGCGAGGTGGATGTGTTCGCCGAGGGTGCGGCGCAGCATCTGTTCGATGTCGCCGATGACGTGGTTGAGGCTGAGGACCTCGGCCTGGGTGATGTCGCGGCGGCCGAACGCGAGCAGCTGTTTGGTCAGGCGCGCGGCGCGTTCGGCGGCCCGGCTGATCTGCCCGATGTCGGTGCGGGCCTCCGCCAGCTCGCGTTCGCCGGGATGGGGCGATTCGAGCGTCTCGGAGATCATCTCGGCGTAATTGCTGATCACCGCGAGGATGTTGTTGAAGTCGTGGGCGACGCCGCCGGCCAGCTGGCCGAGGCTCTCCAGCCGGCGGGTGTGCTGCAGGCGGCGTTCACCGGCGTCCCGTTCGGCCTGGGCGATCAGGCGCTCCCGTTCGGCCTGGGCGATCAGGCGGTCGGTGACGTCCCGGATCGCTGTGGTGACGATCATGCCCTGGTCGGTGTCGACCGAGGACAGGCTGATCTCGGCCGGGAACTCGGTGCCGTCCTTGCGGACGGCGGCCAGTGCCGCGCCGGCGCCCATCGGCCGGATCCGCGGGTGCGCGAAGTACCCGTCGCGGTGCCGGTGGTGCCCGCCACGTAACCGTTGCGGCACGAGGATGTCGACCGACCGGCCGAGCAATTCCTCACGCCGATAGCCGAACAGGCTCTCGGCCTGCGCGTTGATGAGTTTGATGGTGCCGTCGTGGGTGACGCCGATGATCGCGTCCGGCGCGGCCTCCAGCAGACCCTCGAACATGGCCTCGGCGCGCTGCCGTTCGGTGATGTCCCGGGAGACCGACGCCACCCCGGCGATGCGGCCACCGGCGTCGGTGATCGGTGACAGGGTCAGCGACACGGTGATCACCGTGCCGTCCTTGCGGCGGCGTTTCACCTGCTGCTGGTCGATACGCTCGCCGTCAGCGATGCGTCGCAGGAACTGGCTCTCGATGTCCTCCTGTCCCGGCGGGAACAGCATGGACGCGTGCCGGCCGAGCACCTCGTCGCGTCGGTACCCGTAGAGCCGTTCGGCGCCGGCGTTCCAGCTGGCGATCGTGCCGTCGAGGTTCTTGCCGACGATCGCGTCGTGCGACGACTCCACGATCACCGCCAGGCGTTCGCTCTCGGCCAGCGTCCGGGCCCGTCCGGCCAGCGCCGTGGCCTGCACCGCCAGATCGGTGAAGGCGGTGACGTCGTGTTCGGCGAACAGGTCGCGGTAACGGTTGAGCAGCAGCAGCGCGCCCCGGCCCTCCGGCGTCGGCACGGGTGCCGCGGTCACGTACCGGGTGTCGCTGGCCTTGGCGAACATCGCGGCCACCGCCGGTGGCCTGGTCCATCCCGCCAGGGCGTCGATGGTGGCCGGCCCGGCTGTCAGCTCGTCGAGGTCCTGACGCGTGCAGTTGACGGTGCCGGGCACCGGACCGAAACAGCCGGCCATGTGCACCGTGCCGGTGCCGGCCGGCAGCAGTACCACCACGGCGTCGGCGCCGAGCACCTCGGCGGCGCCGTGGCAGTACGTCCGCCAGGTGCGCTCCGCCGGAGCGTCGGCGGGTGCCGCCAGCAACCGGCGCGTCACCACGTAGGCCGCGTCCTGCGCCAGCATCCGGACCAGCCACCGCGGCGGGGCGAAAGCCAGCAGATAGAGGACGCCGGAGGCCACCGCGAGCGTCCGGGTCCCGGCGGCCACGGACTCCCCACCGGCGGAGACCAGCACCGCGGCGCCGAACAGCGCGGTGCCCGCCGCCGCGCACCACAGCCGGGCCGGGGCGGCGCCGCGGCGGCGTCGCGCCTGCGTGCCCAGCAGCCAGGCGGCGACCGACTCGACGATGAGGAACGTGACGACCGCCGGCCACACTTGGACCGGCCGTAACGGTTCCGCCGGCACGAACAGCACCGGTAGCGCGGTGAGCAGCCAGGCCGCCAGGGCGGCCGGCCACCACCAGGACGGCATGGATCGCAACCGGCTCACCACCCGCAGGGTGAACAGCGGCTTGGCCAGCACCAGGACGAGCGCCACGGCTGTCAGCGTGTGTGCCGGCATCCCGGTCAGTACCCGGACCGCGGCGAGGACGAACAGCATCGCCACCGACGTGAACATCAGCATCACGTCACGCAGGAGGGGATCACGATGCCGCAGGTAACGCCACGACACCCACAGGAAGATCAGCACGAACAGCGAGCTGGTCAGAAGCAGCGCCATCGGATCCCTCGATCCCGCCGCGCCCGAACGGGCCGATAACGGCGATCCGGACCCAGGTTATGCCGCCGGGGCGCCGGTTCGCCGAGGAATCACGAGGGCGACCTACTCACCGAGGGCGGCGTCCTGGATCGCCTTGCGCAGGGCGGGTCCGACCGGGCCGCTCACCTCGGTGAGCTGCTGGATGCGGCGTTTGGCGGCGCGCCTCTTCCCGCGGTCGAGGGCGACGCTGAGATCGCCCGCGGCGACGACGGCCACCAGGGCGGCGTCGGTGGGATCGACTCTGCCGAGGGGAACCCGCAGGGCTTCGTCCAGCCGGCCGCGCAGCTCCGTGCGGACGCGGGGGTCACGGATGCTCACCCGGACCGTGGGGAACAGCCCGAGGACGCGGTGCGGCTCGAGGCGGACCCAGCCGCCGTCGCTGAGCTGCTGCCGGGTCACGCTGACGGCGGCGTTCTGGCGGCTCTTGATCCAGGAATGCCAGCGGTGCGGCCGGGCCCGCTCGATCTCGTCGAGGAGGCCCTCCAGGACGGGATCGTGGCAGGGGCGCCGGGCCACGAGGACGGCGCGGCCGCGGTCGTCGGTGAGGTGGCCCTGGACGAACAGCTCGGCGAGGGCGGCGGCGCGCAGCAGGGCGCCGAGGTTGGTCCCCATCCGGACCCGGCCCTTGTCGGGGTCGTGGGCCAGCAGGAAGACGCGTTGCGGGAGGCTCCCGGGTATGGCCATGTCACTCTTCCTCCGGCTCGGGTGTGGCGGGGGGCCGGCCGGGCCCGCGCATCCGGCCGACCTTTCCGGGTAGCCGGCCGGCGTCGGCGAGGGCCTTGCGCAGCAAATACTCGATCTGCGCGTTGGTGCTGCGAAGCTCGTCCGCCGCCCACCGCGCCAGTGCGTCGTGCACGGCGGGGTCGAGCCGCAGGAGGATCTTCTTGCGTTCGGCGCTCATGGGCCTAGGAGTAGAGCGTGCCCGCGTTGACCACGGGCTGGGCGTCCCGATCGCCACAGAGGACGACCAGCAGGTTGCTGACCATCGCCGCCTTGCGCTCCTCGTCGAGTTCCACGACGTCGTGCTCGGTGAGGCGGGCCAGCGCCAGCTCGACCATGCCCACCGCGCCCTCGACGATGCGGGCGCGGGCCGCGACGATGGCGTTCGCCTGCTGGCGGCGGAGCATGGCGTGCGCGATCTCGGGTGCGTAGGCGAGGCGGGTCAGCCGGGACTCGATGATTTTCACGCCGGCGGCGGCGACCCGGACGCCGATCTCCTCGGACAGCCGTGCGGTGATCTCGTCGGCGTTGTCGCGCAGCGACATCTGGGCGGTGTCGTGGGAGTCGTAGGAGTAGCTGTTGGCGATGTGCCGCACGGCGGTCTCGGTCTGGATGGCGACGAACTCGATGAAGTCGTCGACCTCGAAGACGGCGCGGGCGGTGTCCTCGACGTGCCAGACGACGACGGCGGCGATCTCGATGGGGTTGCCGTCGGCGTCGTTGACCTTGAGCACGTCGGTCTCGTGGTTGCGGATGCGGGTGGAGACCCGGCGCCGCGCGGTGAGCGGGTTGACCCAGCGGAGCCCGTCGGTGCGGACCGTGCCGGTGTAGCGGCCGAGGAGCTGAAGGACGCGGGCCTCGCCGGGCGCGACCGGGGTCAGGCCCGCTGCGGCGACCGCTGCGGCCAGCGCCAGCAGTGTGGCGACGACGAGCAGGCTCACCGTGACGGCGGAGCTGTCCTGCTGCAGGCCGACGATGAAGGCGGCGACGGCGAGCAGGGTCAGCACGAAGGACAGCGCGAGGACCGGCCAGCCGGAGACGCCGCGGGCGATCCGCTCACGAACCTGGGGGGTGGGCAGGTCCAGGTATTCCGACATGTGCGGCTCCCTTCGAGTAGCGATGTCACCACAGTAGCAATGTGATATCACTTTTCCAAGGGCGGGAGCCCCTGCTGGCCGGTCAGCCGGGCGGGCCGGCCCGCAGGGCGGCGCGCAGCACCTGGTCACGGACCGGCAGGGCGTGCTGTTGGTGACTCATCCGTGCGGTCAGCGCGGCCATCCTCGCCAGCCGCTGGGTGTGGCGGCGGCGTTCCCGGTCGTAGCCGCGCAGTGCCGGCCCGACCGCGCTCGCCTCGCGCAGATGCGAGGCGAGCGTGACGGCGTCGATGATCGCCTCGCAGGCGCCGCGCCCCAGGTCGGGTGTCATCGCGTGGGCGGCGTCGCCGAGCAGGGCGACCGGGCCGTGGACGAAGGACGGCAGCGGCGGTGTCACGTAGATGTCGTGCCGCAGCACCGTGCTCTCGTCGACCGCGTCCAGCACGGCGCGCACCGGCGGCGCCCATCCGCCGAACAGGCGCCGCAGCTCGCCGAGTTCCCCGCCCGGCTGGAACCGGCCCTGCGGCGCCGCGGCGGAGGCGTACCAGTTGGTCCGGTCGCCCTCCTGCGGTGTCACGCCGAACTTGACCCCGCGCCCCCACATCTCGACGAACGTGTCGGTGGACATGCCGTCGACCACGCCACGCCAGGCCGTACCGCCGGAGAATCGTGCCCGGTAAGCCGGACCGAAGATCTTTTCGCGGGTACGGCTGAACACGCCGTCCGCCGCCACCACCACATCGGCGTCCCGCACCTCGAGGGCGTCGTCGACCGGATCGCCCGGCCTGATCTCCGCTCCGGCCTCCATGGCGCTCCGGTGCAGGATCGTGAGCAGGCTCGGCCGCGACAGCAGGTATACATGGTCGCCGGTGCGGCGGTTCAGGCGCTCGACGTCGATCGCCGCGATGCGGGAGCCGTCCGGCCGCAGGAAGGTGGCCGCCCGCTGCCGGCGCCCGGACCGGCGCACCTCGTCCCCGGCGCCGATCTGGTCCAGCGCCCGCAGCGCCGCCGGCCACATGCCGAGCGCCGTGCCGGTGCCCGGCAACGCGTCGTCGCGCTCGTGGACGGTGACCCGCCAGTCCGCGTGCCGCAGCGCCGTCGCCGCCACCAGTCCACCGATGCCACCCCCGATGATCACTGCCCGTCTCCGCATGGCCACACCGTACAACAGATGTAGTTTTTGAACTACAGATGTTGTTGATCGGATAGTCTGTGCCCATGCCGTCCCGCCAGGAACACCTGCTCGATGCCGCCATCGGCATCCTCGGGGGCCAGGGGGTGCGGGCGCTGACCCACCGGGCCGTCGACGCTGCCGCCGCGGTGCCGACGGGCTCCACAGCGAACTACTTCAAGACCCGGGACGCCCTGATCGGCGCGGTCGTCGACCGCTTCGCCGAGCGCGATCGCGCCGCCTGGGAAACGATCGCGGGTTTCATCCGCCCCACCACGCCGGAGGAGCTGAGTGCCGCGCTGGTCGCCTATGTGCGCCGCGCGCTCGGCCCCGAACGCGCCGTCACCGTCGCCCGGTACGGCCTGTTCGTCGAGGCCGCCCTGCACCCCGAGCTACGCGGACGCCTCGCCGAGGCGGCCGGCGCCATCCGCGTCTGGGGTGCGCGATGGCTGCGCGCAGTCGGCTCGGCCGACCCGGACGGCGACTGCGCGGCCATCCTCGATCATCTGGACGGGGTGATCCTCCACCAGCTCGCGTACCCCCGGCCGATCGAGCAGCTGGAGGCCGGCCTCACGCGGACGGTCCGCGCGTTGTGCACGACCGGCGACGGAGCCGGGTGACTCCGCGTGCGCGCCGACCGGCTGGTGTCGCTGGTGCTGCTGCTGCGCCGGCACGGCCGGCTGTCCGCGACCACGCTCGCCCGCGAACTCGAAGTCTCCACCCGCACCGTGCTGCGTGATATCGAGGCGCTGTCCGCGGCCGGCGTCCCGGTCTACGCCGAACGCGGCCGGCACGGCGGGTTCGCGTTGCTGCCCGGCTTCCGGGCCGACCTCACCGGGCTGAGCCACGACGAGGCGCTGGCCCTGGTGATCGCCGGCTCACGGCGCGGCGCCCAGGCGTTCGGGCTCGGCCCGGCGCTGGCCTCGGCCATGCTCAAGGTGATCGACGCGCTGCCCGAAAGCCACCAGGACACCGCGGCCGGGGTGGCCCAGAGACTGCTCATCGACCCGGAGACGGACCTGCTCGCGCGCCGCGCCGACCCCGAGGAGGTTCCCGACGCGGTCGTGGCCGAGGTGCGGCGCGCGGTGTTCGCGGGGCGCAAGCTGCGCATCCACTACGCGCCCGCCGATCGGGCACCACAGTGGCGCACGGTGGACCCGATCGGGCTGGTGACCGTCCGCGACAAGGCTTACCTGCTGGCCACCAGGTCGGGCGCGGACCGCACCTACCGGCTGTCCCGGATCCTGGCCGCCGAGGAACTCGCGGAGCCCGCGCAGCGGCCGGACCGGGTGGACCTGGACCAGGCCTGGCGGGACCGCAGCACGCGGTTCCGGGCGGGCGGCGACCAGGTCACGGTGCTGGTTCGGATGGACCCGGCGCGGCGGGAGGACATGGTGGGAACCGCAGTGGCCGTCCTGGCCGAGTCGACGGACGACGACGGCCGGCTGCGGCTGGAGGTCACCTTCCAGGACACGAGGCACGCCGTGTGGGCGTTGTGGCAGCTCGCCACGAGCGCCGAGGCCCTGAGCCCGCAGTGGCTGCGCGACTTGCTGCGCGAGCGCGCCGCCGCGACGGCCACCCGCTACGAGCTGCCGTCCTGACCGGACGAGGCAGGACCGGTCCTTACCCAGCCGGAGCGCCATCGTCCGGGCGACCCGCCGCGGGGCGTTGTGGTCCGCCTTCGCTGCTCAACCATCGGCTGATGAGCGGCAGAACCTCGTAGACCACGGAGTCCCCCATCGACTCCGCGAATTCCTTGTCAACCGTCGGCGCATGCCGCATGTACGCGCGTCCCGCCTCAAGGATCGGGGCCGGGACATCAGGACGGTCCCGGAAGTGATGCCTCGGATCGTTCGGGTGATCCACCGCAGGGTGTTGAAGCGGGCCTTCACTGCCCAGCCATTCGCGGATGGGCGGCAGAACTTCGCCCACCAGGCAGTCCGCCACCTGCACTGCGAACTCCTCGCCGACGTCGTTGTACGTTGCCGAATGCCGCATGTACGCGCGTGCCACCTCGAGGATGACGAGCGGAACATCGCGCAGGTGATGGTGGGGATGCTTGGCGAAGTCCGGGTCAGGGCTCCAGTCCTCGGCAGTCACGCCGAGACCATACCGGCTTCAGCCCATGATCCGTTCAGGGTGATGCCGGGCCGAACACGCGGTCGAGTTGGGCATCGATGAGGGCCAGTGCCTGGTCCGGGCTGTACAGGCCGACGAGAATCGGCCCGACCAGTCCCTGGGTGAGGAAGTAGAGCGCGGGTGCCTCCACGTCGGGATCGATTCCGTCGCGCAATTCGCCCGACCGGGAAGCCTCGCGGAAGTTGGCGATCGACACCGCGAGGATGCGTCCGTATCCGTCGCGAAGCTGCTCGGCATATGGAGGTGTGACGGTCGCGGCAGAGAAGAACGCGATGTTCACGCACGCCTCTTGGCGGCCGGCCGGGTCGACCGGGAGCATCACCGCGGTAGCGGCACGGATGAGATCGCGGCGGGTGGGCTCACGCAACGCGGCAACAGTGGCCTGAAGCCGGGCCAGTACGCGTTCGCGCATGTGGGACAGCGCGAACAACAGCATCTGCTGCTTGGTGGGGAAATAGTGCTGCACGGTGCCCATCGAGAACCCGGCTTGCTGGGCGACGTCGCGCAGGCTCACCGCCTCGAACCCCTGCGTGCTGATGACGGCGAAGACCGCTTCGCTCAGGAGGCGGCGTCGTTGTTCGTGATCGACCTGCTTCGGCACCCACTGAACCTATCTCATGCGAGCGCATTGCCATCCATGCGCGCCGACGGTTATCATGCGTTCGCATGAAAAAGGGGAGGCAGGCATGGGCATCGAGTACGCCGTAAACGGTGACGCCAGGATCGCGTACGAGACATTCGGCACGACCGGCAAGCCGTTGCTGCTGGTCCTAGGACTGGATTATCAGATGGTCTGGTGGCCCGACGCATTCTGCGAGCGTCTGGTCGAGGCCGGCTACCACGTGGCCCGTTACGACAACCGGGACACCGGGCTGTCCACGCACTACCCGCAGCCGGCGGACGGCAGCCCGTGGCGGGCATTGCTGGGCCGCACCCGCCCCCTTTACACGATCGCCGACATGGCCGCCGACGGACTCGCGGTGATGGACACGCTCGGCTGGTCCGGCGCGCACGTTCTGGGCGGCACATCGGCGATCGCCCAGGCCATGGCGCTGCTGCACCCCGAACGAGTACGCAGCCTCACGCTCTGCATGAGCAGCCCGGCCACCGCCGGAATTCTGCAGACCCTGCGCTACATCAAGTTCGGCATCTTCCGTGAATTCCGCAAGCTACCGAAAGCGACCACACCCGAGCAGGAGATCGACAACCTGATCGCGATCTACCGTGCGCAGGCCTCGCCCGGTTACCCGTTTCCCGAACAGTGGGTTCGCGAAGCAGCAACGCTCAGCCACACTCGCGCGCCACACAATCCGCGCACCACCCAGCGACACCTCGCCGCCGGCCGAGCAGCGAAGCTGCCGCCGCTGTCCGACGTCACCGCGCCGACCCTGGTCGTCTCGGGCGCGGACGATCCGATGCTCAAGCCGAGCGCGGGCCGTGACCTGGCCGCCCAGATCCCCGGCGCGCAGTTCGTGGAATACCCCGGCGTGGGCCACGACTGGCCCGCGGAAATCTGGGACGACGTGATCGCCCGGATGCCCCGCTGACACGACACGAGTAAGACATGGGCGCTGTCGAAGATGGGGCACCGATGCCGAACCAGTCTTCGATCGACCGCTCACCCTCGCGCCCACCGACGGCTACAACTTCGAAGCCGTTCACGGCGCGCCGTTGAAGCTGGTCAAATCCGCCCGCGCCGCCGGAGGTCCACTACTCCTCAGGCCTCTGGGGTGTCGTCCTCGACGAAGCGCCACTGATGCTTGCCGATCACCAGCCCGAAAACAATGGCTCCGGCGATCGCACTCGGAAGCCCGACAACATGGCGGAGCCACAATCCGGTCGAGTCGCCGATGATGGCGCTGCTGTCCAGTGCAAAGGTCGTAGGATCGTCATGATCTGTGCAGATCCACACCACGGAATGCTGACGCAAGGGTCGGCGGCTCTGGTAGCGAAGCACACCGTGATAGCGCTCCCCTCCCACGACATAGGTGAGGTCTGCCGAACTCCGTAGTCGGCTGCTCAGGTGCAAGCCAACGTCTTCTACCTGCGCCTCCGTGCACAGCCCACTGTTCCGCAACTCTTCGATCGCGTGAATCTCACTCATCAGCAGGGGAACCCCGCCGGCCGGGCCCAGAAAAGAAATGACGGCGATTGCCGCCTCAAGAGGTTCGAAGCGCAGCCCTTTGCGTAGCGAGAATCGCCCTTTCGGCTGTGAATGCCGCCCCACCGCGCTCCGATCCACAGCCACACACGTCTCCCGCTCCATGATCACCGTAGCGTCGCGAGTTGTTCCCGAGGCTGCGAACACCAGCCAGAATCGGCAGGCGCCCTTGGTGTTCCCGCAGCCAGGTGATGGAGGCCGGCCGCCGGGATTCCTCGAGCATCACGTCCCGTACAGCTCGGCCATGGCGTGAAACGCTTGCTTCGGTTCGAGCCGGCCGTCGGGCATCACCTTGCACACCCCGAAGCCGGCCATGTCGAGGTCCAGGTGCGGGTCCGGGTGGTACGGGCTGTTGTAGCTCGCGAAGGTGAACCAGAACGCGGTGTCCACACCCTCCCGGTCGAAGGCGCCGATCAGACGGCGGAGATAGCGGGCCGGCTCCTCCTCGTCGCGGACATGGTCGCCGACAATGCGGGGCGGATCGGCGTCGTGATCGACGATGTCCCAGCCCATGCCGCCTCGCGCAGCCGCACCCTGGTACGTGCAGCAGCCGAACTCGGTCACCGCGAGCGGTTTGCCGTGTCGAAGGTACTGCTGCACGGCCGGCCGGAAGCCAGGGTCGTCGGGATCGACGTAGGCGTCGACGGACACGATGTCGAAGGGCGTCCAATCGATGTTCTCCCAGGTTCCGGAGGCATAAGTGATCCTGCCCCGGAACCGCCGGCGTACGGTCGCCGCGGTGTCGGCAAGCAGCGTGCTCACGGCGGCCGAGGCGTCCCCGAGCCGGCCCACCGCCTCGGGGTCGCCGCTGGACAGGGACGTGATCCGGGCGAAGGTGTCGGCTCCGGGCAGGAAGCCCGCGTTGAACAGGCTCAGTTCGCATCCGGCGACGAAGACCGCGGCGCCGGCGGCCTCGGCCCGGTCGGCGCAGTCGGCGAAGTACGGCAGCAACTGCTGGGCGCTCTGCTCGCAGGGGAACGGGGAGAACCAGACCTCCAGCCCGGCGTCGGCGGCGTGCCCGGCCGCGACCGACAGCCGTTCGGGATCGCCGCCGGTGATCCGGACGGCGTCGCAGTGCAGGTCGCCGGCGATGATCCGCATCTCGTGCTCGACGGCGCCGGGGTCGAAGGAGGGCCGGGTGCTCCGCCCGCCGGGAGTGAATCCGGTGTCGTAGGTGATGCCTTTGGCACGCAAGACTTCTCCTTCTCGGGTCGCTGAACAGGTAACCGAACGTTAGGCATCGATCGAAGTCCGGTCCATCGACTTGACGTTCGAAGTGAGCATCTGTCCAGGCAGGAGGCACGTTCACGATTGCAATGACGGTGCAGGCAAAGGCACACGTGTTGCAACGGACGTGACCGGCTTCCATACTGGCGGCCGGCGGACCGTGGGAGGGCGGACGGCATGCCTGGACGCAGGCTGACCAGCACCGACCGGCAGCGGATCGCCGCCGGGCTGGCGCAGGGGCGCGACTTCGCGCAGATCGCCGGTGACCTCGGCCGCCCGACCTCAACGGTCAGCCGCGAGGTGGCCCGCAACGGTGGACCGGGCCGCTACCGCGCGGAGCTGGCGCAGCTGGCCACCGTCCACCGTGCCCGGCGCCGGCCGCCCGCCCCCGCCCGGGAGGTCCGGGGTGCACCCGCGGGCCCCGATCCGGACGCGCGGATCGCATTGGTCACCGATCTCACTGTGGCCCTGGTCGACACCGGCATGCCGCGCACCGCCGCCGGGGTACTGGCCTGTCTGTTCACCGCCGAGACCGGCAGCGCCACCACCGCCGAGCTGACCGCACAGCTCCGGGTCAGCCCGGCGACGGTCTCGCTCGCGGTCGGGCTGCTGGAACAGTACGGGCTGATCCGCCGCAGCCGCGACGGCCGGAGCCGGCGCCATCGGTACTTCCTCGACGAGGACGCGGGTGTCCGGTCCGCTGTCGTCAGTGTCCGCGCCAACCAGCGACTGGCCGCGACCGTGCTGCGCGGCGCCGACATTCTCGGGGACGGCACCGCCGCCGGGGCCCGGCTGGCCGGGGCAGGCCGGTTCCTCGAACAGCTGGGCGACACCATCATCCGGTTCGCGGAACAGCACCAGATGCGTGCAGCCGGCTGACCCACGCGTGGCCCGTCCCGCCGAAGAGAGGATCCCTCAGGGACTCGGGTGCGGCAGCGCCGGCGGCGACGGCTGCTCGGAGCCGGCGCCGGCCGGAGCAGGCCGGCGCCACTCCATCAGGAGGACGGTCGCGTCGTCCTGGAGGCGGTCGTTCTGGTGGTCGAGGATGGCGTGGACCAGCCGCCGGGCCGTCTCCGGCGCCGGCAACTGGTCGGCGGTGGCCTTGACGGCGAAGTCGATCAGGCGCTCGGTGCCGAACTCGACGTCCTCGGCGGAGCGGGCCTCGATGATGCCGTCGGTGTAGAGCAGCAGCCGGTCGCCCGGTTCCAGGCTCTCCTCGGCCACCACGGGTGTCCGCATGTCGCCCAGCGACACCGGCAGCGCGGTCGGGGTGGGCAGTACCTTGACCACCTTGCCCCGGCGGATGACGATGCCGCTCGGGTGGCCGGCGGAGATCGTCCGCAGCAGGCCGGTGCGCTGGTCGAACTCGGCGAGCACCGCGGTGATCATGCCCGGCCGGTCGTGGGCGCGGACGATCTCGTCGATGTGGTGGTACGTGGCGGTGAGGTCGAGGCCGGTGCGCCGCGCGTTGCGGTACGAGGCGAGCGCCAGCGACGCCAGGACGACCGCGCGCATGCCGCCGGCCGAGCCGTGCCCGGCGGCGTCGAAGAGCGCCAGATGGGCGATGTCGCCGTTCACTGCGTAGTCGAACGCGTCGCCACCGACGTCGTAGCACGGCTCGAGCACTCCACTGATCATGAGCTGGCCGGTCGAGAACGTCAGTGGTGGCAGTTGGGCGCGCAGCATCTCCGCCGCCACCCGCATCGGCGCCCGGCGGCGTTCCCGTTCAAGGGTGTCGCTGTAGAGGTTGCGGGTGACGACCAGCTCCGCCAGCAGCGACACCACCGCGGTGCAGTCCTGCACGGCGCCGCCGGTCAACGGCGCCGCGGAGACCAGCTCCACGACCCCGAGGCGTTCGCTGCCGTCCACCAGCGGCAGCCAGGACCGGGTGCCGTCCGGCTCGGCGTCGCTGGTGTGCGGCCGGACGAGCATGAACGCGCGGCCGCCCAGCGTGCCGTCGACCCGGAACGGCTCACGAGGCGGTGTCGAGCCGCCCGGCAGCGGTGACAGCACGCGTTGTTCATGGTCGACGAGGTAGATCACCATGGCGTCCAGGCCCAGCGACGCGGCCGCGTGCATCGCCATCTCCGGCAGGTCCTCCGGACGGGTGTGCTGCGACTGCAGCAGCATGCTCCGCAGTGACTCCAGGGTTCTCATCGCGCCTCCGGATCTCCTCGCGCCCCCATAGATCGTTCCCCCGCCGGCCGCCGGACATGCCGCCGATCGCAGAGCCGGCGCTGCGATCAGCCACCCACCGCCGACAACGCGAACGCGGTGAGGAAGCCGAGCAGGGTGATCAGGCCGATGGCGAGGTGAGCGCTCTCGGGCGTCGCCGGTCTGCTCGGCGTGGTGCAGCAGCTCGGCGGGTTCGCACCGGGCGGCCGGTGCGTGCCGGCTGGCGAGCGCCACACCGATGCCGGCGCGAAGCCGCACGGTGTGCCCGGAGAAGGTGACCGGGTCCTGGCATGTACCGGTCAGGGGCGTGCCGCCGGGCGTACGGGGTACTGGCGTGCCATGCAGACGAACACCGCGGTGGACCAGGTCGACCAGCCGGACGCCGCGACGGAGCCGTACGGCGGGCCGGTCGAGGCGCTCGCCGGCTATCAGGTCGCTGACGACGACAACGACGACCCACTGCTGCTCGACGCGGACGGTACTCCCGTGGACACCTGGCGGGAGGCCTATCCGTACGACGAGCGGATGGACCGGGCGGAGTACGACCGGGAGAAGCGGCTGCTGCAGATCGAGCTGCTGAAGCTGCAGAACTGGTGCAAGGACACCGGCGAACGGATGGTGCTGCTCTTCGAGGGCCGTGACGCCGCGGGCAAGGGCGGCACGATCAAGCGGTTCATGGAGCACCTGAACCCGCGCGGTGCCCGGGTGGTCGCGCTGGAGAAGCCGAACGAGCGCGAGAGCACCCAGTGGTACTTCCAGCGTTACCTCAAGCACCTGCCGTCGGCGGGGGAGATCGTCCTGTTCGACCGGTCCTGGTACAACCGGGCCGGTGTCGAGCGGGTGATGGGATTCTGCTCCCGCGCCGAATATCTGGAGTTCATGCGGCAGACCCCCGACCTGGAACGGATGCTGGTGCGCTCCGGCATCCACCTGATCAAGTTCTGGTTCTCGGTCTCGCAGGGGGAGCAGCGCACCCGGTTCGCGATCCGGCAGATCGATCCGGTCCGGCAGTGGAAACTGTCGCCGATGGACGTGGAGTCGCTGGACAAGTGGGAGGACTACAGCGAGGCCAAGGAGGCGATGTTCTTCTACACCGACACCGCCGACGCGCCGTGGACCGTGGTGAAGAGCAACGACAAGAAGCGGGCCCGCCTCGGCGCCATCCGGCACGTCCTGCACCGCTTCGACTACACCGGCAAGGACGCCGAGGTGGTGGGGACGCCGGACCCGCAGATCATCGGTCCGGCGTCCCTGGCCGTGGAGGGCGTGGAGATGACGCCGCGCATCTTCCCGCGCCTGTGACCTGCGCGGTTACGGTGCCACACCGTCGATCTGCAGGGTCTGCACCGAGCCTGCCGGGAACGTGACGCTGAGCTGCTTCCCGTTGATCCTGGCGTCGTTGCGGGCGACGTAGCGGTCGGCGCCGGCCGGGACGGTGGTCCAGCGGGGGACCACGCCGCCCGTGCCGCCGGTGGCCTGGCCGAAGCGGGACAGGTCGAACGTCAGGGTCTGCGCGGCGCCGGGGTTGACCGCGACGATGACGAGGCGGCGGGCGGCCGCGTCGTAACCGGCCACGGCATAATCCACGCCGCTGTCGATGACCCGCATGCCGGGCCGGATGTGCCGGGTGAACTGGGCGAGGACGTAATACTTCGTCTCGATCGCCCCGGCCCGGCCGGCGTTGCCGTCGTAGCGGATCACCCCCCAGCCGGCCGACGGGTCCATCACCTGCCAGTAACACCAGGCGGTGGGGTGCAGCCAGCGCCAGTCCATGCACAGGTTGCGGGCCATCGCCATGCCGGTGCCGTCGCCGTCGCCGTGCTCGGAGTTCCACAGGGTCTTGTTGTCGGCGCGCACCGCGCTGTAGAGCAGGTCGCGCCGGGTGTCCGGACCGTAGCCGTGCACGTTCACCTGTCGTACCAAAGCCTTTGTCGTCGCGTCGAAGCTGTTCCAGGTGGCCCGCGCCGCGTCGAAGTTCGTCTCGTCGGACGCCGAGATGGCGATGCCGCTCAAGCCTTGCCGGTTCAGCTCGGTACGCATGTTGGCCAGCACGCTGCGCTGGGTCTGCGCGTCGATGTGGCAGCCTTCCTGGGTGCCGTCGGCCCGCCACCAGCCGGCGGACGGCTCGTTGAACGGATCGACGGTGCGGAAGGTGACGCCCCACCGCTCCTTGGCCCAGCGCGCGGTGACGGCCAGGTGGTGGGCGTGCTGCCGGTGGTTCCAGCGCTGCAGGTTCAGCCCGCCGCCGGCCGCCCCGGAGGGGTTGTGGTTGAGGCACATCCACCACATCGGCGAGTTGGCGAACAGCTCGCTGATCGCCCCGCGTTGCGTCGCCTTGACCAGGGCGGCCCGCTGTTTGGCGTCGACGTTCCAGTTCCACGCCGCCGAGGTGGGGTCCTCGTTGGTGTAGTCCTGCCAGAAGCCCTCGATCTGCTTGAACCGGGGGATGTTCGGCGACACGGCCATCCGCTCGCCGTTGATGGCGTTCCAGCTGCTGGCGCCGAGGTTGTAACGGGCGATCGTCAGGCCGAGCCCGGGCAGCGCGGCGCCGTTGTACGACACGGTACGCAGGGTGAAGAACAGGTCGGCGAAGTCGTCGCGGTCGCCGAAGACGTTGGCCCACCAGGCCAGGGACGTGCCCCAGCCCTCCCAGGCGCCGTGGTCGGCGCTCGGGTTGATCGCGACTGTGGCGTCCGCGTGGGCGGGGCCCATGCCCAGCGAGGTGCCGGCGACGGTGGCTCCGGTCGCGGCCGCGGCGGTGAGGAGCGTCCTTCTTCTCAACATCAACGTCTCTCCTGAGTGCCGGCGGGGATGTGACGACCTCGGCAAGATCGTCAGCCGTAGATGGTTACGTAAACATCTTGGAGCGAAGAAAAGGACACCGACTACGGGGATGCGGTGTCACGGACGGGAGGGGATGTCGGCATCATTTCCCGCTGATGAACGGCTTGTCAACAGCGCTCCGCGCTCACGCCTGTCGATGCGCAAGAGCGAGCGGCGCCCGTGCGGTGCCGGCACCCGCGTGTTTCTCCGCTAGGATCGGTTGCCGCGCCCGTTCGGGTGCCGGCGTCACCCGCGGTGCTGCCCCGTTCCGCTGTTGCGAAGGAGCAGGGCATGGTCGGCATTTCCTCGTTACTGCAGGTGCTCGTCGTCGAGGACGATCTCGGCGACGTGGCCCTGGTGGAGAGCGCGTTCTCCGAGCACAGTCTCCCCAGCGAGTTGCACCACGTCGGCGACGGTGCGGAGGCGATGGCCTTCCTGCACCGCCAGGAGCCGTACGGTGACGCGCCCCGGCCCGATCTGATCCTGCTGGATCTGAACATGCCGCGCGTCGACGGCCGGCAGGTGCTGCACCAGATCAAGGCCGACGACGGCCTGAAGGGCATCCCGACAGTGGTGTTCACCACCTCGTCGTCCTCCGAGGACATCATGGCCAGCTACGACGCCCGTGCGAACGCGTACGTCACGAAGCCGATGGACCTCGACGACTACGAGCGGGTCGTCGGGGTGATCCGCAACTTCTTCGGGCACACCGCGGCACTGCCCCGGCGCGCGTCGGACGAGCCCACCGCCTGACCCCCCGACCTCGGATGCGACCCCGCGCGCTGAAAGTTGTCGATCATGTCGACTGGCGCGCGGGCCGCCGCGACTGCCATGGTTCTAGGGTGATCCAGTACGAGCCGGCCGCCGGCCACGTCGCGAAGTTCGCGCACACCGCGCTGATCGTCACCGCCGACGCCGATCTGCCGGGCGTGCTGGTCCCGGAGCTGCGACGCTCGGTGGCGGCGTACGACGAGGTCCTGGTGGTCGTCGGTGAGCGGACCCGCGCCGAGCTGAACACGGCGGCCGCCGACCTCGCCACGGCGGTGCGCTGGGGCGACTCGGACACGATCTATCAGCGGCTCGGTGTCGCGTACGAAAGCTTCCGCCGTTATCTCGCCGACAATCACCGCGCCGGCCGGCGGGTGCACGTGATCGCCGAACCGGACCTGCTCAGCGGCATGGACGACGGGCTGTGCGCCGACCGGGTGACCGCCTACCTGGCGTACGAGGCGATCTCGAACCAGGCGCCCGCCCTGAACGGCTCCGCGGTGACGTGCGTCTGGGACAGCCGGCAGCACACCACCGAGGTGATCGACGGGGTCCGGGCCACGCACCCGCACCTGCTCACCGACATCGGCCGGAAAACATCATCCTGGTTCGTACGACCGAGGCGTTTCCTGACCGGACGGCACGACCCGCAGATCCGGCCCGTCCCCGCCCGCGTCGCGCTCGACGTGACCCTGCTCGACGTGACGGGACTACGCGGCCTGCGCTCGGCGATGACCGGATGGGCGCAAGCGCACGACTTCGGCGACGATGCCGTTCAGGATCTCGTCGTGGCGGTGGCCGAGGTGACGACCAACGGGCTGCGCCACGGCGGGACCCCGGTCCGGGTCCGTGCCTGGCGCCACGGTGACACCCTGATCGTGCAGTGCGACGACCGGGGACGAAAGGCGATCCCGGTGGCTGCCGGTTATCACCGGCCCCGCCCGGTCGCCGGTGGGCGCGGGTTGTGGCTGGCCCGGCAACTGGCCGACGTGGTGGCGGTGTCCTCGTCCACCGGCAGCACCTCGGTGCGGCTGCATTTCCCGCGCGGTCTGATGCGGGCCTCACGGCCGCCCCTGTGATGTTCCGGAACGCCATTTCCGGGAATTGACCGTCACGGTGGGAATCAGTGGAGCGAAGGAGCGAGTCCGCACGTGGAGGTCAATGCCAGCCGTACGGCAGGCGGCGCCGTCGAGATCACCGTAAGCGGGGAGCTCGACCTGGAGACGTCGCCCGATCTGGAGCGGGCCGTCCGTGACGCCCTGACCAGCCCCGGAACCCGCGAGATCCGGATCGATCTGGCGGGCGTCACGTTCTGTGACTCGAGCGGCCTGACGGTGCTGGACGAGGGATACGGCGCCGCGACCGACCGGGGCGTCCGGCTGCGGGTCGTCCGCATGCAGCCCATCGTCCGCCAGGTCATGGGGATCGTCGGTCTGCTGGAGCCGTTGACCGCTCCCTGAGCTCCGTCGGTCATTCGGTGCTTCCCGCGGCGATGACCGAGGTCGCCGCCGCCAGCAGCGAGACCCCGCTGTCGGCCGCCCGCACCCGCAGCCTCAGGTACGCCTCCTGGGCGTCGACCCGGTCAATCTTCTGGATCAGGGTGCGGGCGAGCTGGATGGTGGCCCGCACGGACAGCGCCTCGGCGAAACCGGTGATCAGCTCCTCGCCGCCGGCGTCCACCGGCGGCACGTCGCCGGTGGCGCCCGGCCAGGACAGATCGGGGTCGTAGGCGGCGCAGATGCCGCCGGTCAGCTGCGCCAGCACGGCCGGGTCCCGGCCGTAGAGGTCCAGCGAGGCGACGGTGGCGCCGCTGCCCGCGAGCAGCGGCAGCGACACGACCCCGAGACCCATGTCGGCGGCGGTGTCGCGGAAACCGGGCCACGTCATCGTCGTGACCGGGCTGCCGGTGTCCACCGGCTGCGTCGCGGTGGCGAGGGCGGGCTCCGACGCGTCGTCGACGGCTCCGATCAGCTCGCCGCTGGCCGCGACGATGCACGACCCGTTGTCCGGCCGGGGCGTGACCGCGGCGTAGTCGACGGCCGCGATCCGGTCGGCGGCCAGCTGCGCCACCTTCCGCACGTGGTCGCTGATGGCGGAGACGTCGTCCGGGCTTCCGGCGAGGGTGACGATGGCGTGCGCCAGCGGCCCGTTGGCGCTGGACGGAGGCTGCGTCGGCGGCAGAGTGGTCACGCTGTGCCCCTTCCAGATGCTGTTGTGGCGCGGAGCCGGGAATGTACCCGATTAGCGGATTTTCACACGATCCACTGATCGATTATCGCTGCACAGTCCTTTCCCTCGATGCCCGAATGCACGCACACATAGTGATGGACGTCGTGTTTTCGATGCCCTCGCGGGTAACCCATCGTCATGGACGCCCTCATCTTCGGCGTGATCGCCTCCAGCGCGCTGGTCATCGGCGCGGTGGTCGGTGCCCGTTTCCAGCTGCCGAAGACCATGCTGGCCGGAATGCTGGCGTTCGCAGCCGGCGCGCTGATCACCGCCCTCTCGTTCGAGCTGTTCGAGGACGCCTACGAGCACGGCGGCATCTGGCGGGCCGCGCTCGGCCTGATCGCCGGCGCGGTCGTCTTCACCGTCCTCAGTGCCTGGCTCGACCGGTGGGCCCGGGGCGGCCGGGAGCAGCCCGAGGGCAGCGAGAAGCTGGACGTCGACGCCGCCGCTCAGGACCGGGCACCGTCGACGGCGTCCACCTCGGGCGCCGCCGGACTCGCGCTGCTGGCGGCCGTCACCCTCGACGGGGTGCCGGAGAACGTCGCCCTGGGCGTGTCGCTCGGCGAAGGCACCGGTGGACTGGCCCTGCTCGCGGCGATCTTCGTCTCCAACTTCCCGGAAGCACTCGTCGGCAGTGCCTCCATGCGCGAACAGGGCCGCTCACCGGCGTTCATCCTCGGCACCTGGCTCACCTGCGCGGCGCTGCTGACCGTGGCCGTCGTCATCGGGGCGGGCCCGCTGTCGTCGGCGGCCCCGGAAACCCTGTCCCTGCCGCTCGCCTTCGCGGCCGGCGCGGTGCTCGCCTCGCTGGCCGACACGCTGATGCCGGAGGCGTACGAGAAAGGTGGTCCGCTGGTCGCGCTCAGCACCACCGCGGGTTTCGTGCTGTCCTTCGTGCTCGCGACACTCTGAAGTCTTCCCCCGTTACGTCTCAGCCGCCGGCGAAAGCGCCCGGCGCGGCGAAAGCCAGCTTCGCGAAGCGCTCACCGATCAGCCGATGGGTGGCCGCGTCCGGGTGCAGCCGGTCGGGCAGCGGCAGCTCCGCGTGGTCCGCCTCGCCATAGAGTCGCAGGCCGTCCAGATGATGCAGATGCGGGTCGGTGGCGGCCCGCCCGGCGACGATCTCAGCCAGCTCGTCGCGGATGACACGCAGGGTGAGCTTGCCGGCGGCGCGCTCGGCGGGGTCGCCGGTGGCGCGGAACAGGAGCCGGCCGGTGCGCAACGCGTCGAGGTCGAAAGCCCCCGGCCCCGGCGTGTCCTCGTGGATCGGGCAGTAGATCGGCGAGACGACCAGCAGGGGAGTGGCCGGGTGCTTGTCGCGGATGGTGTCCAGAAAGCCGTGCACGGCCGGCACGAACGCCCGCCGGCGCATCAGGTCGGTGTTGACGACGTTGATCCCGATCTTGACGCTGATCAGATCGGCCGGGGCGTCACGCATGATGCGGGCGACGAACGGATCGAGCAGGGCGCTGCCCCCGAAACCCAGATTGACTAGCTCCACGCCGCCCCGCGCGGCGGCGAGCGCCGGCCACGTGGTGGAAGGGCTCGCCGCGTCGGAACCCTGACTGATGGAGCTGCCGTGGTGCAGCCACACCGGCCGGCCGACGCGGCCCGCCGGTTCGATCGGCGCGTCGGAACGCAAGGCGACGATCTCGGTCGTCTCGTTGTGCGGAAGCCAGATCTCGACCTCCTTGAGGCCGCCGGGCAGCCCCGGAAACACTGCGGTGCCGGGCGGACCGGGCTGATATTCGCTGGTCCCGGCGGCCATGTCGACCGTCAGCACATTGCCCCCGGCGATGGTGCGCTGGACGGTCAGGTGACCGTCCACGACCAGGTCGTAGACCCCTTCGGGGCGAGGCGGAAACCCGGTGTAGACCCGCTTGGTCGGTACGGCGTCCAGCTCGACGACGGTCGCCCGGGTCCGGAAGACGAGGCGTACGCCCGACGGCTGCCCCTCCGCCATCGCCAGTTGTGGGTCCGGGTAGAGGGTGCGCGCCCATGCGGGCAGGCGGTGCGGGATCACACCCCGCTCGGTCGGCTCCATGTCGAGGGCGCCCCGCAGCAGGGCCGCGGTGATCGGGGTGGTGTGCATGTCAGCCTCCGGTCTGCCGGCAGTGGCGAGTGACCTCGACACCGATCGAGCGTACGGTCCAGGGAATGATCCAGAACGTCCGTCCGGCGCATGACGTCGCAGGTGCCGGGCCGCTGCTCCTCGCGATCCACGGCCTGACCGAGGACCGCCACTTCTGGGACCGGGTGCCGCTCGCCGCGCACTACCGCACTGTCCGCGTCGACCTGCGCGGTCATGGGGAGTCACCGCGGACGGCGCCGTACGACCCGCTGACCCTGGCCGGGGACGTGCACGAGGTCGTCACCTCGCTGGGGATCGAGCAGCGTCCCCTGGTCGTCGGTCACTCCTACGGCGGGGTGGTGGCCACTGCCTATGCCTCGCGCTTCCCGGTGCGCGGCGTCGTCAACGTCGATCAGGCGCTGAATGTGAAGCCGATGCCGGCGCCGGTGGTTCAGGCCCTGCGCGGCCCGGACTTCTCGGCCTTCATGAGGAGATCTTTCTCCCGGATGTACGGCCAGCTTGATCCCGCCGTGGCCGGTGACCTGGACGCTCGGCGGACGATCCGGTAGGACGTCATCCTCGGGGTGTGGGAGCCGCTGCTCGACCTGGGGGCGGAGGAGTTGACCGCGTTCATCGGGAAGCTGATGACGATGCGGGAGGCGGTTCCCTATCTGTCGCTGCACGGCCTGCCCGTGGACGACGGCTACGCGACGTGGTTGCGCGCCCGGATTGCCGGCGCGGTCGTCGAGACGGCGCCCACTGCCACCCACTATCCGCACCTGGCCGACCCGGCCTGGTTCGTGCGGCGGCTGGCCACCTTCGCTCCTGCGGACTGACCTCCGCCTCCGCCGATCGGCGCTCTCTCCGGCACCACCACACGCGATAAGTAGCGTTACGCGCATGTCCGGTGTGCAGATCCCCGCACTGGCACGCATGGTATGTGGTTCCATCTGGTCGTCGCCATCGCGGGTGGCAGCCGGCCGGGATGGTCATTGTCATGCTCTTCGCTTGGCGGCCCGCCGTGACAGTGGCATCAACGCGTCGGCGAGCCGACCATGTCTATTCCGTGCCCATCAAAAGAAGAGACCGGTGGAGGCCTCGGTTTCAACCTTTACTTCGAGCTGCCCGGTTCGCGTACTTGGAGCAATATTTCTGCATGCCAAGCGTTATGCGAGGTCTTCACGCGACTGTCAATGTACAGCTACGCGCACTGGCGCGCGTACCACGTGGTCTTTGGGTGGCCGCTAGTCTGTCCGCGACGGCAGGCGGGCCGCGGCCCACTCGACTGGCAGTTCCTCGAAGTTTTCCAAGGCCAGACGTCTGGTTGGCGTGCCCCACGCCAGCTCGCACGGGCATTTGTGTCTACTTGCCGACATGATGGACCGTGGCGCCGCGTTCCACATTAGGTTGCTAGCCTTACTCGCTCACACCTCATGCCGAAACATCGACGACCATGAGGAAGGGATCTTTCCAGTGCCATACTCCTCTTGGCTGGAGCAAGCCAGCTGGATAACAAGCGTTGTGCTCGGCGCCGTCGGCATAATTTACGCCATTAGGACGGGTATTAGAAGTAGTGCGAACGATGCCGACGCTATTCGTACGCATCTGCCTTCCGGTGACGCGTCTATCCAAGAAAGGCACTACGCGCTACAGCGCGAATACCATGCACGCGGGCTGGCTCAATCAAGGCAAAGCTTCTGGTTCAGCATACTAGCAGCCTCAATTGGGTTCCTGGTAATCATATCGGCTCTATTCATTCGAGGCTTCGATTCAAATCAGCAGACCAACTTCCCCACCCTTCAAGTAGTTTCCGGGGTAGTCATCGAAGCCGTTGCTGCACTCTTCTTCGTGCAGTCGAATAAAGCGCGAGAGTTGATGATCAACTTTTTTGACAAGCTTCGGGAGGACCGAAAGTTCGAAGAGTGTCTGGCGTTGGCACGCGACCTTGAAGAAGGCGAAGTGAAACAACGCCTGCTTGCTACACTTTCTATGTCATTTTCGGGATCGATGTCCGAGGGGCAGATCGCGGCACTACTTCAGCAGCCTCCGGCGATAATGGGAGCCGCCTCGACAAATGGGCGTGCTGCAGCAGTTCCCGCCGGCGATAGCAACAGTGGTGTGTCTGCATCGGCGTAATTTCGGCTAGGCCGCATTACCCCAGCCCGTTGATGTTGGCGTTTCTGTACGTCAAGCACGGTGTTCACCATTCACCCATGCATCGGTGTTCGGGTCCGCGCACTGCCATGCATAGCGTGTGGTCCCCACATGGTCCTCAGCGCGCTACTCCCCATGTCGCTTTCGCCGCACCTAACTTGTCACTCGATCGCGCCGAACCGCGTTACGGCGAAACCCGGTCCGTCAAAAGATCGTGGTGCCCAGTTCCCAAGGCCCACGGCCGCCCACGCCCGTCCCCGGACTTCACCGGCCCTCTTCTGGTTCGCTTGACATAGTGATACCCACCATCTTGATATGCCGCAAAGGAGTCTAACCCATTGAAGTATGCAGCAGGCGATTGGTACGGCGCTGGCGCATTTTGGGTCGCCGTAGCCGCTGGTTTGGTTGGCCTCGTCATCGGCGTCATTACGATCGCCGTAACCAGACGCTACGGATCACCTCGGTGGCGTCTGATTTTCGAGATGTCCACGGTTGCTCCGCTCTTAACAAAGAATGCCGCGATGGATGATGATCTCAAGGTTCTATATAAGGGGTCCAGCCTGAGGGACCCACACGTAGTCCAGTTTTTGATTACGAATGTGGGTCAACATGACGTGACGAAGACTCGGTTCGAGGAGGCTCCGCTTCAGTTCGATTTAACGGCACAAATTATTCGCATTCTATCAAGGTCTTCCTATCCAACCGATACACCACTGACAGCTATCAACTTTCAGGGGAGCTTCCTGGAGGTTCAGCCGTCGCTCGTTAAAGCTGGTTCCGGCACCTTGCTAGACATGCTGGTCGATGGCAAACCATCCATCTCGTGGACGAACACCCTAGCTGACGTTGAGGTAGCGAACTGGGAAGCCATCGATCCGGACAAATCTACAAGGGGGTGGCTGATCGCCAGTTTCGTCATAGCGGCTTTTACTCTAGCAATTGCGGCGTACATCCTGATCGTCTACGATTCAGATCTCTACTACTTCCTCATCAGTGCCCTGGCTCTGGTCGTTCCCGTCTGCAAGGCTATTCAACATTGGAGGGTTCGGTCATATACTGCGCTGACGCGGAAGCTGTCAACTGAACACTCTCGGCAGGTTAGCGAACAGTGACTGGAAGAGCGCGATCAGCGTATGCTCGCCATCGTGCTGGGGCTGGTCATCGACGGCACCTGCTTGTACTTAAGGCGATCAGCGCTCCAGCGCTCCAGCGGTTGTGCAGTTGATGTTGGCGCAGCTCGGATGCGTGTAGCTCCTACACAAATTATCGAAAGCCTCGATTGCCCTTGCTTAGAGCTCCTAACGCGATCTCTACGTGGTCCATTTGATCAAGCGGCGCCAGCAGATCATGGCGCAGGCGAGGCTGA
>NZ_JBVYOQ010000036.1:0-83352 GCF_056134165.1 Actinoplanes sp. 13 | reverse complement strand
AAATCCTTCAACGACACCCACCCCGACCGCGGGTTCGCCAGCACACCCGACGACGACCACCGGTACGACGACGGCAACGTGCACGTCCCCGGCGTCGAGGGGCTTGTCGAGGGGCTCGCCGACGGGCTCACCGACGGCGACGTGGAGGGCGACCCCGGGCCGGTGGCGCCGGTGCAGGCGACCCCGTTCAGGCTGAAGCCGGCCGGCGCCGGGTTGCTGCCGGTCCACGAGCCGTTGAAGCCGAAAGCGACGGTCCCGTTGGTCGCGATCGAGCCGTTGTAGCCGACGTTGCGGGCCGTCACGGCGGCGCCGCTCTGGGTCAGCGACGTGTTCCACGCCTGGGTCACCTGCTGACCCGCGCTGAAGGACCACGTCAGCGTCCATCCGCTGACCGGGTCGCCGAGGTTGGTCACGGTGACCGCGGCACCGAACCCGCCCTGCCACTGTGACGACACCGCGTAACTCACCGAGCAGCCGGCCGCCGCGGCGGCGGGCAGGGCCACGGCCAGCGCTGCCGAGCCGAGCAGCACGGCGCCGCTCAGCACCGCGGCCGGCCGGATGCCTCTCCATCTGCGCATGCTTCTTCTCCTGACGGGGATCGCGGCCGGCTCAGTCGCGGGGAACGACGTTTAGTGAGCGTTAACAACCGCTTCCGCGCATGTTACGGGAGCGCTCCCAGCCGTCTCAAGAATGACTGTTCCAACCGCCATTTCCCGGCGCGTAACAGTTTTTCGAAGATCGGCACGAATTCCGGTCCGAGGCCAGCACACAGCCCCGGCGGAGACGGCCACGACCACGGCCGGCAGCCCCGCGTCACAGTTTTTCGCCACCCTCTTTTCGACAATGGCGACAGAATGCGCGAGCAAACGTAGCGAGGCGCGGTCAAGAAGACAGCGCCCGCAAGGCGGCAGCGACGTCGTCGTGGTTGTTGAAGTAATGGAAACCACCCGCAGCCGGTCGCCGGTCAGGTAAGCCTGCACCCGCGCCGACCCGGATCACCGCGATGTGGCTCGGCGAGCCGGCGCCGACCGGGACGGCTCCGGCGCGGCGAGCGCCGTCCCGGGAGGTACGCGCGAGATCGAGGCAGTGTTCTTCCACCGCCGCGGCGGGCAGGCGTGACATCAGGTCCAGAGCGGCGCCGGCACCGATCCACGACGGCCACGCCGGTGACGTGTCAGAGCGGGCCGCGCTCGCGGCGGGGTCGGCGCCGGCCCGGGCGGGCGGACGGGTGTCACGGCCGCGGCTCCGGCGCGCCGGATGTGTCCAGCGCCGGCGCCACGACGGTGAAGGCCTGATCGGTCAGCTCGGCGAGGCGCTGCTCGTCGTCGCCGGGCTGCCACTGCCGCAGGACGGTGTCCAGCGCCAGCATGGCCATGCCGGCGGCCATCCGCGGGTAGGGATCGGTGTCCGGATCGAGGCGGCGGCGGGCGGCCAGCTCGGCGGCGAGCGCGTCGCGCCACTGGTTCTGCCGGTCCAGCCAGCGGGCGTGCAGGGCTGGGGTGTCCAGGATCAGCCGGACCACGATGCGGGCCCGCTCGGTGTGGTCGGCCCGGTCGGTGCAGGCGGCGAGCGGCACCCAGACCGCGTGGCGCAGTGCTGCCGACGGCGGCTCGGCACGTGGCCGGGCCGCGAGTTCGGCGACGACACCGGCACCCATGTCGGCGAGGAACCGCACGACGACGTCCTCCTTGGACGCGAAGTAGCGGAAGAAGGTGCGCCGCGACACGCCGGCGACGGCGACGATGTCGTCGACGGTCACCGCATCGAAGCCCTTGGTGGCCAGCAGCATCAACGCGGCGTCACGCAACTCGCCCGCGACGAGCTGGCGTTTGCGCTCGGCCATGCTTTCGGAACGCGATTCCACCCCGGCATGCTACTTCATGCCCTCAATGGCACTGCGAGCTTTGCTTGACACTGAGTGCCATTGTGAGCACAGTAGGCCGAATGACCGACGATCGCTGGACCGCGGACCGGATCTCCGGCCTGACCGGCCGCACCTTTGTCGTGACCGGGGCCGCGGGCGGACTGGGCCTGGCAACCACGCGTGCGCTCGCCGCCCGCGGGGCGCGGGTGGTGCTGGCCGTCCGCGACGAGGAGAAGGGCCGCCGGGCGGCCGCCGCTGTCGAGACCGGAGACGGCGCGGAACTGGAGGTGCGGCGGCTCGACCTCGCCGACCTCGACTCGGTGCGGGAGTTCGCCGCCGGGATGCGCGCCGACCACCGGCGGATCGATGTCCTCGTCAACAACGCCGGAGTGATGGCGCCGCCACGCGCCCTCAGCCCGCAGGGCCACGAGGTGCAGTTCGCCACCAACCACCTCGGGCACTTCGCCCTCACCGGGCTGCTGCTCGGCCTGCTGCTGGCGGGCCGCGATCCGCGGGTCGTCACGGTGACGTCGGTCAACCACCGGCGGGCCCGGTTGAACTTCGCCGACCCGACCGGCGAGCGGCGTTACTCGCCGATGGGGTTCTACAACTCGTCCAAGCTCGCCAACGCGGTTTTCGGCCATGAGCTGCACCGGCGGCTCCGCGCGACCGCCAGCCCGGTGAGCAGCATTCTGGCCCACCCGGGATATACCGCTACCGGGTTGCAGACCGCCGCCACCACCCCGATCTGGCGGTTCCTGCTGGGCCGCGTCGGCAACCCGATTCTCGCCCAGCCCGTGGAGCGCGGAGCCTGGCCCCAGCTGTTCGCCGCCACCGATCCGGCGGCGCACTCGGGCCGGCTCATCGGGCCGGGCGGTCCGGGTGAGCTACGCGGTTACCCGGCCCCGGCGGCACTCTCCGCGGCCGCGACGGACCCGGAGAACGGCCGCCGCCTGTGGGAGTTGTCGGAACAGGCCACCGGCGTGCGATTCGGCCGGCTCGACGCAACGCCGGAAGGCAGAACATGACAGCAGAGGATCTCTTCCTGGTGCTGGCGACCGTCGCGGTTGCCGGCCACGCCCACTGGTTCTTCGGCAACCTGTACGAAGCGATCGTGCTCGCGCCCGGGTGGACGTCGATGGCGGGCCGGCCGGTACAGCTCGGCGGCGGATTCCTGGCCCCCGGCAGTCCGGTGCGTTACTACATTCCGGCCACGCCGGTCACTGCGCTGGCGACGGTGGCCGCCGGGGTGACCGGATGGAACACGCCGCAGGTAGCCCGTCCACCACTCGTGCTGGGAGTCGCGCTGTGCCTGGTCAGCGCCGCGGTCACCGTCTACATCGTGGCCCGGGTCAACCTGCGGTTGTTCTTCGCCGCCGACACGGCCCCGGAGCAGAAGGAGATGTTGGCGCGGCGCTGGGTCAGGCTGAACCACGTGCGTCTCGTGACCGTGGG
Organism: Actinoplanes sp. 13; assembly: GCF_056134165.1. Lineage (NCBI taxonomy): Bacteria > Bacillati > Actinomycetota > Actinomycetes > Micromonosporales > Micromonosporaceae > Actinoplanes > Actinoplanes sp. 13. The sequence continues at coordinate 80,033 of NZ_JBVYOQ010000036.1, read as the reverse complement.
CACGGCCGCCATCCTGCTCGTGGTGACGCTCATCCGGTGCCGTACCGCTTAGGAGACAGCGCGAGGAGACGGGGGACGGGGCAGACCGCGCCGTCAGAACAGGCCAGAACGGATCTCCGCTGGGGTACCGGTCCCGAACCAGATGTCCGCCTCTCGTCGTGGTCGTCGCGCTCGGCGGGCTATTCCTTCGGGTTGGGGGTGGCGTTCCACTTGCGCCAGGCGGCCAGGGCTCCCTCGGTGCCGGCGTGCACTTCCTCGAGTAGCTGTTCGGTGCGGTTGTTGCTCACGAGCACGTTGATCAGCTCCCGGGATTGATCGTGTCCGGCCTTGATGTCCCCCCGGAGAAGGTCGATGACTTCGTCCACGTCGCCTCGTTTGACGAGTTGGCGAGCGAGCAGGAAGGTACGTGACCGGTCTCCTGATTCCCTCTCCTGCCGCAGCAGACGTATCGCCTCGTCGACCTCTCCGTGACGGGCCAAGGCATAGACATATTTTTTGAAGCTGTATTCTCCTTCGACCGCGGCCAGTCTTCGCAGTTCCTCCAGCCGGCCCTCTCGTTCGAGCAGCTGGTGGAATTCGTGATGCAAGGTGTGGCCGGAGCCGGGCGTCGCCGTCCGACCGACCTCCAGCGCCTCCTCTACCCGACCGTTGTCGACCAGGCCGTTGAAAAGCCGGGAACGGAGGTACTCGTCACCCCTTTCAGCATCGCGCCGTAACACCGCGAGCGCCTCATCGGTACGCTCCTGTCGGATCAGGATCCGGTACAGGCAGTGCGACACTCGTAGGTCCCATTCCGCGGCGAGTCGTTGACGGAGCAGATCGACGGCCCCGTCCGCACCCTGTTTCGCGATCAGCGCGTCGATGATTGAGGTGTTGACGAAACTGTCGTCCGTGTCTCTGTCGTTGACGATATTGCTTACTCTCAGCCGGCGCAGCGCTTCATCCAGGCGATTCGACCGGATGAGTAATCTCGCCAGTCCCGCCGGTCCGATCCCCCAGAATTGCACTTGCTGAAGGACGTCCAGCGCCTCTTCTTCCCGGCCATCTTTCTCCAGCAAATCGGCCAGATATGTGCTGAGAGCTTCCTTGACGGGACCTGAGCACAGGATTCGCAACTGTTCGATGTCACCGTCCTGGTACAGGATCCGCCCGATGGCGACAGTCGCTCGGAGATCACCGGCGTCCGCGCGCTTCTTCAGATCGTTCATCGCCCGGCGCTCGACGAGAATGTCCATCAACGCATGGTGCGCTGGGTGGTTGCCGCTGTCGGCGAGGTCGGTCAGCGCATCGACGCGGCCGGCTTCGGCCAATACACGCGCCAGCAGCACGGCGACAGGGCCGTCCTGCCGGCCGGGCGTGTAGCGGTCATATTGCGAGAACCGCTCGTGGCCGCCGTGGCGGATGAGGAAGTCGGCCGCCTGTGACAACGCCACCATGTAGCCGCCGTCGGCATGCGGTTCCAGGACAAGTGCAGCCGCTGCAAGATCGCCCCTGTGCGCGAGCCGGTCACCCAGGCGGTAGGCCGCATATGCGTCCGCCGGATCGGCATGCGCCTGGAGTAACCGCAGGGCCTCGTCCTCCCGCCCGGCCTCGGTCAACAGGTCGACGAGCCGGTGCATCGCGAAAGCGTTGCCGGCGGTCGTCGCGCGGCGCAGCAGCTGCTCGAAAGCGGCCGTGCGTCCCCGCCGCTCAGCGTTGTCGGCCAGTCTCATCCGGTCGGCCGGGTCGTGGTGCTCGACGAGCGCCACCCAGGCGCTCGCCGGCAGCTCCTCGGTCCGGCGCACCTTCCAGGCGTGCTGGTGGAGGAAGTCGGCGACCTGATAGCCGGCGACAACGCCCATGCCTGCGGCGATCGGGGTCAGGGCGGCTGCGGCGCCGTGCACCGGCGTCGTCGCGTAGGACAGCGCCGCCGTGAACCAGTCCCCCGGCGCCCGCGCCTGCTGGGCCGACGTCAGATAGCCGGGTATCGCGGCGGTGAGGAGGTTGGTGGACAGGATCCCGTACGCGCCCACCCGTCGTGCGTCGAGAGCCGCGGTCAGAAGAGCTTTCGCGTACGGTCCGGGGGCGCTTTCCCACCGCCGGACAAGTTGCGGACCCGCCGCCAGGATCTGGGTCAACCCGCCGTCCGGGCTGCTGAGGGCGCTACGGACCCGCTCGTCGGCCACGCCCACCGCCGTCGCCTGGGCACGTTCGGCCGAGCTGAGCTGGTCGGGGATCGTGACGGTGAACGCCAGATCGAGGACCCGGCGGTCGGCCATGACCTCACGCTTGTCTTCGGGGTCCTCCCTGCCGAGGCGGCGGAAGTATTCGCTGGGCCATAGGGAGCCGATGATCAGGGCACCATGTCTCAGCAGGTGGGGCAGCACCCGGTCCAGGTCATGATCCGGCTCCAGGTAGGTCTGGAGCTCGTCGAGCCACAAGAGGATCTGTTCGCATTTGTCGGTCTGGATCTCCCTGATCTCGGCCAGGTTCCGGGGGTGCACCAGCCACCGTCGCGGGGCCGCCGCCCTCGCCGCCTCGACCATGGTTCGGGTCTTACCGACTGACGACTCACCGACGAGCAGGACGAACGCCCCGACCTGGCCGGTGTTCGCGAGCCGGTCACGGATGACATCATCGACGTCGCGGCGTACGTAGGCCGGAAGGTCCTCCTCCGCGCCGGGGACGTGAATCGCGGCGTGGACACCCAGCAGCCGTGGATCGGCCTCCAGCACCCGGACACCGTTCCGCGGTGCCGCAAGGTCGGGCTCGTCGGCCAGGTCGGCCAGCCGTTCTAGCCAGCCGGCGCGATGCCTTTCGGCGACACCACAACCGGTCAGAAATCCCTCGACCGATTCCTTCTTCGGCACCCGGGTGCCTTTCAGAAGGTTGTAGACGGTGCTCCGCGCGATCTTCGGCCGGCTCTTACGGGCGATCTCCCCCGGGCTTCGTCCTGAGTCGTCATAGAGCCTTCTCAGGTCCCCGACCAGCTCCTCCAGCGCGGACCGGGGCGGCGGGTCAGTTTCAGAAGCTTGTTGTTCGTTCGGCATCCTGCCCGCCCTCGCGTGTCCAACGTCCAACTCTGTCCACTGTTCTACCCAAGGCACAGTTGCACACGCAGCGTCCCTGGCATGCGGCGGCGACCGGCCGCCGGTGGAACCAGGGAGGAACAACGATGAGGAACGACGACAAGCGGCCGGCGCCGCGGATGCAGAAGGTGGTGTGGGCCGCCCAGTTGATCGGCGCGGTTGCCGGCATCGTCCGCGTCGTGGTGCAGATGTCGGGGAGCTGCGGCTGGCTGTGATCGCGTCCCGCCGGGGCGGCGGCGACCAGCCGTGGCCCCGGCATATCACATGGTTCGTCGGGAGTCGATGACCTTGCGCAGGCGAAGCGGCCGCGCCAGGTCGCGGTGGTGACGGCCGGGCGGCGCGACTAATCGAACAAGGCCCGCATCGGGGCCCGCACCGCCTGATTGAACGGCGTTGGCACTAGGGTCTGTCCGCGAGACGGAACCTAGCCCGTCGTGGTGCCGGGCCCCTCATCGACGGTCGCCACCGGCACCTCGTTCTGCTGCGCCCAGGCCAGGGCGGCCTGGATCCGTTCGGTCGGGAACGGCCGCTGCCGGGTGACCATCACGACGATGTGCGCACCCGCCGGGGCGAACGTGTCGTGCGCGCCGGCCGCGGCCAGCTCCGCGTTCACCTGGTGAGCCATCTTCACCGCGTCGGGCGACGACAGCGCGGGCAGCATCAGCAGGAACGTGTCGTCGTCCAGCCGGGACAACCGGTCGGCGTCGCGGAGCAGCGGGCCGAGCGCCGCGATCAGCGCCTCGTTGCGCAACATGCCGGCCCTCCGGCCGGCATGTTCGGGCAGCCGGTGAGCGGGCGGGACGCGGATGCCCAGCAGCGCCACCGCGAGGGTGCCCGAGGCGGTCACCCCGCTCGCACCCGACCAGCGGCTGATTTCGGCCGGCTCGCTCAGCACCGGCTGGTCGCCGGCGGCGGCCTGCCGCATCCGGGCCAGCCGCACACTGTCACGGTCGGTCTGTTCGAGCAGGAACCGCACAGCCGCGTGCGCCCGGTTCTCGCCCGCGCCGGCCGGCAGGTCCCGCACGTAACCCACGGCCCCGTCGATGGCGGCGCCGACCTCCGGCGTCAGGCGGTCACCGAGCATCTCGCGGAGCCGGAGCACCTCGTGCAGGGCGTCGTCACGGCGCAGGCTCCACCGGCCGTCGAAGAGCCGGCCGGCCTCCAGCGTCGCGGCCGAGCCGTCGACCTCCTCCCGGTCGTAGGCGTTGAGCACGCCGCCGAAGCGCGGGGTCAGCACGACGACCGTCCACTCCTTGGCAGCCTCCTCGTCGGGGCGCAGCAGCACCACGTGCGCCGCGGTCCCGGCCGGCGGCTCGTCGGCGACCATGCAGACCACAGTGGCCGCGGCGGTCCCGGCGATCCGGTCGTACACCCCGCGCTCGCGCTCGAAGTAGGGTGCCCGCTGGAACAGCGCCAGGACGACCATCGGCGTGTCCTCAGCGACCGCCAGCGCTGTCCTTTCCAGAGCGTGCGAGAGGGTGACCAGCGTGCGTTTGGTGAAGAGCCGGCTGTCCGGAGTGATCGCCACGGACGCAGCCTAGGCCCGGCGGCGACCGGTCACCACCGCAGCGGCAGCCCTGTGAGGAATGACGTGAGCGCGACGGCGAGCGACTGGTGGTCGCGGGCCGACGGGTGCCAGTCGCATCCGAGCAGATCCAGACCGAGCGCGGCGTTGTCGTAGTGCAGCGACCGCACCCGCGGATCACCGCGTTCCGCGACGACCTGCTCGACCGAGTCGGCCAGCGCCGTGGTGTTCCACATCGACGGGTAGGTCAGCACGAGGCGGGTGCGCGGCCCGTACCGGTCGCGGAGTTTGTCGAGGAACCCGTGGTACGCCGCGCGGTAGTCCGCTGCCAGCGCGGCTTCGTCCGCCCACCGTTCGCCGGGGTTCACCGGGGTGGAGAAGTCGTTGATCCCGAGGCCGATCACGACGACCTGCGGCTGCCACTTCCGGGACCGCCACGTCGCGGGGTCGACGGCCTGGAGCGTACGGTCGTAATAGGTGCGGAAGTCGGTGCCCGGGTCGCTGCCGTTGTAATTGCGCACCATGCCCCGGCCGGACCAGGCGTTGAGCTGATAGTCGGCCCCCAGCGTGCGGGCGGTGAGCGCGCCGAAGGCCTGGTTCGCGTTGGTGTTGCGGTCCACGCCGCCGGTGGCTGTGCAGTCCCGCTCGGTCGAGGTGTTGCCGTAACCGGCGGTCCACGAGTCGCCGATGAACTCGATCTGCCGGCTGCGGGCGGCGGGCGCACCCAGCAGTGCTCCGCCGGGACCCGCGACGAACCCGCCGAACTGGCCGGCCGACCACGGGCTCTCGGTGCGTTTCGCGACGCGGACGGTGTGCCGGCCGGCCGCGAGGCCGTCGATCCAGTGGGTGACGCGGCCCGGCCGCACCAGGTTCACCGGTGTCCCGCCGTCGACCTGGATCTCGTAGTCGTTGACCGCGTCGTCGAGCACGATCCCGATGCCGGTCCCCCGGAACCGTCCCTCGAAATACACTCCCGGCCAGGTGTAGCGCACCGTGGCCCCGCGGTCGGAGACCCGGCCCGCGGTGTGCGCCCCGGCCGGGGCCCGGCCGGCGAAGGCGGGTGCCGGCGCGGAGACGACGGCCAGGACGGTGGCGGTCAGCAGGGCGATGGAACGTCTCATCAACTTCCCTCGGGTAGACGACTGGGAGCGCTCCCGAACCACTTTAGGGCACCACGAGATGATCCTTGTCGATGTGGCTACGGTGACAAGGTGACCGAATCGATGAACGTGGGCGATGTCCGCATCGGCTATCGCGCGGTGGGTGATCCGGGCGGGCACCCGGTGCTTCTGTTGCACGGCCTGGGTGACAGCGGGTCGGACTGGGCGCCCGTGGTCCACGGTTTGGCCGCCGCATTCCGGGTGTATGTGCTGGATCTGCGGGGCCACGGGAACAGCGGCCGGCCAGGCGAATACTCGTTCGAGCTGATGCGCGACGACGTCCTCGGCTTCGTGGACGCGGCGGAGCTGAAGCGGGTCGCGCTGGTCGGGCATTCCATGGGTGCGATCGTCTCGGTGCTGGTGGCACAGGCGGCCCCGGACCGGGTCACGCATCTGGTGCTGGAGGATGCGACCGTTCCGCGGCCCGGGGATCTGAAGCGGCCGCCGCTGGCGGTACCGGACGAGCCGACGCCGTTCGACTTCGCGGCGGTCAATGCGATTCGCGCTCAGCTGACCGATCCGGACCCGGCCTGGTGGGACGGCACCGACGCGGTCGCCGCGCCGACGTTGATCGTCGACGGGGCCAGCAGCGACGACCGGCAGGCATTTCTTGCGGAGTCCGCGGCGCGGATGCCGAATGCTCAGCTGGTGACGATCGCTGCGGGTCATCATGTGCACCGTGACCAGCCGGCCGGGTTCCTGGACGCCGTCGTCCCGTTTCTGCGGCAGCGCAGAAAGGATTGACTGTTGTGGACGCCGAAGGCCGGCCCGTGCGACACGGACCGGCCTTCGACAGCGATCAGGACTCGATGGGGCGCCCGTTCGTCTCCTTCGCGGCGGCGCCGAGCTTGGCCAGCAGACCGCTGAGGTCCACACCGGTCAGGTCGGTGCCGAGCTGCAGGCCCTGCGCCACGTTGTTCGCCACCGACTTGGTCAGCGACGACGCGCCGTCCGTCGAGATCACGGTCATCTTGTCGATCGAGCCCATCGGGGCGCTCGCCGCCTCCACGACCTGCGGCAGCACCTTCACCAGCAGGTCCAGGACGGCCGCCTCGCCGTAGGTGTTGAAGGCGTCGGCCTTGCGGGCCATCGCCTCGGCCTCGGCCTGACCCCGCGCCAGGATCGCGGCAGCCTCGGCCGCGCCCTCCCGCTCGATCGCGTCGGCGATCGCGGTCCGCCGGCGCTGCTCGGCCTCGCCCTCCTTGGCACCCTCGATCGCGTGCGCCTCGGCCAGCGCGGCCCGGCGGGCCCGCTCGCCCTCACCCATCAGGCGAGCCTGCTCGGCGGACGCCTGCGCGGCCGCGATGGTGGCCTGCCGCTGCGCGTCGGCGCCGATGACCGAGGCGTTGCGGGACGCCTCCGCCTCCTGCTCGACCTTGTATCGCGCGGCGTCGGCCGGCTTGCGCACCTCGGTGTCGAGCTGGCGCTGCTTGAGCTCGGCGTTCTGCTCGGCGACCTTCTGCTGCTCGGCGAGGATCTTCTGGTCCCGCTCGGCCTGGGCCAGCGGGCCGGCCGCCGCCGACTGGGCCTTGGCCGCGTCGATCTCGGCCTGGATGGCGGCCTGCTTGAGCGACAGGTTCCGGTTGGCCTCGGCGATGGCCTCCTCGGCGAGCAGGCGCTCCTGCTCGGCGGCCTGCCGGGCGCGCGCCTCCGCGATCGCCGCGTCCTTGAGCACCCGGGCGGCCTCCGGACGGCCCAGGTCCTGCAAATAGGAGCCCTCGGCGAGGATGTCCTGCAGCTGGAAGGTGTCGAGCACCAGACCTTGGTTGGTCATCGAGTGCTCGGCCTCCTCGGCGACCGCGCTGGCGAACGCCGCCCGGTCCCGGATGATCTCCTCGATGGTGAGCCGGCCGACGATCGAGCGGAGCGCGCCGGCCAGGACCTCGCGGGTGAAGTCCTCGATCTCGGCCTGCTGGTGCAGGAACCGCTGGGCGGCGGCCCGGATGGCGTCCTCGGTGCCACCGACCTTGACGATCGCGACACCGTGCAGCTCGGTGCGGATGCCCTGCTTGGACACCGCGCCCTTGATGCCGACGTCGATGCGGCGGCTGGACAGATCGAGCGACTGGAGCCGCTGCACGACCGGCATGACGAACACCGAGGCGCCCATCACGACTTTCTGCCCGGACAGGTCGGTGCTGCTGGAGCCGTCCGCGGACTGCGTCACCCGGCCCTTGCGGCCGGTGATGATGAAGGCCTCGTTCGGCCCGGCCACCTTGATCCGGGACAGCACGAACAGCACCAGGAGGACGACCAGCAGCACGGCGCCGCCGATGGCGATGAGCAAGGGTGACATCTATTCCCTTCCAGGGGTGGGGGTCGCCTCGACGACGACCGACGTCTCGGTGGGCGCTTCCACCACGAAGATCGGGGTGCCGGCCGGCAGGGCCTGGTCGGCGCGGGCGTTGAGCTTGACCGGCTGCCCGCCGAGCCGGATGCGGACCTCGCCGTAACCGGTGCCGGCCGGGACGGGCGTGACGACCACGCCGAGCGTGCCGACCAGGTGCTGCCGGGTGGGGGTGGCGTCGGTGCGCATGTTGCGGGCGGCGCGGGACAGGCGCACCGCGAGCCAGGCGGCCACGATCGCGGCCACGGAGGCGACCAGCGCCGAAATCACGATCAACCCGGGGGTACGGGCGTCGAGCAGTTCCGCGGTGATCGCGCCGGCGAACCCGAGCGCGCCGAGGAATCCGGCGACCGCCTCGAGGGAGAAGAGTCCGTCAGCGTCGATGTGCCCGAGATGAGCGATCTCGCCGCCGAGCAGCGCGACCGCCAGGATGACCACGCCCACCGCGCCGATCACCAGGAACACCACGGTTGCCGCGGTCAATCCGGTACCTCCCCCGTGTTACCCCGGTCCCCCGACCGGCGGCCTCAGGGTAGGACAGCGCCGCCACCAACGGTACGGCCGTACGGCTTGCCCTTCACCTCATTCGATCATGCTGATAGCTTGTTGCACATAACTTGCAACAACGGAATCCTTGCATGGAGGTACGGGTGACAGTCGTGGACGTACTCGGCGTCCGCACACAGCGGCGCCGGACCACGATCTGGCTGCTCGCCCTGACCGCCGCACTGGTCGTCACCGGGCTGGCCGCCGCCGGAACCGGAGCGATCGCGATCAGCCCGGCCACCGTGGCCCGGATCGTCGCCCACCAGCTCCTCGGCGCCGGCGACGTCACCTGGACGACGCCGCAGGAGGCGATCGTCTGGCAGGTGCGCCTGCCCCGGGTCCTGCTCGGCGTCCTGGCCGGCGCCGGCCTGGCAGTCTGCGGCGTCGCCCTGCAGGCGATGGTCCGCAACGTGCTCGCCGACCCCTACCTGCTCGGCATCAACTCCGGTGCCTCCAGCGGCGCGGCCGCGGCGATCCTGTTCGGAGCGGGTGCCGGCTTCGGCCGGCACGCGCTCTCCACCAGCGCGTTCGCCGGCGCGCTCGTGGCCTCCGTGCTGGTGTTCACGATCGCCCGCAGCAGCGGCCGGGTCACCTCGATGCGGCTGCTGCTGGCCGGCGTCGCCGTCGGCTACGCGCTCTACGCGGCCACCAGCTTCCTGATCTTCGCGTCGAGCTCGGCCGAGGGCTCCCGCTCGGTGATGTTCTGGCTGCTCGGCTCGCTGGGACTGGCCCGCTGGGACGTGCTGCTCGCGGTTGCCGCCGTGATCGTCGGCGGCACCACCGCTTACCTGACCGTCACCGGGCGCCGCCTGGACGCCCTGGCGATCGGCGACGAGACCGCACACACGCTGGGCCTGTCCCCCGACCGGATCCGGATCCGTCTGCTGGTGATCGTCTCGCTCTGCGTCGGCGTGCTGGTCTCGGCCGCCGGCAGCATCGGCTTCGTCGGCCTGGTCGTCCCGCACCTGGCCCGGCGCCTGGTCGGCGGCCGGCACGTGCGGGTCGTACCGGTCGCGGCGCTGCTCGGCGCGATCCTGCTGGTCGGTGCCGACGTGGTGGCACGGGTGCTGCTCGCGCCGCAGGAGATCCCGGTCGGCATCATCACGTCCCTGCTCGGCGCCCCGTTCCTGCTGGTCCTGATCCGCCGCCTGCACGCGGCCTGAGAGAGGAGTGTCCGATGAGGATCGCGCCGATCGCCGCCTCGCTGCTGCTGTTGACCGGGTGCGGTGCGGCCACCGCGGACCGGCCGGCCGGGGCCGGCGCCGGGTACCCGCTCACCGTCACCAACTGCGGGGCCGAGGTCACCTTCACCGCGGCGCCGGAGCGGGTCGTGCTGCTCAAGAGCGCCGCAGTGCCGTACCTTCAGTCGCTCGGCGTCCTGGACCGGGTCATCGCGCGCGCCGGGCAGTACCCGGAGGAGTACTACGACGCCACCACGCTCGCCGCGCTGGACAAGATCCCGCTGCTGACCGACAAGACCGACACCAGCGGCCACCTGCGGATCTCCCCGGAGGTCGTGATCAGCCGGCAACCGGACCTGGTGCTCGGCCAGGTCGACAACCTCCCCCGCGACACGCTGTCCGCAATGGACATCCCGCTCCTGGAGGAGCCGGCCCTGTGCCCGGGCGCCGGCGCGACGCCGGCCTTCGACGATATTTACGCGCAGACCAGGTCGTACGGCAAAGTCTTCGATCGTCAGGCACAAGCGGAAGCCGCCGTCGCCGGCCTGCGGACCCGGCTGGCCGCGATCAGGAAGCCGGACGTGAAGCGGACGGCGGCCGTGCTCTACCCGACCGTCGGCGGCGGCGTCACCTACGCCTACGGGGCCGCCAGCATGGCCCACCCGCAGCTCGAGGCCGCCGGGTTCACCAACGTCTTCGCCGACAGCGGGGAGCGGGTCTTCGAGGTAACCCTCGAGGAACTGCTCGGCCGCGACCCGGACGTGCTGATCCTCCTGCACGGCGACGGCGACCCGAAGGCGGTCGAGGCAGCGGTGACCGGCCTGCCCGGCGCCTCCCGGCTCACGGCGGTGCGCAGCGGCGACATCATGACGCAGCTGTTCAACTTCACCGAACCGCCGTCGCCGCTCGCCGTCGACGGCTTGGAGCAGATCGTGCGGCGCTTCCCGTGATCGAGGCGACCGGGGTCGGGTGGCGGTACGGCGCGAACCCGGTGATCGACGGCGTGAGCGTGACCGCCCGGCCCGGCCGGGTGCTCGGCCTGATCGGCCCGAACGGCAGCGGCAAGACCACGCTGCTGCGACTGCTGCACGGCGCCCTGCGCAGCCGCACCGGTCGGATCGAGGTGGACGGTGACCCACTGTCCACACTGGCACCGCGGGAAGCTGCCCGCCGGATGGCCGTGGTGGTGCAGGAGACCGGTGGCGAGACCGCACTGACCGTGGCGGAGATGGTGCTGCTCGGCCGCGGGCCACACCTGTCGACGTTCCAGCGCACCGGCACGGCGGACCACGAGATCGCCGCCCGGTGCCTGCGACGGGTCGGCGCCGCGCACCTCGCCGCCCGGGCGTTCGCCGGTCTCTCCGGCGGCGAGCGCCAGCGGGTGCTGATCGCCCGCGCGCTCGCCCAGGAGGCCACCCACCTGCTCCTCGACGAGCCGACCAACCACCTCGACATCCGCTACCAGCACGAGATCCTGCGGCTGGTCCGCGGCCTGGGGACCTGCTCGATCGTCGTGCTGCACGACCTCAACCTGGCCGCCCGGCACTGTGACGACCTGGTCCTGCTCGGCGACGGTGGAGTCATCGCGGCCGGCCCGGTCGCCGAAGTCCTCGACCCGGCGATCCTGGAGCCGATCTACCGGATAGGCATCAGGCGCCTGGACCTCGACGGTCACCTGCACCTGCTGTTCCACCCGCTCGAAGGAGACACATGACCACCGCCCAGGACCGCATCAACGCCTACTGGACCGGCCGCGCGCCCGCCTACGACGAGTACCAGCAGCGACCGGAGCGCCTCGAGGAGGACACCCGGGCCTGGTCGTCGGTGTGGTCGGAGGCGCTCGGCGCCGGCCCGCTCGACGTGCTGGACGCCGGCACCGGCAGCGGCCAGGTCGCCGTGGTGCTGGCCGGCCTCGGCCACCGGGTCACCGGCATCGACCTCTCCGAGGGCATGCTGTCGCGGGCCCGCCGGTACGCGGGGCCCACCTTCCTGCGCGGCGACGCGGTGGCCCCGGACTTCCCGGCCGCCAGCTTCGACGCCGTGACCAGCCGTTATCTGATGTGGACGCTGCGCGAACCGGAGACCGCCCTGGCCGGCTGGATCCGCGTGCTGCGCCCAGGCGGTCTCGTGGCCGTCGTCGACAGCACGTGGTTCCCCGGCAGCGAGCCGGATTTCTACGACGCGGAGGTACGGGAGACGCTGCCGCTGGCCACCGCGAAGTCGATCGACGAGACGGTGCTGATGCTCGCGAACGCCGGCCTGGAGCAGGTCCACGCCGTCCCGCTCACCTCGATCTACCAGCTGGACCAGAAGTACGGCGTCGCTGCGGGCCACGAGGTCCAGATGCAGTTCCTGATCACCGCCCGCACGCCGGCCTGACACGCCCGGCGGTCGCCGTCACCGGCGGAGTACCCGCAGGGCGACGTCGACCGAGGCCTGCAGCTCCGCGCGGCGCGCGCCGGCCGCGGCGTGGACGGCGTGGCCCTCGCTGAGCGCCATCACGAACCGGGCCAGCGCGCCGGCGTCCACGCCGTCCGGCAGATCACCCTCCCGCGCCGCGCGGGTCAGCCGTTCCTCCAGCGCGGACTCGGTGGCGGCCCGGCCGACGGCCAGGATCTCGGAGACACCGGCGTTCTCCGGCGAGCAGGCCAGTCCGCCCTGCACGGAGAGACAGCCCGGCGGGTGCTCCGCCGCGGTGAGGCCGTCGGCACTGGCGCGCAGGAAGGCCTCGACGGCCTCGGACGCGGTGGGCCGGTCGAGTGCCGCGCGGGCGTCGGCGACCTGCTTGTCGTGATAGCGACCGAAGGCGCGCCGGAACAGCTCCTGCTTGCTGCCGAACGCGGCGTACAGGCTCGGCCGGTTGATGCCCATCGCGCTGGTGAGCGCGCTCAGGGAGGCCCCCTCGTAACCGTGTCGCCAGAAGACCTCGGTGGCCCGGTCGAGAACCGTCTCCTCGTCGAAGGACCGGGGCCGTCCGGGCGGCGTCACAGTGCTCATGGCCTGATCCTACCGCTCGGTACAGATCGTGACCCAGGCCACCAACCGATCGGTACAGAATCCTGCTACGGTGACCTCCAACCGATCAGTACAGAATTGCTCCGGAGGCCACTCATGACCGTCACCCTGATCACCGGCGCCAACAAGGGCATCGGCTTCGAGACCGCCCGGCAGCTCGTCGAGCTGGGCCACACCGTCTATCTCGGCGCCCGGGACGCCGAGCGGGGCGAGAAGGCCGCGGCCGAGCTGGGCGCCCGGTTCGTTCAGCTCGACGTCACCGACGACACGTCGGTGAGCGCCGCGCTGGCAACCGTCGACGCGGCCGAGGGTCGGCTCGACGTCCTGGTCAACAACGCCGGCGTGCTGGGCGCCGAAGGCCTCGACGGACCCACCGCGCTGCGGGTGTTCGACATCAACGCGGTCGGCGTCGTCCGGGTCACCGAGGCGGCACTGCCCCTGCTGCGCAGGTCGGCCAACCCCACGGTCGTCACAGTCTCCAGCAGCATGGGGTCGTTCTGGGCGGTGACCACCCCGGACCGGCCGGAGTTCGCCATGCCGCTCGCGCTCTACGCGGCGTCCAAGGCGGCAGCCACCATGCTCACCGTCCAGTACGCCAAGGCGCACCCGGGCATCAAGTTCAACGCCGTCGAGCCGGGCACCACGGCCACCGACATGACCGCCGCCTTCGGGATCGGCAGGTCGCCGGTGGAGAGCGCCAGGACCGTCGTGCGGCTGGCCACACTCGGCGCCGACGGCCCGACCGGCACGCTGCAGGACGAGCACGGGCCGCTCAACTGGTGACGGCGCTTCCGGGCCCCGGTCCGACCAGCCCGGCGACTGCCGCCTCCACCGCGGCCCGCCGGTCGGATCCGGCGTTCACGTGCAGCGCCTTCAGCGACCACGACGCCGTGTCCCAGCTGGTCACCAGCGCGAGCACCATGGCGAGCAGCTCCACCGCCGGGATGTCCGCACGGACCCGGCCGGCCCGCTGGGCGGACTCGATGCCGGCGACCTTCGCCCGGTAGGCCTCGACCTCGGCATCGAGCGGCTGCGGGCGCTCCAGCGTCGCCCACAACGTCAGTCGCCGCACGTGCGGGCGCAGCTCCAGCAGCTCGAACAGGCCACCGGCATAGCCCGGCAGGTCGCCGGCGTCGAACGGGACCGCCTCCGCCAGCTCCAGCAGGCCGCCGGCGACGACGAGGTCGAACAGCTCCTCCTTGGTTCCGAAGTGCACATAGATCGACCGCTTGTTGGCACCGGCGGTCGCGGCGATCCGGTCCACCCGGGCGCCGGCCAGCCCGTACCGGGCGAACTCGTCGACGGCCGCCTTCATCAGGCGGCGCTTGGTCTCGGTGGCGTCAGGTGGCATGTAGCCATCGTACGTAACCATCCAGTTGCTTACCCTCCTGGGAGTACGCATCCGGTCAGTTACCCACGGAGGCATGAACAGCTGTGGCAGGCCCCGCTGGACGTGACCGACACGCAGGCACTCCGGGCCGTCGTGAATCGCGCGCTCACCGAACTCGGCCGGATCGACGCCGTCGGTGTCCAACGCCGGTTACGGCCTCTTCGGCACCGCCGAGGAAGCGGCACCGGGCGGCAGAGCCCGGTCAGGACGGGGGCAGCCGGTCCAGCAGGGCCGCGCACCGCTCCGGGCTCTGCACGTGCGCGTTGTGGCCGAGCCCGGCCAGCGTGACGGCCGGGACGCCCAACCGGTCGAGTTGCTCGCCCGTGTTCATCGGGTCGAGCTCCCCGCGGGCGAGGACGACCGGGGCCGACGACCGCGCCACCAGGGTGGCCATGTCGGGGGCACCCACCCCGAAGGCGCGCGGGTCGAGGGCGAGACGCCAGCGGCCGCCCTCCTCGCGGACTCCCTCGACGGCGGCGGGATCGTCGGCGCCGACGAGGCCGGTCAACCCGGACACCCGCAGATGCCGGTCGACGGCCTCCTCCCGGGAGTCGAACCAGGTGACCGGGCGCCGGGCCAGCGACTGCGCGCGCTCCAGATCGTCCGCGCTCCAGGACAGCTTGATCCCCAGGCCGGCCACCGCGGCGACCCGGGTCAGGGCGGCCAGCGCCAGGGCGACCACCCCGCCGAGCGAGTGCCCCAGCAGGACGGTGCGGCCGTCCGGTTCGACCAGCGGGCGCACCGCCTCGGCGAGGGCGTCGAACGTGTAGCCGGGCAGCTCCGCCGACCCGCCGTGGCCGGGCAGGTCCGGCGCCAGCCACCGGCCGGGCCAGCGGCGGGCGAGCACCGGCTCCCACCCCGACCAGACGTCACCTGTCGCGCCCAGTCCGTGCAACAGCACCAACAGGGGACCGCTTGCGCCACCACCGCGTACCCGAAGATCGTTGGTCATGTCGTTATTCTCCTGCGACCGCTAGAGGCGGGCAGTCGCGCCGACCATGGGCAGCACCGTGGCCAGGCCGTGCACCGGCCCCGCCGTCCGGGGCAGGATCAACGTCCGGATGCCGAGGCTCACGCCGCCCACGTCGTCGCGGGCGCTGTCACCGACCATCAGCGTCTGCTCCCCCGCGACACCCAGCAGTTGCAAGGCGTGCTCGAAGATGGCCGGGTCCGGTTTGACCAGGCCGACCTCGTACGACAGGACCAGGCCGTCGATCAGCTCGCTGACACCGTTGCGGTCCAGGCAGTGCCGGATGTCGAGGCCGATGTTGGAGAGCACGACCACCTTCACACCGTGCGCGCGCAGCGCCCGCAGCACCGGGACGGTGTCGTCGAAGACGGTCCACTGGTCGGTCATCACCTCGTACAGAGCCGGGATCAGCTCGGGCCGCACGCCGGGACACCGGGTGACCGCTTCGCTGAAGACGTCCCGGTGCCGGTCCCGGCTGAGGTCCCGCTCGCTGCGCGGGTCGATGGTGTGCGCGTGCGACCAGATCTCGTCGAGATGCGCGCGCAGGGACTCAACCTCCTCGCTGCCCAACTCCGGTGAACCGGCCACGCGGCGGACGGCCGTGTCGATCCAGCGGCGGGTGTCGCCGCCGTGGACCAGCGTGGCGTGGAAGTCGAAGACGACGCCCTTGATCGGTGCGGGTGCAAGATCGGTGAGCATGCCACAGCCTAGGATCCGCGCCGCGGCGGGGCGTCGTCAGGTCGTACCGTGGATGTCAGATGTTCTGCACTGCCAACAAAGGGGTGGTTCGGGTGGCTGAGGTACCGGGCATGCCGCCGGAGAGCCAGCTGCTGGCCGGGCTCGCCCGGCTCGGTCAGGCCGTGCGGATGGAGGCGTGGCGCAACGCCGGGCCGCACAACCTGTCGCCGTTGCAGGCCGACATCGTCATGCTGCTCAAGGACAGCCGGGCGCCGCTGCGGCAGGGCGAGATCGTGGCCGCCCTCGCGTCGACGCCGCCGACGGTCTCCGACGCGGTGAAGGTGTTGCGGCGCAAGGAGATCCTGGTCGCGTCCCGGGATCCCGGCGACGCGCGGGCGGTCCGGCTGAGCCTGTCGCCCGCCGGCGAGGAGGAGGCCGCCCGGTTGGCGGTGACGTCGGAGAGCCTGGGTGGCGCCGTGTCGACGCTCTCCGGCGAGGATTTCGCCGCCATGCTGCGTGGTGTCACCACGCTGATGCGCGAGCTGCAGAACCGGCGGCTGATCCCGATCTCCCGGATGTGCCTGACCTGCCGGTTCTACGTGCCGGACGCGCATGCGGCCGGGTCCGGGCAACCGCATCACTGCAACTTCGTCGACGCACCGTTCGGTGACGCCGAGCTGCGGGTGACCTGTCCGGATCACGAGCCCGCCGGTCCTTGAACAGCGAAAGGGCGGACCCCCGCAGGGATCCGCCCCCTCCCGTTGCTCAGTGGCTGATCGTGACGCCGGCGACCGGCGGGAAGTCCAGAGTGGTCTGGCCGACGGAGTTGAAGTAGTTGGTGAAGGTGTTCAGCGCGACCGCGGCGACGATCTCGCCGATCTCGCCGTCGCTGTAACCGGCGGCGCGCACCGCGGCGAGGTCCTCGTCGGTGACGAAACCCTTGGTGGCGATGACCGCCTTGGCGAAGGCGAGCGCCGCCTCGGCCTTGGGGTCGGACGCCTGCGCGCTGCGGCCGGCGACGAGGTCCTCCTCGCTGACGCCGGCCTTCGCGCCCAGCACGGTGTGGGCGGCCAGGCAGTAACCGCAGTCGTTCTCGACAGCGGCGACCAGGGCGATCTGCTCCTGCACCCGGCCGGGCAGCCGGCCCTTGGACAGTGCGCCGCTGAACTGAAGGTAGGCGTCGAGCACGGCGGGTGAGCCGGCCATCGCCCGCATCATGTTCGGCGTCACGCCGAGGGCTTTCTCGACCCGGCCCAGCAGGGCGCGGGCCTGCGGCTCGGCGGTGGCGGGGTCGACGGTGGCGAGACGAGGCATCGGAGATGTCCTTCCGGCGTTGTAATTTGGCAGTGCCAACTATGCCGTCGAGGGGGGTCCGGCGCAACAGCCGGCCCTGTGGCGCGGCCCACGTCGATCAGGCCCCGGAACCCCCGGCGCGCAGCCAGTCCCCCGACGGGGCGCGCACCTCGAAGCCGATCACCGGGCCCTCCGGGACATCGCCGGCGCGGACGAAACGCACGTCGGGGCAACCGTCGACGACCGGCTGCCAGCCGTGGACCGGGTGGTGCACGGCGTGCCGGCGGCAGTGGCGCTCGTCGACGTAACCCCAAGCCATCAACACCGGGCGGCCGCCGTAGGAGAAGCAGCCGACGGAGGCGACCCGGTCACCGTCGGGGCGTCGGTAGAAGTCGGCGCGCAGGCCGGGCACCGCGGTGCCCTCGAAGTCCGCGTCGACGGCGGACCGGTGCGGGGCGAAGGCCGTCAGGTCAGGAAGGGACACCGTCGTTCCAGTTCCGCTCGAACGGCGCCAACCCTTGACGCCGTTCCTCCGGTCGCTGTCCGGCCGGCGCTGGTTCCCGGCGGGCCCGAAGATCACCCGCTGGTGACCGGCACCCACTCCCGCCAGAGCCCGACTTCACGGAAGCCGAGCCCGCGATAGAGCCGCAGCCCGGCGGGCGTCGACTGCAGCGTCGCGTGCGTCGCACCGCGGTCACGCCCGTCCAGCAACGCCCGCGTCATCACCGCCCGGCTCAGGCCACGCCGCTGGAACTCCTCCCGGGTGGCGACGAACGAGACGTTCTCCACGGTGCCGGCCGCCATCGTGATCGCCCACGACTCCCACCCGCCGGTCGCCCAGCCACGGGTGCCCGGCACCCCGGCGAGCATCGCGGCCTCGACGCCGCTGCGCTCCGCCACGTCACCCGGCGCCACCCGCGCCACCGGAACGGCAGGCTCCCCGTCCCACTTCCGCAGATCCAGAACCATCGGCGCGGTACGCTCGTCGCGCTGATAATCCGCGGCGGTGAGCAGCGCGTCGAGCGCGGTGTCCGGCTCCCGCACCCAGACCGCGTGGTGCCGCTCACCGTAAAGCCCGCGGATCCGATCGAGGCCGCCGGGCGTGCGCAGCAGCGCGTTGCACAGGGCCGGATGCGAGTGCGCCATGGTGACCGCGGCGCCGTCGTCGACCACGTCTCCCATCGCGTCCACCGAGGCGAGCAGCCGCCACGACGCGATCAGCGAGGACTCATGCAGGGCGAAGAGGTCGTCGAGCACGGCGCGACCGTACCAGCGGGAGATCCTGGCCCACCGCGGCGCGGAAGCGCAGCCGCAGATCCGTGGCGCCCGGATCCCACATCCCGGTGATCCACGGCCAGGCGCGGGCCGCGCCGGCCCGCTCCAGCGGTGTGCCGGTCTCGGCCGCGGCGATGAGCCGTTCAGCCAGGGCCCGCTCGCCGAGGGCGCGGCACATCACCTTGACGAACCGGCGCACCTGGCTGCCGTCGTTCTCGTACAGGATCGCGTCGAGCACCCGGGGCGCCAGTTCGGCGCCGTGGTCCGGTCGTTCCTCGAGGCGGTCGGCGACCTCTGTCCGTTTGAAGTGCACACGGTTGAGCAGCATTCTCGGCTCGTCCAGCCGGTACGGCAACGGCGGCATCGTCCAGTCCGGGCTCAGCACCCGCAGCAGCACGTCGAGCCGCTGCTCGTACGCCGGAAGGGTGTCCACGTCAAGACCGGGCTCCGGCTCGTGCATCCCGGGGTGGTGGCGGGTGCGGCAGCGCGGGCAGTATCGGCGCGGATCGTCCCCGGAGCTGGTGGCCGCGTCCAGCACGTCCCGGATCTGCTCGACGGTCAGCCGGCGGGCGTCCCAGGCGAGTTCCGCGAGTGCGGCCGAGTCGGGGTGCCGGCGGTTGTCCGGCGCGCCGCCGACTCCGGTGGCCGC
This sequence comes from Actinoplanes sp. 13, assembly GCF_056134165.1. Classification (NCBI taxonomy): domain Bacteria; kingdom Bacillati; phylum Actinomycetota; class Actinomycetes; order Micromonosporales; family Micromonosporaceae; genus Actinoplanes; species Actinoplanes sp. 13. The sequence continues at coordinate 60,936 of NZ_JBVYOQ010000036.1, read as the reverse complement.
GGCCAGGTCGTCCACCGGCATCCCGAACAGGGCGGCGAACGCGCTCACATATCGCGGCGTCAGCTCCGCCCGGCCCGAGCACACCATGTGCACTGTGGACTGCGAGACGTACGGTCCGTCGCCGACGAGCATGAGAGTCCGGACGTCGACCCGGCGCATGCCCCGGTTGCGCGCGAGTGCGTGCAACAGCGGCCCCGGGCCCGGCTGGGGCGCCGGCATCGGCTCGGACGGCGCCGCTGCCGGCATCCGCCGGATCATGGCGTGCAGCTGCCGCCGCTCGGACGACCCCAGCATGACGGCCCGCTCGATGATCCTGCCCACGCCCGGCGAGCCGGTCGGGTTCGGCGCGGCCGCCAGCTCCGCCGGAACCGGAAGGCCGGCCGCCACGAACAGGTCCGCGGCCCGCCATCCGAGCATCGGCGCGAGAGCGGCCAGTGCTTCGGGGGTCCGGTCGCCCGGATCGTCGACCTGGTGACGAGCGAGGAGGCGGCGCAGCGGCGAGTCGTCCACTCGTCGAGGTTATGCAAAGGCGTCCACTGCGCCTGCCCGCTGCATCTCGGGGTGCTGCAGGCCGAGCGTCCCTTGAACGAGCCTCGGACCGGCTCGCCCCGCTAGGCCGGGACCGGCCGGCAGGCCGGCACGAGGCGGCGGCGACCGGCGGGGTGCGCGGCGGCCTGGGCGGTGCGGCGTGGGCGGCGGCAGTGATAGACCAGGGCGGGTGGAAAGTTCGCCCATACCGTACGACCCAGCACCACCTCCTCGAAGCGGCTCTCCAACTCGCGGCGGAAACGGCGGGCCGGCGCGGACCAGCGGGCGTGCACGTAGGCGAAGGTGGTGAAGGCGCCGCCGGGCGGCAGCACGGCTGTCACCGTGTCGAGGATGCCCTGCTGCTCATCCGGCGGGAACAGCGCCCACGGCAGGCCGCTGACGATGACGTCGGCGTGCGCGTGGCCGCGCCGGGCCAGGACGGCGGGCAGTTGCCGGGCGTCGGCGGTGACCGCGTCCAGACCGCCGAACCGTTCCGCGAGCAGGGTGGTGAAGCGCTCGTTGACGTCGATGGCGATGTGGCTGCCGCGGCCGCCGAGCATCAACTGGATGGTCTCGGTGAAGGCGCCGGTCCCCGGGCCGAGCTCCACGACAACCGGATCGCCGTCGGCCGGGACCGGCGCCGACACCCGCCCGGCGAGCCGTCTGCTGCTCGGGACCACGGAGGCGACCGACAGCGGGCTGCGGACGAACTCCTTGACGAAGACGAGTGCGGTGTTCGGCTGAGACATGGGTTCCTCGCGGGGCCGCCGGGACTGGACCGCGGGCGCGGCGCCGTCCTCATGATCAGGCGACCGGAACGACCCGGCCAGGGACTGCTGATCATGGGATTGGCGAGGCCCCGGCTCCGCCGCGCGCCGCCGGCGGGTCAGCCGGGCCAGCTGATGAGCCGGCAACCGCTGGACCCGGCGTTCAGCGCCGTCGACATCGACACCCGGACCGGCATCCACGCCGCGATACGCCACCTCCGGGATCGCGGCCACCAACGGATCGGCATGATCGACTGCCCGCGGGCCGCCGACCACACCCGCCGCGCGGCCTTCCTCAGCGGCGCCGCCGTGAACGCCCTGACGATCGGCGACGACGCTGTCGTGGACGTCGAGCAGACCATGGCCGGCGGCGAGGCCGGCCTGGTCACACTGCACGAGACCCGTCCGGACGTCACCGCCGTGTTCGCCTTCGACGATCTGGTGGCAGTCGGTGCTCACCGGGCAGCTCGCCGGCTCGGCCTGCGCATCCCCGGCGACCTCGCGCTAGTCGGCTTCGACGGCCTCGACGTCGGTGAGCTGCTCGACCCTCCACTGACCACCGTCCACCTCGACGAACGCCGCATGGGCGAGCTCGCGGTGGGCCGGGTCCAACAGCTGCTCGACGGCAGCCCGCCGGGCGTCGTGGTGCTCAGCGGCGAGCTGCTGGTCCGCGGCTCAGCCTGAGGCCCATCTCGTATGCGCGCATGGATCGCCCTGCGCAAATGAGCAAGGATTCGGCGTTCGGGGCTGGTGCCTATGGCCAGGACGGGGTTCAGTCTTCGTGAATGCTGTCACGGAGGAGGCTGCCGGCACCGGACGATCAACATGGAGGACGTGTTCAGCGCGGGCGCGGCTGCGGCCCGCCGAACTCGGTCTCAGCCGCCGCACCGTGGCCACCCGCTTCGCACTCTGATGGACCGCCTCGGCGTGCATAGCCGCTTCCAGCTCGCCCTGCTCCCGGGCGCCGCTCGCGCCGTGCCGATGCGCGGCGCAGACCAGCCGTCCCCCGAAAACCGGAGGTATCCTGATGCTTCGCCTCAGCGCAGCCGCGTTCGCCGCGGCCCTGGCAACCGTGCTCGCCGGCCCTGCACCCGTGTCGGCCGCGGACCCGGTGCCATGGACCATGGCTCCGTGCGCCACCGCCTCCTTGGGCAACGCCATCCGCGACAAATCGGTGGACTGGTTCGTCATCTCCGGCACGGCCGTCGAATGTGCGCCGACGGTCACCGGAGGCGGTATTCGTCTCGCCGTCTACCGGGCGGGCCGTGAGACGGGCCACTCGGCCGGCTACCAGGTCCGGCTGTTCGAGACCCTCAACGTGACGCCCGAGTTCGGCGCCGCGATCGTGCAGCCGTTCCCTGGCGACTACGGCGTCTGCGTCCTGGCCGGCGAACACTCACGTATCGCATGTGTCCAGGTGACCGTCGCGGAGAACGGCATGACCGCGACATCGAAGTGGCTCGACGTGACGGACCCGCTCGTCGCCAAGGAGGTCACCACCGCACCGTACGTGGGCAGCGTCTATCCGCCTGCGCGTAAGGGCACCAACCCGACCTGCGGCAGTTGCTACTGACGCCGCAGAGCGACCCGAGGGCGATGGGCTCGACATTTGACGTCAGCGAACGGATCGGCGCACGCCGGTGCCGGATGTGGAGCTGGGCGCGGATACCGTTCGCATGAAATCGGCGGGTCCGTCCAGGGTCACCGTCCGCACAGGCTGTGAACCAGGTCGCGGCAGAAGGACTCGCGCACCTCGGCCGGCAGCACGTCCAGGGAGAGGTACGGGTTGAGGTCCTCCAGCTCCACCAGCAGCAGGTCACCGTCGCGTGTGCGGCAGGCGTCCACCCGCTGCACCCCCTTGTCGAGGCTGTTCCAGTCCACGAACCGCTGCGCGAACGCGATCTCCTCGGCGCTCGCGTCGTACGGCGTCAGGTCCCAGCGGCGGGACCGGTCGGGGGCGTAGATCGCATAGCAGAACGTCCGGCCCACGAACACGAAGGAGATCTCGTGCCGCACGTCGACCCGGGGCTGGATCAGGCACCCGTCGACGTCGGCCGCGGCCAGCTCGGACCGGTCCACGAACCGTAGCCCGATCGAGTCGGCGCCGAGTACCGGCTTGACCACGTACTCGGCCGCCGGCGGCAACCTGTCGAGGTCGGCCGGCCGGTCGACGGTGGGGATGACCGGCTCACCGGCCCGGGACAGTTCCAGCAGGTAGCCCTTGCCCCGCTGGTCGCCGCGGCCGGTCAGCGGGTTGACCACCACCGTCCCGGAGGCGGCAGCCGCCTCCCGGAACCGGTCGTAGGCCTCCCGGTAGTGGATCACCGGGCCGGAGTTGCGGACCAGCACCAGGTCGAAGGACGGCATCAGCGCGGTCGCGTCGAGGGGAGAGCAGATCGCGACGTCGAAGTCCTGGCGCAGCCGGGCGGACAGCCACACGTCCTCGTCGCCGTAGCGGCGCCCCGCGGCGGGGTACGACAGGTCGGACACCAGCAGCAACGACGTTCGCGACATGGTTGCAGGCTAAGCGACGATCTTGGCGGGTACGACGAGGGTGCCCCGCCCTGCGGCCCGGCCCCGGCAGTGAGGTCGCGGTGCGGCCCCGGGACCGGGCATGGCCCGTACGCTATGAAGGTGCTCTGTCGCGGCGCCGGACCAGCCAGAAGAGGCCGCCGCCGATCGCGAAGGTGACCAGCACGCCGAGCACGCCGGACAGGCCGGTGGACACGAACTCGTTGTCGATGCCGCGGATGCCGTAATCGGCGAGCGGGCTGTCGCCCAGCTGGTGGTCGCCCTCCTGCTGGGCCATGCAGGTGCCGCCGGTGATCTCGCCGTCGGCGTTGAACGTGCAGCCCTCGCGCGCCGCGTGGTCCAGGCCGTCCGGGCTGCCGGAGGCGAAGTTGCTGACCACCCCGGCCAGCAGCAGCGAGAACAGCAGGCCGGTGGCGAGGAACCGGCCGAGTCTGAAGTTCATGCGGCGGCTCCGACCTTCTCGATGGTGGGTCTGCGGAAGCGGCGCAGCGCGTAGACCAGGTCGGGACGCACCCGCGCGACGGTGACCACGGTGGTGGCGGCGATCAGGCCCTCGCCGATGCCGATCAGCACGTGCACGCCGGCCATCGTGGCGGCGACGCCGGTCATCGGCAGCTCGGTGGTGCCGCCGAGCGCGTACTGCAGGACGAAGCCCTGCGAGGCCACCACGACGCCGATCACCGAGGCGATGAAGGCGGTGGCGCCGAGGCCGCCGGCTGTGCGCGGCAAGACCCGGAGCAGAAGGGCCACCAGCAGGTACGCCGCGGCGGTCCCGAGCAGGGCCATGTTGGTGATGTTGAGCCCGATCGCGGTGAGGCCGCCGTCGGCGAACAGCAGGCACTGCACGAACAGCACCGTGGCGACGCAGAGCGACCCGACCCACGGGCCGACCAGGATGACCGCGAGGGTGCCGCCCAGCAGGTGACCGGAGACACCGGGCAGCACCTGGAAGTTGAGCATCTGCACGGCGAAGATGAAGGCGGCGACCAGGCCCGCCATCGGGGCCAGCCGGTCGTCCAGGTCGGCCTGCGCCCGCCAGACGCAGACCGCCAGCCCGGCGAGCGCCACCAGCAAGAAAATCATCGAAACGGGACCGTTGATGATCCCGTTGGCGATGTGCATCGCCGTCACGTCCATGGCACGCCCTTCCGAGGGACGCCGGGGCACCGGGCCCGACTTCCCGCAGCATATTGAGAGCGGTGGGTTGTTGCCAAGCTCTTGCAACTGTGGGCTGCAGAACTCCGACGGCGAGCCCGAGTCGATCTATTGAGGGGCGGCCTCCCGCAGCCGGGCGGCGGCGCCACTGGTCAGCGGCTCGCCGTGACCGAAGCAGGCGATGTCGGCGCCGAGGCCGGCCTGCCGGTGGAACGAGAGCACGGCCCGCTCCGGGTCGGCGTTGAAGACGCCCACCATCACCGCGCCGTCCGGGGCCCGGGCGATCGTGTCGCCGGTGAACAGGATCCGCGGCTCCGGCAGGAAGAACGCGACGCTGCCGGGGGTGTGACCGGGCGCGGCGACGCTGACGGCGCGCACTCCCCCGCCGAGGTCGATCTCGTCGCCGTCGCCGAGCTCGCGATCCACTCGCACCGGAGGCGCCGGCTCGTCGGGCATCCCGGCGTGCACCTGGTCCCACAACCGCGCCTCCCAGTCGGAAAGCACCGGTGGCGGCCCGGCGGCCTGCCCACGGATCATCGGCGCGTCCGCCCGGTGGGCGATGATCTCGACGTCGCCCCAGCCGGCCACTGCGGCGGCCGACCCGGCGTGGTCCTCGTGGAAGTGGGTGAGCAGCACCCGGCGCAGGTCCCGCGCGGAGTGGCCGAGTTCGCCGATCGCCCGCGCGATCTCCGGGGCGGAGCCGGGCACGCCGGTGTCGATCAGGGTGAGCCCGTCGTCGTCGAGCCACAGGTATGCGTGGCCCACCGGGAAGGCCAGCATCACCAGCCGCGGGGTGATCGTCACCATCTCCATGCGTGCCGACGCTACGTCGCCGCGCCCACCGGCCGGCAGGCAATCTGCCGACGGCAGAGGGCCAACGCCCTGTGTGTGAAGTTCGGGTGCGTATCGCACCCCAACTTCACACAGTCGGGCGGTGGGCGGCGATGCCGTCGAGGAGCAGTTCCAGAGCGGCCGGGTACGCACTGCCGACCATCTCCGCGGCCAGCAACGGCGCCACCTCCGCGACATGCGGGTGGGTGGCCGCGGGCAGCCGCGCGTACGTGGACCGCCACACCTGCTCCTCGGCGAGCAGGGCGGCGTTGGGCAGCGCCAGTGACGCCGCGTCCAGGGCGGCGAACGCCAGGGTCTGGTCGATGAAGGCGTGATAGACCCGGACGGCCTGCGGGACCGGCAGCCCGGCGGAGTGCAGCACGGCGAGGACCGCCTCGTCGGCGGCGAGCTCGTTGGGGCGCCCGGTGACCCGGCTGGTGGTGAGCACCGCGGCCTGCGGGTGGGCGATGTAGGCGGCGTGGATGCGCTTGCCCAGCGCGCGCAGGTCGTCGCGCCACTCACCGCTCGGTGACCAGCCGCGCAAGGCCTGCCCGATCAGCGCGTCGCCGATCGCCAGGATGATCTCGTCCATGCCACGGAAGTAGCGGTAGAGCGCGCTCGGGTCGCAGTCCAGCGCGAGGCCGAGCCGGCGCGCGGTGAGGCCGGCACTGCCGTGCTCGCGCAGCAGGCGCAGGGCGGCGTCGACGATGAGCTGCTCGGACAGGACGGTGCCGCTGCGGGTGGGGCGCCGGCGGCGGCGCTTCTCCTCCGGCACGACAGGCTTCGGCATGTCCTTATGCCAACACAGTTGACCTTAGGAACGCAACACGCGTTTCATGTGCCCCATGCGAATCCTCCTGGTGGGTGCTGGGGGTGTCGGCACAGCGATCACCCGGATCGCGGCCCGGCGCCCGTTCTTCGACGAGATGGTGGTGGCCGACTACGACCTGGCGCGGGCGTCGGCCGCGGTGGGCTTCCTGGACGACCCCCGCTTCCGGGCCGCGCAGATCGACGCCGCCGACCGCGCCGCCGTCGCGGCGCTGCTCCGCGAGACCGGCAGCGACGTGCTGCTGAACGCGACCGACCCGCGGTTCGTGATGCCGCTGTTCGAGGCGGCCCGCGCGGCCGGCGCGACCTATCTCGACATGGCGATGTCGCTGTCCCGGCCGCATCCGTCCCGGCCGTACGAGGAGTGCGGGATCAAGCTCGGCGACGCGCAGTTCGAGCAGAGCGCCCAGTGGGAGCGGGCTGGCCTGCTCGCGCTGGTCGGCATCGGCGTCGAGCCGGGCCTCTCCGACGTGTTCGCCCGGTACGCGGCCGACGAACTGTTCGACGAGATCGACGAGGTGGGCATCCGCGACGGGGCCAACCTGTCCGTCGACGGCTACGACTTCGCCCCGTCGTTCAACATCTGGACGACGATCGAGGAATGCCTGAACCCGCCGGTCGTCTACGAGAAGGACAAGGGCTGGTTCACCACGGCGCCGTTCAGCGAGCCCGAGGTGTTCGACTTCCCGGAGGGCATCGGCCCGGTCGAGTGCGTCAACGTGGAGCACGAGGAGGTGCTGCTGATCCCCCGGTGGGTGGGTGCGCGGCGGGTCACCTTCAAGTACGGCCTCGGCGAGCAGTTCATCGGCACGCTCAAGACGCTGCACCAGCTCGGGCTGGACAGGACCCAGACGGTCAAGGTGCCCGGCCCCGGCGGCCCGGTCGCGGTCTCACCGCGAGACGTGGTCGCGGCCTCGCTGCCGGATCCGGCCACGCTGGGCGAGCGCATGCGAGGCAAGACATGCGCAGGGACGTGGGTACGCGGTAAGCGTGCCGGCGTCGAGAAAGAGGTGTACCTCTACCACGTCGTCGACAACGAGTGGTCGATGACGGAGTACGGCAGTCAGGCCGTGGTGTGGCAGACAGCCGTGAACCCGGTGGTGGCCCTGGAACTGCTCGCCGCCGGCGTGTGGTCCGGCGCCGGGGTGCTCGGCCCCGAAGCGTTCCCGCCCAAGCCCTTCCTGGACCTGCTGGTGGCGTACGGCTCGCCGTGGGGCATGCGGGAGCAGACCAATTCCGCCCGATTGGACGCGGCGGCCCCGCCGGTCGCTGCGTAACGTCCGGCGGGTGACCGTTGGCTTCCTCGGCCTCGGGGTGATGGGCCGGCCGATGGCCCTGAACCTCGCCCGCGCCGCCGTCCCCCTCGTCGTCTGGAACCGCTCCACCCCCGCCCTCGGTGAGTTGCGCGAGGCCGGCGCCACCGTGGCCGCCGCGCCGTCCGAGGTGTTCGCCGCCGCCGAGATCGTCATCCTGATGCTCGCTAACGACCACGTGATCGACGAGGTGCTGGACGGCTGCCCGCTCTCCGGCCGGATCGTGGTCAACATGGGCACTGTCGCCCCCTCGTACTCGGCCGAGTTGTCGGCCCGCGTCCAGGCGCTCGGTGGGTCGTACGTCGAGGCGCCGGTCTCCGGTTCCCGCGGCCCGGCAGCGGCCGGCCAGCTCGTGGCGATGCTGGCCGGTCCCCGGCCTGCCGCCGACCGGGTCGCGCCGCTGCTGGCCCCGATGTGCTCGTCGGTGGTCCCCTGCGGCGCCGTCCCCGGCGGGCTGCGGATGAAACTGGCCGTCAACACGTTCCTGATCAGCATGGTCACCGGCCTGGCCGAGGCGTTCCACTTCGCCGCGCTGCACGGCCTCGACCCGGAAGTGCTCCTGCGGACGCTGGACGCGGGCCCGATGGCCAGTGCGGTGTCCCGGATCAAGGCCCGCAAGCTGGCCGACGGCGACTTCGAGGTCCAGGCGTCGGTGCGCGATGTCCTCTACAACAGCGAGCTGATCGTCGAGGCCGGCGGCCTGCCGCTGCTGACGGTGTGCCGGGACCTGTTCGCGGAGGCGGTAGCGGCCGGCCACGGCGGGGACGACATGGCGGCGGTGGTGCGGGCGTACGGATCAGGCACCTTCCGCGGTGCGTAGGTGGCGTTCGCCGGCGCGCTGCCGGCGGGTCTCCAGCCGCACCGGAAGCCAGGCCATCACCGGCCAGAAGAGCACGCCGAGCCAGCCCCACCGCGTCACGAAGATCCCCAGTAGATCGACAGCAGCACGAAGAGGCCGAGGAACACGGCTTGATGAACCGGCCGCATCCTCCGCCTGACCCATCGCCCCGCCAGCCGCGTCGCCGCCTCGCTCACCCGCGGATCGCCGGGCACCCGGGCAACACACACCGCCTGAACGGCTGTCTCGCGCTCGTCGGCGGTTAGATCTCCGAAGACATGACGCTCCTGCCCGCGAACCACAGCCCCGAAGATGACAACCTTTCTTCAGTACGACCTGGCTCCGGTCCCGTGGCATCCCCGCGACCGGACTGCCACCCGGGCCATTGCCGCGACCGCCGGGCGGAGCTGCCAACTCACCCACCAGCGGTCCCGCCACCCGGTAGACCACCGCCACAGGCCCGTGGCGATGGCCGAGGCTGCGAGGGGCCGAGTCCCAGTAGCTGAGCGACACGCAGGGTGCGCCGCACGGCCTCACGAACGCCGTCGGGGTGGGCGCCGCGCCGGGGCCGCTGAAAGGCGAAGAGCTCGTAGTCGCGGACCGTCCACGGCGGGATCTCGCCGCCCAGGAAGGCGACATCGAGGGCGGCGCTGTTCGGGATGCCGTCGCCGTGATGCTCGAACCGCCTGCGCATCGACATGGACCCGGCGGGCTCAGGCAGGTCGATCAGCACGAAGACGATCTGACCGTGGTCCCGGTCGATGACGCCGTCGAGAATCGTGCCTGTCGAACTGACCTCGCCGACGGTCACCGGGAAGCCGCCGGACTGAAATCTCCAGGCGGACCTGATACGGATCCGGCCTCTCGCTCGTGCCCGCACTTCATCGCCCTGATGAAGCAGGTCGGTCCAGGGCCAGTCGTGGCGCCCCGCATCGACATGCTGCCAGCCCGCACCGGCGGCGAAACGGCGCAGCGCGTGCGCCGAAGTCGTCTCCTGATCCAGACGACGACGGTTGGGCTCACGATCAGGCCGCACCCACCAACAAGAGACGCGTTGGGGAAGTTCTCTCTCAGGAGCAGCAGGGCCCATCCGACGAGGTGCACGGAACTGATAGCGGCGACGCTCACGGCAACCATGCCGAGGAGAGCGCCGACCCACCGGAGAACCACGCGCCGGGCTGATCATAACAATCGATGACCAGCCCGGCGGCCGTGCTGCGGGCCGTCGGCGCCTCAGTCACCTGCGCGTCGCCGGCCGGCTGTAGGTCACCACCGGGGACGTCGACCCCGGTCGTACGGCGTGGTTGGTGACCTTGTCGGTGTCGCTACCGGCCGTGGGTGGGACCTCGGCCTAGGGTTTAGGGCGCTATGACTGCGCCTGAACCCGAAGCCGAGACCCGGCCCTGCTCGCACTGCGGTCGCCCGGTGCCGCAGCGCGCCTCGGCTGGCCGCCCGTTCCGCTACTGCCGCGACAACGACGGCGAGTGCCAGCGCGCCTCCCGTAACGTGCGGATGCGGCACCGCTCCTCCCCCGGCCTGGCCGGTTCGGTCGCGCGCACCTGGGAGGTCGTCGACCGCCTGGACACGCTGGTCGGCACCCTCACCGAGGCGCTGCACTCGGAGATGTCCCCGGCGGGCGTCGAGCGGCAGGTCGCCGAGGTGCGCGCGGAGACGTCCCGGCAGGTCGCCGCCGCGCACGCGGAACGCGACGACGCCCGCCGCGACGCCGAGCAGGCCGAGGCCACGACCGCGGCGGCGCAGCGGATCGCCGTGGCGGCCACCGCGGAACGCGACGAGGCCCGGCAGCGGGCGGCGGACGCGGAACGGGCGGCCGAAGAGGCCGGGAAACGGTCCCAGGAGGCGGTCACGGCACGCGACGAGGCGGTGCGCACGGCCACCGCGGCGGCCGCGCTGCGCGAACGGGCCGAGGCCGAACGCGACGCCGCGGCCGCCGAACTGAGCGAGGCGCGGCACGCCTTGACCGAGATGCGCAACCAGCGCGACGCCGCCGAACGGGACCTGACCACGGCCCTCAAGGACGCGACAGATCTCCGGCGTACGACCGAAGCCGCCCAGCAGGAACTGTCCGCCGCCCGGGACCAGGTCGCCCAGCTGCAGTCGCGGCTCGACGAGGCCGCCCGCCGGGTGTCCGCTCTTGAGGACGCCCGCACCGCGTCCGCCGCCGAGCTCCAGCAGGTTCGTGCCGCGGCTGCCGCCGAGCTGGAGCAGGCACGGGCCGCGTCGGCGGCCGAGCTGCAGCAGGTGCGGGCCGCCTCCGCCGCTGAGCTGGAGCGGGTGCGGGCCACGTCGGCGGTCGTGGGCGAGGAGCTCAAGGACGTCATGGCCGAGCGTGACGCGCTCCGCCGTACCATCGCCGATCTGGACCGCGCCGCCAACGACCGCACGGACCTGGAGCGACGCCTGGCCGCGGCCCTGTCGGACGCCGAGGCCGCACAGACCCGCGTCGCCCAGCTGACTTCCCAGGTCAGCGACTTGGCGTCAGCGCTCGCGTCGCTCGGTTCCGCCCGTCCGGCGCCCGCCCAGCCCGCCGCCTCCACGAGCAGCTGACCCCCACCCAGCGTGTGAAGTTACGCCCCCATAGCGACCCCGACTTCACACGCAAGCGCCGCCGTGGCGGCTCTCTTGCGCGGTGCCGGCCGCGGTCTTGGCGGGGGCCTGGCTCGGCTTCGGCGGGTGCGGGGCTGGGGTCCGGGGGCGGCCACCGGGACGTGATCGAGTTCCCTGCGGTCGTGCTATCGACAGGGCGAGATTTCTCACGTAAGGGAGGCGCACGAAACGCATCAAGAAGGGCGAATCCCCGGGTGACTGCTACCAGATCGCTACCGATCGCCAACCGGCTGCCAACCCAAAGGTGCGTTAATTACCGGTGAATCAGAGTGAGTGACTGACATCGCAGCACCCGCACAAGTCGCAAACCCCCGTAAAGTGGACCAAGGTCCACTCGCACACCGGTTCGGTTTGCCGTGTAACGGGTGCGGCCGGTTACGCTCATAGCGTTAACTCCGCCGATACCGGCGGTCCGGACAGACACATTACGGCGGCGCCGGAGAGAAGCCGATGGCAGGAATCCAGCGGCCGCCCCTTTCGTTACACCAACGAGAGCAGCACCACGAGCGAGGGGAAAGCCGATCATGGGCGAACGCATGCTGCGCGGCAGCCGTCTAGGCGCAGTCAGCTACGAGTCCGACCGTAACACCGAGCTGGCGCCCCGACAGACCCGTGAGTACCTGTGCGTCAAGGGTCACCAGTTCGAGGTTCCGTTCGCTGTCGACGCCGAGGTGCCCACCACCTGGGAGTGCAAGTTCGACGGCAGCGTGGCCCGGCTGGTCGACGGCAACGAGCCGGAGCAGAAGAAGGCCAAGCCACCGCGCACCCACTGGGACATGCTGCTCGAGCGGCGTTCGATCGCCGAGCTCGAGGACATTCTCAACGAGCGACTGCAGGAGGTCCGCACCCGCCGCGGACGCTGACCGCACTCGACCAGAAGGGCCGTCCCGTCGCCGGGGCGGCCCTTTCGCGTGCGTCCTGCGGCCGTTCGGGCCCCGAACGGAGCTATCCGATTAACGCGCCACGTCATCGCAAAGCGCACTCGTCTCCGCGTCGGCATCGACGTCGGTCCGGCAGGCAAGGGCACGTGCAGGTTCATCGCATGGGCGGCTCGGAAGCGGGACGGTGCGCTTCGACCGGGCGAACGAGCGCGACGGGCGGGCGGCAGGCGCGCCGCGCAGGGCTACGGGTGGGCCCGAAGCGCGACGGGCCGCTTCGGCCCGGCGGTCGCGCTGTGGCCGTGCCGGTGCAGGGCGGCCGCGTGGTGGCCCGGGACGTCATAGGTGCGGTTGGGGAGGGCCTGGCGCGTACATCCGAAGTCAGGAAAGCGCGACAGCCCCGCTCAGCGGACGATCTCGCCTTCGATGGCGCCGGCCGGAGGACGGGGCTCGTCGTCGCGGACGACGACGGTGACCGGGTCGCCGGGGTGGACCTTGACGCGGCGGGGGCCGAAGAGGTCGCTGGTGACGGCGCCGCCGAGGTTGCGCTGGGCGAAGCGCTCGACGCCGCGGCGGGCGAGGATGCGGCCGGGTGGCAGCAGAAGGAGCAGGCCGGCGACGCCGGTGATGAAGCCGGGGATGGCGAGCAGCAGCGCGCCGCCGAGGCCGATCAGGGAGTGCGAGACCTCGGCGCCGGGCGGGCGGCCGGCGCGGGCGGCGTCCTGGAAGGCGTGCCAGCCGCGGATGCCCTCGCGGCGCAGCAGAGCGAAGCCGGTGATGGTGCTGACGACCAGGATGAGCATCGCCCAGCCGGTGCCGATGGCGTGCGAGACCGCCAGGAAGGTCATGATCTCCGCGAACGCCAGGAGCGGGAACGCGAGGGGTAGGTAGGCCAGTCTGCTTCGCCGCATGGGGTTCGTCCTCCGCAATCCCGGGCCCGCAACGCCCGGGCCCGGGTCAAGCATGCCACCTCACGGCCAGGTGGAACCCTGTCGCGGTTTGCGGTTGAGGAGATTGAGCAGACTGTCCCGGCGTGCCTGCGCGCCCCACAGAGTGACCCTGAGCAGCTGTTCCTTGAAGATGTTGCCGCTCATCTTGCTGACGCCGTGTTCGCGTTCGGTGAACGTGATCGGCACCTCGATGATCCGGTAACCCTGCCGGAAGGACCGCCAGGCCATCTCCACCTGGAACGAATAGCCGGTGGAGGCGATGGAGGCCACGTCGATCTTGTCGAGGACGCCGATCCGGTACGCCCGGTAGCCGCCCGTGGCGTCCTTGAACGGCATGCCCAGCGCCATCCGGATGTAGATGTTGCCGCCCCGCGAGAGCAGCAGCCGGTGGATCGGCCAGTTGTGCACGCTGCCGCCGGGGATGTAGCGGGTGCCGAGCACCACGTCGTGGTCGCCGAGCGCGTCGAGCAGCTTCGACAGCTCCTCGGGGGCGTGCGAGCCGTCCGCGTCCATCTCGACGACCGCGTCGTAGCCCTTGTCCTTGGCCCAGGCGAAGCCGGCCTTGTAGGCCGCGCCGAGCCCTTCCTTGCCGGCCCGGTGCAGCACGAAGATGTGATCGTCGGCGACCGCGAGCTCGTCGGCGATGGCGCCGGTGCCGTCCGGCGAGTTGTCGTCGGTGACCAGGATGTCGACCTCGGGAACCGCCGTGCGCACCCGCTCGGTGATCGACCGGACGTTGTCCGCCTCGTTGTACGTCGGGATGATCACGAGGACCCGTCCCACTCCCGGGTAGCCTTCCGCCTCGCTCACCGTTCCTCCGTAGCCTGATCACCCGTGCTGCTCGTGTCGTCGCGCCGACGGCGTAGAGGCAGCACGGCGGCGAGGGCGATCAGCGTCAGGAAGACCGCGATCACCTCGGGCCAGATGCCCGAACGAGTCGCCAGCGTACGCGGTCCATCCAGGTGGATGTCACGGACCACCACCGCAGCAGTGTTGAAACCGGTCGAACCATACACATCGCCTTCGGCGTCCACGAAAGCGGACACGCCGACCGTGGAGACCATCAATCCGTTGCGGCCGTGCTCGACAGCGCGCAGCCGCACCATGGCGAGCTGCTGCAGGGCTTCGGCCTCGTTGAAGGTGGCGTTGTTGGTCTGCACGGCGAGCAGTTGCGCCCCGCCGGTGACGGTGTCCCGCACGATCCCGTCGTAGGCCACCTCGAAGCAGATGACGTCGCCGACGATCCCGCCGCCGGTGTCGACCACGCCGGGGGCGTCACCCGCAAGCATGTTGCGCACCAGGTCGACCTTGTCGGTGACGAGCCGGGCGACCGAGCGCAGCGGCATGTATTCGGCGAACGGGACGGGGTGGCGCTTCTCGTACTGCTGGGAGTGGTCCGGACCGGTGCCCGGGCGCCACAGGATGCCGACGTTGTAGATGTCGCCGGGCACGTCGGTGCGCTGCAGCGTGCCGACCAGGATCGGCGCGTCGATCGTGTCGGCGGCCGAGGAGATCGCGGCGGCCGCGTCGGCGTTGCGCAGCGGGTCGATGTCGCTGGAGTTCTCCGGCCAGACCACCAGGTCGGGCTGCGGCTGCCGGCCGGCGGCGACCTCGGCGGCCAGCTGCCGGGTGCCGTTGACGTGGTTGTCCAGCACGGCGCGGCGCTGGGCGTTGAAGTCCAGCCCGAGCCGGGGCACGTTGCCCTGGACCAGCGCGACGGTCGAGGTGGCGCCGCCCGGCTGGGTGAGCGGGACGGCGGCCGGCGCGCCCATCGTGACGGCGGCGGCCACCGCGAACAGGGCGGCCCGGCGCGGGGTGCGGTGCAGGGCGATCGCCACCAGCGCCCCACCCGCCGCGGCGACCGCGAACGTGACCAGCGGCGCGCCGCCCCACGCGGCCAGCCGCAGCGACGGGGCGTCGCCCTGGCTGAACGCCAGCCGGCCCCAGGGGAAGCCGCCGAACGGGGCGCGGTCGCGCAACGCCTCCATGCTGGTCCACAGCAGTCCGCCCCAGAGCGGCCACAGCGCCGGCCACCGCTCCACCAGCGGCGAGGCCCAGGCCCCGGCGAGCCCGGCCAGGCCCAGGAACAGCGCCTGGGAGACGGACAGGATGATCCACGGCAGCCAGCCGGCGCCGATCGTGGTCCACTCCAGCAGGGGGACGAACAGCACCAGGCCGGCGAGCGTCCCGAGGCCGAAACCGGCGCGCAGGCGCCGCCGGTGCACCGCGCCGGCGAGCAGGGCCACCCCGCCCGGGGCCAGCCACCACAGGCCGAACGGCGGCAGCGCGGCGAGCACCGCGAGGCCGGCCGCCACTGCCAGCGCCACGGCGACCGGCAGGCGCAGCGGGCGCCGCGACCGGGCGTCCGGGCCTGGATCAGCGAGGGCGGGCGGCGGCAGTGTCATTTCCACGGGTCGCAGGCTACCCGCCGATGGCCTGCGACGACGGAGGAGCGCGGCCACGTTTCGGCCACGCTCCTCGGGTGCTTCCGTCTCATCCGTTCCCGGCCGGTGGGCCCGGTGATCCCGCGGTGACCTTCGGACCGGCCCGCCACGAGCCGGATGCCCGCGCCGTGCCGTTGTCTACTGGCCGCCGCCTGATCCCCAGACGACCACCTGAACGCGGCCCGGTCCGCGCCGCTTCGCCTCCACACCCCCTGGACCTGGCTGAACGCGCGACCCCAGCGAGGACTGCGGCCAGTGGGTGGTGGAACGAAGCGGATCACAACCGCTCGCCGTGAACAGGACCTGAAGACGGTACGTCCGGACACCGGCGTCCTGTCAACCAGGAGTTCGGCGTCCCGGCGTGTCGCGTTCATCGGCGTGTCTCTCCATCGACCCGATCGACTGGCCCAGAAGTGCCGCCGCGACCTGCGGATGATCGACAGCGAGCAATCCGGCGGCGGCCAGCACGTACTCCGTGTCGACGACAGCTTTGGCATGTTCCGGCGGGGCCCAGCCACCACCGACGTCACCGAGCACCGCGTCGAGGACCCGTGTCCCTCCACCGTGTCGCAGGACGCCGCCGGAACCCACCACAAGGCGTACGTCGCGGAGACCGGGGCGGCCGCGCGCGTGCCGGCGCAGTGCCACCACCGCCGCGGCGGTCGCCAGGGACAGATCGTCGTGCGGCTCCGGCAGCTTCTCGGTGGCCGCCGCCGCGCGGGTGCCGTCCGCGCCGGCCGCCACGCCGAGGTCACCCTCGACGGTGCGGGACCGCCACAGCGTCCCGGCCACGTCCCGGCGCGGGCCGGAGTCGCTCTCCGCGTCCGGGACCAGGGCCGAGTAGACGTCGGTGGTGGCGCCGCCGACGTCCACCACCAGCACCCCGGAGCCGGTGAGGTCGGCGAGCAGCTCGACCCCGGCCAGCACAGCGTCCGGGGTGGCGGCGCGGACCAGCGATGCGAAGCGACGGCCGCGGGAGAGGCGTTTGCCGCCGATCACGTGCCGCAGGAAGACGTCGCGGATCGCCGCGCGGGCCGGTCCGGGGTTGAGGACGCCGATGCGCGGGAGCACGTTCTCGGTGGCCCGCACGCCGAGGATCGCTTCGACGGGCGCCCGCGCGTCGGTGTTGCCGGCAACCACGATCGGGGCCTTGAAGCGGGAGAGCCGCCGCGCGTTGTGCAGGAGCACCTCGCTGTCCCCGCCGTCGGTGCCGCCGACCAGCAGCACCACGTCCGGCCGGGCGGCTCGCAACGCGCTCACGCCGGGCCCGGTCAGCGGCCCCGCGGCCACGTGCACGACCTGGGCGCCCGCGGACAGCCCGACCCGGTGGCCGGCCTCCGCGGTCACCAGGGCCTCGTAACCGACCACGGCGAGCCGCAGCCCGCCGCCGGCCGACGAGCAGACATAGATCTCGTCCCCGCCGCCGACGGCCGCCACGGCGGCGTCCAGGCCGTGCAGCACGTCGGTCCCGGAGGTGGTGGGCACCTCGGCCCGGCGGACCAGTCGCGCACCGTCGAGGTCGACGCGGGCGGCCTTGGTGTACGTGGACCCGACGTCCACGCAGACCACGGCGTTCACCGGGCCGGCACCACCACGGTCCCGACCGCGGTCACGGCGGTGATCGGCTCGTCGAGCACCTGAGCCGCCGACCCGCCCGAGCCACGGCACACGACCGTCGAGGTGAAACTGATCTTCCGGGAGCGGGTGCCCATGGTCAGCACCGTCGCCGTGATCTCCAGGACGTCACCGGCCCGCACCGGCGCCTTGAACTGCACGTCGTCGTACGAGGCGAACAGCCCCTCGTCGCCGTCCAGCCGGATGCACACCTCGGTGGCCACGTCACCGAACAGGCCGAGCGAGTACGCCCCGTCGACAAGGTTCCCGGCGTAGTGGGCGTGGGAGTAGGGGACGTACCGGCGATGGGTGACGGTGATCATGAGCGCTGTCTCTCCGTGACGAGGGCGTGGACGAGGTAGGAGGCGACCTCCCGGGGGGTGGTGCCGCGGCTGAAGATCCGGTCCACCCCGAGGTCGGCGGCCATCAGCTCGTCGAAGCGCGGCCCGCCGACGAT
Source organism: Actinoplanes sp. 13 (assembly GCF_056134165.1). Lineage (NCBI taxonomy): Bacteria > Bacillati > Actinomycetota > Actinomycetes > Micromonosporales > Micromonosporaceae > Actinoplanes > Actinoplanes sp. 13. The sequence continues at coordinate 43,173 of NZ_JBVYOQ010000036.1, read as the reverse complement.
CAGCAGCGGCCGTCTGCCGGCCGGCAGCGCCTCCCGGAACGCCGCCGACATGGCCCGGGTGTTCTGCAGGTGGGCGTCGCGCTGGGTGACCACCTGGGAGACCAGCACCGCGTCGGCCCGGCGCTCCCGGGCCGTCTCGACCAGGTCGGGCACCGACACCTGCGCGCCCATGTTGGTCACCGACAGCTCGGCGTACGACTCCAGGCCCTTCTCCCCCGCGATGCCCTTGAGGTTGAGGATCGCGTCGATGCCCACCGTGTGCGCGTCGGTGCCGATGCAGGCGCCGACCACGTTGAGGCGCCGCCGCAGCCCCCGTTTCACCGCGGCGTTCACCTCCTTGGCGCTGAGCAGCGGGAAGTCGCGCTCGACGACCTGCACCTTGTCGGTGTCGACGAGATGGCCGACCTTGCCGTAGACGACGAAGAACGTGTAGCCGTCACCCATCTGCTTGGCGTGCACCAGCAGCGCCGGGTCCATGCCCATCTTGTTCGCCAGCTGGACGGCGGCGCCCTCGGCGCGCTTGTCGTGCGGGATCGGCAGGGTGAAGGAGAGCTGCACCATCCCGTCGCCGGTGGTGTCGCCGTAGGGCCGGATGATCGTCACAACGCCTCCACGACCGGGTTGTAGTAGCCGTCCTCGTGCCGGGCCACGCCGTCGAGTCCCTTGCCCCGGTCGGCCGGGCGTTTCATGATCCCGAAGGTGCCGTCGGCGATGGCGTTGAGCAGCGTGTCGTCGGCGATCCGCTCCAGCAGGGCGATCGCCTCGTGCAGGACCTGGTCGGCGCGGCCCCGGATGAACTCGCCCGGCGTGAAGTCCTCGTGCAGGTTGCCGGCGCCGTTCAGGACGTACCGCACGTTCTGCAGGGCGATGTCGCGGTCGGACAGCCACGGCGTCACCACCGCCTCGGTCATCATGCCGACCAGCAGGATGCCCTGGCCGGTGAGCGCGCCCGCGAGGTTGAAGAACCCGTCGAGCAGGTTGCCCCGGAAGACGTCGCCGGTCATGTGCTTGGTGGGCGGCATCCACTTCAGCGGCGCGTCCGGGAACAGCTCCCGCGCCAGCAGCGCGTGCGCCAGCTCCAGCCGGAACGAGTCGGGCAGGTCGGGGTTGATCTCGAAGGCGTGCCCCAGCCCGAGCTGCCCGTCGGCGAGACCCGCCTCGTGGGCGAAGAACTCGTTCAGCAACTGCGACACGGTCACCGTGTGGGCGGCCTCGACCGCGTCCGCGGTGGTCAGGTAGTTGTCCTCACCGGTGTTGATGATGATTCCGGCACGGGCGTGCACCTGCCGGGAGAACCGCTGGTCGACGAAGGTGCGGATCGGGTTGATGTCGCGGAACAGGATCCCGTACATCGAGTCGTTCAGCATCATGTCGAGGCGTTCCATCCCGGCCAGCGCCGCGATCTCCGGCATGCACAGCCCGGAGGCGTAGTTCGTCAGCCGGATGTAGCGGCCCAGCTCCTTCGACGTCTCGTCCAGGGCGGCCCGCATCAACCGGAAGTTCTCCTGGGTGGCGTACGTGCCGGCGAACCCCTCCCGGGTGGCGCCCTCCGGCACGTAGTCCAGCAGTGACTGCCCGGTGGAGCGGATCACCGCGATGATGTCCGCGCCGGCCCGGGCGGCCGCCTGCGCCTGCGGGATGTCCTCGTAGATGTCGCCGGTCGCCACGATCAGATAGATCCACGGGCGCTGCTTCGGGTCGCCGTACCGCTTGATCATGCGATCCCGCTCGGCCCGGCGCCGGTCGACCAGCTTGAGCCCGGCCCGCGCCGCCCGGGAGGCGGCCTTGCGGGCCGCCGTGATCTCGCCCCGGCGGGCCGGGATGTCGAACCGGACCGCCCCGGCCGCCGCCTTCTGCGCCAGCACCGTGACGTCCTCGACGCCGGACTGCAGCAGGGCGTGGAACACCGGCACGGCCACCCCGTGCCCCAGCCCCACGTCGGCGCGCACGGCGTCGACCAGGCGGTTCACCCACGGGATCCCGTCGGTGTCGGCGCCGCGCACGCCGGCCAGGCGCAGCACCGCGCGTTCCACCGACACAGTGGTGTGCGAGCGCGCCAGGTCGACGACGGGTTGCCCGGCGCGCGCCGCCAGGGCGCGCGCCCGCGTCACCAGCCGCGGATCAAGGTCCAACTTCCCGGCCACCAGATCACTCCTCGTAGATCGTCTCGCCGTGCAACACCGTCCGCCGGCAGATCGGCCGGGGCGGCGTGACCCCGTCCGAGGGCAGCAGCGCCGGCAGGCCCTCGCTCAGCCCGCCCGGGGTCTCCCAGACGGCGAACGTCGCGTCGTGCTGCGGCGCCAGCACCCCCACCAGCTCGTCGATGCCGGCCGCCCGCCAGCCGCCCCTGCTGCTCGCGGCGAACGCCGAGCGCACCGCCATCCGGTACCGCGGGTTGCGCGGGGCCGCGGCGGCGACCACCACGGCCCACGGGTCCAGCGCGGTGACCGGCGAGTCAGAGCCGAAGGCCAGCGTCACCCCGGTGGCGTGCATCTGGCCGAGCGGGTTGCTGGCCAGGGCACGCTCGACGCCGAGGCGCTGCGCGTACATCCGGTCCGTGCCGCCCCACAGCGCGTCGAAGACCGGCTGCACCGAGGCGATGACGCCGAACTCGACCATCCGGGCGATCATCGCCTTGTCGATCAGCTCGACGTGCTCGATCCGGTGCCGGCCGGCGCGGAGCCGGTCCACGCCGACGGCCTTCGCGGCGAGCGCGAAACCGTCGAGGACAGTCTCGATCGCCGCGTCGCCGATCGCGTGGAAACCGCCCTGGAAGCCGACCCTGATGCAGTCCAGCAGGTGCTCCGCGGCCTGCTCGGCGGTCAGGAACGCCTCGCCGCAGCCGTGGTCGCCGTCGAGGTACGGCGAGCGCACCGACGCCGTCCGCGAGCCGAACGCGCCGTCCGCGTACAGGTCGCCGGCCGCGCCGTGCGCCCCCAGGTCGCGCGCCCGGTCCGCGCCGCCCAGTTCCCCCCAGTACCCGAAGACCTGCGGCAGCCCCTGCCCGGAGAGCGCGAGCACCGAGGCGAAATCGGCCTCGCTGGACGTGCCCGGCCCGGCGCACTCGTGCACCGCCGCGATGCCCATCGCCGCGGCCCGGCGCAGCGCCGTGGTCTGCGCGGCGGTCCGCTGCGCCGGTGTCAGCGCGCCGAGCGCCACCGCCCGCACCACGTGATGCTCGTGCTCACGCAGCCAGCCGGAAGCGTCCGAGCCGGGCGGCAGCAGCGACGATGACACCAGCGCCGAGTGCACCGACGCCTGCGACAGATAGACCCGGCGGCCGCCACCGGCTCGTTCCAGCTCGGCCGCGTCCGGCAGGGTCTGCTCGGCCCACGTCGACTCGTCCCAGCCGTGCCCGTGCACGACGCCGTCGGCCGGACGCGTCGCCGCGAACGACGCGACCGCGTCGAGGAGCTCACCGGCCGACCGCACACCCGACAGGTCGAGGCCGTCGAAGGCCAGCCCGGTGTCGGTGGCGTGCAGGTGGGCGTCGACGAACGCCGGGGTCACCAGCGCGCCGTCCAGGTCGACGGTGCGGTCGGCGGCGGGCGCCTCCGCACTGTCGCCGAGCCAGGCGATGGTGTCGCCGCGGACCAGCATCGCGGTGGCGCGCGGGTCGGCGGGCGAGTAGATGCGACCGTTCACGTAACGGACCAGGGGTAGCTGAGTCATGCGCGTCAGTCTGCCGCGATCCGGGCCTCGAAGAGCGACCGCACCGCGGGCACCTCGCGCAGCAGGCCGACGGCGAACTCCGCGTGCCCGGGCACATAGCCGTTGCCGACCAGCATCGTCACGTCCGCGGCCAGCCCCTCGGCGCCGAGGGCGGCGGCGGCGAAGCTGGTCGCCATCGAGAAGAAGATCACCGTGCCGCCGGGGGCGGTGGCCAGGATCGCGCCGTGCTCGCAGCCGGGCACGTCCACGCAGACGACGGTGACGTCCGCGGGCTCGCCGACCGCCTGCGCGACCGCGACCGGGTCCCGGGCGTCGGCGATCGCGACCCGGTCGGCCAGGCCCGCTCTCTCCAGCGCGTCGCGCTCCTTCGCGGAGACGACGATCGCGGTGGTACGCGCACCCGCGCGCCGGGCAGCGGCAAGAGTGAGCGACCCGCTCTTACCCGCGCCGCCCAGCACCGTGACGGCCGGCCGGCCGGGGTGGCCGCGGACGACGCGGTCGGTCAGCGCCGGCGCCCCGCACACGTCGTAGACCGCGAGGGCCAGCTCCGGCGCCAGGTCGTCCGGCAGGACGCCCACGATCGAGCGCCCGAACAGGATCGCCGTCCCGTCCGCCGGGACCTGCTCGCTCCGGCCGTCCCACCCGGCCAGACCGTCGGTGATCCGCAGCGGTGTCAGCGTCAGCGACACCAGGGTCGCCACCCGGTCCCCCGGCTTCACCGGCAGCGGCGACTGCGGCCCGACCTCCTCGACCACCCCGATCAGCATCCCGCCGGAACCGGTGACCGGGTTGTGCATCTTGCCACGGGTGGTGACGATCTCGAGCACCTCGGCCCGGATCGCCGCGCCGTCTCCCGCGTGCTTCTCCGCGAGCTGCCGATAGCTGGCGGCGTCCAGGTTGAGCCGCTGCACCCGGATCCGTGTCTCGTCCGGCCCGATCACCGGCGAGTCGTCCAGTCGCCAGGCCGCCTGCGGCAGCACCCCGGCCGGCTCGAGCACCCGCGCCAGACCCACGGATCCCGCCATGCCCAACCTCCCTCATGTGGAACATCTATCGCTTGACGTCGGTCCACCGTAAATCTTCCGTGCCCACGGTTTCTAGACCGAAGATTCTCCAGTATGTTGATCGAAGCCACAAGCGACGTCAGGAGGAACCGGTGCAGCCGTACGAGTACCAGCGGCGTGAACTGATCGAGCCGGAGTGGACCCGGTTCCCCGGCTGGCGCGACGTCACCGCCGCGCAGTGGCAGTCCGCCCAGTGGCAGCGGGTCAACTGCGTGAAGAACGTGAAGCGGCTGCGCGCCGTCCTCGGCGACCTGCTCGACGACAGCTTCTACGCCGACCTCGAAGCCGACCAGCAGCAGCTGGCCACCATGTCGATGCTGATCCCGCCGCAGATGCTCAACACCATGGTCCCGGACAGGGCGCCGGACACCGCCTCGTTCCTGGCCGACCCGATCCGGCGCTACATGCTGCCGGTCGCCTCGGACCGGCTGCCCGACTGGCCCTCACATCCGAACGCCAGCCGGGACTCCCTGCACGAGCACGACATGTGGGTGGCCGAGGGCCTCACCCACCGCTACCCCACCAAGGTGCTCGCCGAGCTGCTGAGCACCTGCCCGCAGTACTGCGGACACTGCACCCGGATGGACCTGGTCGGCAACAGCACCCCGGCGGTCACCAAACTGCGCCTGCTGGAGAAGCCGGTGGACCGGTACGCGGCGCATCTCGACTACCTGAAGACCCACCCCGGCGTCCGGGACGTGGTGGTCTCCGGCGGTGACGTGGCCAACGTCCCGTGGAAACAGCTGGAGGCCTACCTGATGGGTCTGCTCGCCGTGCCGACGGTGCGCGACATCCGGCTCGCCACCAAGGCGCTGATGGGCCTGCCCCAGCACTGGCTGCAGGACGACGTCGTCGAAGGCATGCACCGGGTGGCGGTCACCGCCCAGCGGCGCGGGGTCAACCTGGCCGTGCACACCCACGTGAACCATGTGAACTCGCTGACGCCGCTGGTCGCCCGGGCCACCCAGACACTGCTGGAGATCGGCGTCCGGGACGTGCGCAACCAGGGTGTGCTGATGCGCGGCGTCAACGCCACCGCCGCCGACCTGCTCGACCTGTGCTTCGCGCTGCAGGGCGAGGCCGGCATCCTGCCGTACTACTTCTACATGTGCGACATGATCCCCAACGCGGAGCACTGGCGGGTGCCGGTCTGGCACGCCCAGCAGCTGCAGCACGACCTGATGGGATACCTGCCCGGTTACGCCACCCCGCGGATCGTCTGCGACGTCCCGTTCGTCGGCAAACGGTGGGTGCACATGGTCGCCGAGTACGACCGGGAACACGGCATCTCGTACTGGACCAAGAACTACCGCACCTCGATCGAGCAGGACGACGCCGAGGCCCTGTCGAAGCTGTACGCGTACTACGACCCGATCGACACGCTGCCGGCGACCGGGCAGGACTGGTGGCGCAAGCAGGAGGCCGTCGCGGCATGACGAGAAAGGGCCCCGAACCGGGGCCCTCGTCCCGGTTGCCCGACCGTCAGCTGAAGGCGTCGCGGACGTCGCGCCCGGCGTCCTTCACGTGCTCGCCCGCCTGCTTGGCGTGCGCCTGCGCCTCCTGCGCCTGACCCTCGGCGTAAAGGCGCTCGTTGTCGGTCGCCTCCCCGATGCCCTGCTTGGCCTTGCCGGCGATCTCCTCGGCCTTGTTCTTGGCCTTGTCGCTGATGCTCATCCGTCAGCCCTCCATGGTCATCGTCCGGTGCTCTTCAGATGCCCGGCCGGCGGCGCCTCCAAACGGACCAGCCGTCCGGCCACCCGCACCACCGGCGGATACGATGATCACCGTGAATGACCACGCCTCGTCCTTCGGCGCGGCCGCCGACGCCTACGAGCGCGGCCGTCCCCCGTACCCGGCGGAGGCCCTCGACTGGCTTCTGCCCCCCGGCGAACCCCGCGTGCTGGACCTCGGCGCCGGCACCGGCAAGCTGACCCGGCAGATCCACGAGCGGGACCTGGAGGTCGTCGCCGTCGACCCGTCCCCCGGCATGCTCACCGAGCTGCGCCGCGCCCTGCCCGGCGTGCCCGCCCACCTGGGCAGCGCCGAGAGCATCCCGCTGCGCGACAACTCGGTCGACGTGGTGCTGGTCGCCCAGGCCTGGCACTGGGTCGACGCGGACCGCGCCCTCCCGGAGATCGCCCGCGTGCTGTCCCCCGGCGGCCGGCTCGGCCTGATCTGGAACGTCCGCGACGAGCGCACCGACTGGGTGGCCCGCCTCGGCGCGATCATCGGCGGCGCCGGCACCGACCGCGACCACCGGATCGGCCCGCCGTTCGGGCGTGCCGAGACCACCACGTTCGAGTGGGCGCACACCGTGCAGCCCGCCGAACTGCTCGACCTGGTCGCCTCCCGCAGCGGCATCATCCTGCTCCCGGCCGACGAGCGGGCCGCGGTCCTCGCCCAGGTGCGCCAGCTGCTGGCCACCCACCCGGCGCTGCTCGGCCGCGGCGAGCACCACCTGCCGTACGTCACCGAATGCGCCCGCGCCGACCTGCTGCCCTGAGTTCGCCACACCCACCCGCCGCATGATGCGCCCGCGCGAACCTGCTGCCCTGAGTTCGCCCGCCGTTCGCGTTCCCGTTCCCTTCCGGTGCCACCCTGAGGGCCGCTGATCACCGCGCCCGGAAGGCACCATGGCACGACGCGTTTTCCTCCACATCGGGGCGCCCAAGACCGGCAGCACCTACGTGCAGAACGTCCTCTGGCACAACCAAGGCGCCCTGCGCCGCGCCGGGATCCTGCTGCCCGGCAGCGCCCGCGAGCAGGACCAGGCGATGACCGACCTGCGCGCGGTGACCTGGCGCGACCCGGCCGCCACCTGGACCTGGGACCAGCTCGCCGCAAAAGCCGCCCGATGGCACGGCGACGTGATCGTCAGCAACGAGGCGCTCGGCGGCGCCACCCCGGAACAGGCCGCGCGCGCCGTCGACAGCATGCGCCCCGCCGAGGTGCACATCGTCGTGGCCACCCGCGACCTGTGGCGCACCTTCCCGTCGATGTGGCAGCAGAGCATCCGGTCCCGCAACATCTGGACGTTCGAGACGTTCCTGCGCTCCGTCGAACAGGGCAGGTTCGAGACGTTCTGGGAGATGCACACCGGCAACCGGATGCTGCGCCGCTGGGGCGACCTGGTCCCGGCCGCGCACCGGCACCTCGTCACGGTCCCGCCGCCCGGCGCCCCGCACGACACCCTGTGGAAGCGGTTCGCCGGCGTCCTCGGCATCCCCGACGGCCTCTGCGAGCTGCCGGACCCGAGCGCCAACACCTCACTCGGCGCCGCCGAGATCGAGGTCCTGCGCCGGGTCAACCAGGCGCTGGGCGACCGCTATCCGCACCGCACCCCGTACCAGCAGGTGGTCCAGCGGCACCTGGTCAACGCCGTCCTGCGCCGCGGCGGCAACGAGATCCGCTTCGGCGTCGGGCTGGACCGCGCCGAGTGGGTCCTGGACCTCGCCGACCAGCAGATCAAGGAACTCCGCGACTATCCCTGCCAGGTGGCCGGGGATCTGGAGGAGCTGCGGCCGGCCGGGATGAAGCAGGCGCCCACGCCGGACGAGCTCTCCGAGAGCCAGATCCTGGCGACCGCGATCGAGACGATCATCGGCATGGTCGGCCACGCGAACGAGCTGGGCGAACGCGCGGAGAACAGCTATCAGGAGCGGCTCCAGCGCCTGCGCAACCGCGCGACCGGCCGGGTGCGGCGAGGCCTGCGCCCGCGCGGCTGACCCACCCCACACCGCCGCTCACACCGCCCGCGCCGCCCGACCGCCCGCCCGAGCCTGCGTGTGAAGTTGCGCCCACCGGGCGACCCAAACTTCACACACCAGCACCACCGCAAGCCTGCGTGTGAAGTTACGCCCACCGGGCGACCCGAACTTCACACACCCGCACCACCGCGAGCTTGCGTGTGAAGTTGCGCCCACGGAGCGACCCGAACTTCACACGCAGGCACTGCAGTCGCCGCCCGCGCCGCTCGGTCTCAGCCGGTGAGTTCGCTCAGGTCGCGCAGCAGCTCGGACGCGGCGACCGGGTCGAGGCGGCTCAGCGGCACCCGCCCTTCCTCACCGGAGTTCCACCACCCGGCGGTGCCGTCGTGCAGATAGACCTCGGTGAGCTTCTGTTCGGCGTAGTAGGCGACGTCACCCACCGCGATGCCCGGCTCCAGCTCGACGGCGACCTCCAGCCCCGGACCGAGGCGCAACTCCAGGCGGCCCTGCATGCCGGCGTCCTGCGGCTCCTCGCGCTGCCAGCCGCGCTTCTCCAGACCGAGCAGCGTGGTGGTCGGCAGGACGAGGTTCTGGAAACGGTCGAGTTCGCTTCGTCGCGCCTCCTCCGGCGTGAGGGTGAAAACCTCGCGGCCGAGCTGCGGGAACGGCTGCACGATCTGGTAGTCGGCGAAGAGCCCGGCCCACCCGGGCAGCTCGTCGCCGAGATGCAGCGGGTGGGCGACGCCCACGGTCGCGTCGCCGGGCACGGTGGTCTCCTCGTCCTCCACCGAGGAACAGCTGCCGTCCTCGGCGACCCGGAAGGCCGTGGTCAACGCGCCGGCGTCGTCGTAGACACCCCAGACCAGGCGGCGCGCGAGGTGCGCGATCAGCGGGTGCCCGACGAAGAAGCGCCGGAAGTCCGTGCCGCTCCAGCGCCGGCCGGTGACCATCGCCCGTTCCAGCCGGCGGACCTGGTCGGTGGCGACCGTGCGGACGTCCTTGCGCAGGGCGGCGAACCGCTGGTGGGCCGCCGGCGCCAGCTCCGCGTCGTCGCGTGCGCCGGGTTTGGGCAGCGCCTTGAGCCGTTTGCCGGCCGCGTCGGTGACGACCGGCCGGAGCTGCTCGTCGAAACCGGCCACGAACTGACGCGGGCCGTAGTCGAGCCGTAGCCGGCCGTCGGCGTCCAGCTCGAAGTCGGGCACCAGCCGGTCGGCGAGCTGCTCGGGGGTGAGCCCGAGCGCGGCGGCGACCTCGGCGACCTTCTCCTGCGCGGCCGTCCGCAGGCCCTTGAACCTGGCGCGCCGGGCGATGCCGTGCAGGTGCATGAGGGCCACGTCGGTGCCGATCGTGGCCAGCACGTCGACGCCGGTGACGGCCTTGGTGTGGCCGCCCGCGCCGGGCCACACCAGGATCAGCGGGGTGAGGCGGCGCACCGTCTCGTCGTCACCGAACAGCCCCAGCGCCTCCAGCGCCCAGCTCTGTTTCGCCTCGGCGCCGGCCACCTGCCACTGGTGGAACAGGCCCCAGACGAACTCGGCGAGACCGGCCGGCTCACACGCCTGCCGCACCACTTCCACCCCCGCGTACGGACTGTCGAGCCGGGACAGCGCGAGCACGGTGACCAGGTGGCCGGCTGCCTCGGGCGGCAGCGCGCGGCCGTCGCGCAGGCGCACCGGTGGCAGCAGCGTCGGTGCCACCCACGCCGGGGTGGGCGGCAGTTTCGCGGGCAGCAGAGCCGGCGGATCGGTGGCGAGCAGCTGGTCGATCGCCGCGGCGGCCTGCGGTCCGTGAACCGCGGCGGCCGCCCGCACGGCGCCGGTGTGGCCGTTGGCGTGCAGGGCGACGAGCGCCTCCTCGGCCTGGCGCCGGGGGGCACCCGCTTCGCCCACGGCCGCCGGCAGCAACGCCCGGGCCGCTGCCGCGGGATGCCGCAACAGCCAGGCCAGGGCGGTCCGGCGCCGGCTCTTGACCCGGGCCAGCCAGCCGGCCGCCAGCACCGCGATCTCGGGTGACGCGAACGGCATCAGCAGCAGCGCCGCGTCGCCCGGGCCGCGCCGGGCCAGGTCGACGACGGCGGGCAGCGCCGTCACCTCGAAGCGGGCCGCGGCCACCCGCATCCAGGGCGCGGCGTGCCATGTCTGCTCGAACCGCCAGCCGGACAGCAGCAGGGGCCGGACGAGGTCGGCGGGCGCCTCGGCCAGGAACCGGTGAGCCTGGTTCCACGGGGCGTGGCCACCGGCGATCCGTTTGGCGACCTCCGCCCAGTCCGGCGGGCGCCCGGGCCGGGTCTGCGGGGCCTGCAACCAGGCCTCCCGCTCCCCCGGAAGCCATGCGACGACTGCCGGATCGGTGCAGGGCGGCACGGTGACGACGACCGGTTCGGCCGGCTCGGTGCGGTGTTGCCACGGCGGGTCGGCGAGCAGCGGGGGCAGCGCGGACACCGGTGCGATCTCGAGGCCGGCGGTCTCATCGAGGATCCGCCGGATCCGCGCGGCGGCCTCCGGCCCGAGCGCGGGCAGCACCCTGTCGACCAGGTCGGGGTGGGTCAGCACGTGCCCGCGCAGCAGGTCGGCGGCGGACTGCTTCGACGCTCTCTCGGCGAGGACACGCATCGCCCGGGCCGGGAATCGCCGGGCGGCCGTCAGCAGGGCCGGCCCGCCGAACTTGGTGTCGGCCCGGGCGACCAGGCCGCGCATCACGTCGTCACCGGGCAGCTCGGTCAGCACCGCGAGCAGCCGTTTCTGCGCGGCGGTGTCGAGCGGCCGGTCGAACCAGTGGAACAGGGCGGGTGCGGCGGCCGGGCCGGCACCGTCCACCAGCGTGGTCAGCACGGCCATCGAGGTGTGCACCATCCGGGTGCTGACGACCGGTGCCAACGCCTGCGCCTGCGCCCCGGTGCCGGCCGCCATGACCAGCGCGGCGGCGAGGTAGTCGTCGGCGTCGGCGACAGCGGCCGCCACGTCCTGCTCCACCCAGTCGGACCGGCCGGGGACCAGCAGGGAGGTGCCGGCCCGGGTGTAGGGGTGCGCCGCGCGCAACGGCTCCAGCGCCGCGACGACCTCGGCGTGCTGCTCCTCGGATGCCGAGGCGAGCGCCTCCCGGACGCGCAGCGCCATCAGCAACGGCAGGTCGACCTGCCACCCCGGTCGGCGCTCGCCGGGCGCCAGGCGGCGCACGCCCCGCTTCTCGTCACGGTTCAAACGGTACGAGGAGGGGGCGGCGTCGTTGATGATGATCATCGCCGTCAGCTCGACCGCGGTCTCGGCGGCGAACCACAGACCCCGCTCGGTGATCAACGTGTCGGCGGCGGCGACCAGCCGTGCCCGCCCGTACCAACTCGACGAGTCGGCGGCGGCGAGCGCGGCGGCCGCGCCGAGCGGCACCGCGCCGGGCGCCCCCGCCAGCCACGCCCACGCCGCGGCCCGGACCGGCTCCTCGGTCGTCGGCGCGACCAGGACCCGCTGCAACGGGTCGGGCTGGGCGGCGAGCTCGTGGTCGAGGACGGCGCGGGCACCCGGGTCCACCGCGAACGGCACGGCCCCGGCACTGCCGCGGCGGACGTGGCGGTGCTCCCGCCACGCCGCGGGGAAGACGAACCCGTCCTCGTCGATCTGCATGACCCGTCCCTCCGACGGCGAGAACGTTAGCGGTCCCCTCCGACAAGAACCCGGATCGGCGATGCTGGACACATGCCGGACGAGCGCCGAGTCGAGTGGCTCCTCAACGACCTGTGCATGAAGCTCGGCTTCTGTCTGCCCCCGGACGCCAAGCGCCGCCTGATCCTGGACCCGCCCGCCGACCCCGACGCGTTCACCGACGCCGTCCTCGCGGCAGAGGGCCTCGACGACCCCCGCGGCAGCGACCTGTGGCGCCAGGTCCGGGCCATGGTCACCCGTCACCGCCGGTGAGCGCCCGGGGGCCTAGCGCGACTCGGCCAGCACCCAGCGCCCGCGACCGCGCCGCTTTGCCTCGTACATGGCGTGGTCCGCGGTGCGCAGCATCTCGCCCTCGTGGGCCGCGACGTCCGAGCCGTACGCCGCGATGCCCACGCTGGCGCCGACGTCCAGCGTCGTGTCCTGGAACAGGATCGGGCGGGCCACGTCGGTGACGATCCGCTCGGCCAGCCGGATCGCCTCGGTCTCCGGCAGGTCCGGGCAGAGCAGGACGAACTCGTCGCCGCCGAGGCGGACCACCAGGTCGGTGCCGCGGACCGCGTCGGAGAGCCGCCGCGCCACGGTGGCCAGGACCAGGTCGCCGGCCTCGTGGCCGTGCTCGTCGTTGATCTTCTTGAAGCCGTCCAGGTCCAGGTAGAGCAGGGCGACCGCGCCCTGGGCACGCTGCATCTCGGCGCTGAGCACGGACCGGTTGGCGAGCCCGGTCAGCGGGTCGCGGCGGGCCTGCTCGGCGAGCGCGGCCTGCGCCTTCTCCTGCTCCCGGACCGCGATGGTGAACCGGGTGAGCACGAACGCCGTGCTCAGCGCGGTCGCCGCCAGCGCGACCAGGGCGTTGCGCTCGATGCCCGACTCGACGAGGGTGAGCGTCGGGGCGGCCAGGAACGCGAGGCCGAGGAAGAGCACCCGGGACGGGTGCAGCACGTTGGCGTGCGCGCCGGCCGTGGTCAGCTCGGAGTGGCGGGGGTGCAGGCACGCCGCAATGATCAATGCGTTGCCGAACATGATCAGCGGGCCGATCCGGGCCACCATCTCGTAGTCCAGGAAGTACGGCAGCACGTTGTAGGAGATGTCGATCGCCAGGTAGAGCAGGACGGCGCCGAGGACCAGCCGGGTCGGCGCGCCGCGGTCACCGGGCGACAGCGCGATGAACAGGATCGCGGCCAGCAGGACCACGTCGGCGATCGGGTAGAGCGCCGGCACGATCGTCTCGGTCAGCGAGTACCCGTCGTCGAGGGTCGGCATGATCAGGAACTGCCAGCTGGCCAGGCCCGCGGCGACGGTCAGCGTGAGCCCGTCGAGCACGGCGCTGCGCAGGCGCCCGGACGCCCGGCGGCGGGCCATCAACGTCAGCGCCGCCGCCATCAGCGGGTAACCGCTGAGCCACAGCGCGTCGGAGACGCCGACCGAGGGCACCTCTCCGGTCAGGTAGTAGTAAGCGCCCTCGACCGCGTCGCCGGCCATCCACAGCGTCTGCGCGGTCGCGATCAGCGCCCACGGCAGCCGGTCGGGGCCGGGCCCGAGCCGCCGGACGGCCAGCCAGGCCACCGTGCACAGCACGAGGTAGCCGCTGTAGTAGAGGACGTCACCGGCGACGGTGGCGTAGTTCGCGGCCATGACCGCGACAGCGGTCGCCGTGATGCCGAGGGAGAGCCAGATCCAGCGGGGTGCCATGTGCCGACAGTCGGCGGCCGCAGCGCCCAGCTGTGACAAACCCGCAGTGACCCGGGGCACACCGCGGTCAGCGAAACCCCGGCGCGCAACCGAACGGCAACCCGGCGCCCACCCTCGCCGCAACCGCCGCCGGGCAGATTGCCCAACAAGATCGAGACCTTCTGGGGGGTACGGCCATGCGCGCACGAATCGCAGCGACGCTCGCGGTGGTCGCCGCCGTCCTCAGCGTGGCCGGCAGCATCGCCGGTCCCCTGTACGCGGTGTTCGGCGCCAGCTGACAGACTTGGGGGATCATGACGCTGACCGATCGCCTGCCCGGCAACGCCGAACCCGACGCTGTCTTCGATGCCTTCCAGACCTGGGTGACGGAGCAGGGCCTCACCCTGTACCCGCATCAGGAGGAGGCGCTGATCGAGATCGCGACCGGCGCCAACGTCATCCTGAACACCCCCACCGGCTCCGGCAAGAGCCTGGTCGCCACCGGCGCGCACTTCGCCGCGCTGGCCTCCGAGCGGACCACCTTCTACACGGCGCCGATCAAAGCCCTGGTCAGCGAGAAGTTCTTCGCGCTCTGCGCGGTCTTCGGCGCGCAGAACGTCGGCATGCTGACCGGCGACGCCAACGTCAACGCGGACGCGCCGATCATCTGCTGCACCGCGGAGATCCTGGCGAACCTGGCGCTGCGCGAGGGCGCCGACGCCGACGTCGGCCAGGTGGTGATGGACGAGTTCCACTTCTATGCCGAGCCGGACCGCGGCTGGGCGTGGCAGGTGCCGCTGATCGAGCTGCCGCAGGCCCAGTTCATCCTGATGTCGGCGACGCTCGGCGACACCACCCGCTTCGTCGACGACCTGAGCCGCCGCACCGGCCGCGAGACCGCGGTGGTCAGCAGCGTGGACCGGCCGGTGCCGCTGCTCTTCGAGTACGCGATGACGCCGCTGCACGAGACCATCGAGGAGCTGCTGTCCACCAAGCAGTCGCCGGTCTACATCGTGCACTTCACCCAGGCCGCCGCCCTGGAACGCGCCCAGTCCCTGATGAGCATCAACATGTGTACCCGGGCGGAGAAGGACGCCATCGCCACCGCGATCGGCAACTTCCGGTTCACCGCCGGCTTCGGCCGCACCCTGTCCCGGCTGGTCCGGCACGGCATCGGCGTGCACCACGCCGGCATGCTGCCCAAATACCGGCGCCTGGTCGAGACGCTGGCGCAGGCCGGCCTGCTGAAGGTCATCTGCGGCACCGACACCCTCGGTGTCGGCATCAACGTGCCGATCCGCACGGTGCTGTTCACCGGCCTGTCGAAGTACGACGGCGTGAAGACCCGGCTGCTCAAGGCCCGCGAGTTCCACCAGATCGCCGGGCGGGCCGGCCGGGCCGGCTTCGACACCATCGGCACCGTCATCGTGCAGGCCCCCGAGCACGTGATCGACAACGAGCGGGCCCTGGCGAAGGCCGGCGACGACCCGAAGAAGCGGCGCAAGGTGGTCCGCAAGAAGCCGCCGGAGGGCACGATCGGGTGGGGCCGGCCCACCTTCGACCGTCTCGTCGAGGCCGACCCGGAGCCGCTGACCTCGTCGTTCCAGGTGTCGCACGCGATGCTGCTCAACGTCATGAACCGCAGCGGCGACCCCTATCAGGCGATGCGCCACCTGCTGCTGGACAACCACGAGGACCCCAACGCGCAGCGCCGGCACATCCGCCGGGCCATCGCGATCGCGCGGGCGCTGATCGCCGGCGGTGTCATCGAGCGGTTCACCACCGCGGACGGCTCACCGTCGTACCGCCTGGTCGAAGATCTTCAGCTTGATTTCGCTCTCAACCAGGCGCTGTCGCCGTTCGCCCTCGCCTCGCTGGAACTGCTCGACAGGGAGTCCCCGGAGTACCCGCTCGACGTCGTGTCGGTGATCGAGGCGACCCTCGAGGATCCCCGCCAGGTCGTCTCGGCGCAGCGCCAGAAGGCCCGCGGCGAGGCGGTCAACGCGATGAAGTCCGAGGGCATCGAGTACGAGGAGCGGATGCAGCTCCTGGAGGACGTCACCTGGCCGATGCCGCTGCGCGAGCTGCTGGAGGCCGCCTACGAGACGTACCGGCGCGGCCACCCGTGGGTCGCCGACTACGAGCTCAAACCGAAGTCCGTGGTCCGCGACATGTACGAGCGGGCGATGACCTTCACCGAGTACGTCTCGTTCTACGGCCTGTCCCGCTCGGAGGGCCTGGTGCTGCGGTACCTCGCCGACGCGTACCGCGCCCTGCGCCAGACCGTCCCCGAGGACGCCCGCACCGAGGAGCTCACCGACCTGATCGAGTGGCTCGGCGAACTGGTCCGCCAGGTCGACTCCAGCCTGCTGGACGAGTGGGCCCGGCTGCAGAACCCCGGCGAGGCCGTCGAGGAGGTCCGCCTCGACGACAAACCGCCGGCGGTCACCCGCAACGCCCGCGCCTTCCGGGTGCTGGTCCGCAACGCCATGTTCCGCCGCGTCGAGCTGGCCGCGCTGCGCCGCTGGGACCTGCTCGGCGAGATGGACGCCGAGCACGGCTGGACCGCGGAACGCTGGCAGAAGGCCATCACCGAGTACTTCGAGGAGTACGACTCACTGGGCACCGGGCCGGCGGCGCGCGGTCCGGCGTTCCTGCACATCGAGCAGGGGCCGACGGCGTGGACGGTGCGTCAGGTGTTCGAGGACCCCGAGGGCGACCACGACTGGGGTATCGACGCCACCGTCGACCTCGCCGAGTCCGACGAGGCCGGCACGGCGGCGATCACGGTGACGGCGGTCGGCCCGCACTGACGGCCGGGGCGTCTCGGGCGCGGCCGCACCTTCGCACGGCTGTGATTCTCCGGCGCGAGCCGTCGGGCCGGCCGGCCCGCCCTGAGGGCGGTGCCGGCCAGTCCCGCCTCACTTCGGCACTGGCGCCGACTGCAGCGTTCGGATGAAGGCGCGCCACGCCTCCAGGGAAAAGGACCGCACGATCTCCGGCCGCTGAGAGTTGCGCATCAGCACGTTCACGCCGTCGAAGTCGACCTCCACACATTGGTGGTCAATTTCGCATCGAGTGCTGCGCTTCCAGGCCATGGTGTTTCCCTTCGAAGACGAAAAGGGGCGGCGCCGGAACGTGAAGTTCCTGGCACCGCCCCTGACTCGGGTGGTGATGAGCAGCCGGTCAGGACGACAGCGGCTGGTGCTCCGGTGTAGCTGTGGGGGTGGGACTCGTGGTCTGCTCTACTGCGGGAGAAGACCTGACCGGCCTCGGCTTCTCCGGTGGCTGCGACCGCCCGGCGGGCACTGCCGACGGCTCCGAGCGGCCGGCGGGCTCGGCCTGCGGCTCCGCGGTGGGCCCGGTCGGGGCAAGTGACCCGGTCGGTTCGCCGGTACTGCTCGGGCTGCCCGGCGTGGGTGGGCCGGCAGGTTCGCTCGGCGCGGGTGACCCTGCTGCCTCGCCCGGATCCGCCGTTTGGCCCGGTTCGCCCAGGTCGATCGGGACGGGCGGCGGGGGGCCGGGCACGGGCACCACCGGTACGGCCTGCTCCACGCGGACCACCGTGCAGTCCTCCCGCCGATCGATGGTGCCGGCGATGTCCGGGACGACCGACAGCCTCGACCATTCACCGGCCGGGATACGGAACACCCGGGACCGCCCGGGTTCGAGGGCGACCCCCGCCGCCCTCTGGGCGCCGTCCATCGTGGACTTGATGATGCTCCACCGGCACGCCTCCTCCCTCGCCGCCGACCCGCTGGACCTCAGCGACACCAGCAGATCCTTCGCCCGGCTCGGACCGGCCAGATCGATCTGGAACTGCGGGCGGGCCGGCGGGGCGAACGCGATCACCGCCGGTACCTCCCGGCCGGCCGGCGGAGCGGCCCGGGGCAGCGCCGAGAAACGTGGGATGACCGGTTGCCGCTGGTCGCGGAC
Source organism: Actinoplanes sp. 13 (assembly GCF_056134165.1). Lineage (NCBI taxonomy): Bacteria > Bacillati > Actinomycetota > Actinomycetes > Micromonosporales > Micromonosporaceae > Actinoplanes > Actinoplanes sp. 13. The sequence continues at coordinate 25,470 of NZ_JBVYOQ010000036.1, read as the reverse complement.
CTGACTGGCGGTAATGCCGTCGCCGTTCGGCTTGGGCGGCAGCTGAGGGCTGATGATCATCCCCAGCCCGGCGGCGGCCGTGATTGCCAGCGTGCAGGCGGCCACAGACCAAAGCATGCGGGCCGCCGGCTGCACGCCACCAAATGGAGCCATTTCTGTGCGGGTGACTTCTAATGCGGTGTCCTCATCCGCTGACTCAGCATTGCCGCACCCCAAAAGGAATTGGTCGTCGGTGTCTCGCCAGAACAGGAGGTCTGCTTCGGCCTCGGCAAGTTCGCACCGTGCGGCGACCTTCAGACAGTCCCGGGCGATGAGGCGGTCTCCCCTGGCCAAGAGACGATGCGCGATCCGGTGTATTTCGATGCCCGCCTCGAGGTGGAGTATTTCAATCTCGGTTTCGGTCGACTCATCGCTATCCTCTGATTCGGACGCCAAATCCTGGAGGGTGGGCCTAGTCAATCTTCTCACGTTTCACCTTCCCGGGCTGCAAAGGATAGATTGCGCTGTGCGCTTCGGTCAGCAGCGAGGCTAGATAATCATCTGGAATGTCCAAGACAGCGCTCGTTTGTTTGGCTGTGAACGGCTGAAAGGTGAACAGCAGATAGGCCGACTGGCATAATTCGGGCAGCTCAGATAGCCTGCTATGGACGTCTCTGGGGCTGGCTTTCGCATGCCTTTTGAGCAACCATTGACGCGCTCGTGCACTCCTCTGGGGACAGGCGTACGCCATTTTCCACGGCGGTACGGTCACTTTCAGCGAAGAGTACTTGTAGGATTCGAGGCGCTTCTTCGTCAGAGACGCGAAGTCGCGGGCCGGGAATCGGCACACCGCCTCAGCAACGTACCTATCGACTTTTTCTCCGGGCGGCAACCGGGGTTCCAGGAAAGGCCGCAGGACTTCCCTGAGCCAACGCCTTGCGTCATCATCCGAGAACGCCCCCACCGATGCGACCTCCATGAATCTCTCTAAAGGAATAGAATCAAAAAAAATAGCCCGCTCCCAAAGGAGTCGGGCCAAGATGCATACGTTCGTATGGCGTCCGGCAACGAGTGCTGACACCTGCGGACGTGACGCATCCGTGGGTGGCAGATCTCGTGGGGCGATCGTGCGAGCTATGCCACTTCGTGGTTCGCGCGCTTTCGCGACAGCCTGACCTTAACAGAGGATCGCACACAAGTGGCGAAGACATCCAAATCGGTCACCGATCGGATGACCAGGTGGTCACCTGGGTCAGGCAACAGCTCGAACGTCACGGCAACGGGCCACCGAGCGAAGACCCGCGCATGCCTCGCCGGGACGTTACGCCGGCGGAGGTTCGTGCGCGGCTGTCCGGCGAAGATGGGGCGATGCGACGTGTCCGAGGCAGGCCGCCAGTGACGCCGTCCAGCGGCTTTACGGCGCCGGGTGTCCCGGGGGCAGCGGGATCTGCGGCTGCTGCGGGCCCGCGAGCTGCGGCGGCGGGTTGTAGCCCGGCGGCCACGGCGCCCGGAACAGCGTCGCGCAGATCGCCACGGTCGCCCACGGCACCCACGGTCCGCGCAGCAGGACCGGGTTCGCGCCTTCGAAGTGCAGGGCCACCGAGTAGTTCAGCGGGTCCGGCTCAATCATCAGCAGGGCCGGATAGTGGTACGACGTCCACTGCTCCGTCATCAGCAGGAGCCGCTGGTTCGTGACGATCGCCGGGAACCGCCCCCACGGCCGCCACTGCGGGCGGGAGGCCGCCTCGGCCTTCCTGCGGTTGTTGGAGTTGATCGCGGCGGAGGCGGCCAGCGTGGCGGCCGTGAACAGCAGCCCACCGGCCGCGAACATGCTGCTCGAGTACTCCACATCGGCGCCGCAGAAAACCTGGGCGTCGACCGGGAAGGCGCCGTACTGCTCCTCACCGGCCCGGCACATGATCGTCGGCGCGGTGCGGGTCGGCGCGCCGCCGGCCCGTACGTGCTCGATCAACATGCCCATCGACTGCCAGCCTGCCGCGACCTGCTCCGCCTCGTGCTGCTGGATCTGCCGTCTGTTCACCGGCGCTCCTTCCCGTCGGGCGCGACGATGCCACCCGCGGCGGCCCGGCAACAGACGTTGTCCACTGTAAGTGGCGAAGTCCGTCCATTCTGCTCATCGCTGCTCCCTTGATCGGAAGCCACTCCACACCGGACGGCTGATCCACCCCAGCTCAGAAGCGAATCCGGTTCGCCATCGCCGGGCGCTCAGCGGCGGGGGCGACGGCCCCGGCCCGGTGGCGTCGCCGGACCGATCGCGGGCGCGCGCCGCATGGTGCGGGCGTGGCTGGCCGCACACCCGTGCCAGGCTTCCGCGGCGAGCACCGCGCGGCCCAGGCCGGCGAGGGCCTCGGTGGGCCGGTCACCAGCGGCGATGACGGCCGCGTGACGGAACGCGACGGTACGGCCGGCGGCCACCGGCAGACCGGTCCCGCCCATCGCCGGGTTGGCGCTGTCGTCGACCAGCACCGTCACGGCGTCCTGCGACGGCGGCGGCCAGCGCAGCCCGCCACCGCCGGCGAAGGTCAGTGTGGTCCCGCCGACGTTGGTCATGGTGTTCTCGAACAGCAGCACCCAGGTGGCGCTGTCGGCGGCCAGCGCGGTCAGTGCCCGCCACTCGTCGACGGCGGCCCGGCCGCACCGGTCGGTCCAGGTCAGCCGATGCGCGACGGTCACCGCGGCGTCGGTGGCGGCCAGCTCGGTCAACCGCCCGTGCTCGGCGCCGGCGGTGTGCAGCGGGGGATGCTCCGCGATGCGCGGCAGCGCCCAGCCGACCGCGCCCGCCACCACCGGGTCACCGCCGAGGGTGCACACCGGATGCAGGCGCGGTTCGTCCCGGTAGCGATAGGTGAACAGGGCGCTGCCGCCGGCCGCGACGGTCACCGAGTGCCCCGGCGAGTGGTCGACGCGCAGAGCCCGCGAAGCCGTGGCGGCGGACGCACCAGGGTGCATGCGGATCCCTCCGGACCTCAATCGAACATTTCCCGACTCGTTCACCCACAACCAATCAGAGTCAACTTGCCCGCCGTGACGCCCGTCAATCCCCCACAGCTAACGGCTGCGCATCGACTCGTGTGCGGGCCGAACTTCACACACAGAACCAGCCGCCCGCCGCACCCGTGACACCCGCGTGTGAAGTTGCGGCTCGTACGGGGGCGTAAGTCCACACGCAGGGATGAACAGCCCTCAGGTCGCGGGAAGCCGGACTGTGAAGGTCGTACCCAAGCCGGGTGTGCTCTCCGCCTCCAGGCTGCCGCCCTGGTCGGCGACGATGCGCCGGGCGATGGTCAGCCCCAGGCCCGATCCGCCGGTGGCCCGCTGACGCGCCGGGTCGGCCCGCCAGAACCGGTCGAAGGCCCGGGCCACCTCTTCCGGGGTCATGCCGACGCCGGTGTCGCGGACGCTCAGCACGGCGCCCAGCGCGTCCCGCTCCACCCGCAGCTCCACCCGCCCGCCCGCGTCGGTGTACCGCACGGCGTTGCTCAGCAGGTTGCTCAGCACCTGCCGGATCCGGTCCGGGTCCGCGACGATCGGCACCGGCGCCGGGGCGTCCACGACCAGCTGGATGCCGGCCGCCGCGGCCACCGCCCGATGCGCGGTCGCGGTCGTCTCGGCCAGCTCCGCCAGGTCCAGCGGCGCCGGGGAATAGTCCAGATCGCCCGCCTCGGCCAGCGCCAGCACCTGCAGGTCGTCCAGGATGCGCCGTTGCAGCAGGGTCTCCTCGTGCAGCGAGGTGAACAGCTCCGGGCTCGGCTCGATCACGCCGTCGGCCAGCCCTTCGAGGTAGCCGCGCAGGTTCGACAGCGGGGTGCGCATCTCGTGGGCGACGTCGGCGATGAGCCGGCGCTGCCGTTCCTCGCTGCGCTGCAGCGCCTGCGCCATCGCGTTGAACGACGCCGACAGCCGCGCCAGTTCGTCCTGGCCGCTGGTCGGCACCCGCACGTCGAGGCGGCCCGCCGCGAGCTGCCGGGACGCGCCGGTGAGCAGGCGCACCGGGCGGCTGACCCGCCGCGCGATCCAGGCCGTGCCGATCGCGGCGAACACCAGCAGCCCGGCCACCCCGAACAGCGCCGGGCGGCCCAGCTGGTCCAGCTCCGAGCGGGCCTGCGCGCCGAAGTAGACCTCCACCCGCATCGCCGTGGTGCTCAGCGCCGTCTCACCGAACGCGCCGGTCAGACAGCTGGTGTACGAGTCCGGCGTGGGCGCGGCGGAGCAGGCGATCAGGTCGGTGTACGACATGTCCAGCCACATCCGGTCACCGTGCACCCGTTGCAGCACCGTCCGCCGGCAGTCGGGGTCGGCGAGCTGGTCCTTGCTGAGGTACGGCGAGACCTCCATGTCCAGGGCCGGCTCCACCGGTTCCTTCTCGGCCGAGCACCGCACGATCGCCAGCGCCGCTCGGTACTGGGCCAGCTGGAACAGCGCCTGCGCGGTCGTGTCCGTGAACGCCCGGGTCGTCGGTGTCGCGCCGAACAGGTCGTACGGCAGCTTCGGCGCCCGCAGGGTGTATCCCTCGGTCTTCGCGTTCCGCAGCGGGAGGCCTTTCTTGTCCAGCGCCTCCAGCAGGGCGGACGGTTTGCGGGCGGTCTGCTGGGCGCGGCGCGCGATCGCCGGGTCCAGCACCGGCGCCGGATCCACCGCCGCGGCCACCAGCTGCACCGGCCCGACCGACCGTTTCGCCACCACGTCGGAGTCGGTCAGCACCTCGTCGTCGGTGGTCTGCACCCGGATGTGCAGCCCGGTCTGCCGGCTCAGCTCGGCCACCACCCGGTCGATGCCGTTCCACCGGCCGCGTTGCAGCCCGTACAACCGGATCCGTTCGACGATCTCGGCCTGGTGCCGGTCCCGCGCCTGGTCCGCCTCGGCCACCTCCCGCGACGTCAGGCTCAGCGTCAGCCAGGCGGTGGCGCCGATCGCGGTACCGGCCACCACCAGCACGAGCAGGAAGATCCGCAGGCGGAAACTCACCGTTCGGCCATCCGGTAACCCCGGCCGTAGACGGTCTGCACGTAGCGCGGCTCGGCCGGGTTCGCCTCGATCTTGCGGCGCAGGTTGACCACGTGCGCGTCGACGGTCCGCTCCGACACGTCGTTCTCGAAGCCGAACACCTTGTCCAGGATCTGCCCACGGGTGAACACCCGTCCCGGCTCCTTGGCGAGCAGCTCCAGGATGCCGAACTCCTTGGCGGTCAGCTTGACGGCGGCACCGCCGACACGCACCTCGAACCGGGGCGCGTCCACCTCGAGCTCGCCGACCCGCAGCACCTCGGCGGACTCACCGCCGCGAACCCGGCGCAGCAGCGCGCGGATGCGCGCGGTCAGCTCCCGGGGGCTGACCGGCTTGCTCAGGTAGTCGTCGGCGCCGATGTCCAGGCCGAGCAGCATGTCGTTCTCCGCCGAACGGGCGGTCACCATCACGATCGCCACGTCCGACTCGGCGCGCAGGATCCGGCACACGTCCAGGCCGTCGACCAGCGGCATCATCACGTCCAGCACGACCAGGTCCGGCTTGCGTGCCCGGGCCTGCTCCAGCGCCGCCCGCCCGTCACCGACAGTGAGCACCTGGTGGCCTTCCCGCTCCAGGTACAGGCGGATCAGCTGGGCATGCTTGGGGTCGTCATCGGCTACCAGAATGCGGGCGGTCACGATTCGCATTCTCGCCGAGCCTGTCCAGCCGGCCAAGGAATGTCAGGAACCGGTGAAGAAGCGTGCGGAGTTCCGGTGCGCGCACGGATCCCGGCCGGAACCGCACAAGTTCTTGACAACCCGCGCCCTACGTTCGCCTCCCCTCTCTCCTGCTGGAGGCTTTCGATGTGTGGTCTGAGCGCTTTCGTCAGTAGCCGGCCCGACGCCGGCCCACCGGACGCGGACACCGCGGCGGCCTTCGCGGCGGCGCTGGCGACGATGCGCCACCGCGGCCCCGACGACACCCAGATCGCCTACGGCGACGGCTACGCGTTCGGATTCAACCGCCTGGCGATCATCGACCGCGAGCATTCGGTGCAGCCCATCGCGTACGCGAACCGGTGGACCGTGGTGTTCAACGGCGAGATCTACAACTACCGGGAGCTGCGTGCCGAGCTGATCCGCGAGCACCGGGCGGTGTTCGCCACCGACGGCGACTCGGAGGTGCTCGCGGCGGCGTTCCACTACTGGGGCGAGGCGGCCCTGCCCCGGCTGCGCGGGATGTTCGCGTTCGTCGCCTACGACCACCGGACCGGCACCGTGCACGCGGCCCGCGACGCGTTCGGCATCAAGCCGCTCTACGTGCTGGAGACCGCCGACGGGCTGTTCCTGGCCAGCGAGCGCAAGGCCCTCGACCCGTTCGCCCCGAGCGCCGGCGCCGCCCTGGACACCGACGCGGTCGCGCACTACCTGACCTTCCAGTTCGTCCCCGAGCCGCTCACCCTGCACCGCCACATCCGGCGCCTGCCGCCGGGCCACCGGCTGGTCTGGACCCCGGGCGGCGGAGTGCGCCAGCAGCGCTGGTTCCGCCCGTCGCTGCGCCCGCTGCGGGTGCAGCCTGCGGCCGCGTACCAGGCGATCCAGGACGCGCTGACCGCCAGCGTCCGGCATCACCTGCACGCCGACGTGCCGGTCGGGGCGTTCCTGTCCAGCGGCGTCGACTCCTCGGCGATCGTCTCGCTGGCCGCCCGGCAGCGCCCCGACATCCACGCCTTCACCGCCGGTTTCGCCGCCCAGGGCTACTCCGAGATCGAGATCGCCCAGGACACGGCGGATCAATTGGGGGTACGACTGACGCCCACCGTGGTGACCGACGAGGACGTCCTGGCGTACCTGCCGCAGATCGTGCACCTGCTCGACGACCCGGTCGCCGACCCGTCGCTGATCCCGCTGTACTTCCTGTCCCGCACCGCCTCCCGCCACGTCACCGTGGTGCTCTCCGGTGAGGGTTCCGACGAGCTGTTCGGCGGCTACCGCATCTACCGCGAGCCGCAGTCGCTGGCCCGCGTCGACCACCTTCCCGAGGGCATGAAACGCGGCCTGCGCCACCTCGCCGAGGTGCTGCCCGAGGGCGTCCGGGGCCGCTCGTTCCTGGAGCGCGGCACCACCCCGATCGAGCAGCGCTACTACGGCAACGCCCGGATCTTCACCCCGGACGAGAAGGCGCGGCTGCTGCGGTACACCGCCCAGCCGCACACCGCGATCACCGGCCAGCTGTACGCCGAGACCGCCGACGTCGACGACGTCGCCTCCATGCAGTACGTCGACCTGCACACCTGGATGCCCGGCGACATCCTGGCCAAGGCCGACCGGATGTCGATGGCGCACAGCCTGGAACTGCGGGTGCCCTTCCTCGACCAGCAGGTGTACGCCGCCGCGGCCGGCCTGCCCACCGAGCTGAAACTGCCGGCCGGCAGCGACACCACCAAGCACGCCCTGCGCGAGGCGATGCGCGGCATCGTCCCCGAGTCGGTGCGCTCGGCCCGCAAGCTCGGCTTCCCCACCCCGACCCGGCTGTGGCTGCGCGGCCCGATCGGCGACTGGGTGGACTGGCTGCTGGCCTCCTCGCAGGCCGGTCACCTGCTGGACCTGGAGTACGCCCGCGGCCTGCTCGCCGAGCACCGCCGCGGCGAGGCGGACCGCTCCCGCAAGGTGTGGACGGTGGCGATGTTCTGCCTGTGGCACGCCATCAAGGTGGAACGCACGATCACCGTCCCGGGGACGGCCACGGTACCCGCCTGAACGGTCGCTCTCCGCTATGGTCGACGGACATCACATCGAGGTTCGTCGGGGTGTCCATGGAACAGAGCCCGCCAGTCTTCCGGGGCGTCCGCGAGCTTCTGGAGCTTCTGCAGTCGCTGCGGGCCCGCCCGTCGTTCCTCGCCCGCAACCCCCGGCTCAAGGTGCGCGGCGACGTGCCGCTGCCGCTGGTCAGCCTGATCGGCCCGCGCACCGCCGGGCACGCGTTCCTGCAGGCGCTGCGCGACCGGCTGACCGAGACCGGGACCGGCGCTCCGCACGCGATCGTCGACGCCGCGCAGGCCCGCGAGCAGACCGACCGGCGCTGGCGGATCAGCGAGAAGGACGCGAGGGAGGCGCCGCTGCTGCCGGTGCTCGACCAGCTCTGCCACGAGCTCAGCCGCAACCGCTTCGGGGTCCGCCGGATCGACTTCCGGCGGTACCGGCTGGCCGAGTGGCTGACCGGCAAGCGGCTCGATCCGGCCACCAAGCAGGACGACCAGGAGGAGATCGTCACCACGTTGCGGGACTGGCGCGGGTCGTGGCGCGGCCGGGAGGAGGCCGGCCGCACCGAGCTGTCCGGCCCCGGTTCGTTCAGCGGCGCGGCCATCCTGTGGGCGGTCCGGCTGCTGATCCTGAAATGGTTCGGCCGCCGGTCGTACGCCATCGTGCCGGAGGCCCGCTGGTTCATGCGCCGCCAGCCGTACCTGATCCCGAAGCACTCGACCGACTTCTTCGGCTTCGCCGAACGCCTGACCCCCGAGCTGCGCCTCGCCGACGAGGACCCCGAGCAGGTCGACAAACTGCTGGTGCACGCGTTCCTGGAGGATCTGCGGGTCGCCTACCGCCGGCGCCGCTGGTCGGTCCTGCCGCGGCGCAGCGGGTGGCGGCGCACCGCGTACGTGACGGCGCTGATCGACAACGCCGACGAGGACAACGGCGGCTTCGCGCTGCTGCACCTGATCAACGACGTGCGCAACGAGACCGGTGACCTGGACCCGCTGCTCGTGGTGGCCGCCTGCGAGACGGTGCCCGCCAAAGCCGTGCCGGTCAAGGCCGGTCCGCCGGCCGCCGGCAGCGCCGAGGTGACGCCGTACAACGCCTACGACCAGTGGCTTGAGCAGCTGCCCACCCGGCGGCAGAAACTGGCCGACGACGCCCGTTTCCTGACCATCCCGCTGCCGGCCGCCGCCGCCGTCGAGGACCGGGAGGACCGCAACGCCTGGCGGCCCGGCGAGGTCGACTTCCGCCCCGCGTCGCCGCCCCTGCTGACCCGCCGATTCGTGCTGGAGTCGGTGCTGGTGCTGGCTCTGGTCGCGACCGCCGCCTACCCGGTGGTGCGCTGGCAGGCGTACGACGGCGCCGGCTGCTCGTTCGTCCGGTCCCGGCTCGGCGGCGACGTCGCCGTCCGGCTGGCCGATATCGCCCCCGGTGACCGCCAGTGCGTCGGCTACAGCGCCGGCCCGGCCCAGGTCTTCGGCAGCAACGCCCGGCTCACCGCCGCGCAGCGGACCGTCTTCACCCACAACGACCAGGTCGCCGCCCGGCACGACGCCCAGCCGAACCGCCCGATGATCAGCTTGGTCTACTTCGCCGGGCTCACCCACGCCGGCAGCGACCTGGAGACCGACCACGCCGTCGCCGAGGAGCTCGAGGGCATGGCCATGGTGCAGCAGCGCCAGCTGGCCGCCCCGTCCAGCACCGAACCGCTGCTGCGGGTGATCGTCGCGAACGGCGGCCGGGCGATGAGCGTCGCCGACGACGTCACCCGCGACATGCTGATCCCACTGATCGAGCGCGACCCGTCGATCAAGGCGGTGATCGGCCTGGACCGCACCGTCGCCGAGACCGAGGCCGCCATCCGCGACCTCGGCGCCGCCGGGGTGCCCACGGTCGGCACCACCCTCACCGGCACCGGCCTGGAACAGAAGTCCCCGCTCTACTTCCCGCTGGTCCCCGACAACACCCAGCAGGCCCGGCTGGTGGCGGCGTACCTCGCCGGGCAGGTCCGCGCCGGCAACCCGGTGCGCACCCTCACCATCGCGCACCCGGCGCTCGCCGACGACGAGCCGGACACCTACGTGCGGACCCTGGTCGAGGAGATCCGGGCGGTCGTCGGCCGCGAGGTGCCCGAGGTGAGTGTCACCGCCACCGACCTCACCTGGGAGAAGTCGCCGAGCGTCGACCTGGCGCCGCCGTGCACCTCGGCCGGCTGGGCCACCACCCGCGACCGCACGCTGTACTTCTACGCCGGCCGGGAGACCGACTACCGCGACTTTCTGGAAGTGATGAGCCGCGGCTGCCCCCGGAAGGCGTCGATCCCGCAGATCATCGCGGACGACGCGGTGACCCGGGTGGTGGCCCAGGCCGCCTTCCGCAACGACCCGACACTGGCCGGGGTGGACGTCTCCTACGTCGCGCTCGGCGGCCTGGTCGTGCTGGCCGGCACCGACTGTGTCACCAGCGGGCTGCCGTCCGGCACGCTCGCCGACAAGGTGCCGCTGCAGCAGTTCTGCGACAGCTACACCGGGCTGCGCAAGCGCCTCGACGAGCAACTCCCGGCCGGCGAGCGGCCCACCACGCCGTACCCGGGCGAGCGGGTCGGTGTCGCGTACGACGCCGCCGGGCTGTTCGTCGCCGCCGCCAGCCAGGGCGGCCGGCACCTGTGGCACCGGGCCACCCTGGCCCAGCTGCTGCGCGACCCCGATTACGCCTATCTCGGCGCGAGCGGCCGGATCACCTTCGCCCGCACCGACGCCGCCGAGCCGGACGGCGCCGCCCGCCGGGCCATCACCATCCTCCGCCAGGAGGCCGGCCGGCCCGACCCCACCTGCGTCTTCATGCTCGGCGACCAGTTCGAGCCGGCGCCCGCCGCCCCCACCGGAACAGGCTGCCCCTGAAAGCTGGCCGTCGTCTGACGAACGTCATACGCTGGCACCGTGGGTTACGAGTGGCTGAGCGAGGCCCTGGCCGCGCTCCGCGACGTCGAGACGCAGGAGGTGACCCAGGTGCTGTCCGCGACACGACGGCTGCCGCTGGCGGCCGAGAGCGCCGGGGTGCACTTCCTGACGATCAGCGGCCGCACCCTGACCGGCCGTCCGCTGGTCGTCGCGGTCCGCCTGCTCGGCGCCCACCACCAGCAGATCATCGGCGCCCGCACGATGACCGCCGAGGAGTTGGCCCGCTTCGAGGCCTGGGAGGCGTCATGAGCCAGCAGTACACCGACAACCAGCTGGCCGCGGCCGCGGCCGCCTTCGCCGCCGGCGACGTCCGCTACGACACCACCACCCCGGCGGCGCTGCCCCCGGCACCGGAGACCGAGCCGATGGTTCCCCTGGGCGTCCGGGTCCCGCCCGCCCTGGCCCAGCGCGTCCGCGCGGCCGCCGAGCAGTCCGGCGTCCCGTACTCCCAGCTGGTCCGCGAGTGGATCGAGCTGGGCCTGACCGAGATGGCCGGCGACATGCAGGTGTCGGTCGCGGTGCTGCGCCGGGCGATCGCGCACGCGGCCCAGACCGGCCACGCCGCCTGACGGGCAGCGATTCCGCTCACTGAGCCCCATCTGCCGTTATATCCTCGCACCCGATATATTCAGGGCGTGGAGACTCCGGTACGCGAACCCACCTTCCTGATCCTCACGGCGCTGGCCGGGGAGCCGCAGCACGGCTATGCACTGATCACCGAGGTGGCCCGGCTCTCCGACGGCCGCGTGTCGCTGCGCCCCGGCACGCTCTACGGCGCGCTCGACCGGCTCCTCGACGCGGATCTGGTCACCGTCGAGCGGGAGGAGGTGGTGGACAGCCGGCTGCGCCGCTACTACCGGCTCACCGAGCACGGCGGTGAGCTGCTCGCCGCTGAAACCGAACGGATGCGCCGCAACGTCGAGGCCGCCACCGCACGGCTCGCCCGGACCCGCCGGGCCACGCCCCACCTCAGTGGAGGGATCGCTTGAGCGACCTGGAACGCCGCTACCGGCGACTGGTCCGGATCTTCTATCCGGCCGGTTACCGCGACGAGCGCGGCCCCGAGATCGTCGGCACGTACCTCGCCCTGTCCGCGCCGGACCGGCGGTGGCCGTCGCCCGCCGACGTGGCCGACCTGGCCGGTGGTGGACTGCGCCGGCGCCTCCGCGCGGTCGGCGCCACCGGACTCGGCCCGGGCTTGCAGCTGGCCGCGACGCCGGCTTTGTCGACGGCAACAGCTCTCGCCGGCGGCTGGACCGTGCTGGAGCTCAACCCGTGGACGACGGCGTGGTTCGGCTTCGCGCAGCACGGCACGTCCGTCTCCCCGGGCGCCGGCGTGTGGGCGGCCTGGCTGCTCGCCGCGGTGGTGCACGTGGTGGCGCCCGGCCGGTGGGCGCGCCTCGCGATCGGCCTCGCCCTCGTCCTGACCGTCGCCGTCGTGCCGCTGGCCGCCGTCGCCGGCCAGCCCCGGCCTCCGCTGTTCGTCCTTCTCGCACAGGCCGGCCTCGGGCTCGTGGCGCTCGGCGTTCCCGGCCGGCTGCCCGTGTGGCAGCGATTGCTGCCCCTCATCGGCGCCGCCGCGGCTCTCCCCGTAGCGGCGACCTTCGCGTATGACATGAGCGACGTTTCCCCCGAGTACTACGGCTGGCCCGCCGGGCAGGTCCTTCCCGCCGCCGGGATGGTGCTTCTGCTGGTGACGGTGCTCGACGGCGCGGGCCTGGCGGCGCGCAACGACTTTCGTGGCGCCTGGGCACTGCTGGTGCTGCTCGGCCCGATCGGCATGCTGTGGCTGCATCCGCTGGCCGAGCAACTCGCCGTCGGCCTGTACGGCGGCGGGCCCGCCGCGGACCGGACGACGCTGGCCGCATCGGCGATCGTCGTGGCGGCGGCTGCCGCGATGATCGTCGTGTCAGCCGTGGCGGTGGCCCGGCGACGGATCGCCGTACGGCACGTCTGACACGACGGCGATTCGGCACCGACCGATGATTTCGCGGCGGCCGGCCGGTCTGAGCCGGTATGACTGCCACCTTCGCGCTCGGCGCGGGGATCACGCGCGCGGACATCCCGCACCTCTGCGCTGATCTGAGTGCCCGGCTGGAGCGCCCCGGCAGCGGCGACGTCGTGTGTGACGTCGCCGCTGCGCCGAGGACCGATGTGGTGACGGTCGAGTTGCTGGCCCGCCTGGCGCTGACCGCCCGCCGGCACGGCCGAAGATTCGTCGTCGCCGGCGCCGGGCCGGAGCTGGTCGAGCTCCTCGGCCTGCTGGGCCTGGCCGGCGTGGTGGTGTTCGACCCGGACTGAGCTTGCCCGGCCCCCGCCGGGCTGAGCCGCGTGCGGGTCAGTTGGTCCAGAAGACGTAGACGGCGCCGTACGGGACAGCGGTGGTGCTGCCGTCCGTGCACGTGCCACCCGGCGCGGTTCCCCGCGACGTCAGCAGCCGGCTGATGTAGGTGGCCTTGCTCAGCACGCCCTTGCCGGTGCTGGTCTTGACCTGCAGCAGCAGCTCCGGGATGGTGCCGGCGCGCGGGCTCTCGGCCACCTTCGCCGCGGTCACGAGCGAGCCGTCGCGGGTGGACTCCCAGCTCGGCCCCGCATAGTGGTGCAGACGCCCGCCGGTCCCCACCAGCTGAGCCTCCGGCACCGAGGCGCCGGTGTAGACGCCACCGGTGCAGGTGTAGGTCTGGGTGCCCTTCGTCACCACGTACGCCCCGATCGGCTTGGCGCCCTTGGGCGGCTTGATCGCCTCCGGGATGCCGGGAATCGCGACGGCGCGGGCGTCCGGCCCGACCGCCTTCGGCGCCGCCACCTCGGCGGCCGACGCGTTGAAGGTCACGGCCGCGACGGACACCGTCACGGCGGCCATCCCCACTGCCGCCGCCGCACGGATCCGCGAACGAGTCGTGGAAAGCATGTCTGTTCTCCTCGGGTACGGGACGTGAGCATCGCCCCAGTCACCCTTCGAAAACGGATGCCGCTGCCGGATCGATCAGCGTCAGCGCGAAATTAACCGTCCGTACACTATGGAGACGATGATCGGCGTCACACCCGGGCCGGAAGGCCGAACAGCGGGAACAGCCGCTGCGTGTCGAGGAAGTTGTTCACCCCGGCGATGCGGCCGCCGGCGATCTCCAGAACGATCAGCGCCCACGGCTCGTGGCCGCCGGCCGGGCCGGGCCGGTACTGGCCGAAGGCGGGCAGCCCGTTGGCGACCACCGGGATCAGACGGGAGCCGCGGCAGCCGCTGCCGGTGCCGGCCATCCAGGCGCTGATGTCGTCGTGGCCGCGCAGCCACAGCGGCAGCGGCGGCATCGACAGGGTGGCGTCCTCGTGCAGCAGGGTGGTCAGGGCGCGCAGGTCGTACGCTTCGAAGGCCTGCACATAGCGGCTGAGCAGAGCCTTCTGCTCGTCGTCGAGGGGCTGGTAGACCTCGGTGGTGGTGTCCGCGGCGGCGATCGTGGCCCGGGCCCGCTGCAGGGCGCTGTTGACGCTCGCCACCGACGTGTCGAGCAGTTCGGCGACCTCCTGCGCCGACCAGGCGAGCACCTCGCGCAGGATCAGCACCGCGCGCTGGCGGGCCGGCAGGTGTTGCAGGGCCGCGACGAACGCCAGCCGGATCGACTCGCGGCCGGCGACCACGTTGGCCGGGTCGGTGCCTTCCGGCAGCACCCGCTCGTCGGGGACGGGGCCCACCCAGATCTCTTCCGGCCGCGGCTCGCCCGGGTTGCCGGCGTGCCCGGAACCGGCCGGGCCGAGGTCCATCGGCCGGACCCGGCGCTGGGCGCTGCCCAGCATGGTCAGGCACACGTTGGTGGCGATCCGGTACAGCCAGGAGCGCAGCGCCGAGCGCCCCTCGAAGCTGTCGATCCCCTTCCACGCCCGGATCATGGTGTCCTGCACCGCGTCCTCGGCCTCGAAGCCGGACCCGAGCATCCGGTAGCAGTAACCGGTCAACTCCGGCCGGAACACTTCAAGCTGCGCCGCCACATCGCTCACCCGAAGAAAACTAGCCCAGCGCCGATGAATTCGGCGTACCCCCCTGGTCTACCTCGCAACAACGACTTCTCAGGGAGCACATGATGGGCCAGTACGCCGAGGTCAACGGCATCAACCTCTACTTCGAGACGCACGGCTCCGGCAGCCCGGTGATCCTGCTGCACGGCGGTCTCGGCTCCGGCGAGATGTTCGCGCCGGTGCTGCCGGCCTTCGCCGAGCGCCGCCAGGTCATCCTGGTCGACCTGCAGGGCCACGGGCGAACCGCGGACATCGACCGCCCCCTGCGGATCCCGCTGATGGCCGACGACGTCGCCGCCCTCATCGACCACCTGGGCCTGGACCGGCCGGACGTGGTGGGTTTCTCGCTCGGCGGCGGCGTGGCCCTGCAGCTCGCGATCCGGCATCCGCAGAAGGTGGGCCGGGTGGTCTCCGCCTCGGCCGGCATCCGGCGCAGCGCCACGTACGCCGAGATCCTCCAGCAGCAGGGCCAGGTCACCGGCGCCGCCGCCGAGTTCATGAAGGACACCCCGATGTACGAGCTGTACCAGCGGGTGGCGCCGCGCCCGGAGGACTTCCCGAAGCTGCTCGACAAGATCGGCGAGGCGATGGCCGAGGACTTCGACTGGACCGAGGACGTCCGTGGCCTCCAGGTACCCACGCTGATCATGGCCGCGGACGCCGACATGTGCCCGCCGTCGCACTTCGTCGAGGTGTTCGGCCTGCTCGACGGCGGGCAGCGCGACGGTGGCTGGACGGGTGAGGGCCGGCCCGAGGGCGGGCACGCCCTGGCCATCCTGCCCGGCCTGACCCACTACAACGTGGTCGACTCGCCGCTGTTCGCCGCCACAGCGCTCGCCTTCCTCGACCAGAAATAACCTGTGTGTGGATTTCGGGCTCGATTCGAACCCGAAATCCACACACCCGTTCAGGAGACGTACGACCGGAGGTGTTGCGCCGTCACGGTCTCCGACTTGGCCACGAGTTCGGCGGGCGTACCCTCGAAGACCACCCGGCCGCCGTCCTGGCCGGCGCCGGGGCCCAGGTCGATGATCCAGTCCGCGTGTGCCATCACCGCCAGGTGATGCTCGATCACCACCACCGTGTTGCCGGCGTCGACGAGCCGGTCGAGCAGCGCGAGCAGCTGATCGACATCGGCCAGATGCAGTCCGGTGGTCGGTTCGTCGAGCAGATAGGTGACGGTCCCGCCGCCCATGTGCACCGCCAGTTTCAGCCGCTGCCGCTCACCACCGGACAGGGTGTTGAGCGGCTGGCCGAGGGTGATGTACCCGAGGCCGACGGCGGCCAGCCGGTCCAGGATCAGCCGGGCCGGCCGCTCGGTGAAGAACTCCAGCGCCTCGCTGACCGGCATCGCCAGCACCTCGCTGATGTCGCGGCCGCGCAGCTTGTAGCCGAGCACCTCGGCGGTGAACCGCCGGCCCTCGCACTCCTCGCAGACGCTGGCCACCCCGGCCATCATCGCCAGGTCGACGTAGACCAGGCCGATGCCCTTGCAGTTCGGGCAGGCGCCCGCCGAGTTCGCACTGAACAGCGCGGGCTTGACCTTGTTCTCCTTGGCGAACGCGGCCCGCACCGCGTCGAGCAGACCGGTGTAGGTGGCCGGGTTGCTGCGCCGGGACCCGCGGATCGCCGACTGGTCGACCACGACCACCCCGTCGCGGTGCGGCAGCGAACCGTAGATCAGCGAACTCTTGCCGGACCCGGCCACCCCGGTGATCACCGACAGCACCCCGGCCGGCACGTCCACCGAGACGTCGCGCAGGTTGTGGGTGGAGGCGTGCCGGATCTCCAGGGACCCGGTGGGCCGGCGCACCGACGGCTTGAGCCCGACCCGGTGTCCCAGGTAGCGCCCGGTCAGCGAGTCGCTCGCCCGCAGCCCCTCGACCGTCCCCTCGAACTGGATCCGGCCGCCGCCGGGCCCCGCCCCGGGACCGAGATCGACCACATGGTCCGCGATCGCGATGGTCTCCGGCTTGTGCTCGACGACCAGCACCGTGTTCCCCTTGTCGCGCAGGCGCAGCAGCAGCCCGTTCATCCGCTGGATGTCGTGCGGGTGCAGGCCCACGGTCGGCTCGTCGAACACGTACGTGATGTCGGTGAGGCTGGACCCGAGGTGGCGCACCATCTTCACCCGCTGCGCCTCCCCGCCGGACAGGGTTGCCGACTCGCGGTCCAGCGACAGATAGCCGAGACCGATCTCGACCAGCGAGTCCAGGGTGTGCCGCAGGTTCACCACGACCGGGCCGACCGACGGCGCGGTGATCCCGGCCAGGAACGCGGCGAGGTCGCTGACCTGCATGGCCGAGCACTCGGCGATGTTCTTCCCGTCGATGCGCGACGCCAGGACGGCGGGCTTGAGACGGGTGCCGCCGCAGTCCGGGCACGGCGCGAACGTGGCGGCCCGGTCGATGAACGCCCGGATGTGCGGCTGCACCGACTCGCGTTCCTTGGTGAGATACATCCGCTGCACCTTGGGCACCAGGCCCTCGTAGGTGGTGTTGATGCCACCCAGCTTGATCTTGGTGGCTTCCTTGTGGAGGAAGTCGGACAACTCCGCTTCGGTGAACTGGCCGACGGGTTTTGCGGGGTCGAACATTCCCGACTCGGCATAGGCCTTCACATACCAGCCGTCGACGCTGAAGTTCGGCACCGTGATCGCGCCTTCGTTGATCGACTTGTCGAAGTCCACCAACTGCGCGACGTCGATCGAGGAGACCTTGCCGAGACCCTCGCACCCCGGGCACATGCCCTCGGCGTTGAACGAATAGGCCAGCGCGCTTCCCGCGGACGGCGACCCGAGCCGGCTGAAAATGATCCGGAGCATCGTGTACGCATCGGTCGCGGTCCCCAGCGTGGACCGGGCGTTCGCGCCCATCCGCTCCTGATCGACCACGATGGCGGCGCTCAGATTGTGCAGCGCGTCCACGTCCGGCCGCGCCGGGCTGCCCATGAACGACTGCAGGAACGCCGAGTACGTCTCGTTGATCATGCGCTGCGACTCGGCCGCGATGGTGCCGAAGACCAGCGACGACTTGCCGGAACCGGAAACGCCGGTGAAGACGGTGAGGCGCCGCTTCGGCACGTCCAAAGAGACGTCGCGAAGGTTGTTCTCCCGGGCCCCGCGGACCTGGATGACATCGTGGGTGTCTGCGATGTGAGTCACCCGGGGACGGTACCGCGCGCTGCGGTCAGAAACTGACCGTAATCTAGCCGGCCCGGCGACGCGCCCGCCGTGCGGCCAACTCGTCGCCCGCAGCCGGTTCGGCCGGCCCGTCGGCCCCGGCCGGCTGTGGCGCCGCCGGCTCCGCGGGCAGGTGCGACAACGAGCCCTGGATCTCCTTGAAGGCCCCGCCGATCGCGATGCCGAACACGCCCTGACCGCCCTGGAGCAGATCGACGACCTCCTCCGGCGACCGGCACTCGTACACCGTCGTCCCGTCCGAGATCAGCGTGATCTCCGCGAGGTCGTCCACGCCGCGCGAGCGCAGCGTCTCGATCGCCCGCCGGATGTTCTGCAGCGACACACCCGCGTCCAGCAGGCGCTTCACCACCTTGAGCACCACCAGGTCACGGAACGAGTAGAGCCGCTGCGTGCCCGACCCGGAGGCGTCCCGCACGCTCGGCACCACCAGCGTGGTCCGGGCCCAGTAGTCGAGCTGCCGGTAGCTGATCCCGACCGCCTGACAGGCCGTCACCCCGCGATAACCGACCGCGCCGTCCTCACCGAGGAGTGGGCCTTCTTCCAGAGGCTGCCCGTGCACGCGATACCTCCCCGCTGTCCATGATCAAAATCTCGGCGGTCTGCCGGTTCACCTGGACTTCACGAGCGTATATCTCACCGGGGGCCGAAACATGGAGGTAACCGCACGACACGCCGCGTACGAGCGAGAGGTAGCCGTCAATATCGGACAAAGGGTCTGTCGTGCCGGACACTCACCGGATCAGCCGGCGAAGTCCTCCGGGCGCACCTGATCGAGGAACTCGCGGAACTTCTCCACCTCGTCCTCCTGCTCGTCCGGGATGACGATGCCCGCCTCGGTCAACACCTGGTCCGCGCACCGGATCGGCGCACCCACCCGCAGGGCGAGGGCGATCGAGTCGCTCGGCCGGGCGGACACCCGCAGGTTGTCCCCGATCAACAGGTCGGCGTAGAAGACGTTGTCCTTCAGCTCGGTGATCTCCACGGCCTTCAGCGGCGCCTGGAGCGCGGCGAGGATGTCCCGCAGGAGATCATGCGTGAGCGGCCGGGCCGGCTTCACGCCCTGCTGTTCGTACGCGATGGCGGTGGCCTCCACCGCCCCGATCCAGATGGGCAGGTAACGGTCCCCGTCGACCTCCCGCAGCAACACGATCGGCTGGTTGCTCGGCAGCTCCACCCGTACCCCGACCACGCTCAGCTCGCGCACCGCCCGCCTCCGTGTTCGTTGTATTTCCTCGACGCTGTACGTCCAGCCGCCCCTACCTGCACGGTACACGCACACCGTCGGAAACCGACCCGCGGCGGATACCCCCCACAGGGTAGGCCGAACCGTTCTCAGCGCCCCAGTTCGCCGCGCAGACCGGAGCGCACCAGAGCCGCGTGCAGCCGCTGCGACAACGCCTGCAGCTCACGCGCGGTCTCGGTCGCCCGGGCCCGGGCCGCCGGGTCCTGCTGCCGCACCATCGGCGCCAGCAGCTGGGAGAACAGGCCCACCTCACGGTCCGCGCCGTTCTTGAAAGCACGCAGGTGACGCGCCTCCAGGCCGTACCGGGTGAGACCCACCACCGCCTCGACGATGATCACCGCATCGGCGTCGTACCACCCCGGCGGGCGCGCCGTCACCAGGCCGATCTGCTCCAGCTCGGCCAGCAGCGACTCCTCGACGCCGGTCCGCTCCAGCAGATCAGCCTTCGGGATGCGGGTGTCCGCCGGATCCGTGGCCCGCTGCGCCCCCACCGCAACCAGTGTCGGACGCTGCGGAACCGCCGGCTCCTGCTCCATCCGGTCCAGCTGCTCGCGGATCACCCGCAACGGCAGATATTGATCACGCTGCGCGGTCAGCACGAACCGCAGCCGCGCCACGTCGTTCCACGAGTACTTGCGGTACCCGGAGGCGGTGCGTTGCGGGTCGACCAGACCCTCCGCCTCCAGGAACCGCAACTTCGAGATCGTGGTGTCGGGGAACTCGGTGCGCAGATGTGCCAGCACCTCCCCGATGCTCATCAGCGCACCCTCACGCCCGCCCTGCGGGCCCGAGGCCCCCGGGTCACGCGCTGCCGCCCCCGACGAGTTCACGCCCGGCCGCCCTCGCCCTCCGGACGCGGACCGGCGATGAACACCAGACGGAACTTGCCGATCTGGACCTCGTCGCCATTGCTGAGCGTCGCGGCTTCAACCCTTTCCCGGTTCACGTACGTACCGTTGAGGGAGCCGACGTCGCGAACGGTGAACGTGCCACCGTCCCGGTGGAACTCGGCGTGGCGGCGCGACACCGTCACGTCGTCGAGGAAGATGTCACTGTCCGGGTGCCGGCCGGAGGTCGTCACGTCATGATCCAGCAGGAACCGCGCGCCCGCGTTCGGGCCACGGCGCACGACGAGCAGAGCCATACCGGGCGGCAGCGAGCCGGACATCCGGCTCGGGACCACGTCGGTATCCGGTCCCTCGAGCACCTCGTCAAGGGCGCCAAGGTTCAGCGTGGACGTGACGTCGAGTGGGGGGAACTCGTCGTCTGGGCGCGTCATCGGACCACCTCACGGATCAGTTGGTCGTCGCCTCCCGGCGGAGCCCCCGCGTTGCGGCCCCGCCGAGGCCAAATCGGCCCGACGCACGACTATCGGTTTCAAAGGGATAACAGTTCTTCGTGTGCTCCGCGAGCCTAGTCAGCGCCAATATCGCTGAGCAACCGGACTCGCGGGAACGAATTGACTTCCATTCGTTTCCGGCGCGCGAACACGCCGCCGGAAGACGACTCAGCTCTCGGTGATCGCCCGATATGCCGCGGCATCGAGCAGAGAATCGAGCGCCGCCGGATCCGCCGGCGCGATCTCCACCAGCCATCCGGCCGCGTACGGCTCGCCGTTGATGATTTCCGGCTCGTCCGCGAGGGTCGCGTTCTTCGCCACCACGGTGCCCGCGATCGGCGCATAGATCTCCGAGACGCTCTTGGTCGACTCGATCTCGCCCAGCGAATCCCCCGCCTGCACGACCGTGCCCTCCTCGGGCAGGTCCACGAAGACGATGTCGCCCAGGGCGTCCTGCGCGAAGTGGGTGATGCCCACCCGCACGGGCCCGCTGCCGTCACCGGACACCCACTCGTGCTCCGCGGTGTACCGCAGATCCTCAGGAATCAACGCTTCCTCCGTTAATCACGAAACCGGACGCGCATGCCGCAGCGATGCCGCCTTACGGACCTCGGTCACTTCGACCAGGGAACGCGAGTCCATGGTCACGCTACCGCCGTCCTTCTGCACCGACGCGACCACCCCGCCCGGGATCTGCAGCGCCGTCCGCATGGTCTCCGGCTGCCCGATCACGAGAAGTCGAAACGGGCCGGTGAGATGTTCACCGTCGGCGATGATCCCGCCGCCTGCGGCGTCCACGAAATAGCTCGACGCGACCACCCGTACCGCCGCCCCGTTCGCGCCGTTGAGCTGCATCACCTCACCCCGCGCGCCACGCAGCTCCTGCACCGCGTTCAGCACGTCGGACGCCTTCACCCGGTCCAGCAGGATCTCCAGGCCCGGGCCGCGGCCGGCCACCGTACCGGCCAGCAGGCCCAGCTCCGCCTCGCGCTTCGTCGCCTCGGCGAGCGCCGCCTCCCGGCCCTGCACCCCCGACGACAGCTGCTGCCGGGTGCTCTCCAGCGCCTGGATGTCGGCCAGCAGCCGGCTGTCCTGCGCCTCCAGGTCGCTCAGGATCCGCACCAGGTCCTCCTGCCGCGCGGTGGCCAGGCCGTAGTCGGCGTCGTTGCTTCGCAGTTGCACGACCAGCGTGAACCCGAGCAGCGCCAGCAGCACCCAGATCAGCGTGCCGGCCGGCGCCGGCCGCCGGATCCTCCCGCCCTCCTTCGCCTTCTCCGCGGGCTCGCCCTCTTCCTCGCGATCAAGATCACTTTTCGCTGGCGCGGCCTCGGGCGTGTCGGAAATCGACGGATCGGGTGACGTGTCGGAGGTCTCTTCGGGCTCCGCCGGTGCCGCGGGCGACCCGGGTTTCACCACGGCAGCGATCGACCCGTCCAGGGGCACAGTCGGCTCATCGGCGGCCTCGGCCGGCCGCTCGCCGGTTTCGTCACGGTCGGTCATCGACAGTCCTAAGCCCGGAAGAGGTGCCTGCGGATCGCAGCGACATTACCGAAGATCCGCACGCCCAGCACGACCACGACACCCGTGGACAGCTGGCCGCCCACACCCAGCTGATCACCCACGTACACGATCAGAGCGGACACCAGCACGTTGGAGATGAACGACACGACGAACTGCTTGTCGTCGAAGATGCCGTCGAGCTTGGCGCGCACCCCGCCGAACACCGCGTCCAGCGCCGCCACCACCGCGATCGGCAGATAGGGCACCAGCTCCGGTGGGACCGACGGGTTGAACACGATGCCCAGGACGACACCGGCGAGCAGAGCGAGTACGGCGATCATCGGCCGCCTTCCGACGCAGAGCCGGACGGCACGGGGGAACCGGAGCCGGCCGGCGACGACAAGCCCGACGGCGCGGGCGGGGCAGAACTCGGCACGGCGACCCGCAGCTTCAACTCGGCCGCCGCCTCCAGAGTCACGTTCTTCACCTCGGACACGTCGAACGACATGCCGAAACGGGAGGACAGGGTCTCGAAGAACCGGCCGGCGTACCCGTCCCGGAAGTCGTCGGCCAGCTCACCGGGGCCGATGGCAACCACCTCGTACGGCGCGGTCACCGGCCGCACATCGACCAGGATCGCCTCACCGGCCTGCCGGATCGTCGAGGTCGCGGTCAGCCGCTCCCCGTTGATCGCGATCGCCTCGGCACCCGACGCCCACAGCGCGTTCGCCGCCAGCTGCAGATCGGTGTCCTTCACCTGGCCCTCGGTGCGCCGGTGCCCGGTCACCGCGTCCACCGACGTAGGACCGTCGGCCAGCGTGACCCGGGCGCCGCTGCCGCGTACCGTGCCCAGCCCGGCCGCCGCCGCCAGATCACGCAGCTGGGCCACCGCCGCGTCGCTGAGCTCACGCTCGCGCAGCGCGGCCACCTCGCCGGCGAGGTCGTCGGCCCGGCCCTGCAGCCGCTCCACCTCGGCCCGGCGGCGCTGCACCTGCTCGACCAGCTCCTGCCGGGCCTGCGTCCGGCCCGGCTCCTCGGCCATCGTCTGCCGGTAGGCCACCACCAGCAGGAAGCCGATCAACAGCAGCACCACCGCCGCCGAGACGCTCGCCGCCTGCTTGCGCCGGCCGGTCCGCCCGCCGGTCTCGGCCCGCCGCGCCGCCGCGTCCGCGTAGCCGGGGTCGAGCGGATTGCGGAACAGCTCGGTGAGGAAGTCCGGCGCGTACGTCCGTTTCCCCGAACCGCCGTCCGGATCGGGAACCGTCACGACCGGCCGGCCTCGGACCGCAGCATCCGCCGCGCCTGGAGGATGTAGAGCACCCCGGCCGCCCAGTACAGCCCCAGCGCCCACCAGGCCAGCCCCCAGCCCACCGGCACGGCCCACCAGGCGATCGACGGCACCGCCTTGGCCAGCAGGATGATCGGGAACGCCGCGAGCAGCAGGAAGGTGCCGGTCTTACCGACGTAGTGCACCGGCGGCGGCCCGAACCCGCGGCGGCGCAGCACCAGCAGCACCACGCCCATCACGGCCTCACGCAGCAGCAACGCACCGGTCAGCCACCACGGCACCACGTCACGCACGGTGAAACCGATCAGCGTCGCCAGGATGTAGAGGCGGTCCGCGAACGGGTCCAGCAGCTCACCGAGCCGGCTCACCGAGTTCGTCCGGCGGGCGATGTAGCCGTCCACCCAGTCGGTCGACCCGCCCACCGCGAGCACGATCACCGCGGCCACGTCGTTCTCGACGACGAGCAGCAGATAGAGGAAGAGCGGAACGCCGAGCAGCCGCAGCAGGCTGATCACGTTCGGCAAAGTCCAGATGCGGTTGGAGGTCTCGATGGACGGCGCAGGCTGCTGCGACATCACGATTCCTCTCCCCCTCGGCCGTGGACCCCCGCCCGGCTCATCGCGAACGACCGCGCATCGCCGGCCCGCTCCCCCGCGGACGGCTTCTCCTGGTCGCTCGCCGAGCAACTATAACCAGCCGCGTTCCCGCAGCCGACGTGCAGTCACAACCGCCACACCGTCTAGGCCATCCTAGGAGGCTAGTTCAATCGCTGCGCTTTCGGTGGCCGGCGATTCACCCGATCGAATTTCACCCTCGGGGGTACGACCCAGGCGCACCCGAACGCCGCAATGACGTCCCGGGCCATCCGCGAGCACCTGCCTGGTCCGGGCCGCGTCGCGACCGCCGGTCCACCTGCGACACCGGCTCAGAGCAATCTGAGGTTCCGGTCACGCGTGACGTGGTGGGATACACAAGATGTCTCGGACATCCGACCTATATCCGGACCGATCGCCAGAAGCAGCGACTCCCCCTGCGCAGGTTAAGCGCGAAATGCCGGAATGAGCACGCGCGGTGATGGCGTGACAGCTGTTTGTCAACGCGTTCGGGGAAACGTCAAGCTGTCAGACGTGCGTGCGACGACCCACTCCATCTCGGACATCGACGAGGCCCGTTCCGTGCTCTCACGGTACTTCTACACGCTGGACGTCGACGTGCTCACCCGGCCCAAGCCGTGGACCGCCACCTTCGCCGTCGCCGGGGCCCCCGCCATCACCCTCGGCGACCTGGACTTCGGCGTCGACGTGCGGATCGCCGCCGGGGAGCTCGGCTCGTACCACGTCAACATGCCGCTGACCGGCGGCTTCTGCTGGCACCAGGGCACCGACCAACCACGCCGCGCGACCACTGACGCCGCAGCGGTCCTCCAGCCCCTCGGCGACACCACGATCGATCGCTGGGACGGCGACTGCCGGATACTCGCCGTCAAGATCGGCCGCCGCGAGCTGGAGAACCAACTCGCAGACCTCCTCGACGCCCCGGTCCGCGGCCCGATCGACCTGGCCCCCGTTCTCGACGTCACCCGGGGCCCCGGCGCCGGCTGGGCCCGGCTGGCCCGCTTGATCGCCACTGATACCGGCACTCCCGGTGGGCTCACCGCTCACCCGGTGGTCGGCGCGCGCCTCCAGGAGAGCCTGCTCACCGGGCTGCTGCTCGCCGCCGACCACCGGTACCGCGACCAGCTCGACCGCCTGCGCCCGGTGCTGGCCGCGCCCGGCGCGATCAGGCGGGTGGTCGAGGCGATGCGCGCCCAGCCCGGCCGCCCGTTCACGGTGGCCGACCTGGCCGGCATCGCCGGTGTCGGTGTCCGCTCCCTGCAGCAGAGCTTCCAGCGGTACGCCGGCATGCCCCCGATGGTCTACCTGCGCGAACTACGCCTCGGCATGGTCCACGACGAGTTGCGCACCGCTCCGCCCGGCACCACGGTCGCCCAGATCGCGTACCGCTACGGCTTCACCCATTCCGGCCGCTTCGCCGCCGCCTACCGCGCCCGCTACGGCGAAGCCCCCATAGACACCCTCCGCCGCTGACAGCGTGTGAACTTCCGGTCCGGAACGCACCCGAACTTCACACACAACAAAGCCCAGCGTGGAGACTTACGGCGCGGAACGCACCCCAACTTCACACACAACAAAGCCCAGCGTGGGGACTTACGGCGCGGAACGCACCC
>NZ_JBVYOQ010000035.1:0-83989 GCF_056134165.1 Actinoplanes sp. 13 | reverse complement strand
ACCGCAACTTCACACGCATGGGTGGGTGCTTTCTGTGTGGGGAGTTGGGGCTCGATTCGGACCGCAACTTCACACGCATGGGTGGGTGCTTTCTGTGTGGGGAGTTGGGGCTCGATTCGGACCGCAACTTCACACGCGGCGGTTGGTGGGTGTGACTTTTGTCCGGGTATGACACGATATGGTGATGTCGCTATCCCGCCGGGCTGTGCTCGGTGCCGGGGCGGCCGCGCTGACCGGCGCCGGCCTCAAGCCCAGTCCCGCCGGCGCCCGCCGCGGGGCGTCGCCCGCCGATTGGGCCGCCCTGGACGCCTCCCTCGACGGGACTGTGGAGACACCGGGGGACGCCGGCTACGACATGGCGCGGCAACTGACCGACCCGCGGTTCGACGTGGTCCGGCCACCGGCGGTCGCCCGGTGTGCGAGCAGCGCGGACGTCGCCGAGGTGATCCGCTTCGCGCGCCGGCTGCGGATCCCGGTGGTCACCCGCGGGGGCGGGCACTCCTATGTGGGTGCGTCGACCGCCTCGTCCGGTGTGGTGCTGGACCTGCGGCGGATCGAGAAGGTGCGCTACGACTGGGCGAGCGGCACTGCCGAGATAGGCGGCGGGGCACGACTCGGCGACGTCTACGACCGGCTCGGCGCGGCGGGATTCTCGATCCCCTCGGGATCGTGCGGGTCGGTCGGGATCGGCGGGATCACGCTCGGCGGCGGCATCGGCATGGCGGCTTCGGCGTACGGGCTGACGTGCGACGCGGTGATCGCGGCGGAGGTGGTCGGCGCGGACGGGCGGACCCGTTCCGTCGACGCGGGGCGGGAGCCGGAGCTGTTCTGGGCGCTGCGCGGCGGGGGCGGTGGGCAGTTCGGCGTGGTCACCGGCTGGCGGATGCGCGCGTACCGGACGTCGACGGTCGGCACGTTCGTGCTCAATTATCCGTGGACCGACGCGTCCCGGGTGGCGGCCGGCTGGCAGGAGCGGCTGCTGCACGCGCCGGACCAGACCTGGTCGTCGTGCCAGTTCGCCGCGGACCGGCGGGGCCGGCTGTCCGTACGCGTCTCGGGGGTCGTCCTGGAGGGTGACCCGGCCGCCGAGGCCACGGAGATCGCGCGCGCTGTCGGGCGGGAGCCGGCGACCGCCGACCTGCACCGCCGCCCGCACCTGGACGTGCTGCGGGACCGGGCCGGGGACTCCGGGCGCGGCACCGAGCTGGCCGGCAGCGAGATCTTCCGGCACGTGCTGCCGGCGGCCGGGATCGCGGCGCTGCTGGCCACCGTGGAGCGGCGGGCCCGGGAGGGCCGGCCCGGGGTGGCCAAGTTCAAGCGGATGACCGGTGCGGTGGGGCGGGTCGCGCCGGAGGCGACCGCGTTCCCCTGGCGGGGTGCGCACACGATGCTGCAGTGGCTGGTGCTGCCCGCCGCCGGTGACGCGGCCGCGGTGCGGGACGGGTACGCGTGGATCGACTCCGGCCACCGGGCGATGCGGCACTGGTCGGCGGGCAGATATCTGAACTATCTGGAACCGGGGCCGGCGGCGCTGCCCCGGTACTACGGGCCGCACTTCGCCCGGCTGCGCTGGATCCGCACCACGGCCGACCCGCAGGGGCTGTTCCGTTCGCCGTACGCTCTCTGACGTGCTTTCTGGTGTCGACAAACACGTGCTGATCGCCGGCCCGGTGGCCTGGAACCTGATGATCCACGTCGGCGCGTTCCCGCCGCCCGAGCCGCACACGCTGCTCGCCGACCGGTGGCACGAGACGATCGGCGGCACCTCCGCGGGCAAGGCGCTCAACCTGAGGCGCCTCGGTGTCCCGGTGACGCTGATGACCGTCGTCGGCGACGACGAGCCGGGGCGGCGGGTGGCCGCCGGGCTGGCCGCCGCCGGTGTCGAGGTGCTCGCCACGGGGAGCCGCAACGGCACGGAACGGCACACCAACCTGATGGACGCGGACGGGCGGCGGCTCTCGATGCACCTGACCCGGCCGGTTCCGGCGGCGCCGGTGGTGGCGTCGCGGGCGCTGCTCGACGGCGCGGCGGTGGTGGTCGCGGATCTGGCCGAGATCAGCCGGCCGGTGCTGCGGGCGGCGCGGGACGCGGGCCGGGAGCTTTGGTGCGACCTGCACGACTACGACGGTGTCAGTGAGTTCCACCGGGAGTTCGCGGAGGCGGCGGACTGCCTGTTCGTCAGCTCCGAGCGGCTGGGAGACCCGGAGGGGTTCCTGCGGGAACGGGTCGCGGCGGGTGCGCGGCTGGCGGTGTGCACGTTCGGCGCGGAGGGCGCGACGGCCCTCGAGCGCGGGGGCGAGATCGTGCGGGTGCCCGCGGTGCCGGTCGACGAGGTGGTGGACACGAACGGGGCCGGGGACGCGTTCTTCGCCGGTTTCCTCAGCGCCCGCCTCCGCGGGGCCGGGCTGGCGGAGTGTCTGCGGGCGGGAGCCCGGGCCGGTGCGGCCGCGGTGCGGTCACGCGAGCTGGCGGGCTGAGCTCGACCACCCGCTTCAGCCCGGCGGCCGCGCTGCGGCCCCGGGCCGGCAGCGGCTCGCGGTGACACTCGGGGACCAGTTCGGATCGTACGAAAAATGGTTATGCGTCTTGAGTGATCGGATCCTGCAGGCAGGCGTTCATCTGCGGTGAGGTGCCCGTGAGCAGCTGGCGGCCGATCTGTTCGAGCTGGCCGACCTGCTCGGGGGTGAGCGCGTCGAAGATCCGGCGGCGGACCTCACGGACGTGCGCCGGCGCCGCCGCGGTCAGGGCTTCCATGCCCTTGTCGGTGAGCACGGCCATGATGCAGCGGGGATCACCGTCGCCGGTCTGCCGGCGCACCCAGCCCTGACGTTCCAGGCGGCTCACCGCGTGCGAGAGGCGGGAGAGCGAGCCGCCGGCCAGGTGGGCGAGGATGCTCATCCGCACCGCACGGTCGGCGGCGTTGGAGAGCGCCGCGAGGATCGAGTACTCGAAGAAGTTGACGCCGGCATCGCGCTTGAGCTGGGCGTCGATGGCCGGCGGGACCACCATCAGCATCGAGCTGAAGGCCATCCAGGCATGCCGTTCGTCGTCGCTGAGCCAGGGGACGTCGGTGTGGTCGCTCACAGATGAGCACGATACCCGGCCCTGGCACTTGAACATTCAACCTCGGACGTGACACAGTTCCTGTGTTGAACGTTCAAGTTCGCAATCAGGGAGAAAACGATGGCTGTTCTTCGTATCGACGCCAGCATCCAGGGCCCGCGCTCGGCCAGCTCCGAACTCGCCGACCTGGTCGAGGCCGAATGGACCGCCACGCAGCCCGGCGTCTCGTTCGCCCGGCGGCACCTGGGCGCCGACCCGCTGCCCGCCGACGCGTGGGCGAAGGCGATCCACGGCAGCTTCCTGCCCGAGGGGGAACGCAGCGACAGCCACCGGGAGGCCCTCGCGCTGGCCTCCACGCTGGCCGATGAGCTGCGGGCCGCCGACGCGGTGATCCTCGCGCTGCCGCTGTACAACTACGGGATCTCCCAGCACGCCAAGACGTGGATCGACCTGGCGATGGCCGGCGGCGAGCACGGCGAGCGGTTCCTGGACGGCAAGCCGACCGTGGTGCTGACGACGCGCGGCGGGGCGTACGGGCCGGGGACCCCGCGCGAGGGATGGGACCACAACACCGGGTACGTGCGCCGGGTGGTCGCGGACATCTGGGGAGCCGACCTGCACCTGATCGAGCGGGAGTTCACGCTGGTGGGCGTCAACCCGGCGCTGGACGCGTTCAGCGAGACCGCGGCGCTCATGCGCAAGACGGCGCACGAGGCGGCGTTGTCGGCCGGGCGCAACCTGGCGGGTCGCGCGGCGTGAGCGTGAGTGCGGCCCCGGTCCGGGGCCGCACTCACACGTCGTCGAGCGAACTGAACTGCAGGCCCGCGAGCCGCCACCCCTCGGGCTGTTCGATCCAGGTCTGGCTCACGCGGACGGTCAGCGCCATCTCCTGACCCCGCCAGGTCGAGCGGGTGCGCTGCACACAGCGGACGATGGCGGCGTGGCGGTAGCCGGCGACCTCGACGTCACTGCTCTCCAGGCTGGTGTACGCGAAATCGGCGAACTTCCCGATCCACTGCGCCTTGTCGAGCACGTGGCCCCGCTCGCCGATCGAGCGGAAGTCGTCGGCCAGCAACGACCGCAGTGCTTCGGTGTCGGCGCGCATCTCGGCGTCGTCGAAGGCCCGATGGAGCCGGTGCGCATCAGAGGTCACCGATGGAGTGTGCCCGATCGCTCGCGGGGAGTTGTCCGGACGCGCTGGGTGAGAACCACGCAGATCAGGACGACCGTGGCGGCGACGACGGCGGCCGGCGTGATGTGCTCGCGGAGCAGGAGCGCCGACCAGACCAGCGTGAGCACCGGCTGGGCGAGCTGGACCTGGCCGACCCGGGCGATGCCACCGCGGGCCAGGCCGGCGTACCAGGCGAAGAAGGCCAGGAACATCGAGATCACGGTGAGATAGCCGAACGCCGCCCAGGCGGCGGTGCCGGCCGGCGCAGGGGCATTGCCGGTAAGTGCGGGGGCGGTGAGCAGGGCGGCGGGGACGGTGGCGGGCAGGGCCACGATCAAGGCCCAGCAGATGGTACGGGCGCCGCCCATCGACCGGGCCAGTGCGCCGCCCTCCGCGTACCCCAGCCCGCAGAGTGTCACCGCGATCACCAGGTACAGGTCGGCGGTGACGAAGCGGCCCCCGACCGATCCGGTGGCGATCAGGAACATCAGCACAGCGAGCAGCCCGCCGGCGCCGGCCAGCCAGAACAGCAGCGGCGGCCGTTCCCCGGCGCGCAGCACGGCGAAGACGGCCGTGATCGCCGGCAGCATGGTGATCACCACAGCGCCGTGCGAGGCGCTCTGCGTGGTCAGTGCCAGCGACGTGAACAGCGGAAGCCCGACGACCACGCCGAGCGCGACGATCGCCAGCCGGCGCCACTGGGCGGCAGCGGGGCGCGGCGCGCGGGTCCACCACAGGTAGATCCCGGCGAGCAGGGCGGCGCCGACGGCCCGGCCGAAGGCCACGAACCAGGGGTCGAGCTCCTGCACGGCGACCCGGGTGGCGGGCAGCGACAGGCTGAACCCGAGGACTCCCAGAAAGCCCAGCGTTACCGTCCTGGATGCAGTAGCGCTACTCTCTTCTCTCATGAATGACGATAACGCTGCGGCCCGCGTCATCCAAGATCTCCGGGCCCGGGTGACTGGCGCGGAGGCCGGCACGCGGCTGCCGTCGGTGCGCGAGCTGACCGCACGGCACCAGGCGTCACCGGTGACCGTCGCCGACGCGATCCGCCACCTGGTGGCGGAAGGCCTGGTGGAGACCCGGACCGGGCGCGGCACCTTCGTGGCGCCACGGCCGGCCGGGCACCCGGCACCCGACCTCTCCTGGCAGACCGTCGCGCTCGGGCCGCGCCGGCTGGGCGAGGAGGAGATGCAGGCGTTACTGGCGTTACCCCCGGCCGGGGCGATCCCGCTCTCCGGCGGCTACCTCGACGCCGACCTGCAGCCGGCCGCCGCTCTCGGCGCGGCGCTCGCCCGCGCCGGGCGGCAGCCCGCGTCCTGGCAGCGTGGGCCCACCGAAGGGCGCGAGGACCTGCGGGCCTGGTTCGCCCGCGAGGCCGGCGGCGGACTGCGCGCCGACGATCTGGTGATCTGCCCGGGCGGGCAGTCGGCGCTGGCCTCTGCGCTGCGTGCGCTCGGCGCCCCCGGCGACACGCTGCTGGTGGAGTCGCCGACCTATCTGGGTGCGCTGGCGGCGGCCCACGCGGCCGGGCTGCGGGTGGTGCCGGTGCCGGCTGACGACCACGACGGGGTACGACCTGAGCACCTCACCGCGGCCTTCGCCCGGACCGGGGCGCGGCTGTTCTACTGCCAGCCGCTCTACGCGAACCCGACCGGGGCGACGCTGGCGCCGGACCGGCGGGCCCGGGTGCTCGACGCGGTCCGCCGCGCCGGCGCCTTCCTGATCGAGGACGACTATGCCCGCGACCTGGACATCGACGGCACGCCACCGCCGCCGCTGGCTGCCGACGACCCGGACGGGCACGTGGTCTACCTGCGGTCGCTGACCAAGTCGGCCGCGCCCGGCCTGCGCGTCGCGGCGATCGGCGCCCGGGGCCCGGCCGGGGCACGGCTGCGCGCGGCGCGCCTGCTCGACGACTTCTTCGTCGCCGGCCCCCTGCAGCAGGCGGCGTACGAGTTCGTCACCTCCCCGGCCCGCGAGAGGCACCGCCGGCAGTTGCGCGCCGCGCTCCGCTCCCGGCGCGACGCCCTGCTCGCCGCGCTCGCCCGCCACCTGCCCGCCCTGCCCCCACCGGCCGTCCCGCGCGGAGGCCTGCACCTGTGGCTCCGCCTCCCGGAGGACGCCGACGATCTGGCCGTCACCGCGGCGGCGGCCACCGAGGGCGTGATCGTGTTCCCCGGGCGACCGTGGTTCGCCGCCGAGCCGCCGGGGCCGCACCTGCGGCTGACCTACGCGGCCACGCGGCCCGAGCTGATGGACGAGGCGGTGCGGCGCCTCAGCCGCGCCCTCACCTGACCTCCGCCGCGCCGCTTCGTCCCGCGCCCTGTGTCGCACCCGTGCCGCCTCTTGCTCCACCCTTGCCGTCGGTGACTGCCGTGCTCAGGCCCGCAACCGCTCCAGGCCGTCGAGCAGCAGATCCAGGGTGAACTCGAACTCCACCTGCGAGTCGCACCACCCCAGCGTCGGGTCACCGGCCGCGTGCATCTCGGCTGTCATCATCGCCGTGATGTGCGGCACCGAGGCCGCCATCGCCGCGAGGTCCTCCTCCGCGGCGTCCGTCTCCGACGCCGCCGGGTCGAAGATCTCCTGCGCGAATCCGAGCGTCATGCTCCCGAACGAGTGCAGCGCCCGGTGCGCCAGCCGGTAGGAGAACCCGGCCTCGACCATCGTCGCCACGATCCCGTCGTAGTAGGCGTACACGATCGGGGGGACGGACCGCCGGCTGCTCAGCAGGCCCGGCGCCCAGGGGTGGCGGAGCATCACCTGTCTCGCCGCGAGGAACCGCCGCTTCAGGGCGTCCCGCCAGTCGCCCCCGCCCGGCTGGCCCGCCGCCCGCAGCACCTCGGCGAGCACCGTCTCCACCACGCCGTCGAGGAGCGCTTCCTTCGCGGGCAGGTGGTAATAGAGCGACATCGCCTCCACTGCCAGATCGGCGGCGAGGCGTCGCATGGTCAGCGCCTTGAGTCCTTCGGCGTCGACGATGGCCACTGCCGCTTCCAGCACCCGCTCCCTGCTCAACGGCGTCCGGGCTGCCCTCGGTGTCACCGGTCTCCTCGTCGCTCGACTCCGCCCTTGACCTCGCGGGCTACCTTACAACGTATGGCTATCTTACATCGTAAGGCTGAGCCCTCCCTCGCCCGTACCGCCCGGGTGACCGGGCTGCTCTACCTCGGGCTCGCCGTCGCCGGCGGGCTGGGCTTCCTGCTGATCCGGTCCCGGCTCTACGTGGCCGACGACCCCGCGGCCACCCTCGCCAACCTGACCGCGCACGAGTCCCTGGCCCGCGCCGGCGTCGCCGTCGAGATGCTGGTCGTCCTCACCCAGGCGCTCGCCGCGGCGTGGTTCTACCGGCTGTTCCGCGACTCCGACCCGGTCAACGCGCTCGGTGTCGCCGCGTTCGGCCTGATCAACTCGGTGCTCATCCTCGGCAGTGCGGCATTGCTCGGTGCCGCCGTCGAAGGCCCGCCCGACGCCGGCACCGTGCAACTGCTGTACCTGGTGAGCGACAACCTGTGGGGCGCCGGTGCGGTGTTCTTCGGTCTGTGGCTTGTTCCGATGGGCTGGTGCGTGCTCAATTCCGGTCGACTGCCGCGGGCGCTCGGGTGGGTGCTGGTCGCTGGCGGAGTGGGTTACGTGGTCAGCGCGTTCCTGCGATATCTGGCGCCGGAAGCCGGGGCACTCGCCGACGTTCTGGTCGTGCCGGCGACGGTGGGCGAGTTCTGGATGATCGCCTGCCTGCTCCTCCGGGGAGTCCGTCGTCCCGCGCCCATGCCCGTCAACGCCTGACCCCCACGTGGGGACTTGGGGTTCGATGCGCGCCCGAAGTCCCCACACTCGGGGTGCGAGGACCGGGGTGTGAGTGCCGCGAAGGTGGCTGACTAGGCTGGGGACGTGGCTCAACCCTCGGACAGCCCGGTCACCGCCGTCATGGTGGAGCGGGCCGGCGACCAGCATCGGATCCATCTCGTGCACGGCGACGGGCGGATCGAAGTCGTCCAGGCGGCGGCTGTTCGCGGTGGTCTGCGCACCTCCGGTGACGTGCTGGCCGAGCTGGTCGCCCGCGGCGTCCCGCTCGACGACGCCGAGCACTGCGTGCGTGAGGTGCACCCGAACTTCGACGCGCAGGTCGAGCTCGAACGCCGCCCCGCACTCCGCGCCACCGCCGAACAGGAAGCGCTGAAGGCCGGCCGCCGCCGCTGACCCCTCCTGCTGGGGGATTTCGGGTGCGCACGGCACCGAAGTCACCACACTGAAATGCGGTGGTTGCCGGGGCGGCGGGCGGCTATCGTGGCCGCGTGCCGTATGTGCTTTACCTCTGAGTTCGGCTCCGTCTTTCGCGACCGGAGCCGTTTCACCCTGCCCGCGTGCAGGGGATCTCAGAGGAAGTCACCGAGCTCATGTCTGTCGGTATCACCCTGCCCGACCGCGCCCGTGCGCAGCTCGTCGCCACCGGTATCCGGGTCGTCCGTGGCGGGCGGCTCGTTCTCGACGAGCTGGATCTCGCGGTGTCGGCCCGTTCCCGATGGGGTGTCGTCGGTGAGAACGGTCGTGGCAAATCCACCCTGCTCCAGGTGTTGAGCGGCACCCTCACACCGGATGCCGGCAGCGTGCACCGGACCGGCACGATCGGGGTCGCCGATCAGGAGATGCCGGTGACCGGCGACGAGACGGTCGGCGACGCGATCGACATCGAGCTCGCCGACGCGCGGGCCGCGCTGGCGGCGCTCGACGAGAGCGCGGCCCGGATGGCCACGGAAGTCGCAGCAGACCACGCCGCCGAGGGTACGGCCGACAACGCTGCCGCAAGCGCGGCCAACAACGCCGCCCGGGGCACGGTCGACGAGGCCGCCGAGGCGTATGCGCGGGCGCTGGCCGCGGCGGAGGCCCTGGACGCGTGGGACGCCGACCGGCGGGTCGATCTCGCGTTGCAGAGCCTCGGCGCGGAGACGGACCGGGCCCGGCCGCTGCGGACGTTGTCGGTGGGTCAGCGTTATCGGGTACGCCTGGCGTGCCTGCTCGGCGCCGGCCGCGATTTTCTGCTGCTCGACGAGCCGACGAACCACCTGGACGCGGCCGGTCTGGACTTCTTGACCGCGCGGCTGCGGGAGCATCCCGGCGGCATCGTGCTGGTCAGCCACGATCGGGCGCTGCTCGCCGACGTGGCGACCACGATGCTGGACCTGGATCCGAGCCGGGACGGGCGGCCTGCGATGTACGGCGGTGGCTACGCCGGTCTGCGGGCCGGGCGGGCGGCCGCGCTGGCCCGGTGGGAGCAGGAGTTCGCGCAGCAGCACCTGGAGCGGGCCAGGCTGGCCCGGGACCTGTCGGACGCGCAGAACCGCCTGGTCACCGGATGGCGGCCGGACAAGGGCACCGGCCGGCACCAGCGGGCGACCCGGGCGCCGGGCCTGGTCCGGTCGGTGCACCGGCGGCGCGAGGACCTGGAACGGCAGGCAGTCACCGCGCCGGAACCGCCGCTGCGGTTCGTGATGCCGGAGCTGCCGGCCCGGCCGGGGACGACGCTGCTGTCCGCCGAGGACGTCACCGTCGACGGCCGGCTGCGCGGGCCCGTCTCGCTGCGGCTCGAGAGCGGGTCGCGGCTCGTGGTGACCGGGTCGAACGGGGCCGGCAAGTCCACGTTGCTGGCCGTCCTGGCGGGACTGCTGAATCCGTCCACCGGCCGGGTGCGTCGTGCTTCGGGCGTACACCCGGGATTTCTGGCGCAGGAGTCACCGTGCAGGGACGCGCGTCGCGCGGCGGAAGTGGCGCCCCGGCTCGCGGAGACGGGGTTGCTGCCGGCGGCGGATCGCGGGCGGCCGGTGCGGGAGCTGTCAACCGGGCAGCAGCGGCGGCTGGACCTGGCGGTGCTGCTCGCCGCGGAGCCGCACATTCTGTTGCTGGACGAGCCGACGAACCACCTGTCGATCGCGCTGGTCGACGAGTTGACCGAGGCGCTGACGGGCACGCGGGCGGCCGTGGTGATCGCTACGCACGACCGGCAGATGCTGCGTGACCTGGCCGATTGGCCGCATCTAGCACTGTCGGACTAATCCTGGGTCTGCCATGGTGTGTCCGGTAGCGAACATTGGCGTGCGTCGCATTGTTAAAGATCTACATTCCTGGCATGTCACTGCAATCGCACCAAAGCCACACGGCCGACCCAGGTCGGCCGGTGTTGGCGCCACACCTCCAGGAGACGATCGAGTCCCTGGCCGCGGGCGAGACGGCGCGGGAGATGGCAGCGCGACTGTACATCTCGACGAACACCGTCAAGTCCCGGCTCCGAACGCTGTACCGGCAACTCGGCGCCCGTGATCAGGCGCACGCGGTGGCCATCGCGTTCCGGCTCGGCGTGCTCCGCACGATGGACGCCCCCGTGTCACGCCGCGACGGGGGCGCCCAGGCGATGCAACCAGTGGTTGTCGCCAGCCTGAACGCGCAGCGGCTCCGAACAACGATCGCCGATCTGACCGCCTTGTTGCGGGTCGCCGAGCTCACCCGGTGTCCGGGATCCATCGGGACGGGTGAGGGCGGCGGCTCGGCGGAGCGGGAGATCCTGAAGTACGTCGGTGAGCTGGCCCGCAAGAGACTGGACCAGCCGCACGACGATCCGCGTGAGGTGCTCGCGCGGATCGCCGAGATCGCGGAGGCGGCCACCCCGGCGGTGGACGACCCCTTCCAACTGGCCAACTGAGACCCATCGGGAGTGGCCGGCGGCCACCCCACGGCGTGGCCGCCAGCCACTGGATCACCGACCGATGTGTGCCGTGACGCCATCCGGCCGCGGACCGGGAATGCGATATCCGTGGTGCCCGTTCGTGGTCCCGGACGCCGGTGACACCCCGTCGAGACCGCAGTCCACCAGGGTGTGCTGGCGCATCAGCAGCGACGTCGGCACCGGCGCGATCTCCCGCCAGGCGAAACAGTCCCGGATCAGGCCGGCGTTCCCCCCGCCGGTGATCTGCCGGTCGGCCTGCAGCAGCGACCGCAGGACCCCGTGGTAGGTGAGGAAATCCGGTGAGATCGTCTCCCAGGTGACGGCCAGCAGCCGGCCCAGGTAGTCCCGGGCGAGCAGCAGCGACTCCTTGAACGCCGCCGCGTTGCCGGCGTATGCCGCGGCGAAGTCCGCCTGGATCTGTGCCAGGTCGTCCACGGTCCCCGGCAGGTGCGTCGACCGGGTCCGCAGGTCCTCGCTGATCAGCTTCCGGGCGACCAGGTCGGCCTGGAAGACCTCCACCATGGTGTCGAAGATGGCGCCGGTCAGCGGCAGCGACCGGTCGTGCGGCTCGTCGCCGACGTCCGACATGCGCTTGCCGTTGAACGCGATCCGGATCTCCCGGCTGTCCGACAGCTCGCCGACCCGGTCCAGGCCGTTGACGGTGAGCAGGTTGCCCCGGGTGCTCTCCAGCAGGTGGTCGACGACCGAGTGGAAGTGCAGCGAGGCGACGATCGCCACCAGGTCGCCGGCGGACTCGTGCATGCCGCCGTAGTCGATGCCCGCGTCGGACGGGCTCGCCGGCACGCCGACCTCGGCGAAGATGATGCTGTGCCCCAGCTCGTGGGCGAGCACGTCGAAGTTCTCGCAGTACGGCCGGGTGTGGTCGATGGTCCGGTTGGCGGTCTGCCCGTACCCGAACTCGAGGAAGCCGTACCCGGACTGGGCGTTGTTCCACTCGATCAGCGGGATCAGCTCCAGCCGGTCGTAGCTGTCGCTGAAGTGCCAGTCCATCCGGCGGCCGAAGTAGTCCTCCCAGATGTCGAGCACCCGGCGGACGGTGGCGTACATGGTCGCGGCGGAGAACTCGCGGCTGCTCGGGTCAAGGTGGTCGAAATGCCCATCCGGGCCGGGTTCCACCGGCGGGCGGGACTGCCCCCGGTACGGCGGGCGGAAGAACCGGTTGTACGGCAGCTTGCCGACCGCGTCGACCACGTACATCCGGTCGTCGGCGGGACCGGCCCGCAGCGCCGACGGCTCGAGCGCGATCACCACCTCCTCCGGGTCGGGGAAGAGCGGCCCGGAGCCGTCGGCCTTCTGCAGGAACCGGGGCTGCGGGAAGATCCGGAAGCGGGTGCCGGAGCCGGCGATGCGGCGGTCGAGTGCCAGGGACATGGAGACCTCCTCGGGTCTAGACGACCAGCCAAATCCGCAGGTGGGAGGGGCGTCAACGCAGCTGTCCAAGAACCATCCGAAATAGCTGTCACAAAACGGGGGGCTGTCCGGTCCCTGTCACATGAGAATCGCGGTGGCCGGTGGCACCGGCCTGATCGGGCGGATGGTGGTGGGCGCGGCGCGCGCCCAGGGGCACGAGGTGGTGGTGCTGGCGCGGTCCGTGGGTGTGGACCTGACGACCGGGGCCGGACTCGACGAGGCGGTGCGCGGCGCCGGCGTGGTGGTCGACGTGACCAACGTGACGACTCTGAGCCGGGCCAGGTCGGTGGCGTTCTTCGGCGGTGTCACCGAACGCCTGCTCGCCGCCGGGCAGCGCGCCGGGGTCGGGCACCACGTGGCCCTCTCGATCGTCGGGGTGGACCGGGTCGACTCCGGTTACTACGCGGGCAAGCGGCGCCAGGAAGCCCTGATCCAGGCCGGTCCGGTGCCGTGGACGATCCTGCGGGCCACCCAGTTCTTCGAGTTCCCGGCTCAGGTGATGGGGCGGATGCCGGGACCGGTGGCGGTGGTGCCGGCCATGCTCAGCCGGCCGGTGGCCGGCGCCGAGGTGGCCGCCGAACTGCTGCGGCTGGCGGTGGCCGGGCCACGCCACGCGGTCGTCGAGATGGCCGGGCCGGAGCAGCTGTCCGTCGCCGCCATGGCCCGGCGGGTGCTCCGGGCCGAGGGGCGGAAGCGGCTGGTTCTGCAACTGCCGGTGTCCCGGGCGATGGCTTCCGGCGGTCTGCTGCCCACCGGGGAGGTCACGGTCGGGACGACGCGGTTCGCGGACTGGCTGGAGCGCCCCGCCCCGGACGGGGCGGGGCGCTCGGGGAGCCGGGTCAGCTGACCGGGTGGGTGGACTCGTGGCCCGTGCCGGGCACCGGCGTGGCCAGTCCGCGCCGGGCCCGCTCGGCGCGGACCGCGACCTCGGCGACGTCGTAGAGCTGGGCCAGCACCACGGTGATGATGACGATGCCGGTCAGCCAGGGCAGCGGCTCGACAGTGCCCCAGTCCAGCCCGGCGAGGAACTCCGGGTTGAAGAACCGCTCGGTGGCGAGCAGCCAGACCAGCGGGCCGGCGAACAGCACCCCGAGGACGGCGTTGGCGGCGGTCGCGGCGTGCGTCCAGCGGCGCTGCCGGTACACCCAGACGGTGTAGCCGATCTCCAGGGTCAGGATCACGATGAAGTACGGCCACCAGAAGGTCCAGTTGGCCGGGTCCAGCACCGGCACGTCGCTGAAGGCGAACTGCTGCAGAAACAGGGCGGCGATGAGCAGCACGGGCCAGACCAGGGCGGCGGCGAACTGGCTGACGGGCATGAAACCCGGCTCGTACGCGGGTAGGTCGTCCGGCGTCCACGGGCGGCTACGCATGCCGGGGCTGCGGGCCATCCCGGTCCGCTCCAGGACCGCGAAGACCGCGGTGACCCAGAAGGCGATGTTCGCGCCGATGGTGATGATGTTGGTGACGGCGCCGCCGATCACGTCGCCGACGGTGTCCGCCTGGAGCGCGTCGACCACCGCGAGGATCACCACCACGGTCGGCAGCACGGTCGCGAGCAGCGTGGTCAGCAGCCGTCGCCAGGCCGGGTAGAGCACCGGGCCGATCAGGTACTGCGGGCGGTCGGTGTAGTTGTCGGCGAGTCGGTCCGGGTCGCCGAGCTCCAGCAGGGTGGCGGTGACCGCGGCGTCGCGGCCCGCACCGTTGTCGAGGTGGGCGTCGACCGCGTCGTCGATCGAGGTGCGCAGCTCGCGTTCGATGTCGGCGCGCTGCTGCTCGGGGACCCGGCGCAGGACGGTGTAGACGTAGCGGTCGATGAGGCTGGTCACTGGTCGCTCCCTGAGACGGTGCCGGCGGGGGTGTCGGAGTCGGTGTCGAGGTCGGCGATCGCGGTGTCCAGCCGGGTCCACTCCTCGCGGAGCGCGGCCGCGAGGGCGTCGCCCTGCTCGGTGGTCCGGTAGAACTTGCGCGGCCGGGCCTCCTCGGTGTTCCACGAGCTGGTCAGCAGGCCCTGGCTCTCCAGGCGCCGCAGCAGCGGGTAGAGGGTGTTGGCCTCCACCTCGAACCCGGCCGCGCTCAAGGTCTCGAGCAGCGAGTACCCATACCCCGGCGTGCGGAGGACGGTGAGGCTCGCGACGACGACCGTGCCGCGGCGCAGCTCCTGCAGGTGGCTGGAGAGCGTCGCATCCATTGTCATGCCAGCGACGATACTGTGTGTCACACACTATTGCAACGGCCGCAGCAGTGTGTGCTCGCCATTTCCGGATCCCGGCCAATCGGGCGGGGTTGACCTCAAGCCGGGGTGAGGGTGTGTGCTGGCCCCATGGACGTGACTGCCTACCTGGACCGGATCGGGTCGAACGGCCGCGCACCGCTGACAGCGTCTACCTACGCGAACTGCACCGGGCCCACCAGAGCGCGGTGCCCTTCGAGAACCTCGGCATCCACCTCGGCGAGCCGATCACGCTCGGCGAGGAGGAGCTTTTCGACAAGGTGGTACGACGGCGGCGCGGCGGCTTCTGCTACGAGCTCAACGGGTTGTTCGCGATCCTGCTGGAGCACCTGGGATACCGGGTCGAGCGGCTGGCCGCCCGGGTCTTCGGCGGCGACCGCATCGGGCCGCCGTTCGACCACCTGCTGCTCGCCGTCACCACCGCCGACGGGGACGGGCCGTGGCTGGTGGACGTGGGTTTCGGCAGCCACAGCACGTACCCGCTGCGGTTCGGCAGCCGCACCGAACAGGTGGACCCGGGCGGTCGGTTCCGGCTCGCGGACACCGCGGACGGGGACGTCGATGTGCTCAAGGACGGCGCGCCAGCTTACCGGATCGAGCGGCGGGCCCGGGTCCTCGGTGACTTCGAGGCCACCTGCTGGTACCAGCAGACGTACCCGGACTCGCACTTCCGCACGAACACCGTCTGCACGCGGCTCGACGGCGACGGGCGGATCACCCTCAGCGGCCGGACTCTGATCCGCACCGGCCCGTCCGGGCGCACCGAGACCCGCCTGGAGACCGACGCGAGCGTGCTTTCGGCGTACCAGAAGCATTTCGGTGTGATCCTGGACCGCGTGCCGCGGGTGGCCGTCCCGGAGTGAGCGTCGCCGTCCTTGCGCCGGCAAAAACTCAGGACACGCGGGCGGCGGCCGATCATCGCCTTGCGAGGTAGTGATCAGGCGCTCAGGAGGTTCAGGGTGAATCAGCTTCGGGCCCTGGCCGGTAACCCCCGCCCGCACGCGTCGCTGCGGATGGCGCTGTTGATCCTCACCGGCACAGCGTTGATCTACGGCACGGGCTGGGGCGCGGTGATGCTCTGCGGGCTGACCCTCGCCGTGGCGGTGCACATGGCCTTTTCCGGGCCGCACCTGTGGCGTGCCGGGCTGGTCTGGACCGTGCTCGGCGGGATCGCCGGGCAGACCGCGATCGCGCTGGGCTGGGCGCCGTCGTACATCCCGGCGCCGGCCGTGCATTACGCCGCGTTCGGCGCGATGGCGCTGTCGGCCATGCTGATCCGCACGATCGGCACGACAGGTGTGGAACGGCGGCGCGCCGAGGTGGCGTCGCGGGCCACCGAACGCCGGTACCGCGCGCTGATCAACGACTCCGCCGACGTGTTCCTGATCTACCAGCTCGACCACACGATCGACTACGTGAGCCCGGCCGTCCGCCGGCTCGGCGGCCTCGACCCGGACGAGGTCGACATGGAGACGCTCACGAACTGGGTGCACCCGGAGGACCTGCCGATCGCGCGCCGGCTGCACGCCGAGGCGCCCGGGCCCGGGGAGCCGCTGGCACCCGCCGAGATCCGCGTGCGCGGCGCCGACGGGACCTATCGGTGGACCGAGTACTCGATCCGGAACCTCTCCGCGGATCCGGACGTCCGTGGCTATCTGATCAACATCCGGGACATCCACGACCGCAAGACCAGCCAGCAGCGGCTGGCACACGCCGCGACCCACGACGCGCTCACCGGGCTGGTCAACCGGGCGGAGTTCGGCCGGGCCCTGGACGCGGCCTGCGCCTCCGGCGAGACCGCGGTGCTCTTCGTCGACCTGGACGGCTTCAAACAGGTCAACGACACGTACGGGCACGAGGCCGGCGACGCGCTGCTGATGGCGGCCGCGGGCGTCCTCACCCGCTGGTCACCGCGCGGCGCGACGGTGGGCCGCTTCGGCGGCGACGAGTTCGGCGTCATCATCCCGCGGCCCGCCGGGGGCGCGGAGCAGGCGGCGGAGCGGATCCTGGCCGGGCTCAGCGACCCGGTGGTCTTCGCCGGGACGGAACTGCAGATCCGGGCCAGCATCGGGGTGGCGGTCTCCGACCCCGGCCGCCCGGCCGGCGCCGGTGAACTGCTGCGGCGGGCCGACCTGGCGATGTACGAGGCGAAGCGGGCCGGCGCGCACGGCTTCGAGGTGGCGCCGACATCCAGGGCGCTGGCGCACAGCGGCCGGAACGGCGGCGCATGACGCGCGCCGGGGACCGGCCGGCGCGTCGGCCGTCACCGATCTCGTCCTGACGGTCGTCGATCCGGATCGGGTGCTCGCACGCATGTGACGGCTCTCAGCCGCCGGGCCACGGCGGGCCCGGCGCCGGATTGGCCTCGCCCCAGACCAGCATCGCGTGGAGCACCGTGCTGAGGCTGCGGCCCTGCCCGGTCAACTCGTACACCACCCGGGGCGGCACCTCGGCATGGACCGTGCGGGTCAGGATGCCCTGATGCTCCAGCGACCGCAGGCGGTCGGTGAGCGTCTTGGCGCTCGGGGTCCCGAGGGCGTCCCGCAGCTCACCGAAACGCTTCGGGCCGGACAGCAACTCGCGGACCACCAGCGTGGCCCATTTGCCGTCGAGCACCTGAAGCGTCCGCTCCACCCCGCAGCCGGAACTTTGTTTGCGCAGTTCAGCCTCGATAGTTTCCATCGGGAAACAGGATAACCTCCTGGGTACTGCTTCACTGCGGAAACTATGGTCGCCGCATGACTGAACTCCTTGTCGTCGTCCACGGGGCCACCGGCACGCAGGGCCGGGCCATCCTTCGCAGCCTCCGCGCCTTCGGGCACAGCGTCCGGGCGGTCGCGCGTGCACCCCGGCCGTACCAGGATCCGGCCGTCGAAGCCGTACCAGCCGATCTGCTGGACGTCGACGCGCTGGTCGCCGCCTACACGGGCGCCGACGCCGTCGTCGTCCAGCTGCCGCTCAACTTCGCCGCCGGCGCGGAGCGGCAGGCCGACGCCGTCCTGGCGGCTCTCGAGAAGTCCGGCGTCCCCCGGGCCATCTTCAACACCGGCGCCGGCGTTCCGCCCGCCGAGCCGATCGGCGTGCCCTTCGTCGACGCCCGGATCCGCCTCGCCGCAGGTCTGCCGCAGGCGGTGCCGGTGGCCACGGTGGTCGGGCCGGCCGGCACCTATCTGGAGAACGTGGTGGCGCCGTGGTCACGGTCCCTGGTGCGGGACCGCGGTGAGCTGCGGTACCCGCTGCCTGCCGAGTTGCCCAACCCGTGGGTGGCCGCTGCCGACCTCGGTGCCGCCGTCTCCGCCCTGACCGTCGAGGCGACCCCGCCGCCGGCCCGGGTCGTCGCCGGGCCGGCGGCGCTGACCGGCCCGGAACTGGCCGCCGAGATCTCGGCCGCGACCGGCCGCCCGCTCCGCTGGTCCACGGTGGAGCCGGCGGAGTACGCCCGGATGCTGGCACCGCACGTCGGCGAGACGGTCGCTGCGGGGATCGCGGCCGCTTATGTCTCGCCGTCGCCGGCGCCCGACCCCGCACTGGTGGTGCGCGGCTCGACCACGGCGCGGGAGTGGGCCGGCCGGCAGCACTGGAGCGCCTGACCGCTCCTGGTCACCGCCGCGGCGTGAAGATGTGCATCGGGTGCGTGCCCACCACCTTGCCCTGCGCGTCGTAGCCGACCAACGTCGGCGCCTCCGCGGCCGTGTACCAGCAGAAGAACATGCCCGCGGCGGACAGCGCGGGCCGGGTCGTGCCGTCCGCCAGGTGCAGTTCCGCACGGACTGCTCCACCCGCCGCCCCCCACATCGTGTGAATGCCCTCCGGCGTGGCCGAGCCGCCCAGATCCCCGAACGTGCCGGGTGTGTCAGGCGAATTGCACTGCCCGCCCGCGGACTGGAAATCCGCGGGTGCCGGGCGATCCAACGGCCCAGGCGTTTCCAGGAGCGCGGAGACGCAGGTCGTCCCGCCGGCCCGGCCCGCGGACCAGACCGTCAGGACCTTGCCGTCCGGGCCGGGCTGCTGGGCGA
This sequence comes from Actinoplanes sp. 13, assembly GCF_056134165.1. Classification (NCBI taxonomy): domain Bacteria; kingdom Bacillati; phylum Actinomycetota; class Actinomycetes; order Micromonosporales; family Micromonosporaceae; genus Actinoplanes; species Actinoplanes sp. 13. Next base: position 65,354 of record NZ_JBVYOQ010000035.1, on the reverse strand, counting down.
TGCGGCGGCCGTTGCCGGCGGAGACGGCGCCGCCGGTCTCGTCGTCCCAGAAGGACAGGGCCCCGGTGAAGGAGCGGGGCAGCATGCCGGTCGCCGCGGTCACAGCGATGCCGGAGGCCAGCAGGGCAGCGGTCACGGCGATCCCCTTGCGGTGACTCCGGTGGGGCGGTTCGGTCGCGGTGACGGCGAGGAGCCGGTCCAGGGCGGCGGAGTCGACGGTGGCGACCGGCTTCAGCCGGCGCAGGGTGTCGAACGGGTCGTTCATGCGGTGCCTCCGGGAGAGGTCAGCGGTTGTGCGGCGACGGTGGACGAGTCGGTGGTCCGCAGCCGGCGGCGCGCCCGGTGCAGGCGGACGTGGAAGGCGGGCAGGGAGCACCCGGCGACCCGGGCGGCCTGCGCCGGCGAGAGGCCGTCCCACGCGATCAGCAGCAGGGCCTCACGTTCCCCCGGCGTGAGAGCGGCCAGCCTGGCGAGGACCTCGGCACGTTCGGTGGCGAGAACATCGGCGGCCGGTTCGGCGATGTCGTGGAGACGCTCCATCCCGGTGGCCAGAAGCTGCCGCCGACGGCCGGACCGGCGCTGGTTGGCGATGGTGTTGCGGGCGACGACCAGCAACCAGGGGAGCGGGTCGTCGGGCACGTCGGCCAGCCGCCGCCACGCCACCAGGAACGTCTCCGAGACGACGTCCTGCGCGGTCTCCGGGTCGGCGTGGCGTGACGCATATGCCAGCACGCTCGGGGCGTGCGCGGTCCACAGCAGAACCAGGCGCTGCTGTCGTTCCTGAGGCGTCCGTGGTGGTCTCACACCAGGTAATGTCCGGCCACCGCGCCAACTTACGGCGCACGCGCCGCGAAAAACGCCGCCGGGCCGGGACAGCGAACTGTCCCGGCCCGGCGGCCGACGGTGTTACGCGAAACCCTCGACGGCGGTCAGGCGAACGCCTTCACGTTCCGCCAGTCGGTGGAGACCACGACTTTCTGCGTGCCGCCGAAGGTCGTCGTCGTGTGGTAGATCCGGGTCTCGCCGGTGGCCGCCACGACCGCCCAGATGTCCGGGGTCCGGTCTCCGTTGACGTCGGGAACGCCGATGACCGCCTTGATGGTCGTCCAGCCGGTGCCGTACTGGGCGTCGCTGCCCTGGCGGGAGGCAGCCGCGGTCTTCAGCGAGTCCAGGTTCACGCTGCCGGCGACGGCGCCGGGCTTGCCATGGCGCAGCCACATGCCGCCCTGGTCGAGATGCCGCCAGATCAGGTCCGGGGTCCCGTCGAGGTCGGCGTCGGCCAGGTTGACGATCTCGGACCGTCCCCAGCCCTGGCTCATCAGCGTCGCCGACTGAAAACTGGCCCCGGTGTAGCCGCCGAGGACGTACAGCGCGTCCGCGGAGCGGACCATCAGTTCGGCCCGCTTGTCGCCGGTGATGTCACCGACCGCCTTCATCTGGATCCAGCTGGACGGCGCCGGAGCGTTGGCCGGCAGCAGGACCTTGATCCGGTCGTCGACGTTGAAACTGCCGTAGCCGTCGCCGGGATAGAGCCAGAAGCCGTCGTGGGTGCGGGCGAACAGGTCGGTGGTGCCGTCGCCCGGATAGACGTCGGAGTGCTTGGCGATCAGGGCCGCCGCGCCGGTGGACGGGTCGGTCCAGTGGCCCTTCGGGTCCAGGGCGCCGCCGGTGGTGTAAGAGGCTGCGATGGAGCCCCACAGGTCGCCGCCGTCGTCACCGGGCAGCGACCGCAGGTTCCCGTTGGCGTCGATCATGACCAGGTCGGGTTTGTTGTCGCCGCCGATGTCGCCGGGGCCGTCCGCGGTGTCGCGCGGCGGGACGTAGAACGAGTAGACCGTGGTGGAGCTGGGATTGTTGGCCGCGTCGTACGCGACGACGTGCAACCCGTTCGGCCCGGAGTGCCGCGGCCTGAGGTCCGGCACGGTGCCCTTGCCGCCGGACGCGGTCACCGGCACCGGCGTGCCCACTCCGTTGAAGGTGTAGGTGAACCGCGTCGCACCCTCGGACTGGAACACGACTCCGCCGGTCGAGCCGAACTTCACGGTGGCCCAGGTGGTGCCGTCCGGCGTGGCCTCCGGGAAGTCGGTGCTGGTGACGTCGGGCGGCGGGGGCGCGGAGGCGTCGATGGTGACGCGGCAGGTGGTGGTGTCGCTGGGGTAGCGCTCGGACTGGGTGGTGGGGTCCTCGGCGCGGATGTCCCAGTTGTAGGTGACCTTGTCGGCCAGGGTGGTGGTGGGGATCATGACGCTGGCCCAGCCGTCCTTGTCGGTCAGCATCACCTGACCGGCGGGCGCGCTCGCGGTCGTCGCCCACCAGCGGAACCGCAGGTTGACCTTGTCGCCGTCGGCGTCCACCGAGCGGGCCTTGATGGTGATGTTGCCCTTGGCCATGGTGCGCGTGCTGGGGGAGACCGCGCAGGCCCCGTTGGGGGTGACGCTCACGGTGTGCGGCTTGGGCGGCTTGCGGTTGAAGGTCGCGCTGAGCACCGCGGTGTTGGCCTGGAACTTGCGCCAGCCGTTGGTGTCGGTCTCGGTGGTGGCGCGCATGCCGAGGGTGATGTTGGTGGCGCCGGCGTCGGCCCCGCGCTGGGCGGCGTCCTTGACGTTGAACGCGACGTACTCGTCCTTGCAGGCGGTGCCGTACCCGTGCGCGAAGTTGATCTTTTGCTGGAAGTGGCTCCAGCCGGGCTGCTTGTTCCAGGTGGTGCCGGTGGAGATTGCCCCGGTCATGTAGAGCTGGTACTCACGCTCGTCGCAGGACCAGGAGTGGTTGTTGAGCACCTTGAAGGTGGCCGAGCTGACGGTGGCGCCCTTGATGTTCTGGAAGCCCATCCGCCAGAAGGACCGCGCGGTGACACCGGTGTCCTTCTCGTAGCCGACCCGGGCGTCGCTGGTGCCGCCGTTGTAACCGGTGCCGTTCATGAAGTTGCTGTTGCCGTGCTTCTTGCTGACGAACAGCCAGGCCGTCTCGCCGGGGTTGATGGTCGGGTCGAGGAACAGCGGGAACCGCACGCCCGGGTCGCTCAGCAGGCCGGTCGCGGCGACGTCCAGGTGCAGGGTGGCGCTCGCGGCGCCCTCGCCGTCGAGGCGGGTGGGCATGGGCGCGTGCCGTGAGCCGGGCTCGGCGCCGCTCAGTCCGGACAGCTTCAGCACGTCCGCGCTGGTCGCCACCGAGGTGCGCGGTGCTTCCGGCGACTCCGGGTCCTTGCCGGAGGCGTCCCAGGCCATCGGGGTGGGGATGTCGCCGATCTCGGCGCCGGTCTTCGCGTCGAGGATCCGGATACCGCCGGTGGTCGTGTCGCGGCGGAAGACCGCGCCCTGCGAGCGCAGGCCGTACGCCAGCGTCTTGTCGACCGCGGCGTCCCGGCGCTTGGCGATGAGCAGCTGGCCGAAGCCGCCTTCCTGACGCGCGACGAGCAGCAGGTCGACGCCGGGGCGGACCTCCTGGTACAACGCCCGGTTGCCGTCGAGCACCGGTTCCGGCAGCGGGCCGGGCCAGGTGTAGGTGACTTTCGGCCCGGCCGTGGTGGTGACCTCGGCGAGCACGGTCTCGGTGACGTCGTCCTTCGCGCTGCCGGCGGAGAACGTGACCGGGGTGTGCGGCAGGACCGGCTGGACGCCCGCACCGGTCGTCCGCAAGGTGTTGTCGATCGGCGCCCAGCGGCCCTCGCTGTTGCGCGCCCGTTGCGGCACGGCCGCGAACTCGGCGCGCACCTGGCCGTCGGGGCGGGCCCAGGTCTGTGAGGTAGCCGTGGTGGCCGCCTCCACCAGCACCTCCTTGCCGGAGCGCAGCGCCTCGGCCATGGCGGTGGCCTGGTCCTTGAGGCCGGCGACGGCGGGGACGACCGGGACGGCGGCGGTGCCGGTGCCGGTCGGTGCGGCGGAGGGGTCGGCGCCGTCCGGCCACCACGGGATCGAGGCGGCGGTGACGGTGGCGGCCAGTACGAGGCCCAGGGTGCAGGTCAGCCGGGTGCGCGTACGCACGAACGGACTGAGCAGGCGAGGCGCGGTCACGGCGGTCTACTCCCGTGGGGACCAGGCGGAATGGGGACAGCACGAACGGCCCCGTACGGCGGGCCGCGGGGCAGAGAGCGCGCTCACGATCGCAAGCGGCCGGGCTGCCCGTCCATCCCTCGACTGTTATCGATCCGTGATCGACTTAAGGAACACCACAAGAGTTACGTCCAGCACGTACCGAACGTCCGAATTTTTGATGGGCTGCAGCCTAAGATCAACTCGCTTGTCCCAATCAGGTGATTCCGTGATCTTGTCTGCTTTGGACATGGAATAGGCAGTGACCGATGTCACTGGACATCGGCGAACATCACTGTCCGTAACCTTGGTGTTTCGCCGTGCCGGGCGGAAAAGTTCGCCGCACGCGCCTTTGCCCGGCGTGTGCCTCTTGGTGCTCATGCACCTTTCTCTTCCGTCTTTCGCGCCTGGTGGGAGTCGACGCGTATGCGTGCAACAGGTCCGGTCCTGAGGGGCTCCGGCCTTCGGTGGAGCCGCCGCGGCCGTGCGGCGGTCATCCTGCTGATGACCACCACGCTGGCGGTGACCAGCCTGCCGGTCGCGGCATATGCGATCCCCGGCGCCGGCATGGGCCGCGAGGACGCGGTCGTCGATCTGCCACCGCTGCCGGAGGCCGCCGCGGTCGACGAGGACGAGGGCGCCGAGGAGAACCTGACCACGGCGCCCGTGGTGGCGACCGAGGAGTACGTGCCCACCGCGGTCGACCCGTGGGAGCAGGGCACCGGCACGGCCGACCTGACCGGCGCGGCGCCCGGCGCCGTCCCGGTGCCGGTCGGTGACCTGCCGATCGCGCTGGGCGTGCCGGCGGGCGGGGACGCCGCCGCCGTCGCCGGCACCTGGAAGATCGATCTGGCGGCGCCGGAGTCCTCACAGGACGCCGACGTGGCCGGCATGATCATGAAGGTCACGCCGCCGCCGACCGCCGACCCGGCCGCCGAGGTGGCGCTGAGCGTCGATTACACCCTCTTCGCCGACCTCTACGGCCCGCAGGCGGCCGACCGGTTCGGCCTGATGGCGCTGCCGGACTGCGTCTACGACTCGCCGGGCACCGGTGACTGCGCGCCGGTCCCCGCCGAGGAGGACGACGCCGGCCTGGACCCGGGTGCGACGGTCGCGCAGGCCCTGCCCAGCGAGATCGAGCTGGTCCCGGCCACGGCGCCGCTGGCGCGCACGATGGCCGCCGCCACCGATGCGCCGAAGACCGCCGCACCGCGCCGCATCGTCACCGGCACCGTGCCGGTCAACCGGCTTCTGGCCGACTCCGGCACCGGCAGCACCGGCGGCACCGGCGGCATGGTCGCCCGGGCGGCAGCCGGCGGTTCCGGCGTGATCGGCGCCCTGGACACCGGCGCTTCGGCGGCCGGTGACTTCACCGCCACCCCGCTGCAGTCGTCGGGTTCGTGGGCGGCGGGTTCGTCGTCCGGCGCGTTCACGTACTCGTACCAGGTGCAGGTGCCGGAGACCGCGGGTGGCCTCGCGCCCAAGGTGGCGCTGTCCTACTCGTCGCAGTCGGTCGACGGGCGGACCTCGGCGACGAACAACCAGGCCTCGTGGATCGGTGACGGCTGGGACTACGCGGCCGGATCGATCACGCGTACCTACGCGAACTGCCGGCAGGACTCCAAGACCGACGGTTCCAACAACGCCAAGCACCGCACCGCCGACCTCTGCTGGGGATCCGACAACGCCACCCTGTCACTGGGCGGGCTGACCACCGAGCTGGTCCTCTCCGGTGGCAGGTGGACCACCGCTAACGGCGACGGCTCCCACGTCGAGTTGGTCAAGGACACCGGTCGCGCCAACGGCGACAAGGACGGTGAGTACTGGGTCGTCACCACCCGAGACGGCATCCGGTACCACTTCGGCATGAACCGCCTGCCGGGCTGGACCGAGGGCGCCGCGGTGACGAACTCGGTGCTGACCGCGCCGGTGTACGGCAACAACCCCGGCGAGCCGTGCTACCAGGGTTCGACGATCGAGGACTTCAAGAAGTCCTTCTGCACCCAGGGCTGGCGCTGGTCGCTCGACTACGTCGAGGACCTGCACGGCAACGCGATGAGTTTGTGGTGGGCGAAGGAGACCAACTACTACGCCCGCAACTTCGACTTCAAATCGCCGGTCCGGTACGACCGCGGTGGCTACCTGACCCGCATCGACTACGGCCTGCGCAAGGACAACGTCCTCACCGGCACCGCGCCGGCCCGGGTCAACTTCACCGTCGCAGAGCGCTGCTTCGCCGAGGACGGGGTGAACTGCACCGACGAGAACTTCGCCGACAAGGACCCCGGCAAGTACCGGATCTGGTACGACACCCCGGCCGACCTGCGGTGTGAGGCCGGCAAGAAGTGCTGGAACGCGGGACCGTCGTTCTTCTCCCGCAAGCGGCTGGACAAGATCACCACGTCGGCGCAGCGGCGTCTCGACACCACCGCGCGTCAGGTCGTCGACGACTACCAGCTCAAGCAGTCGTTCCCGAAGCTGCGCACCGGGCCGAACACCGCGCTGTGGCTGGAGTCGATCACCCGTACCGGCTACGCCCGTAACGGCACGACCGACGAGAAGGTCACCCTCAACCCGGTGCGGTTCGAGGCCGACCCCGAGGACATGCCGAACCGCGTGCTGCGCGGCGCCGGCGACCCGCGGCCCGGCTTCTCCCGCCTGCGTGTCGGCCGGGTGATCAACGAGTACGGCGGCGAGACCGTCGTGACGTACAAGAAGCCCGAAGGTCAGTGTGCGACCGGCAGCGACCTGCCCGGCAAGGACGACACCGCCGCGCTGAAGGCCAACGACCGGCTCTGCTACCCGGTGTTCTGGCACCCGGACCCGGCCGCCGAGGACATCGACTGGTTCCACAAGTACGTGGTGGAGAGCATCCAGGAGCTGCCCGCCGTGGACGGCGCGGTCGGCACCACCACGAACTACGACTACAAGAACGCCGGCTGGCGGCTGGCCGAGGCCGAGTTCACCAAGAAGTCCACCCGTACCTGGTCGAACTTCGCCGGCTTCGAGCAGACCACGGTGATCACCGGGGCGGACGACGCGGCGATCGGCAGCCGGCGGACCAAGGCGGTCACCCGGTACTTCCGGGGCATGGGCGACACGGTGCCGGTGAAGGACATCACCGGCGCGGAGATCGCGAAGGACGCCGAGCCGTTCGCCGGGCGGATCGCCGAGGAACTGACGTACGCGTCGGCCGGTGACGCCGACAGCGAGTGGCTGACCCGCAGCATCACCTACCCGCAGGCGACGAAACTGGCCGAGCGGGCGCGGGAGGGGATCAGCCCGCTGCGGACGTGGCGCGTCACCGAACCACGGCAGATGACGTGGACCCGGTCGTCCGGGACCGGCGACGACAAGCGGACGCTGCGCAGCACCGAGACGCGCACCACGTACGAGACGACGTATGGGCTGCCCACACACGTCGAGGTGCTCGGTGACACCGGTAGGACCGGGGACGAGTCGTGCACCTTCCTCGAATATGTGCACCACACCGGCAAGAACCTGATCGGCTTGACCAAGCAGACCCGGAGCAGCCCCACCACGTGCGCGGCGGCGACCTGGGACGACCTCAAGTCGCTCTCGTCGGCGGGCCGGACCGTGTACGACCAGAACGGCTACGGCGAGCCGCTCGCTGCCGACACCCGCGGCCTGGCCAGTCAGTCGTGGTCGCTGAAGGGCGACGGCACCGGATTCGAGTGGAACGGCGCCTACTGGTTCGACGCGATCGGCCGGGTCGTCAAGTTCCTCGACCCGGACATGAAGGAATCCAAGATCACCTACGAGCCGGCCACCGGGCAGGCGTTCAAGGTGACCGAAGAGAACGGGTTCGGGCACAAGCAGACCCGTGAGCTCGAGCCGGGCCGCGCCGTCACCCTCAGGACAACCGACGCGAACAACCACGTCAGCACTGCCGAGTACGACCCGCTGGGCCGGCTCGTCAAGGGGTGGGCGCCCGGCCGCGCCGGTGCGCCGGTTGCGGACTTCGAAGCGGTCTACACGATCCCGCAGGCCAACGCCGAGGGCGAGCGCAAGCCGCCGTTCATCACCACCAAGACCCGCGGCCACGAGAACCGTATCGAGACGTCGGTGACCATCTACGACGGTCTCGGGCGCGAGCGGCAGACCCAGGAGCAGGCGACCGGCAGCGGCCGGCTGATCACGGACACGCTCTACAACAGCTCGGGCGAGGTCTGGCAGACCAACAACGCCTACTTCACCGCCGGCAACCCGTCCGGGAGCCTGTTCACCCCGGACTCCGAGATGCAGGTGCCGAACGCCACCCGGTACGCGTACGACGGGCTCGGTCGCGTGCTGACGGAGACGCCGGTGCTGCGCGGGCAGGAGACGCCGGCGCGGGCGACGAAGTACGAGTACGGCGCGGACTGGTCGATCGTGCGCAACCCCGCGGGGGCGGCCTCGTACCGGATCTTCACGGACGGCCTCGGCCGGACCTCCCGGGTGGACACGTTCAACGACGCGGCGCCGGGCGGCTTCACCTCGATGCGCTACGAGCTCGATGCGCGTGGTCTGATGCTCAAGGCGACGAATTCGGAGGCGAAACCAGCGAACTTCTGGTCGTGGAAGTATGACCAGCGCGGTCGCATGATCGAGGCCAACGACCCGAATACCGGCAAGACCACCACCGTCTACGACCATCGTGACCGTCCGATCTCGACGACCGACGCCCGCGGCGCCACTGTCGTCACCCAGTACGACGGGTTGTCCCGGCCGACCAAGCAATACCTCGGATGGGAACTGACCGACCTGCGGGCCGAGTTCACCTATGACACGGCACCGGGTGGAGTCGGTCTGCCGGCCACCGCGACTCGGTACACCGACGGCAAGCCGTACAAGCAGACCGTTGCCGGATATACGACCGACTACGAGCCCACGGGGACGACTCTGACGCTGCCGCCGGACGTCGCCTCGGCGTGGGGTCTGCAGCCCTCGTACTCGTACAACTTCACCTATACCGACACAGGACTCACAGAGTCGGTCACCGTCCCGGCCATCGGTAATCTGCCGAGCGAGAAGGTCATCGCGCGGTACACCAAGGACGGCCTGCCCCTCTCGGTATCGGGTCAGGATTGGTACGGCTCGGAGACGGCGTACTCGCCGTACGGGCAGCTCATGCGGTCCACGCTGGGGTCGCAGCCGTACCGGGTGTGGGCGCAGAACACCTACGACGAGGCCGACGGCGCGCTGACCAGCCAGCACGTCTACCGGGAGGGTACCGGTGACAAGACTCTGGTCGGCGGAGTCCTGGCGTCGCACCGCTCGTACGGCTACGACAGCGCGGGCAACGTCACCTCGATCCGGGAACGCTCGACCGGTATCGAGGAGCGGCAGTGCTTCGACTACGACATGGTCGGTCAGCTGACCAAGGCGTGGACGTCGAAGGATCAGGAGTCCTGTGCGGCAGGCCCGAAGTCGGCGGACGGCACGCCCAATATCGCCGCCGGCAAGGACAACGCCGGTTACTGGCAGGAGTATGAGTACGACCTGCTCGGCAACCGCACCAAGCTTGTCGAGAAGGACATCACCGGCAACACCGCCAAGGATGCCACCAGCACCTACACCTACGGCAAGGCTGACGGCAGCCAGCCGGGCACGCTGACCAAGGTCACCAAGAAGTACGCCACTCCGGCCGGTGCCCAGGTCACTGCCGAGGCTGAGCGGCTCTACGAGGTGACCGGTGACACACGGTCGGTCACGTCGGTGCAGAACGGCGACACTCAAGAACTGTCCTGGACCTATGACGGCCAGATCGAGCGCATCTCCGGCTCGGGCAGCAACGGCAGGACGGCTTACATCGGGCTGGAGAGCCACTGCCTGGACGTCGACAGCGGCAAGGCCGCTGCAGGCACGAAGATTCAGATCTGGGGTTGCAACGGCTCGCTCGCGCAGGAGTGGTCGTTCAAGCCCTCACCGGGCCAGACCGACGCCAATCTGGGTGCGCTGACCCAGCATGATGGCGCTTGGTGTGCGCAGCCGACAGCCAACACGACGGGTTCGGGCCTACTCCTGCAGAAGTGCGACGGGTCGACCGCCCAGCAGTTCAAACGAGGCGCCAACGGCCAGCTCACGCATCCGGCGTCGACCCTGTGCGCCAGTGTGACCGCCGTCGGGACGCCGGTGACACTGTCGGCATGCAACGCGGCCGCCGCGGGACAGCAGTGGGACGCGCAGGACGAGACCACCTACATCTACGGCCCCGGTGGTACCCGCCTCCTCAGTATCCAGGGACGCCAGGCCACGCTGAGCATCGGCGAGGCACAGGTCACCGTTCACAAGGGCGGCGCTGCGATCAACGTTCAGCGCGCCTACGCGGTTCCCGGCGGCTCGGTGGTGCGCTACTCGATGCGAGGCGCGGTCTCTGCTCTGGTTGCCGTGGTGGGAGATCATCAGGGCAGTCCGTACGCCGAGGTCCTCCTCAGCGGCGCGATGAGCGTGCGGATCCGCAAGCAGGATCCATTCGGCAATGAGCGAGCCACCGCCCCACTCGCGCTCAACATGCAGACCAATCGAGGCTTCCTGAATGCGGTGCGGGACGACCCGTCCGGGTTCGTGCCGCTCGGCGCGCGGATGTACGACCCGGAGGTAGGACGTTTTCTCTCCGCGGACGCGGTGCTGGACGTGGCGGACCCCCTGCAGTCGAACGGGTACGCGTACGCCCACAACAACCCGGTCACGCACTCCGACCCGACCGGCCTGTCGGTCTCCCTCACCCCGTCCGAGATGGCCGCGGCTTTGGCCGGCGCCGGTCTGTCCGCGGCTCAGATCGCTGAGGCGCAGGTCAACGCGAACCGGTCGCTGACGGACGTGATCCTGTCCGCCGCATGGTCGTTGCTGAAGGACTTCATCGGCATCAACGACGCGATGGCCTGCTTCGGCGGCGACATGTGGTCGTGCGGCAGCCTTATCATCGGGGCAATCCCGTGGGCCAAACTCGGCAAGATTCCCACGGTGTTGCGGGCCATCGACCGGACGATCGCCGCGATTCAGGCCTGGCGGACGGCGAAGAAGGCGGCTGAAGCGGTGCTGGCGGCCGCACGGGCGGCCGAGGCCGCGGCGATACAAGCCAAAAAGCTGGCGATCGAGCGGGCCAAGAAGGCGGCACAAGCCGCTAAGAAAAAGGCCAGCGACGCGGCCAAGACGACGAGCAACAAGGCAGCCGACGCCACCAAGAAGACCGGCAATCCGGTGCAGAAACAAGCTCAGTCCAAGGCTGCCCCGAAGAGCTCCTCCGCATCGAACGGCGGCAAGGGTGGAGGTGGCGGCAAGGGCGGGTCGTCGTCCAAATCCGGCGGAACCTCGCGGAGCAACGGCGGTGCGAGTGGGGGTGGCAACGGCGGAAAGTCCGGCGGCGGATCATGTGACGACTCCGGCAAGGACAACAGCTTCACCTCCGGTACCAGGGTGCTGATGGCGGACGGCTCCACCAAGCCGATCGAAGACGTCAAGCCCGGTGACAAGGTCAGGGTCACCGATCCGGAGACAGGTGAGACGCGGACGGAGACCGTCAGCGCGGCGATCAAGGGCAAGGGTGTCAAGCACCTGGTGCGGATCACCGTCGACACTGATGGGAAGCGGGGCTCCGAAACCGCCCAGGTCACCGCGACCGACGGTCACCCGTTCTGGGTGCCCAAACTTGGTAGATGGGTGCCGGCCACCGGTCTCCGCTCAGGCCAGTGGCTGCGGACGAGTGCCGGTGTCCACGTGCAGATCACGGCTGTCGATCGCTCGACAGTTCGCGACGCGATCGTTCACAATCTCACCGTCAGCGACGTGCACACCTACTACGTGCAGGTCGGCGCCACCCCGGTACTGGTGCACAACTGCGGATACAAGGTCTATCGCGCGCCACAGCGAGGTAATAGGGAAGCAGAAGCGAACGGGTTGAGCGCGGCGAACCATACGGCCATCGACAAGAACGGGCGAAGTTTCGCTTATCTCGGCGACAGTGAAGAGGTTGCACGGCAGTACGCGGGTCAAGGCCCGTATGAGGACGGATACCATATCTTCACGATGAAGCCCGGTTTCCTGGACGAGTTCCACCCGAGCGCCTATCGACGGTTCCACGATGACAATGGCGGGCTTCAGTGGATCATCGACGTGGAAGACATCGATCTGTTCAACTCGTTCATCGACCACTCGAAGACGGAGTGGGTGCCGTGGAAACACGGAGAACAGTTCTGATGCGGAGCAAACGTGGAGCATGAAGAATCTGAGTGGACCCGGGCCGGCCTGCGCCAGTTCCAGTTGGTGCGGTGCCGGGTCTCCGGGCACCGCGGTCGGTTCGGTGTCGAGGTGATCATCGAGAGCCCGGTGCCACATTTTCCCGCCTTCATCGACTTCGTGATGTTGTCGGACGGCGGACACGTTGCTCCGGCCGATTATCCGTCGGTCGGAGAGGTGCTCGACGCGGTGACCATCGACTTCATGCCTGATGGTGAGCTGCGGCTGTCCGCGCGCCCGTCCTCCGTGGCGCGAGCCCGTGAACGGGCCGCTGAGGCGGACGATCCGGGTTCCGGCTGAGCCGGAGCCACTGCGAGCGAGGCGGCCATCCCGAAGATGTCGGGATGGCCGCCGCTGTTTCGTGGGCAGGAAGGGCGTTGCCGTGGCCGCAAACGCGATCGGTCCGGCCACGGCCCCGACTTACGGTCGTGCGGGACAGGCGGCGTGGCTCCGCTCAGTCATCGGTGTGATCTGCCGAACAAAACCTTGTGCGGTTCACGATCAAAGCGCGTGTCGTCGCGTCCATGGTGCTGATGCTGGTCATCGCGATGGCGGCCGTCGTCGGGTACATCACGGCCCGCAACGCCGGCGACGCCCGGGAGACCGGTTTCGCGTACGCCGACGAGATGACCCGGCACCACGCCGCGGAGATCCGGAAGACGCTGGCCGACGGGCTGGGCACCGCGCGGGACCTGGCCCACGTGCTAGCGGCCGGTGGCGTGGACCGGGCCGGCGCCAACGCCGAGATGCGGGCGTTGCTGGACGCGCATCCGGACTATCTGGGTGTCTGGTCCGGCTGGGAGCCCAACGCCTTCGACGGCCGGGACCGGCGGTTCCGCAACGCGGACGCCCGGCACGACGGCACCGGGCGGTTCGTGCCGTACTGGTTCCGGGACGGCGACAAGATCGACTCCGCGCCGCTGGCGGACTACGCCGAGGCCGGCCCGGGAGACTACTACCTGATTCCGCGGGACACCGGCAAGGACAAGGTGGTCGAGCCGTACGTCTACGCCGTCGCCGGGACGGACACCCTGATCACCTCGGTCGCCGCCCCGATCGATCGGGACGGGAAGGTGCTCGGGGTCGCCGGCGTCGATCTGACCCTGGAGACGCTGCAGGACGTGGTCGGGAAGGTGAAGCCGTTCGGCGCCGGCACCGCGATGCTGGTCAGCAGCGGCGGCTCGCTGGTCGCCGGCGGTGACGTGAGCAAGGCCGGGCAGGCCGCGCCGGCGGACATCGCCGCACTCGCCACGAAGGCCGCCCAGACGCGGGACGTCCACCGCGACGTCACCGACGGGGACGAGGAGACACTGCGGATCGCCGCACCGCTGCCGCTCGGCGAGTCGGACACCTGGTCGCTGGTGGTGTCGGTGCCGGTCGCCGCGGTGCTCGCGGACGCGAACGACACCCGGTGGGTGAGCATCGTGTTGACCCTGGTGGCGGTGCTGGTGGCCGCGGCGGCCGCGTTCCTGCTGGCCCGGACCGTGGTCCGGCCGATCGAACGGCTCCGCGACCGGATGGTCGAGATCGCGGACGGCGACGGCGACCTGACCCAGCGGGTCACGTCCGCCCACGACGACGAGGCAGGTCAGCTGGCGGACGCTTTCAACCGGTTCGTCGACAAGGTCGCCGTCACCATCCGGGGCATCGCCGGCTCCACCGGCACACTGTCGGCCGCGGCCCGTGAGCTGTCCGAGGTGAGCGGGCGGCTGGAGGGTGGCGCGTCCGACGCCTCCACCCGGGCCGGCACGGCGAGCACCGCGAGTGAGCAGGTCAACGCCGGTGTTCAGGCGCTCGCGGCGGGCGCCGAGCAGATGAGCGCGTCGATCGCCGAGATCTCCTCGAACGCCACCCAGGCGGCCCAGGTCGCCGCGCAGGCGGTGAGCATCGCCGAGCGCACCAACGGGCAGGTCGCCGAGCTGGGCGTGGCCAGCAACGAGATCGGCGAGGTGGTCCGGCTGATCACCAGCATCGCCGAGCAGACCAACCTGCTGGCGCTGAACGCGACCATCGAGGCGGCCCGCGCCGGGGACATGGGCAAGGGCTTCGCGGTGGTGGCCGGCGAGGTGAAGGACCTGGCCCAGCAGACCGCACAGGCCACCGAGCAGATCACCGCCCGGATCGGGGCGATCCAGTCGTCGAGCGCCTCGGCGGCCGCCGCGATCGGGGAGATCGCCCACGTGATCACGCAGATCGGCGACTACACCACGACGATCGCCTCCGCGGTGGAGGAGCAGACGGCGACCACCGCGGAGATGAGCCGGACGGTCACCGACGCGGCGTCCAACAGCGGGGACGTGGCCCGTACGATCACCGGGGTTGCCGAAGTGGCGGCGTCGACGGCCGACGGGGCCCGGACCACGCAGCAGGCGGCGGAGAATCTGTCCCGCCTGGCGGCCGACCTGACGGGGCTGGTCGGCGGTTTCCGCTACTGAACGATCATGACGGTGAGCGCGATCAGGCCGACCGTCACGATGACCGCACGCAGGACCGGGTCCGGGAGACGCCGGCCGTAACGCCCGGCCACCAGGCTGCCGGCGATGGAACCCGCCGCGATCAGCCCGGCCGGCGCCCAGGCCACCGCCCCGGCCACCACGAAGATCGCCGCGGACACCGCGTTGACGAGCGCCACGAAGATGTTCTTCACGCCGTTGAGCTGCTGCAGCGTCGCCGGGACGAGCAGGCCGAGCACGCCGATCAGCAGAACGCCCTGCGCCGCGCCGAAATAGCCGCCGTAGACGCTGGTGGCGAAGACCCCGGTGACGAGCAGCAGGGTGCGGGAGCCGCCCGGCGCGGGCCTGCGGTCCCGCAGCGATCGCGCCAGCCAGGGCTGGAGCACGACCAGGATCAGGGCGACGCCGATGAGTACCGGGACGATCGCCCGGAACGCCTCGGCGGGCAGCACCAGCAGCAGCACCGCACCGGTGACGCCGCCGATCAGCGCCGGGATGCCGAGACGCAGCAACAGGGCCCGCTGGGTCGCCACCTCGGCCCGGTAGGCCCACGCGCCCGCCAGTGATCCGGGGATCAGCCCGACCGTGTTCGACGCGTTCGCCACCACCGGCGGGAAGCCGACGGCGAGCAGCACCGGGAAGGTGATCAGCGTGCCCGAGCCGACGAGCGTGTTGATCGCGCCGGCCGCGACACCCGCGCCGAGGATCTGAGCGGCTTCGACGACATCCACCAGGAGATCATCGCCGGTGTCCGGAAACGACGCTGCCCCGGCCACTCGGTGGCCGGGGCAGCGCTGTCGTCGGATCAGAAACCGAAGTTCTGGGTGTAGTACGGGGTGCCGCTCGTGGCGTACACGGCGCCGACGCCGACGGTCTTCGACCTGCAGTTCAGGATGTTGGCGCGGTGGCCCGGGCTCTTCATCCAGCCGTCGACGACCTGGCCGGCGGTGCGGTAGCCGTAGGCGATGTTCTCGGCGGAGGGCTTGCTGTATCCGGCCGCCTTGACCCGGGCGACGAAGCGTGAGCCGCCCTTGCCGGCGTGCGAGAAGCTGCCGGTCTGCGCCATCCACGCGCTGTGCCCGCGGGCGGCCGTGGTCAGCTGCGCGTTGACGGTCAGGGCGGCACAGCCGCGGCTGGTGCGCTGGACGTTGACGAGGCGGTTGATCTCGGTCTGCAGGGCCTGCTCGGACGCCTTCGCCGGGGCGGCCTCGGCCGGGGACGCGATCATCGTGGCGGCGCCGAGCGCGGCCGGAGCGAGGACGACGGCCAGGGCGAAGCGGCGAATGACGTTGCGCAAGAAGTTCCCTCTCCTCGGTGTGTCCCGGCGTGTTCGCCGGTTACACCTGTCTCTTCGGCCCGGCCGCGGCCCGGCGGATTAGCGAACGGGTACGTGCTGGTCGCGGTCCGGTTGCCGGTCTCGCTGTGTGTGAACTTGAGGTCTGATACGGACCCGAAGTTCACACACCGGGGTGGGGGGCCTTCGCGAAGATCTCGATCTCGGCGACGGTCAGGTATCCGTCCGGGACCGCGGTCAGGACCATGCAGACGCGGTCGGTGGTGGCGGACAGCGGCGCAGAGACGGTGAGCGGGCCGCCGGCGCCCACCGGGATCTCGGCGCCGCCGGTGCAGGTGCCGTCGGCGGCGGGGACGCCGGCTCGCAGGGACTGCGGCAGGCCACCGCCGGAGGCGTTGTCGGCGTAGAGGTGGGTGACGACGCGCGTGACGTCCCGCACCCGGGGGAGCGTCACGGTGAGCGTGTCCGCGGCGTTGCGGTCGCCGGGCTTCCAGGTGGACCAGGCCTTGTCCGTGATGACGCCGTTGAGCAGGCCGGCCGCCGAGTACCCGGCTTCGGTGAAGGTGGCGGCGATCGTCGTCCCGGGTTCGGTGGCGGGCGCCTCCACGGGTTCGGTGACCCGAACCCTGAGCACGGCGGGAACGGTGGTCCCCGGCACGACGGTGGCGGTCCCGGTCACGGTGAAGACGCCGGTCCGCGGGAAGGCGGGCAGGGCGGCCCAGGTGACCGGGAGTTCAGCCCGGCCGCCGTACCGCCCCAGGCCGGTCACGGTGGTGGGCAGATCGGGGACGCCGCCGACGTAGGTCCTGGCCCGGGCCGGCGCGGTGGCGGTGAAGACGTCCACGGTCACCCGGGCGGTGGCGGCGACCCGGTTGCCGAGGACGTCGGTGGCGGTGCCGCGCACGGTGATGACACCGGGTCGCTTCCACCACCGGTGCGGCGGCATCGTCCAGGTCACCGGCAGCGCGCGGGTCCCGCCGCCGGCCAGTACCGCGGTCACCGTGCCGGGCAGGTCCGGGACGCGGCCGGGGATCGTGTGCGCCGCGGTCACGTCGGTGCGGACCACGGTCTCGTCACGCACCGTCCAGCGCTGATTGGATCCGGAGGTGGGCTGGTGGAGGCCCACCCGCGTGCCGTCGGCGGTCGCTTGCCCGGGCACGTCCACGAGCCGCCGCGCCGCGACGTTGATCAGCGTGTACGTGCCGTCGCCGGTCGTGGAGACCACCCACTGCGCGCCTTCGTCGGCAGCGCCGCCGCCGTCCTCGGTCACCACGGCCCCGTCCCGCACCGCGAGTCGCCGCCCGGTCCCGGCGTTGCCCACCACGTAGCGCTCCCGGTTGCTCAGGCCGCTCCCGATCGGGTCGAAGGTCCAGAGCTGGTCGGCCGCCGCCGGGTCGGTGGTGCGCAGGGCCGCTCCTCCGGCCGCCGGTGCCAGGGAGCGCCCGCTCTGCACGCCCTCCAGCCGATAGGTGTGCCCGTCCCGCAGGTGCCGCACGCCGGCGCCGGCGACGCCGTCGATCAGGAAGGTGGTCACCGACTGCGAGGGCACTGTGAGGGTGGCGCGCCCGTCGCGGACCCGCACCGCGCTGCCCCGGACGAGTTTCCCGGCGGCGCTGGTCACCACCGGGGTGACCGTGGCGGTGCGGGCGATCCGGCCGAACCTGGTCAGGTCCAGCGTGACCGCGCGGGCCGCCGTGGTCTGGTTGGCGTGCACCGCGGTCGCGCCCGACCCGTCCGCCCGGACCGCCGCCGTCGTGGCGGTGTCGCTCACCTTGATCATCCGGTCGCCCGGACGGATGTGGTGGGTGAAGTTCCGGATCGTGTCGAACTTGGTGTTGGTCCGGATCGGGCAGGTCGCCAGGGTGTCGGTGGCGGTGCAGTCGAACGGCACGTGGATCGAGCCCCACTGCAGGTTGCCCTCGGCGACCATGTTGTCGGCGTCCTCGATCGGCTGCCACAGCACCCACGCCGACGGCTCCAGCTCGCGGATGTCGTCGATGATCCGCTGCGCCATGCCGAGTCCCGAGCTCATGCCGGTGTAGTCGTTGCCCCAGCTGCCCTCCACCTCGCTCATCCAGAGCGGGCGCTGCTCGGCCTTCGCCACGTCCCGGGCGGCGGTGCGCTGACCGGTGCCGTACGTGTGCACGTTCAACTGCGAGACGGCGGCCTGGGCGGCGGGCGGATAGCCGTACCAGTCGGTGACGAAGGTGCCGGGGTTGGTCTCGTCCGGCGCCGAGACGAGGGCGCCGGTCTCCGAGCGGGCCAGCCGGTCCTTGAGCGCGGTCACCACCCGGGCCTGCAGCGCGGGGCCGGCGTGTGCGCCCTCCTGACGGCCGCCGGTCGGCCGGCCGTCAGCGCCGAGCGTCGTACGCCAGTAGTTCGTGTTCGGCTCGTTGAGGGGGTCGATGGTGTCGACCGTGATGCCGTGCGCGTCCTCCAGGTGCTCGGTGACGCGCACCAGATATTCGGCGAACTCGTCGACCCGGTCGGCCCGGATCTGGTCGGTGTTCGGGTCGAAGCCGCCGCTGACGTACCCGCTGACCGTCTGGAACCTCGGCGGGGAGTTGCTGAACGCCTCCCAGCGGTCGACCCTGTCCTTGACCCGGTCCACCCACCACCGCTGTGCCGGGTCGGCGTCGAAGTCCCAGTGCGCCGGATCGTCCGGGTTCCACCACTGGAGGTCCTGCGGCCCGTACTGCTCGGGCGCCCGCCACCACCCGGGCACGGCGCCACCGGGGCGCAGGTAAGGCCGGACGGCGGGCGCGTTCCCGCCGCCGATGTTGTAGCGGGCGATGGTGAGGTTCAGTCCGTCGGCGCCGAAGACCAGGTCGGCGAGCCGCTCGCGGATCTCGTCCGGATAGCCGCCGGTGGCCGCGGCCATCCAGGCCAGGCTGGTGCCCCACCCCTGGAACGCGGCCTGCTGATAGGTCGGGTCGAGGGTCACGGTGACACCCGGCGCCGCCGGCGGAGCCGATGCCCGCGGGGCTGCGGCGGCCGGTGGCGTGGCGAGGGTGGTCAGGAGCGTCGCCGCGAGGGCGGCAGTTGCGGTGATGCCGAGGCGGACGGTCATGGACTCGCCTTTCCGGGTGTTTACGTAAACATCACACGGTCGAAGACCAGTAGTGACATAGCCGGAAGTCGATGTCAAGGCGGGCGGGTGATCATCCGATCGGGTGAGATCGGCGGCGGATCGGCCGCCGGGTCGTCCGGACAACGGCCCCGGTCATTCTGTACGCGCGCGGTGAGCCGGGTACGAAACGGTCATCCAGGCGCTCGGACCCCAGTTGGTGATCACCATTCTCGTGGCTAGCATTCGTTCTCCCCGGTGCGCACAATCGATGGCTGAGATGGGGAGAGCGACATTGCCTGCGTCCCGTCGTGTGATCGAACCCGAGGCGTTGCTGCGCGGTGCGGCAATGCATTACCTGAAGCACTCGACAATCGACATGGATCTGTTGGCGAGTGAATTGGCGATCAGCCGCGCCACTCTTTATCGGGCGGTCGGCAGCCGGGACGCGTTGCTCGCCGACGTGTTCTGGGCGATCGGCCGACGGCTGCTCCAGGAGGCGCGCGACGAGGCGCCCGGCCGCGGCCCGGACCGCGTCGTCGAGGTCTCCCGGCAGTTCGCGGAGCTGATGGCCTCCGCCCAGCAGCTGCGGGAGTTCGCCGCCGCCGAGCCGCAGACCGTGGCCCGGGTGCTGGTGACGCCGGCCACCGACGTGCAGCGCCGGGCGGTGGCCGCGCAGCTGTCGATCTTCCGGGAGTCCGGCCTGACCGGTGACGACGACGATCTCCAGCGGCGGGCGTACCTCTATGTCCGCCTGATCGAGTCGGTGGTGCACAGCGAGCTGCTCGGCATGCCGGGGATCGACTTCGGCCTGGCCGAACCCGCCCTGCGCGCCCTGCTTCCGGCCTGACCGTTCGGCATCGCCGGGCCGCACAGGACGAACGGCGCCGGCGGGAATCTCCCCGCCGGCGCCGCTCACTGGCCGAAGCCTCAGATCACGAAGTCCGCGCAGGTGCTGCGGTACTCCTCCACGGTCGTGCTCGCGCGCGGGCCGGGGCAGACGAACTGCTGGTAGCGGGTGTCGTTGTCGACGAAGAGCTTCAGCCAGGCGATGCTGAACTTGGCGATCGTCGTGTTCGAGCTGTTCGGCGCGAAGTGGCTGGCGCCGTTGAGCTCGAGGTACGCCTTGCCCGGGCTGGCCGCCAGGCTGTTGTAGAACGGCTCGGCGTGCGACCGGACCGAGGCGACCGAGTCGTTCTCCGCGCCGACGACCAGGGTCGGGACCTGGTTGCGGCTCCAGGTCTTGGTGGTGTTCCACGGCGTCAGCGGGATCGCCGCCTGCAGCGACGGGCGGGCCGCCGCCGCCTCCAGGGTGCCGCCGCCGCCCATCGAGTGGCCGACGACCGCGACCCGGGTGGCGTCCACGCGGGTCCGGACGCTGCTGCGGCCGGTCAGGTAGTCGGCGGCCGCGAGCAGCTGCCGGCCACGGCTGGCGGGCTGGTCGGAGGTGGTCAGGGTGTCGATGTTGAAGACCACGAAGCCCTGCGAGGCGAGCCGGGGGGCCAGCCACGCCATGCTGGACTTGCGGGCGGTGAAGCCGGGCGCGATCACCACGGCGCCGAAGGTGCCGCTGCTGGTTTCGGTCGGGTAGTAGATGTCACCACCGCCGAAGCCGCTGACCGAGACGCTGGACACGCTGGTCTGCGCGGTGGCGAACGGGCCTCGAACCGCTTCGATGCTGCTGGTGCTCGGAGCGGGACCCTTCGGGAAGGCCTGGGTCGCGGCGTTGGCGGACGGGATGAGGGTGATGCCGGCGACGGTGAGGGCGACGGCGGCAAGTGCGCCGATCACGGCCGGGCCGCGGCGGATCCGGCGCTTCTTGGCGGGTGTCGAGGACAAGACGTCTCCCTTGTCGAACAGACGGACCGAGCGGAAGTTTGCCGCTCGACAAGGGATTTTTGGCGTACGGGAATGGGGTTCTCAATAGGCCGGCAGTGTTGTGAGACGGGGGTCCGGACATTAAGCGGAAAAGCACGCATCCGAGATTTGCGGATCTGGGAGCGCTCTCATTGACGAGCGTAAAAGTGAATGCCGCTCAATTCGGGGTGAAGAGGCCCTGAATGCCGACCACGATCGCGATCACGCCGAAGATCGCGAGGAGCAGAGCGCGCCCGGAGAGGTTGTCCACGCCGGCCCGGTCGGGGACATTGCTTTTCAGCGGCTTGCGGCCGGTCAGGCGGTCCCGGAGCAGAGCGACACCGACGCCGATGCCGACCACCTCGAAATGGAACAGGCGCGGGCCGGAGATCAGGTGCACGAGCAGGTAGTAACCGCCCGCCACCAGGGCCAGCACGCCGATCAGCCAGGCCCAGCGGGCGATCCGGTCGGCGAACCGGCCGATGCCGGACCCGACCGTGGGCAGCGCCCGCAGCAGGGGGACCGCCAGCAACAGGCCGCCGAGGATGTTGGCGATGTCGAGCAGCAGTGCCATCACGGCGCCGGTCCTTCCTGCCACGGATGTCGATCGAGAGGGTAGCGGACCCCTTTCCGGGCGGCTCGTTCGCTAAACCGGTTCAGGGCGTCCCGGCGCGGGACGACCTCGGGCCGGGCGCCCATGGCCCGGGCGGGGCAGGCCGGGGTGCCGGGCCGTAATCGGGTGAAAGCCCGGGCGCCGGTCTTCAGCCCGGCGGCCGCCCCGCGGCCGGGAGGGGCAGGCTGATCGCGCCGAACCGGCGGGACCTGACACAGGTCGTACCAAAGGCGGCAAGCGTCAGTCGCGCAGCAGAGGGAGCAACTGGGTGCCCTGGCGTTCGATCTCCCGCAGGTAGGGCGTGTCGGAGAGCACGAAGTGCGTGATGCCGAGGTCCTGATATTTCCGCAGCGAGGCCGCCACGTCACCGGCCGAGCCGACCAGCCAGGTCGTGCCGGCCCCGCCGCCGCCGAAGCGGCCCGGCGCGGTGTAGAGGTTGTCGTCGAGGACGTCGCCCCGCGCGGCCAGGTCGAGCAGGCGCCGCTGGCCGACGGCGACGAACCGGTTGGGGTCGCGGCCGCCCTCGGTGGCCATCCGTGCCACCTCGGCCTCGGCGTCGGCCCAGGCCTGCCCGGTGGTGTCCCGGACCAGCGTGGTGATCCGCAGGCCGAACTCGAGCGGCGGGTGCGACCGGCCCAGCTCGGCACTGAGCCGCCGGAGCCGGTCGATGCGTTCCCGGACGCCGTCGTAGGTCTCGCCCCAGAACAACTGCACGTCGGCCTCGGTGGCGGCGACCCGCTCGGCGGCCTCGGAGGCGCCGCCGAAATAGAGCCGGGGCGGCGTGGCCGGCCGCAGCGCCACGGTGGAGCCGGTGACCCGGAAGTGCTCGCCGTGGTAGGTGACATCCTTCTCGGTCCAGAGCCGGCGGACCAGCTGGAGGAACTCGCGGGTCCGCCCGTACCGGTGGGCCTGGTCGCCCTCGCTGTCCCCGTACGCCGCCAGGCTGTCCTTGCCGGAGACGACGTTGACCAGCGCGCGCCCGCCGGACAGGTGTTGCAGGGTGGCGGCCGCGGCGGCGAAGTTCGCCGGTTGCCAGTATCCCGGGCGGATGGCGATCAGGGGTTTGAACGTGCTGGTCCGGGCGGCCAGGGCAGTGGCGACGGTGAACGTGTCGGGCCGGCCCCAGCCGGTGCCGAGCAACGCGCCGCCCCAGCCGTGCTCCTCCAGGGCGAGGGCGTGGCGGGTCAGCGTGTCCAGGCTGTTGTGGTTCACCACCAGGTCGTCGCCCCGGTGGCCGGGGTCGGCCTGGTTCGGGATGTACCAGAGGAGTTCGGGCGGCATGCCGATCACTCTACATAACCTATAGATAAAGTAGAATAACCTCAGGCGAGCAGAGCCTCCACGACGGTCAGCTGCTCGCGGGCCTCCGGCATCTCCCGGAGCCGGTCGCGAAGCCGCCGCAGCCCCTCGGTGGCCTGCTCCGGATCGGTCTCCAGCAGCCCCCGGCACACCGTGGTCAGCACCGTGACGACCGCCAGCCGCTCGCTGCGCGCATCCTCCGGCCGGCCGCGCTCAGGGATGCTGAGCAGTTCCTCCAGCCGGGCGAGCCCGGGCCCGGCCGCCCCGGTGCGGCACTCCAGCCGGGCCAGATCGATCACCACGTCCCGGACGGCGAGGTTCGGGTCACCGCCGAGCAACGGCAGCGCGGCGCGGTAACCGGCCAGCGCGGCCGGCGTCCGGCCGCGGGACTGCCAGTGCTCGGCGGCCCGCTGCAGCAGCCTGCCCAGCCCGGCACACCACGTGCGGCTGCCCACCGACGCGGCCCAGTCGAGGATCGCGGTGACCTGCCTGCCCGCCGGCACGCCCTCGTCGAGGTCCGCGATCAGCAGGTGCGCCGTGCAGAGCTGCACCCCGGCCGAGTCCCCGGCGGTGGTCCAGGCGTTCCGCGCGGCGAGCAGGTGCCGCCGGCGCGTCGCCCGGTCACCGGCGAACCAGGCGAGGGTGGCCTGCCGCAGGTACAGCGCGGCGTGCAGGCGGGGCAGCGGCAGACCGGCCGCCCAGCTGGCCGCGGCGGTGTAACAGGCGCCGGCCCGGGCCGGGTCACGGCGGGACAGCGCCGGACTGGGCGCGGGCTGCCGGGCCAGGTCGAAGCCGAGGCTCTCCGGGTGCGAGCCGGGCGTCGCCCACCAGTCGCCCTCGACCAGGTGGCTGACCGCCACCAGCCCCGGCAGGTTGAGCAGCGTGGTTGCGGTCCGCGCCTGCTCCAGCAGCCGCCGGGCCGGATCGGTGCGGCCGATCCGGTGCATCAGGTCGGCGGCGGCGATGTGGCACCAGTGGCCGAGCGCCGCCGCGCCGTGCCGGTGCGCCAGCCCGGAGAGGGACTCCAGCGAGCGGACACCCTGCGCGGCCATCTGCCCGGCGGCCACCTGCGAGCCGGCGCGCAGCAGCGACTCGATCACCGCGCGGACGGTGGCCAGGCTGGGCGGCCCGTCGACCACCAGGTGCTCGATCAGCTCGGTCTCCGGGCTGCCCGGCGCGGGCGTGACGAAGGATCCGGCCGGATCCAGTGTGGTCTCCGCGCCGACACCGCCGGGGTACCAGTTCCCGTCCAGCTGCAACGCCCAGGCGCGCAGCGCGGCCAGGTGCCGGTCCGGTGTCCCGGTCTCCCGCTCCAGCTGGTCGAGCAGCCGCAGGGCGTGGCGGGCCTCGCCCGCGGCGAGCGCCCCGTAACAGGCGTCGGTCAGGTGCAGCAGGCGATGGCGGGGATCCCCGGCCGCGGCGCGCAGAGCCGCGGCACGTGCCGGACCGGGCCGGCCATGCAGATCCTCGCTGTTGAGCGACCCGAGGGTCATCCATCCGGGACGCAGGGGAGTGGTCACAGGAGACCTCCCGGTGCCGGAGGGCCGCTGTCAACGTAACGGACACCGATGGCCGAACGGTAGCCCTCGGTAGTGTCACGCCTTCGGCGCGTTCAACTTCCGGTAAACGGGAGCGAGTCGCTTGTGCAGGTCCTGATAGACGCCGTAGATCTCGTCGTACCGGGTCCGGTCCGGCCCCGGCTGATAGGCGAGGTCGTTGCGGGCCAGGGCCGGGATGTCGGCGAACGAGATCAGGCCCGCGCCGACCGCGCCGATCCAGCCGGCGCCGCGGGCGTTCACCGTGACCGGGCTGGCGTCGCGGCGGATCTCCACGCCCAGCACGTCGGCGAAGATCTGGCACCAGGAGTCGGACCGGGCCGCGCCGCCGGTGATCACCAGCGTGGTCATCGGCCGGCCGAGGAACTTGCCGGCCGCCCGCGCCATCCACCGGGTGTTGAGCGCGACACCCTCGAAGACCGCCCGCAGCAGGTGGGAGCGGGTGGTGTCCAGGGAGATGTTGAGGAAGCCGGCCCGCAGGCTCGGATCGTCGACCGGCACCCGCTCGCCGTAGAGCCAGGGCATGTAGAGCACGCCTCCGGACCCGGGCGGGACGCTGGGAATGATCTTGTCGAAGGCGTCGAAGATGGTGCCCTCGTCGCGGCTCACGTGACCGGCGCTGATCAACGGGTCGTCGAACTCGACGATCTTGTCACGGAGCCAGGTCAGATTGGCGCCGGCGGTGGCCTGCAGCGCGGTCATCAGGTAGCGGTCCGGGACGGCGCACGGGATCGACGCGATGCCGGTCAGCACGTCGGTCTTCTTCCGCGGCACGTGCGCGGCGATCCACGAGGAGGTGCCGAGATAGAGATGCGCCTCGTTGTCGCGGACGGTGCCGGCGCCGACCGCGGCCGCGGTGTTGTCGACAGACCCGGCCACCACCCGCACGGACTCGGGCAGCCCCAGGTGAGCGGCGGCGTCGGGGGCGAGCGTGCCGATCACCTCGGTGCAGGCCACGATCGGCGGGAACTTCTCCGCGTCGATCCCGCTGGCGGCGACCAGCCCGGGGGAGTACCGGATGGCCGAGGCCGTCCGGTTGTCGGTGACCCAGGAGGTCAGGATCGAGTCGACGGTCGCCACCGTGCGGCCGGTGAGCTTCAGATTGATCCAGTCGAGGACGTTGAGGAAGGTCGCCGTCCGCGCGTACACGTCCGGCATGGTGTCCCTGATCCACAACATGTGCGCGGCGGGATCCTTGCCGGTCACCGACGGCATGCCGCCGGTCAGCCGCAACCAGCGGGCGATTTTCACGATCGACATGCCGTCGTACGACGGAAAGCCGCCGAACTGCCTGCGCAGGTGCGGAGCGCCGCGCATGTCCAGCCAGCTGATGCACCGGGTCAGCGGCGCACCGGCGGCGTCCACCGCGATCGTCCCCTCGCCCTGCGTGGACGAGCAGATCGTGGTCACCGCGCGCAGGTGCTCCGGGTGGGCGCGGCCCAGCTCGGCCACCACCTCGGCGAGCGCGTCCCACCAGGCGACCGGGTCCTGCTCCGCGCCGCCGCCGGGCAGCACGTGCAGCGCCACCGGGCGCTCGGCCCAGCCGGTGACCGTGCCGTCGGCGGCGACCAGCGCCGCCTTCATCCCGGACGTGCCCAGGTCGATCGCCAGCACCTGCGGGGCAACCGCCACCTAGACCCCCTCGACCTGCGCGAAGACCTGGTCGAAACGGGCCAGCGCGTCGTCGATGACCTCGTCGGTATCAGCCATCGACGTGTACATCCGGGACCCGGCGAGCGTGATGATGCCGTGCGCCGCGTACGCCGCGCCCATCTGCTCCATCAGCCTCTTGCGGCCCTTGTTCTCCTTGAACAGCTTGACCGGGTTGCGCATGTCGAGCAGCATCACGCCGCTGCACTCCAGGTGCACGATCGAGCCCTGGTTGTACGCGACGTACGGCAGCCCGTACTTGTCGATCAGCTTCTGGAGGCCGCGGGTGAGCCGGTCACCGGCCCGGCCGGCGATCACCGGCGCGTTGGTCCGGGCCATCTCCTTGATCGCGAAGTATCCGGCCGCGCAGGACAGCGGGTTCGCCGACAGGGTGCCGCCGACCTGGATGTGCGCGCCGCTCTTGCCGTCCAGGCCGGAGCCGAACACGCTCATCACGTCGGAACGCCCGCCGACGCCGCCGGCCATCGGGTACCCGCCGGAGACGGCCTTGCCGAAGACGGTGAGGTCGGGGGTGACCCCGAAGTACCCGGCGGCGCCACCCAGACCGGTGCGGAACCCGGTGACCACCTCGTCGAAGATCAGCAGCGCGCCGAACTCGTCGCACAGCTTGCGGACGCCGGCGTTGAAGTCGTGCGGGACCGGCCGGGTCCCGGACTCCGGGCCGAGCGGCTCCACCACGACAGCGGCCGTCCCGCCGCGCACCCGGTTCTCGATCAACTTGCGGCGCAGCGTGCCCAGGTCGTGCGGGAAGGCTTCCCGCGTCCGGCCGGTGGCGCCGAACGGGATGCCCTTGGCGTTCATCCGGAAGCTGCCCGGCACGCGCAGGCCGTACACCATGGTGTCGGACCAGCCGTGATAGGCGCCACCGACCTTGATCACCATCTTCTTGCCGGTGTGTGCGCGGGCGGCCCGGACCGCCGCCATCACCGCCTCGGTGCCGGAGCCGAGCGACCGGTACATCTCGATGTGCGGCATGTACTGGTTGATGATCTCGGCGAGCTTCAGCTCGTACTCGTGGAACAGGCCGGTGACCGGGCCGGATTCCCGGACCACCGCGGCGACCTGCTCGTTGACCGGCTCGTAGTTGCTGCCCAGGATCGTCGGCCCGCCGGCCTGCAGGAAGTCGATGTAGACGTTGCCGTCGCGGTCGGTGAGGTGGGCTCCGTGGGCCCGGTCGATCGCGAGCGGGAACGGGTAGTTGAAGGCCAGGTTGTGCTGGACGCCGCCGGGGATCCGCTGCTTGGCGCGCTCGGTGATCTCCTTCGACGCGGTGCACTTGGTCTCGAAGTAGTTGAGGACGTCCAGCAGCGCGTCGTGCCGGAGCCCGCGCAGCGGCTGGTCGACCAGGGCCTTCAACCGGCGCATGGTGTCGTCGACGTCCAGGTACTCGGTGATCGAGTACCCGAGCTCGGCGGCGCTGCCCGGGCCGTGACCGACCTCCTGCTTCTCCGGGATCTCGGCCGGCGCCTCGGTGGGCGGGGCGGCCGCGCTGGGCAGCGCCTCGTCGTCCGGCACCCGGATCGGCTCGACCGCCTCGGTGATCTGCGCGGCGATCCGCTTCTCGTCCTTGCGCAGCTTGCCGAACGCGATCTCCCGGATCGTCGCCGGGATCGTGTAGACCTTGCCCGCCTCGCTGGTCAGCGCCATCAGATAGGCGATCGACACCTTCTCCAGCAGCGCCATGTTGAACACCGCCCGGTCCGGCCCGGTGCCCAGCGCCACCACACCGTGATTGGCGATGATGAACGCGTTGTCGCCGCTTGCCACCTTCTTCTGCGCGTTCTTCGCGAGGAAGCTCGTCCCGGACGGGGCGTAATCGATGATCGCCACCTCCTTGCCGAGGAAGCGGACCTGCTCGTCGGTGAGCGCCGGGATCGGCTTGCGCAGGAACGCGAGGGCCGACGCGTACGGCTGGTGGGTGTGCACGATCGCGTTGACGTCCGGCCGCTCGCGGTAGATGTTGGCGTGCATGCCGCACTCGATCGACGGCACCAGGCCACCGGCGCCGTCCGGGTCAGGCACGTGCTTGCCGGCGAAGTCCACGATGCAGACGTCCTCGGCCCGCATCCGGTCGTAGTCGTAGTTGCTGGGCGTGACCGCGTAGAGCTGGTGGCCCGGGACGCGTACCGAGACGTTGCCCTCGGTCGCCTTGAGGTAGCCACGTTCCAGCATGGTGCGGCACATGTCGACGACGTGCTGACGGGACATCCGGTGTTTCACAGGCACGGTCCGTTCAGGTCGAGCGGCGGGACAGACCCATCGTCATCCTGTCCGGGTCACAAAGCACCGTCTTCGAACCAGCAAGATTCGGGCGTACCTTTATCACGAGGTGATAAGTGACGACTCCCTGGCAGCGCCTGCCCACCGAACTGGCCGACGCCATGCGCCCCCGCCTGCCGGACGCGGTCCGGGCCATCGCCGGGGCGGTCGGCGAGCTGAGCCCGGCGGCCGGCGCCAAGTTCGAGCGGGACGTCCGCACCGCGGTGCGCGTCGCCCTCGACCGTTTCGTGGACCTGGCCGGCACCGGCGACCCGGCGCTGCCGCCGCCGATCCGCGAGGTGTTCGTCGCGCTCGGCGCCGCCGAGGCCCGGGACGACCGGGGGCCGGAGATGCTGCTCGGCGCCCTGCGGCACGCCTCCCGGATGCTGCTGCGGACAGCCTCGCAGTCACTTGCCGAGGTGCGGCCGGTAACCGTCGACGACCTGATCGACCTGTCCGACGCGACCAGCGCGTACGTCGACGAGCTGGCCGCCGCCTGCACCGACGGCCTGGCCCGGCAGCTGCGCGAGCAGGCCGGCGAGGGCGACCGGCGCCGCCGCCGGGTGGCCGACCTGCTGCTGCGCGGCGGCGCCCCACCGGAGGTGGCCCGGGAGGCAGCCGCGGACATCGGCTGGCCGGCCCTGGACACCGTGGTGCCGGTGCTGCTGCCACCGGACCAGGCCCGCGACGCCCGGTTCCGGTTCGGGGCGGACGGCGTGGTCGCCGAACGGGGCCGGGACGCCGTGCTGCTGCTGCGCTCCGGCCCCCGCGCCGAACGGGCCGCGCTGGCCGAGGCACTGCGCGGCCGGGACGCGGTGGTCGGGCCGGCGCTCGGCTGGGCCGAGGCGCCCGAGGCGGTCCGCCTCGCCGAGCGCACCGCCGAGCTGGCCCGGACCGGGCTCCTCGCGCTGCCGGGGGAGGAACCGCTGTTCGCCGACGACCACTTCGCGGCGCTCGCCCTGCGCGGGGAGACCGGCGCGCTGGCGGTGCTCTCCGCCCGGCGGCTGGCGCCGCTCGCCGGGCTCCGGGCCGGGCAGCGCGAGCAGCTGCTGGTCACGCTGGAGAGCTGGCTGCGGCACTGGGGCTCGCGGACGGCGGTGGCGGCCGAGCTGTTCGTGCACCCGCAGACGGTCAGCTACCGCCTGCACCGGCTTCGTGCTCTGCTCGGCGACGACCTCGACGACGCGGAGGCGAGATTCGAACTGCTCCTGGCCGTACGCTCGATGGCGTGGCGGACATCCACATCGACGTGAAGCTCGGCGCCGACCTGACCTCCCGCGAGATCCTCGCGTCCACCTTCGGCCTGGCCGCCGACGCGCCGGCCGTGGTGACCACGGGGTGCGGACAGCAGGTGCCGCCGGCCATGACGTCCGGCGAGCCGGGTGCGGTGACCTGCGCGGCGTGCCGGGGTTACGCGCACCGGGAGCACCTGCGGCAGGCCGAGCTGGTCGAGCTGCTGGCCAGGATGCCCGGCAGCGCCGTGAGACCCGGCCAGGCGGCGATGGCCGCGGCCCGGCACCGCGAGCGCGCCGCCCGCTTCGCCTTCGGCCCCTGACCCCAAATCCACCGTGTGAAGTTCGGGTGCGTATCGAGCCCAAAGTTCACACGCTCAACGGTCCCGACGTTGCGTGTGAAGTTGGGGTGCGTATCGAGCCCGAAGTTCACACGGTCGGTGGTGCGGGGGCTTTTGTCGTACCCGCGTGGGATGCTGCCCGGATGATCGTGGAATTCGACGCCGAGCTGTGGCTGTGGGACGCCCGCCGCGACGAGACCTGGACGTTCGTGAGCCTGCCGCCCGAGGACGCGGCGGAGATCCGTGACCTGACCGCCGACCAGCCACGGGGGTTCGGCTCCGTCCGGGTGCGTGCCTCGATCGGCAGCAGCACGTGGACCACGTCGATCTTCCCGGACAGCGCCCGCGGCACCTACGTCCTGCCGGTGAAGAAGGCCATCCGCACCGCTCAGAAGCTGACGCCCGGCGACCTGACCGCGGTGACCGTCGAGCTGGTCGACCTGTGATCGCGTCCTCGCCGGCGGCCGGCCGGTGACCGCGTCCCGGTTCGAGCTGCGGCCCGCCCTGTCCCCGGCGCCCCTCCCGCCCGGCCGGCTCGCCGCGTTGCGCGCGGCCATCGAGCACATCGAGGACCTGCTGGACTCGGGTGAGCCGGCGGCCGCCGAGATCGCCGCGTTCAACGCCGACACCGGCCATCGTTACGAGGTGGCCGACTTCCGGTCCTACCACGAGTCCCACGCGATCGAGGAGTTCGCCCGCGAGGCCGCCCACCCGTCACCACAGCGGGTTCCGGACGTCACCCGGGCCGAGCTGATCGAGATAGTCCGCCGGATCATGAACGCCGATCCGGACACCGACTTCTATCTGGGCGTGCTGGAGGCCAACGTCATCCATCCCCGGGTGAGCGACCTGATCTTCCACCCGGCGCCGGACAGCTCGGAGCCCACCCCGGAGGGCGTCGTCGACGAGGCCCTGAGCTACCGGCCGATCACCCTCTAAATGCGTTGAGGGAGATCGCCGGGTGCGCGATCCTCTAGGTGGCCCCGGCGGTTCCAGAAGAAAGCGCCTTCCCAGCGGACGCATTGGCGATCAAACCAGGCTTGCCCGCTGCTCTCCCGGCGACGGATCCTTCCCGTCGGAACCGCTACGGGGCCACCCCTACTTCTTGCGTACAGAGGTGAACCATGTCCCACACCGGTGAGGTGATCATTCGCAGCGGATTCCGCGGTCTTCGTTACGTCGACGGCCGGTTCGACCAGGTGCTCGAGCCCGGCCGGTACGAGCTGCCCCGGCGCCGCCCGCTGGGCCGGCGTGTGCCCCGCGTCGAGATCGTGACGATCGACCTGCGTGAGCGGGAGCTGAACATCAAGGGCCAGGAGATCCTGACCGCCGACAAGGTGGCGGTGCGGGTCAACATCATCACGCACTTCCGGGTCACCGACCCGGTGGCCGCGGTGGAGCGGGTCGCCGACTACGCGGACCGTGTCTACAGCGACGTGCAGCTGGCCGCCCGCCGGTCGCTGGCCTCGATGACCCTGGAGGGCATCCTGACCAGCCGCAACCAGCTCAGCGAGGACATCCTGCGCGACGTCGAGGGAGTCTCCGCGGGGTACGGCATCGAGATCATCCGGGCCGACGTGAAGGACCTGGTGTTCCCGGGCAACCTGCAGGACGTCATGAACCGGGTGCTGACGGCCGAGCGGATGGCGGAGGCGCAGATGGTCGAGGCCCGGACACGTGCCGACCGCGAGGCCCTGGAGGTGACCTCCCGGGCGGACTCCACCCGCCGGGCCGCCGAGGCGGACGCCGAGGCCAAGCGCATCCGCGCCGACGCCGAGGTCGACGCGCTGCGCCGGCTGGCCGAGGCCGCCCAGGCGTACACCGAGCACCCCGCCCTGCTGCGGCTGCGTGAGCTGGAGACGCTGGGTGCTCTCGGGGAGAACGCCGCGGCCCGGCTCTACATCGGTTTCGACAAGCACAGCGATCGGCTCACCGCGGAGTGACGCACTCCTGCACGGGGGTCAGGACGGCGACGTACTCGTAGGCGTCGGTGAGGAGGCGGTGGCCCGCGGTGGCGCCGTCCTCCTCGCCGACGGTGATGCGGTCCAGCCGCAGACCGGTGCCCTCGAGCAGCAGCGTCAGGTCGGCCGGGGAATAACACCGCAGCCGCTGGCTGATCTTCTCGTCCGGATCGGCGGCCTCCCACCACGTGTCGGTCGCCGTGGCGGTGACCGGGTCGTACGTGGTCAGTTCGTAGAGCTCGTAGGCGTAGCCGCGCTCCGGGTCCGGGGTGCGGTGCGACTGGTCGCCGTGCCAGCGGGCCCAGACGATCGGGTTGTAGACGTCGATCAGCGCCACGCCACCGGGGCGCAGCCATTCGGTGGCGATGCGCCGCAGCAACCGGCGCTGGTCGGCGTCCGACCCGACGCCGAACCCGTTCCAGTACGTCACGGCGTCGAAATGGCCGTCCAGCCGTACCTCGTAGAAGTCGTCGTTGATCAGCGTGAAAGAGCCACCCAGGCGGTCCGCGAAGCGGGCCCGGTCGCTGATCTCCACCGCGGTGACCGTGTGACCGGCCGCCGCGGTCGCTGCGGCGGTGGTGCCGTAACCGGCGCCCAGCTCCAGCACCCGCCGGGGCTCGGCGCCGGCGTGCTGGTGCAGGAGGCGGACCCGGCGGTGGTCGCGTTCGGTGATGCGCGCCCCCGCGTCACCCCACCACGTGCCGGTGCGGGAGTAGAACCCTTCGACCCAGTCCATCAGGCGGGCTGCTCGACGGGGTGGCGCAGGCCGGGGTGGCCGTCCGGGAGGTTGCGGCGGATCACCCACCAGCTGACCGTGATGCAGGCGGCGATCAGCGGCCAGGTCAGCGCGATCCGGGCGCCGGTGAGCCAGATGACCTGGCCGGCGGCGTAGAGCGGGAGGAAGACGGCGACCCGGATGACGTATTGCAGAACCCACACCCAGCTGCCGCGGGAGTACGCCCGCAGCAGTGTGGGGTCGCGCCGCCAGCGCGTCTTCTGGCCGAGGACGCCGCCGACGACGATGCCGAGCAGCGGCCAGCGGATCACGATGCTGACGGTCCAGGCCAGCGCGCTGGCGGCGTTGCTGAGCAGCTGGAGCAGGAAGAAGTCCTCGGCCTGGCCGGTGCGCAGCGTGATCAGCGCGGCCACGCAGACGCCGAGCAGGCCGATCAGCACGGCGCGCGGCTTGTCGCCGGTGCGCAGCCGCCACGCCGACACCCCGATCGCACAGGCCACCGCGGCCCCCGCCCCGGCCCAGATCGACTGGCCGGCCAGGAGCCAACCGGCGGCGAAGCCGACCGCGGGCAGCGTGGCATCGACCGCCGCCCGGCGCCCGTTGAGCAACTGCGAGAGCGATTCCGGCTGTGCCATCTCCACCCTGTCCTGTCGAGGTTAGGCGAGCCTAACTCAATTCGGGAGCGATGAGTTTCCGGTGCGGTCGTGGTCGTACCGGCATGACTCTTCTGCTTCCCGGCACCGCCGGCTACGACGAGCACCGCCGCGCGCTGAACCCGGCCCTCGACCCCCGCCCGGCCTCGGTGATGCTCGCCCGCAGCGCGGCTGATGTGCGCACCGCGGTGCTGACCGCTCGCCGTGCCGGTCTGCCGTTCGCGGTGCAGGCCACCGGGCACGGCACGCATGTGGCCCACGACGGGGCGCTGCTGGTGCGGACCGGGGAGATGGCGTCGGTGGTGGTCGACCCGGACCGCCGGACCGCCCGGGTGGGTCCCGGCGCCCGCTGGGGCGACGTGCTGGCCGTGGCCGCGCCGTTCGGGCTGGCCCCGCTCTCCGGGTCGTCGCCGGACGTCGGCGTGACCGGGTACACGCTCGGCGGCGGGCTGGGCTGGCTCGCCCGCAAACACGGCCTCGCCGCGGACAGCGTGCTGCGCGCGCGGGTGGTCACCGCCGACGGAAGCCTGCTGACCGTGGACGCCGACCACCACCCGGACCTGTTCTGGGCGCTGTGCGGCGGCGGGGGCTCGTTCGGTGTCGTCACCGATCTGGAGTTCCGTCTCCACCCGGTGGGCCGCGTTCATGCCGGTGCGGTGACCTTCGGGCGTGAGCGGGCCGCCGAGACGCTGGCCTTCTATCGCACGTGGATCGAGCGGATCCCGGACGAGCTGAGCACGGCGGTCCTGCTGACCCTCGACGGCAAGCTGATCGTCAAGGCGATGTACTGCGGCGATCCGGACGAGGGCCGGCGCCTGCTCGAGCCGCTGTGGAAGGTGGCCGGCCCGGTGGTGGAGGACGGCATGCGGGTGGTCGGCTATGCCGGGGCGGCGATGGGCGGCACGTCCGCCCGCACCTTCGACCAGGTTCGTACCCTCGAGGACGACCTGATCGGTGCGCTGGTCGCCGAGCCGGACTGCACCGTGGAGATCCGTCACTGGGGTGGGCGGATCGCCCGGGACGACGGCGCCGCCGCCCACCGGGACGCCCCGCTCTCGGTGATCCTGGACCGCGAGTCGTCCGCCTTGGCGGGCCACGGGCTCGGACGGCACTTCCTGAACTTTTTGGCCGATCCGGATCAGGTGGCGAGCGCGTTCACCGCGCGGAACTGGGACGCGCTGCGCGCGATCAAGGCCGCTCACGACCCGGAGCACGTCTTCGGCGCGGGCATGGCGATCGCGCCGGCCGGGGTGCGCGCGACAGCCTGAGCCTCAGGCCGCCGGCTGGAACAGCTCCACCAGGTTGCCGGCCGGGTCGGCGAGCAGGATCTGGCTGCCGCCGGGGCCGCTGACCACGTCACTGACGAACAGCAGCCCGGCGGAGCGGAGGCGGTCCACCTCGGCGCCGAGGTCGTCCACCTCGAGGTGGATGCGGTTGGCGCCGGCGGTCCGTGCGGTGTCCGGGGTGGCCCGGGCGCCGGAGCTGGCCGGGCCGGACAGCAGCAGGCGCAGCGGTCCACGGACGACGTCGGCGAAGGCCGGGCCGGAGCTGGGGCCCGGGGCGAAACCGAGGTGGCCGGTGTAGAAGGCGACGGCCGCCGGCACGTCGTCGACCAGGTATCGGACGTTGGCGTAGGTGCTGGCTGTGGTCATGACGAAACCTCTCTCAGCAGGGGGGTCAGATGCCGGACCCGGGTGTCGATCTCGGCCGCGACGCGGGCGACGGCCGGATGTCCGGAGGGCTCGGGAAGGCTCCAGTGCATCCGCCGCGGCTCGCCCGGGAAAGTGGGGCACGACTCGCGGGCCCGGTCGCAGAGGGTGATCACGAAGTCGAAGCGGTGGCCGGAGAGCATGTCCCAGTGCCGGGGGCGGCGGCCGGCGACATCCACCCCGTACTCCTCGGCCAGCACCCGTACGGCGTCGGGTTGCAGGTGAGGCCGGGGGTCGCTACCGGCGCTGGCCACCCGGACCGTGCCACCGACGCGGCGCCGGAGCAGCGCCTCGGCGAGGGGTGAGCGGACGCTGTTGCCGGTGCAGAGAAAGAGCACGCCGGCCGTGACGGGCGCCGCGGGCTGTGGGGCGAGACCGGGGTGCAGCGCCGCGCCGGACTCGGTGAGCGCGCCGGCGCAGCGGTCGAGATCCAGGTGGTAATAGGTGTCCCGGCCGTCGTGGGTGCTGCGGTGCGTGCTGACCAGGCCGCCGTCGCGGAGCAGCCGCAGGTGGTAGGAGACCAGGTTCTGCGGCTCGCCGCTGAGCGCGACCAGGTCGCGGACCCGGTGGTCACCGGCCGCCAGCGCGGTCAGCAGCCGCCACCGCAGCGGGTGGGCGGCCAGGCGGACGAACGCCGGAGGCGGTGGATGCGATGCCACGACCGTAGATTACATCAAATCCATTTGATGAATAGACCTGTGCTGCGACGGAGCGCACCTCGCAAATCGGGTGACAATCATGCGGTTCGATCGGCAGCATGACGGGTGTGGATGTGCGGAGTCCGGGACGTTACCTGTGGTGGCTGGCGCGGCAGTGCAAGGCCCGGGTGGCGCTCGGCGCGACGTTCGGGACGCTGTGGTTCACCAGCCTGGCGTTCACCCCGTACCTCATCTCCCAGGCGATCGACCGCGGCCTCGCCCCGCGCTCCGTGCCTGCGCTGATCGCCTGGTCCGCGGCCGTCCTGGGGCTCGGCCTGGCGAGCGCCGGCCTGGGCCTGCTGCGGCACCGCAACATGACGCAACTGCGGCTGAAGGCCGCGCTGCTCACCGCCGACCTGGTGATGACGCACGCGACCCGGCTCGGTGCGGCCCTGCCGCGCCGGGTGACCACCGGCGAGGTCGTCACGATCGGCATCGCCGACGTGTGGACGATCGGCCGGGCGATGAACGTCGGCGGGGTGGGCGTGGCGTCGGTCGTCGCCTGCGGGGTGATCGCGGTGCTGCTCTCCCGCGTCTCGCCGGCGCTGGCGGTGGTGGTCCTGGTCGGCGTGCCGGTGCTGGCGCTGATCGTCGGCCCGCTGCTCGGCCGCACCCAGCACGCCGGGGCGCGCTACCGGGAGCGCCAGGGCGGGCTGAACGCCCGCCTGGTCGACATCCTCGGCGGGCTTCGCGTGCTCAACGGCCTGGGCGGCAAGGACGTCCACCTCGACCGGTACGAGCGGGA
Source organism: Actinoplanes sp. 13 (assembly GCF_056134165.1). Taxonomy (NCBI): domain Bacteria; kingdom Bacillati; phylum Actinomycetota; class Actinomycetes; order Micromonosporales; family Micromonosporaceae; genus Actinoplanes; species Actinoplanes sp. 13. The sequence continues at coordinate 28,941 of NZ_JBVYOQ010000035.1, read as the reverse complement.
GTCGGCGACGGTGCGCGAACAGGGTTACCGGGTGGGTAACCCGTCGAGCTGGATCGCCGCGCTCGGTGACGGCCTGCCGGTCGTCTTCCTGGCGGTGGTGGTCTGGCTGGCCGCGCGGCTCGCGGTGGGCGGGGACATCACGGTGGGCGAGCTGGTCGCGGTGTACGGGTACACCGCCATGCTCGTCATCCCGGTGAGCGTCTTCATCTTCTGCGGTTTCGACGTGACCCGTGGCCTGGTGGCCGCCCGGCGGGTGACCGACTTCCTGCGGCTGGAGGCCGACGACCTCGCGGGGGAGCCCGCGCCCGCCGGCCCGGCGCCCCTGCACGACCCGGTGTCCGGGGTGGTCGCCGAGCCCGGCCGGTTCACCGCACTGGCCGGCTCCCGTCCCGCCGACGCCGCCGAGATCCTCGACCGCCTCGGCGGGTACGGCCGCACCGAGGCCACCTGGGACGGCCGGCGTCTCGACGAGATCGCCCAGCCGGCGGTCCGCGCCCGGATCCTGGTCGCCGACAACGACGCCGCCCTGTTCGCCGGCTCGCTGCGCGAGGTGGTGGCCGGCCGGCACGAGCCGGACGGCGAACGGGTGCGCGCCGCGATCGCCACCGCGGCCGCCCAGGACGTCGCGACCGATGCGGACCGGCTGGTGGAGTGGGGCGGGCGCAACCTGTCCGGCGGCCAGCGGCAGCGGTTGCGGCTGGCCCGGGCGGTCTACGGCGACCCGGAGATGCTGCTCGCCGTCGAGCCGACCTCGGCGGTGGACGCGCACACCGAGCTGGCCGTGGCCGAGCGTCTCGCGGCGGCCCGGCAAGGGCGCGGCACGGTGCTGGCGACCACCTCGCCGGTGCTGCTGGATCGCGCCGACGTGGTGCACTACCTGGTGGCCGGGCGGGTCGCCGCCACCGGGACCCATCGCGATCTGCTGGACACCGAGCCGGGCTATCGGGCGCTGGTCACCCGGGTGTTCGGAGACCAGCTGTGACCGCGGCGCTGCCGATCGCCGACCAGCGGATGGTCGCCCGCGCCGTCGGGCGCCTGCTCGCCGCCGACCGCCGGATCGTCGTGGCGATGGTGCTGCTGAGCTCGCTGAGCGCGCTGGCCGGCCTCGGCGGACCCTGGCTGCTGGGCCGGGTGATCGACACGGTCGAGGCGGGCGGCGGGACGGCGGCGGTCGACCGTCTCGCGGTTGCGGTGCTCGGCTGCGCCCTCGCACAGACACTTCTCTCGCGGTACGCGCTCCGCGTCGCGTTCCGGTTCGGCGAACGCACGGCCGCCCGGATCCGGGAGGGTTTCGTCCGCCGGGCGCTCGGCCTGCCCGCCGCCGTGGTGGAGCGGGTGCCCGCCGGCGATCTGACCGCCCGCGGCACCACCGATGTGGACGCGGTCGCCACCGCCTTGCGCGAGGTGCTGCCGACCCTCTTCTGCGCGGTGGTCCACCTACTGATCATCGCGGCCGGGATCCTGGTGCTGAACCCGCTGCTCGGCGCGGTCGGGGTGATCGGCCTATCCGGCATCTGGTTCGTCACGCGCTGGTACCTGCGGCGGGCCCGGGACGCGTACCTGGCCGAGGGGGCGGCCACCTCACGGCTGGCCGACGAGCTGTCCGCGACCACCGACGGCGCGCGCACGGTCGACGCGTTCGGCCTCCAGGAGCGCCGCCTGACCGCCGGGCACGCCGCGCTCGCCGAGACCCGGCGTACCCGGCTGGCCACACTGCGGCTGCGCAACGTCTATTTCCCGCTGGCGGAGAGCTCGTACGCGGTTCCGACCGTCCTGGTCCTGCTGCTCGGCGGCCTGTTCTACATCGACGGCCGGCTCAGCCTCGGCACCGTCGCGGCGGCCGTGCTCTATCTGCGGCAGCTGGTCGGCCCGCTGGACAGCATCCTGATCTGGATCGAGCAGTTGCAGAGCAGCAGTGCCTCGTTCGCCCGGGTGGAGGGCCTCGCCGCGATCCCGCCCGCGCCGCCGGCCGTCACCGAGCCCCCACGCGACGAGGTGATCGAGGTGGCCGGCGTGCGGTACGCGTACGACCAGGGCCGCGACGTGCTGCACGACGTGACGCTGACCGTCCGGCCGGGGGAGCGGCTGGCGATCGTCGGCCTCTCCGGTGCCGGGAAGTCCACGCTGGGCCGGCTGATCGCCGGGGTGGACCGGCCCCCCGCCGGCTCGGTGACGGTCGGCGGGGTGCCGATCGCCGATCTGCCGCCGGACGAGTTGCGCCGCCAGGTCGTGCTGGTCACCCAGGAGCACCACGTGTTCCGGGAGTCGCTGCGGGACAACCTGATGGTGCCGGCACCGGACGGTGAGCTGCGCCGGGCGCTCGCCACGGTCGGCGCGGACTGGGCCGTCGACCTGGACCGCGACCTCGGCGAGGAGCCGCTCGACGGCGCGCAGGCACAGCAGCTGGCGCTGGCCCGGGTGCTGCTCGCGGATCCGCACACGGTGATCCTGGACGAGGCCACCGCGCTGCTCGACCCGACCGCGGCGCGGACCGCGGAACGGGCGCTGGCCGCGGTGCTGCACGAGCGGACGGTCATCGCGATCGCGCACCGGCTGCAGACCGCGCACGACGCCGACCGGGTGGCGGTGATGGCCGGCGGGCGGATCATCGAGCTCGGCACGCACGACGAACTGGTGGCTGCCGGCGGCTCCTATGCGGCGCTGTGGCGCACCTGGCACGGCGCTGAGGTCCAGCACCGGTCCTGAACCGGTCCAGTTCCGAAACTTTCGAAACCCCGCGGGGTGCTGACCTCGGCCCTCTGGTGAACCCGAAATCCGCACACTGCTCGGGGGTTGACTCCTTGACGCTATAGATGGGTGGCTATACGTTACGGAGGCGCTATCGATATGTTTCCGAAACTTTCGGTGCCCCCGGAGGCGTGCCCCATGCGAAGCGTCCTCACGAGCGCGGTTGCCGCGCTCCTCGTCCTCGTCCCCACCCCGTCACCGGCCTCTCCCCGCACGGCCCCGGCCGTGTCCCACGCCGGCGACAGCTATCTGAGCACCCGGCCAGGACCCGGCCGGTTCCCCCTGGTCGCGAACGGCGTGGCCGCGCCGATCGTGACCTCCGCCAACGACCATGCCGGCGTGCTGCGGGTGGCCGGCGACCTCCAGTCCGACCTGCACGCCGCCACCGGCGTGCGCCCGGCCGTCACCGGCGACGTCCCCGCCGGGCAGAACCCGGTCATCGTCGGCACGATCGGCCGCAGCACCCTGATCGACCGCCTGATCCGCGGCGGCAAGCTCGACGTCCGCGGCATCGCCGGCCGCTGGGAAACCTCGCTCCAGCAGGTCGTGGAGAACCCGCTGCCCGGTGTGCGCCGGGCGTTCGTGATCGCCGGCAGCGACCAGCGCGGCACGATCTACGGCGCCTACGACGTCTCCCGCAAGATCGGCGTCTCGCCCTGGCACTTCTGGGACGACGTGCCGGTCCCGCGCGCCGCCGCGTGGTACGCGCTGCCCGGCCGGCACACCCAGGGCACACCGAAGGTGAAGTACCGCGGGTTCTTCATCAACGACGAGAACCCGGCGACCGGCACCTGGGCCCCCGGCTACTTCGGTCCCGGCAAGGCACCCGGCTTCCCGAACGGGTTGAACGCCGACTACTTCGCCCAGGTCTTCGAGACCATGCTCCGGCTCAAGGCCAACTATCTGTGGCCGGCGGTCTGGGGCCGGGCGTTCGCCGAGGACGACCCGCTCAACCACGCCACCGCCAGCAGGTACGGCGTGGTCATGGGCACCTCGCACGAGGCGCCGATGATGCGCGGGATCGAGGAGTGGAACCGGCACGCCAAGGCCGCGGTCCGCGACGCGAACGGGAACATCGTCACGCCGGGCAGCGACCCGTACGGCGGGACCGGCGAGTGGAGCTTCCGGCGCAACCGGGACGCCCTCGTCGCGTACTGGCGGGACGGCGCGCGCCGGATGAAGGAACAGGGTTTCGAGGGTGTCATCACGCTCGGCATGCGCGGCAACGGCGACGTGAGCCTGCCGGACGGCGACGGCATCGACCTGATGAGCACCATCATCGAGACCCAGCGCGAGATCCTGCGGGAGTTCGGCCTCCAGGAGGCGCCCCAGGTGCAGACCCTCTACAAAGAGGTGCAGCGCTACTGGGACAAGGGCTACCAGCCGCCGGAGGACGTGACCGTCGTCTTCTGCGACGACAACTGGGGCAACATGCGCAAGCTGCCGCACCCCGGCCTGCCGGCGCGCAGCGGTGGGTACGGGCTGTACTACCACTTCGACTACGTCGGCGACGGCCGCAACTACAAGTGGGTCGACACGGTCAACCTGGTCAACACGTGGGAGCAGCTGAACCTGTCGTACTCGAAGGGTGTCGACAAGCTCTGGGTGGTCAACGTCGGCGACCTGAAGAACGAGGAGCTGCCCACCCAGTTCTTCCTGGACTACGCGTGGAACCCGGACGCCATCGCGCTGTCCGGCATCGACGACTGGGAGCGGCGGTACGCCGCGGAGAACTTCGGGCCCACCCTGTCCGCCGAGATCGCCGCGGTGCTCGGGGAGTACGGCCATCTGCAGTCCCGGCGCAAGCCGGAACTGCTCAACCGGCGGATCACCGGTGACGCCACCACAGTGGTCTACGACGACCAGGGCAACCCGTACTCCTTGACCGACTACCGCGAGATGGACCGGGTGGTCGCCGAGTGGCAGCGGCTCGCGGCCCGCGCCGAACGGATCCGCCAGCGTGTCCCGGCCGCTGCGCAGGACGCCTACCACCAGCTCGTGAACTACGCGGTGCAGGCGACGGCGAACCTCTACGAGCTGCGCCGGGCCCAGTTCACCAACATCCTCTACGCGGAACAGGGCCGGGCCGCCACCAACGACCTGGCCGACGAGGCGGAAGCCCGGTTCGCCGAGGACCAGGCGATGAGCGATCACTACAACACCGAGCTCGCCGGCGGGAAATGGGCGGGCTGGCAGACCCAACCCAAGATCGGGTACGGGAACGCGGCGCGCTACAACAACGCGGGGTGGCAACAGCCGCAGACCGACAACCACGTGGCGCTGCCCGACGAGATCTACCCGCACCTGAAGCGGATCGAGGTGCCTGCCGCGGCCGCGATGGGCGTGGCCCTGGACGGCGGCGACGCCTCGGTGCTGCCCGAGTTCAGCCCGTGGCAGTCGCAGCCCCGGCAGTACGTCGAGGTCTACAACAAGGGCACCACGCCGTTCTCCTACCGGATCACCGCGGGACAGCCGTGGGTCAAGGTCACGCCGGCTTCGGGACGCGTGGACAAGCAGGTCCGGGCCACGGTGACGGTCGACTGGAAGCGGGCGCCACGGGGTGCTTCGGTCGTACCCCTGACGATCGAAGGCGCGGGAAGCACCCAGGTCGTGCAGGCCCCGGTGCGCAACCCCGCGCTCCGGCCGGCCGGTTTCGCGGAAGCGAACGGCTACGTCGCGATCGACGCCGTGCACCACCACCGCAAGGTGGGCGCGTGGCGGGTGCTTCCCGGCATCGGCAAGGACGCCGACGGCATCACGCCGCTGTCGCCCCGCGAGGGCACGCGCCTGGAGTACAAGGTCACGCTGACCACCACCGGACCGGTCAAGATTTCCGCACACCTGTCACCGCGCAACAACGTGCTGCCGACGCCGGGCCTGCGGTACGCGATCTCGCTCGACGGCCGGTCGCCGCAGACGGTCGACGTGATCGCGGCGACCGGCGCCGACGACACCACGATGAACCGGCAGTGGGCCCGCAACACCTCCGACAACATCAACATCACCACGACCACGCACACCGTCGAGAAGGCCGGCACGCACACGCTGACCTTCCACGCCGTCGACCCGACGGTGATCCTGCAGCGGCTCGTGATCGACACCGGTGGCGTCGAGTACAGCTACCTGGGGCCGCCCGAGAGCCGGAGGTACTAGCCGTGCGCCGACGTACCGTGCTGGCCTCGGGCGGGGCCGCCGCCTCAGCGGTCCTGCTCGGCCGGGAAATCAACAAGCACCCGCGCTGGGTGCACACCTGGACCGCGATGCCGCAGCTCACCGAGCCGCACAACCTGCCGCCCGCGCCGTTCACCGGCACCGACTCGGTGCTCGTGGACACCACGCTGCGGCAGACCGTGCGGGTGACGATCGGAGGCCGGCAGCTGCGCGTCCGGTTCTCCAACGCGTTCGGCGGGGCCGACCTGCCGATCACCGGGGCCGCCGTGGCGCTCCCGGTGGACGGCCGGTCGGGGGTCGCGGACATCCGGCCCGGGAGTTCGCGTCCGCTGACCTTCGGCGGGCGGCGGGACGTCGTGGTGCCGGTCGGGGCACAGATCGTGTCCGACCCGGTCGACGTGTCCCTCGCACCGGGCTCCATCCTGACGATCACCACCTATCTGGCGGCCGGGCAGGCCACGCTGGCCCTGACCTCGCATCCCGGCTCCCGCACCACGTCGTGGTTGCTCGCCGGGGACCAGCTGGCGGCGTCCCAGCTGACCGGGGCCACCCCGACCGACCACTGGTACCTGATCAGCGGCGTCGAGGTGAAAGCTGCCGAGACCAACGGCCTCGTGCTGCTCGGCGACTCGCTGACCGACGGACGGGGCTCCACCACCAACGGCAACGACCGGTGGCCGGACCAACTGTTCGACCGGTTGCGGCGCCGCGACGTCGCGGTGCTCAACCAGGCGGCCGGCGGCAACCGGGTGCTGCGCGACGGGCTCGGGCCCAACGCGATGGCCCGGCTCGACCGGGACGTGCTCGCGGTCAGCGGGGCGACCTGGCTGCTGGTCTTCGAAGGCGTCAACGACATCGGCACCGCCGAGGCCACCGACGCGGCCCAGCGCCAGGTGGTGTCGGACCTGGTCGGCGCGTACCGGCAGATCGTGCTGCGCGCGCATGCCCAGGACATCGTGGTTTACGGGGCGACGCTCACCCCGTTCGGCGGAAACATCTACGACGACGCCGGGGGACTGCGGGAACGGTCGCGGCAGGCGGTCAACACCGCGATCCGGAGCGGGATCTTCGACGCGTCCGTGGACTTCGACGCCGCCGTCCGTGACCCGGCCGAGCCGTGGCGGATCGCGGACACCTTCGACACCGGTGACAACCTGCACCTCAACCCGGCGGGATACGCGGCGCTGGCCGCCGCCGTGCCACGCCGCCTTCTCACCGTCAGATAGGGATTTCTCAAGTCGGTGAACGCCGCGCCGATGAGGGCGGGGTTGAATCCCCGCCCTCGGAGGTGCCCGCAGCATGAGCAGCGCCGGGCCGGACGCGGTCCACGAGCAACGGAGGCGGGCCATCCGCTCCGGGTTCGTGTACTGCTGCCTGCCGGCGGTGCTCACCGCGGCCTACGCCGTCGCCACCTGGGACCGGCCCGGCCGCCCGGCGATGCTCGCGGTGGTGGCCGCGGTCCTGCTCTCCGCCGCCGTGGCCGGGCTGGTCGCCACCCAGCTGGTGCGCACCCGCTGGTGGATGCTGCCCCAGCACCTCGGTGCCCTCGGCAACCTGGCCGGATATGTGTCCCTCGCGCTGCTCGACGGCGGGGTGGCCGGGCCGGTCGGCGCCTTCATCCCGACCTCCACGGTGCTGCTGGCCACGGTGTTGTTGCCGCGGGCCTTCGCCGGTGTGGTCGCGCTCAACACCATCGGGTACGGCCTGTTGGTCGCGTACGGCGACCCGGCCCCGCCCGGTTACTGGCAGGTCCACGCCCTGGCCTTCGGCGCCGCCGCGGTGCTCTGCCTGCGGCACTCCATGGTGCTCGCCTCACTGCGCCGCCGCCTCTCCCACAGCTCCCGCATCGACCCGCTCACCGGCTGCCTCAACCGGCGCGGCTTCGATCAGCGGCTCGCCGCCGAACTGGCCTGCTCCGGCCGGCCGCTCACCCTGGTGCTGCTCGACCTCGACCACTTCAAGCAGGTCAACGACGCGTACGGGCACCGGGCCGGCGACGACCTGCTGGCCTGGGTCGGGCACGAGCTGCGCGCGGCGGCCCGCGGGCACGGCGCGGCCGGGCGGCTCGGCGGAGACGAATTCGCGCTGCTGCTGACCGAGCCCGCCGAGGTGGACCAGATCGTGGCACGGCTCCGCGAGCGGCTGCCGCTGAGCCTCGGCGTGGCCTCCTACCCGCAGGACGCCGCAGACGCCGAGGCACTTTCCGGGGTCGCTGATCGCCGCCTCTACGCGGACAAGGTGGCGCGGGTACGGCGTGCTCCGTCCGCTGCGCAGCTCGCCGCGGCCTCCCGGGCCGCGTCGTCCCTGCCGGGTGACCCGGCCGCCCGGACCTCGGTCTCCCGGCGGGAGCGGCGCCGGCACTCGATCGCCGACCCGGGCTGGATGGCGATCGCCCAGACGTCGGTCGCGATGATCTACCTGGCGCTGTTCACCACCGGGCATCCACACCACGAGGCGATGCTGGGCATCTGCCTCTGGGGCTTCGGCTCCGGGCTGGCGGTCGTGCTCGGCGCGGACTGGCTCAGCCGGGCCCGCTGGGCGCGCCCGCTCATGCTGGCGTTCGCGGTCAGCTCGTTCGTCAGCTGCGCCGGCATCGCCCTGCTCGACGGCGGGGTGACCAGCCCGCTCGGCGTCGGCATGCTGATCGCGATCCCGCTGCTGACACTCGGGATGCGCCCGCTGGTGGCGGCCCCGGTGGGGTTGGCGGCCGGTGCGCTGTACGTCGCGGTGGGCGTGATCGCCGGCACCGACGCCTGGTACGTCGTGATCAACCTGCTCAGCACCACCGCGACCGCCGTGGCGTGCGCGTTGCAGGGCCGGGCGGCCGCCGTCCAGCGCCGGATGCTGACCCGGCTGTCGTCCCTCGACGTCCTCACCGAGGTCTTCAACCGGCGCGGATTCGGCGAACGGTTCACGGCGGAACTCGACCGGGTCCGGTCGGACCGGCTCGGCGCGGCGCTGCTCGTCGCAGACCTCGACGGCTTCAAACGACTCAACGACGCGTACGGCCACGCCGCCGGCGACGACCTGCTCCGCTGGGTCGCCGCGACCCTGCGCGAACGCGTCCACCCGGACGACCTGGTGGGCCGGCTCGGCGGCGACGAGTTCGTGATCATGCTGCGAAGCGAGCGGGCGGGGATGGCCGAACAGGCCCGGGCCACGGCCGAGAAGCTGACGGCGGCGCTGGCGGAACGAACGGCCGTGAGCATCGGGGTGGCGGTGCTGGACGTCGACGGGGACGACTTCGACAGCCTGTACACGGCGGCTGACACGCGTCTCTATCAGCAGAAGGCCGGGCGCCATGAACGGCTCCTGGCTCGGCGGCTGCCGTCTCGCGGCTCCAGGGATGAAACCGCCGGTGAGCGGGAAGTCATGCGGGGATGACCGACGAGACGAGGATCGAGCCACCGCTGTCACCCGACCCGCCCGCGCCGCCCGGCCAGGAGGACCTGAAGGCCCCGGACCTGCCGTTGCCGATGGCCGACAAGGACGACCGAGAGGTCCCCGACGAGGAGTCGAACGCCGGCGAGGCTTCATCCTGACCGGCGCTGCTCTTGGTGGCACTGCTCTCGATGGCGCTGCCTGAGTGACGCTGTGGCGGCCTGGATCAGGGGCCGCCACAGCGCTGTTCACTTCTTCTTGGCCTTCTTGCTCTTTTTGTCTTTCTTGTCCTTCTTCGACTTCTTCGCCATCGAACGCCCCTCTCCTGGTCGTCGCAACCGCGACGCCGGTGGCATCGCGTAGCCGCCTGGCCCCGAGGGGCAACGGCCACCGAGAATTAACCTAAAGGTCGCCTGGATGGGATGTCACCCAGCGCGAATATGAATTAGCTGTAAGTAACGACAAGTGGGCGAAGTCCGATTTCGTGGCAATAACACGTGCGGTTACTTCGGCCCGCTCCAGGTGTCCTGGGGATCCGGCACCTCGCGGCCGTGACGGCAACGCCGCCCGCCAGCCGACGATGACCCGGACCTCGGGATCGTCGTGTTTGAGCGACCTCTTCTCCACCAAAATCTCGACAGCCTCGTCAAACGCTCTACGGGCCGCATCGGTCCTGCCCATGGCGGCAAGTGATCGGGCGTGGATCGCGGTCGCCCGTGCTTGGCTGGTCGCGTCGTGAACCTCGGCGCCGAACGTGGCGGCGCATTGCCGGTAGTACTCGGCGGCCTCGGCGTGGCGGCCCTGGAGCCGTCGCAGATCCCCGAGCCGCATCAGCGTGAAGCTCTTGAGGCGAGGATGCTGTGACACACCCCGATCATCTCTGGCGGCGGCGTGGGCCAGGCTGCGCTGATAGCAACGCTCGGCCGCGTCGTGCCGTCCGGCGAGCACACAGGCCTGACCGAGGGCGTCCTCTTCGGTCTCACCTGAACGGGACCGAGGCAGAATGCCGGCAGACCCGTCCGCGCCGACGGCACACACCACAGGAGCCTTCGTGTCCCAACCACCGCCGACAGCAGGGGACTACCGGCTCCTTGCGGACATCATGACCGGGCCGCACGGGGACACCCCCTCGGCCGGCAGCCCCGTCGACCTTCTGGTGGTGTTCGGCTGCGCCGATCCCGAGGTCGGGCGCACCGCGGCACGGCTCCACCGCGACGGCCTGGTCCGCCACGTCGCCTTTTCCGGCAACGTCGGCAAGGACTCCGGTGCACTCCCCGCGCTCGGGATCTCCGAGGCGGCCTTTCTGGCGTCGATCGCCGTCGGAGAGGGCCTTCCGCCCGAGGTGGTGCTGTTGGAACGTCAGGCCCGCAACGGGGCGGAGAACGCGGCGTTCGCCCTGAAGCTGGCGGCCGGACGCGGCCTGCTCTCCCGCGGAACACGGCTGGCGTCGCTCGCCCCCGCTGTCCGGAGCCGGCGGTTGTACGAGGAATTGCGTTTCCAGGCGGCCAGAGCTCTGCCGGAGGCGGCGACGGTGACCGGGTACGCGAGCGGCGTAGTCGATCCCGAGGATCCGGCGACCAGACTCGAGCTGTTGCGCGAGCTTCACGGCCTGGCGACGATGCACGCGTCGGTTCCGCCGCGCGTGCATCGTCAGGACGAATTCCAGACGGGCGGCTCCCACCATCGCCTCGCCCAACTGGCTCAGCAGATCACCATGTGATCAGCCGGAGACGCGAGCCGAGCCCACCCGGCGTGGCGAGTTCGGGTCCGCTGCGCGCCGTAAGTCCCCACGCAGCGGTCCAGCGCTCGTTGTGTGGGGAGTTCGGGTGCGTTGCGCGCCGTAAGTCCCCACGCAGGGGTTTCGGTGCGTGGGGTGGGCGGGCTAACCACGGGCGGGGTCAGGGGAGGTCGACGATCTCGCGGCCCAGGGGCCAGAGGGCGGCGGGGACCAGCTTGAAGTTGGCGATGCCGAAGGGGATGCCGATGATGGTCACGCACTGGGCGACGCCCGCCACGACGTGGGCCAGGGCGATCCACCAGCCGGCGAGGACGAGCCAGAGGATGTTGGCGATGCCGGAGGGCAGGTTGGCGCCGGGGCGGTCGACGATGGTGCGGCCGAAGGGCCACAGGGAGTAGACGGCGAGGCGGAGCGAGGCGACGCCGAAGGGGATCGTCACGATGAGGGCGAAGCAGATGAGCGCGGCGAGGCCGTAGCCGAGGGCGAGGACGAAGCCGCTGCCGAAGATGAACCAGAGGACGTTCAGTAACAAGCGCACGTCCTCAGAGTGACGGATGCCCGCCACCGGCGAGGAATCGCCGCGCGGCCCGGACCACGACGGCGGCCTCGGCGAGTTGCCGGGGCAGCGCGTCGGTGGCCCGGACCGCTCAACGGTGCGTGGGGCGCTTACCTGACGGTGGCTGTGCCGTGGCGGCAGCCGGAGCAGCCGACGGCGCTGAGGCCGGTCCAGGTGTTGAGGTCGGAGCTGGTGGCTGTCCACACGCCGCCGTTGGTGTACTTGTCGACGTAGATGCGCCAGCGGCCGTCGTCGAGGCGGACCAGGGACGGTCCCTCGTAACCGGACGACCAGAGTGTGCCCCGGTTGACCCACCCCTCGTACAGGTTGGCGGTGGTCGTCCAGTGCTCGATGTACTTGGTCGTCTCGTTCTTGGTGAAGGCGTGCCAGGTGTTGCCGGACTTCACCACGAACGTGTCGATGTGGTTGGTGCCGAGGCCCCACATCTGGGCCGGGGCGCTCCACGAGGTGAGCGAGGTGTTCCGGGCGGTGTAGACGTACGGGCGGAAGCACCACGCGCAGGCGGTCGAGGCGACGCTGGTGATGATGCGGACGACGCCGTTCTCGACGTAGAACTCCGGCGCCCAGGTGTAGTTGGCGCCGGAGATGCCGGCCGGCACGCTGGCCACGTTCGACCAGGAGGTCAGGTTGGTGCTGGTGGCGATGTTGAAGTACGTCGCGTTCGTGGTCCACGACTGCACCGTGTACGCGATGTAGTAGCGGTTGTTGTACTTCAGGATGCTCGGGTCGCGCAGGACGCCGGTCGGCCCGCGGAAGTTGGTGTCGCTGAGCACGGTGTAGCTGGTGCCGCCGTTGGTGGACTGGTAGATCCACAACTCCTGGTCGGCGGCGCCGTCGCCCTTGAACGTGGAGTAGATCAGGGTGGTCGCGGCGCCGGCGGGCTGCGGGGCCACGAGGGCGCCGAGCAGCACGGCCAGCAGCGCGGTGAGGATGCGTTTCATGACGCCTCCGGTGAGCGCTGATGGGGGAGGGGGTGGCTCGGTGCGCACGGGCCGAAAGCAAAGTGTTTCGTCTATGTTAACGATCACATTGGAGGTGTCAAGAAGGCCGCCCTCGCCGAACGTGCGAGGGCGGCCCAGGGCCTACGGCAGTCTCAGATCAGGGTCACCAGACCGCTGTCCAGGTCGTACCGTGCGCCGACCACCACCGTCTCCCCGTGGTGCACCTTCTCCCGGACGATCTCGCTCTGCTCGACGATCGCGGCGACCTGCGCGCGGACGTTGGCCCGGACGGCCAGTTCCACGCCGTCGGGAGCGTTCACGAACGGGGTGACGATCGGGCGCAGCGCCTCGACGATCGCGCCGATGTGCCCGGGTGCGTGGCCACCGGTGCGGACCACGTCGAGGGCCGCCGAGACGGCACCGCAACGCTCGTGGCCGAGGACCAGGACGAGCGGCGGGGCGAACTCCTCGAGCGCGTACTCGATGCTGCCCAGCAGCAGGTCGTCGACGAGGTTGCCGGCCACCCGGTCGTCGAAGACGTCGCCGATGCCCTGGTCGAAGATGATCTCTGGCGCCACCCGGGAGTCGGCGCAGCCGAGCACCACGGCGAACGGGTCCTGGCCGGCCGCGACCTCGCGGACCCGGGCGGGGGTCTGGTGCGGGTGGCGGGCGTGGCCGGCGGCGAAGCGCCGGTTGCCGGCCAGCAGGGCCTTGATCGCGGCCTGCGGGGTGGCCGGCGGCTGGTCGGTCAGCGGCGCGGCGGCGGCCGACCCGGCCAGGGCCAGCGAGCCGGCGACGGCGCCGCCCGCGGTGAGCAGGGCGCGCCGGCCCACCCTGGACTGACTCGGCACGGATTGGCGGAGTTCGGACTCCAACATCGGGATCCCCCATCATCGATTGACAGTGAGGATCTTTCTCTTTCGCGGCGACCCGGCCCAGTGAATTATCGCGATCATGACACTCGCCACTGGCGTCACTTTTGAAGCGTTACAAGCGTAAACCCATGCGTGCGCTTGACCTCATGGCCTTTGGGCTGCCAACGTCGACGGTGTCCTATCGGTGACGTTTCAAGGAGGCGGCGCGACGCATGTCCACAACCCGACACCGCGCGGCGATCGTCGGCACCGGCGCGATCGCCGCCGCACACGCGAGTGCGCTCCGCGACCACCGGGACCGGATCCGGCTCACCGCGGTCGTCGACGTCGACATCGATCGCGCCCGCACGTTCGCCGCGGCCTGGGACGCGCCTGACGTCTTGCCGGACCTGACCACGCTGCTCGCCGCCGGCGAAGGCCACCGGGAGGTGGACCTGGTGCACCTCTGCACGCCGCCCGCGACGCACGCGCCGCTCGCCCTCGCCTGCCTGCGGGCCGGGGCGAACGTGCTGGTCGAGAAGCCGCCGACGCTCTCGCTCGCAGAGCTCGACATGCTCACGGCGGCGTCGCGGGAGACCGGGGCGCACGTGGCGACTGTGTTCCAGCACCGCTTCGGCGCCGGGGCGATCCGGTTGCGCGCGATGGCGGCGGCCGGTGAGCTCGGCCGGGCGCTGCTGGCCACCTGCGAGACCCAGTGGTACCGCGACGACGCGTACTTCGAGGTGCCGTGGCGGGGCCGGTGGGAGACCGAGGGTGGCGGGCCCACCATGGGGCACGGCATCCACCAGTTCGACCTGCTGCTCTCCCTGCTCGGTCCGTGGGAGCAGGTCACCGCGGTCGCCGCGCGACGCGGGCGGGAGGTGGACACCGAGGACGTGTCGATGGCGCTGGTCACGTTCGCCGACGGCACCGTCGCCTCGGTGGTCAACTCGGTGGTCTCGCCACGGCAGACCTCCCGCCTGCGGCTCGACTTCGAGCACGCCACGGTCGAGCTGGACCACCTCTACGGTTATCGCGACGCCGACTGGACGATCACCCCGGTCCCGGGGCACGGCGACGTCGCCACCCGCTGGAACGCCGACCCGTCGGACGTGGAGAGCGGGCACACCGGGCAACTCGCCGCGGTGCTGGACGCCCTCGACGCCGGCACACCACCACCGGTCACCCTCGGCGAGACGAGACGGACCATGGAGTTCATCGCCGCGCTCTACTCGTCGGCGTTCACCGGCGCCCCGGTGCGGGCCGGTGAGATCGGGCCGGACAGCCCGTTCGCCGCCCGGATGGACGGCAGCGGCGCGCCGTGGAACCCGGTGCGGGCCCGATGACCGTCATCGTCGACCACGCGCTCGGCCGCTCGGTCACCGTCTCCGCCGGCGACGTCGCCCTCTTCACGTACGTGTACCGGCCGGACACCCCGCGGCTGGAGTCGCCGAAGCCGTACCTGCATCCGGTCCGCACACTGGCCGGTGAGCTGGTGTCGCTGTACCGGCCGCACGACCACGTCTGGCACAAGGGGATCGCCTGGTCGCTGCCGTACGTCGGCGAGCACAACTTCTGGGGCGGGCCCACCTATGTGCACGGCCGCTCGTACGTGCAGCTGGCCAACAACGGCAGCGCCACCCACCGGGAGATGACCGAGCTGACCGCGACCGGTGCCGGCGCGACGATCCGGCACGAGCTGGACTGGACGTCGCAGCAGGGCGCGCCGGTCATCGCCGAGCAGCGGTCGCTCACCGCGCGCGTCGCCGGCCCGGCGAGCTGGGTGCTGGTCTTCGAGACCCGGATGACCAACGTCTCGGGCGCCGTCCTGAGCTTCGGCTCGCCCACCACGAAGGGCCGGGAGAACGCCGGGTACGGCGGCCTGTTCTGGCGCGGGCCGCGGTCGTTCGCCGGCGGCACCGTCCAGTCGCCGGACGGAACCGGGGCGGACGACCTGCGCGGCCGGCGGGCCGCATGGTTCGCGTTCCGCGGCCGGCACGACGGCACGGGCGCCGCGTCGACGATCGTGATGGTCGACGACACCGCCAACCCGCGGCACCCGCCGCAGTGGTTCACCCGCAGCGAGCAGTTCGCGTGCCTCAACCCGGCGCCGTTCTTCAGCGCCGAGCTCGACCTCGCAGACGGGGCGGAGCTCACCTTCCGGTACGCGGTCGTCGTCGCCGACGGAGACCACGGCGAGTCGTCTACTCGTACGCTCGCTGATCTGGGCAGAAGTGCGCTGGGGCCGGCGGCCGGATGAGTACCTATCAGGCGTTTCCGGGCGGCACCTCGGTGACGCGCCTGACGGTCTATCCGGACCGATGCGCCGCGGACGGTCTGGCCGGCGGCACCCCGCACGTGCATCTGGCCTCGACCGAGGCGTACGTGGTGATCGGCGGCAGCGGTGAGCTGCACACGCTGGACGTCTCCGGGCATCGGGTGACCCCGCTCGCGGAGGGCTCGACGGCGTGGTTCGCGCCGGGTGTGATCCATCGTGCGGTCAACTCGGGTGACCTGCGGGTCGTCGTGGTGATGTCGAACGCCGGGCTGCCCGAGGCGGGCGACGCGGTGATCACGTTCCCGCCCACGACGATCGCCGACCGGGACCGCTATCGGGAGGCTGTCAGCCTGCCGGTGGCACAGCGCCGGGAGCTGGCGGTCGAGGGGTTCCGGCGGCTGGTGCGCGACCCGTCGGCCCTGGCGGCGTTCTACGACGCGGCGGTGGCGCTGGTCCGCCCGGATGTCGCCGGGTGGCGGGAGCTGTGGCAGGCGACGGTCGCCGAGCAGACCCGCCGCACCGAAGCCGTCCTCGACGCGCTGGCCGCCGGTGACGGCTCCCACCTGCGGGAGGCCGCCCTGCACCAGGCGCCGCAGAGCGCAGCCGACCGGCTCGGCATGTGCGGCCGGCTGCGCACCCACGACGTCCTCAACCCGGACTGAGCTCCTGGAGGGCAGCGGGCACCGAGCCGGTACGCGCCAGCAGCTCCCGCTGCCGCTGCGCGCCGGTGCCCTCGATGCGCAGCCGGCTCAGCTCCGCCTCGACCCGGTCCAGGTCGCCGAGCTCCTTGAGCGCCGGGGCCACCGTGGCCAGCAGATCGTCGACCAGCTCCCAGGCCGGCCGCGGCCGCATCCGCCGCAGGTCCAGCAGGGTGCCGTCGAGTCCCTGGTGGGCAGCGTTCCAGTGCGCCGCCTGCAGCACGCCGTCCGGGATCTCGAACTCCTCCACCGAGGGCAGCGCGGTGGCGACCAGACCCCGGATCAGCCCGGTGAGCAGCACCGTGTCGGCAGCGCTCAGGCACACGTCGGTGACCCGGACCTCGACGGTCGGGTATTTCTCCGACGGCCGGGCGTGCCAGAGGACCAGGCTCGCGTCGAGCATCGCCCCGGAACGCACCAGCAGCTCCACCGTCCGGTCGAAGTCCGCGGCGGTCGCGAAGTGCGGCGCCGGCCCGAGGCTGGGCCACCGGTCCAGCTGCATGGCCCGCCAGCTGGCGTGCCCGGTGTCGGCGCCGTCGTGGAACGGCGAGTTGACGCCGAGCGCCTGCACCACCGGCAGCCACGGCCGCAGGAAGTTGCCGACCCGGATCGCCGTCTCCCGGTCGGGCACCCCGACGTGCACGTGGCAGCCGCAGACCGCGGGGTCCCGCACGATCGGGCCGTAATGGCGGGCGATGTCCTGGTACCGCGGGTTGTCGCTGACCGTCAGCCGCGGCTCGCCGACCGGCGTGGCGCCCACCGCGACCAGCCGGCAGCCCGCGGCGGCGGCAGCTTCCGCGGCGGCCCGCCGGTGCCGAGTGAGGTGCTGCTCCACCTCGGCGAGGCCGGTGCAGACCGGGGTGACCATCTCCAGCATGCTGTGCCGGAACTCGCGGCGGCTGTGCTCCAGCAACTCCGCCGGGAGCGCCGCGAACACCGCGTCGGCGGCCGGTACGTTCTCCGCGGTCGCCGGGTCGAGCAGGAGGAACTCCTCCTCGACCCCGACCGTCAGGGCGGCGCTCACCTCGCCGGGCGGGTGGCGGTCAGGACCACCACGGCGATCCGCTCGGCGTGCGCGTACGCCTCGCCCTCCAGCTCCTCGTCGTAGACGTCCGGGTCCACCTCGCGGTAGGACCACTCCAGCTCCGTCCCGGCGAGCCGGTCGGCGGCCGCCTGGCGGAACGGGTCCTGCCCGTCGATGATCCCGGTGCCGCTGAACAGCACCAGCGATCCGCCCGGGGCGAGCCGTTCGGCGGCCGCGTCGATGATCGCCAGGGACAGTTCGTAGCCGTTCTCGCCGCCGTCCCGGTACGCCCGGCCGGCCGGATCGATCATGAACGGGGGATTGGAGATGATCAGGTCGAAGGTGCCGTCGACCTCGGTGAGCAGGTTGCTGTGGCACGGCCGCACCCGGGACAGCCCGGCGAGGATCGTGTTGACCCGGGCGTACCGCAGCGCGTCGGGGTTGATGTCGACCGCCAGCACCTCGGCCTGCGGTGCCCGCTTCGCGACGGCGATCGCCCCGGCCCCGGTACCGCAGCCGATGTCCACCGCCCGCCGCACCGGCAGCTGCCGCGCCTCGACGTGCGCGGCGGCCGCGTCCGCCATCCGGTAGGTGTCGGGGCCGAAGAACACCGAGTCGGCGTCGGTGGTCGGGAACGCCGAGTGGACGAACAGCTCGCCGTCGTAGGTGGAGAACCGGACCCGGCTGCGCCACAGGTCGCCGGAGCGGTCCAGCACGCCGGCCGCGTCCATCAGCGTCACGATCCGCTCCGGCAGCAGGTCCGGCTCGAACGGCCGGCTCCACCCGAAGACGTCGCGCAGGCTCGTCGCCCGCGCGTTGCCGGGCCGGGCGTTGACCTTCTCGTGGGTGGCCGGCGTGACCGTGGTGAAGATGTACCCGGTGGCCTTCAGCTCCTGGCCGAGTTCGGCCAGCGCGGTGTCGGTGTCGATGTCCGGCTTGGCGGTGAGCGTCATGCGGCAGCCTTTTCCGTGAGTTCCGAGGCAGGATCGAACACCGACGACCGGCCGGCCGCCCAGGTGTCGAGCAGATCGCCCGCCCATACCGCGTCGAGGGTCAGCGCGCAGCGGGCCCCGAAGATCACATCCCCGGCCAGCTCCGGCTCCGCCTTGGCGAACGCCCCGGCCAGGTCGTGCGCGGCGATCTGCTCGTGCACCGCGTCCGCCTCCACGTGCTCGTCGTAGAAAGCGGTCGCCTCGGCGTCGCCGCCGAGCCGGCGCAACCCGTTGCCGTACGCCCGGTTGGGCTGCGTGGAGGTCATCTCATAGGCGGCGAGGTGCCCGATGATCCCGCCGCGACGGCGTCGGTGCATCCCGAGGAACGACATCAGGTTGTTGTTCGCCAGGGTGGCCGTGGTGGCCGAGTCGACGTACGCCCCGTACGCCAGGTCCAGGCCGAACCACCGCATCGTCTGCTTGAACAGCTCCTGATGCATGCGGCCGGTGACGCCGCCACCGTACTCGTCGATCTGGATCTCGATGAGCGCCGCCTTCGCGTCGCCGCCCAGCCGGGGGATCGCCCAGGTGTGCGGGTCGGCCTCACGCAGGTGATAGACCGAGCGGTGCATGACGAACTCACGGAACTGCTCGTACGTCGCCCGGCCGCGCAGGTAACCGGAGAGCGACGGCCCGCCATCGGCGTCGGCGATCTCCCGCAGCAGGGCCGGCACCGTTTCCGGCTCGACCGGCGACGGGGGGCCGACCAGGTCGTACAGATGCTCCTCGAACTGTCCCTCCAGTGCGGTGCGCAGCCGCAGCATGCCGGTGTCCCACTCCCACCGGTCGTCCACGCCGTCCCAGCCGCGGTACGCCAGCTCGTAGCAGACGAAGAGAGCGAGATGCAGGTCGTCCTCGGAGGTCGCACCCGGTCGTGCCGGCAGTGTGCGGCCCTTCCCACCGAGAACATCGATCAGCACGGCCGACACCGGTCCCCGTGCAGCAGGAAGCTTCATGGCCCCAAGGCTTCCCCGCACACCGGCTCGCAAACGATCAGTTTCGACCCGTCGTGACAGGGAAGAAACCCAGCCGTGACCGCCTCCATCGTTCCGTACGAGGACGGCCCGCTGATCGTGCGGGGCGACTTCGAGATCCGCACGCCTGACGGCGAGGCCATCGACCCGGGACGCGGCACGGTCGCGCTGTGCCGGTGCGGGAAGTCCGCCGTCAAGCCGTTCTGCGACGGCACCCACAAGGCCGCCGGCTTCCGGGCCGGCAGCGGACGGCAGAGCCCGGCACCGCGAAAGCCTTAATCCGCGCTCGTCGCTGCCGATGAGGCACCTCGTGCAGCACATTCACGACGTGCTCGACCAGCGCGCCATCACCCCTGTGTTCCAGCCGCTCATCGACCTGGCGACCGGGCGTGCCGTCGGTTACGAGGCACTCAGCCGTGGCCCCGCCGGGACGCCTTGGGAGATGCCCGGGGCGCTGTTCGGTGCGGCGCGGGCCGTCGGCCGGGAGGCCGAGCTCGACTGGATCTGCCGAGCCGTCGCCTACCGGGCGGCGCTGGCCGGCGGCCTCGGGCCGGACCTGACGCTGTTCGTGAACATGGAGCCGACCGCGTGGCGGGCCGGCTGCCCGGCCGACCTGGCGCCGCTCGTCGAGCACGCCCGGACCCGGCTGCGGGTGGTCACCGAGATGACCGAGCGGGCCATCGCCGACGACCCGGCGGCGCTGCTGTCGGCCGTCGAGAGCTGCCGGGAGGCGGGCTGGGGGGTGGCGCTCGATGACGTCGGCGCGGACCCGATGTCGCTGGCCCTGATGCCGTTCGTGCACCCGGACGTGGTGAAGCTCGACATGGGGCTGCTGCACGCCCCGGACGAGCCGGCCACCGCGCGGGTGGTGGCGGCGGTCTCCGCGTACGCCGAGGCCAGTGGCGCCGTGGTGCTCGCCGAGGGGATCGAGACCGCCCGGCATCTGGCCATCGCCCGCACCATGGGCGCCACCGTCGGCCAGGGCTGGCACTTCGGCCGTCCCGGACCGTTGCCGCGGCAGAGCACAGCCGGCGTGCGCCTGCCGCTGCTGCCGCCACCGCGCCACGACGACCGGACCCCGTTCGAGATCGTCAGTGCGGTGCGGCCGGTCACGCGTGCCACGAAAGCCCAGCTCATGCCGCTCAGCCGGCACATCGAGGCGCTGGCCGGCGACGGCCCGGAGCCGCCCGTCCTGCTCGCCTGTTTCCAGGAGGCGCGGCACTTCACCCCGCGCACAGCGATCCGCTTCGAACGCGTCGCCGCGCACAGCCCGCTGGTCGCGGCGCTCGGCGCCGGCCTGGCAGTCGAACCCGTGCCCGGCGTGCGTGGCGCCAACCTCGGCGACGACCGGCTCCGCGGCGAGTGGAACGTGCTGGTGATCGGCCCGCACCGGGCGGCCGCGCTGGTCGCCCGGGACCTGGCGGACACCGGACCGGACCCGGAGCGGCGGTTCGACTTCGCGATCACCCACGACCGGGCACTGGTGGTGGAGGCGGCGCGGTCGCTGCTGCACCGGCTGGCCCCGGTCCGGGTGCCGGCCCTGCTCAGCTAGGCCTTTCACCCTTTTTGGTACGCCCAGACAGGTCCCGGGGCCACCCCGCGACCGTCTGCCCACTCCGGGCCGCAGCGCGGCCGCCGGGCGGAAGCGTGGCGGCCGGGCAGTGTGTGAAGTTCGGGTTCGCTACGGGGCCGAACTTCACACACTGCCCGTTGCCCCGCCGCTTTCTCAGACCCGTGAACGCTCCTGGACCAACTCGCTGATCTGCGCCGCCGGCACCGGCCGCGAATACAGATATCCCTGCCCGTACTCGTACCCGAGCTCCCGGATCAGATCCTGCTGCTCCACGGTCTCGATGCCCTCGGCGACCGAGGAGAAGTCCAGCGCCCGTGCCATCTGGCTGACCGCCGTCGCGACCGCCGCCTGCCGCCCCACCGTGGTGATCGACTCCACGAACGAGCGGTCCAGCTTCAGGGTCGTCACCGGGCAGGTCAGCAGCAGGCCGAGCGACGAGGCGGCGGTGCCGAAGTCGTCGAGCGCCAGCCGGACGCCGAGCCCGCGCAGGGCGAGCATCGTCTCGATCGACTGCTCGTCGTCCAGGACCGCGGTCTCGGTCACCTCGATGCTGAGGCAGCCGGCCGGCAGCCCGGTCTCCGCGAGCACCGCGGTGACCTCGGCGACCAGGCCGGGCTCGCGCAGCTGGCGGCCGGCCACGTTGACGCCGACGGTCAGCGGCTCGCGGTCCGGGAACTCCCGCCGCCACCGCGTGGCCTGACGGCACGCCTCGGCGAGCGCCCACCGGCCGATCGCGACGATCTGCCCGGTGCGCTCGGCGACCGGGATGAACTCGGCCGGCGAGACCAGCCCGCGGCTCGGGTGGTGCCAGCGGATCAGCGCCTCCACACCGGTGAGCCGGTCGTCGGCGAGGCGCACGATCGGCTGGTAGACGAGGCTGAACTCGCCCGCCTCGATGGCCTGTGCCAGCTCCCGGATGAGGGCCGCCTCCGCGGTGATCCGGGCGCCCATCTCGTCGGTGTACGCCACCCAGGTGCCCTTACCGCGGCGTTTCGCCTCGTACATCGCGATGTCGGCGTTGCCGAGCAGCGCGGACGGGTCGTCGCCCGGCCGGGCCCCGGTCATCCCGATGCTGGCCCGGGCGATGACCGTGTGCTGGTGCAGCTCGATCGGCTCGGCGAGCCGGCGCAGGATGCCCTGGGCCACCAGCGCGGCGCCCTCCTGGCCGGTGCCGCGCAGCAGCACGGCGAACTCGTCACCGCCCAGCCGCGCCACCACGTCCCGCTCCCGGACCGCCGCGCGCAGCCGCTGGGCCACGCTGAGCAGCAGGGTGTCCCCGGCAGCGTGGCCCATGGTGTCGTTGACGGTCTTGAAGTCGTCCAGGTCGATCAGCAGCACGGCGGCCTCGGCCGGATTGGCCTGCACCACCTCGCTGAAGTGCGCTCGGTTGGCGAGCCCGGTCAGGCTGTCGAACGAGGCGCGCACGCGCAGCTCGTCCATGGCCACGTCGAGACGGCCGATCAGCACCATGTTGTCGTGGAACGCGACCAGCTGCCGGCCCGCGACCAGGCAGGTGATCACCACGACGCCGACGGTTGCGCCCAGCAGCTGCGAGGACGACTTCTCCGGCAGCATCAGGAAGAACACCACGAACGTGACGGCGACCATTCCGTACGGCAGCAGGCTGTACGGCCGCCGCTTGTTCGCGCTCTGCGGGTCCCGGGTGCGCAGCACGATCTCCTGGATCCACGGTCCGACCGCGATCAGGATCGACGGCAGCAGCCGGATCACGTAGACGTACGCGTGGTCGACGCTCTGGAAGGCGCCCGGCAGGAACGTGCTGACGCCCTGCACGATCGGCGCGGAGACCATCGGCCAGGCGGCGATCCGGGCCATCGGCGGCTTCTTGATCAGCGCGACCTTCGTGGCCGAGAACGTCGCGACCAGCACCAGGGCGGCGGTCACGCCGGCGTTCACCCGGTCGACGTCCGTGCCGCTCATCGGGTTGACCGCGAAGCACCAGGCGACCACCCCACCGCCGACCAGCACGGTTGTCGCGTCCAGCCAGAAGACGAACTTCTCGCGTACCGTCCGCAGGCCCTGCGGGAAGATCAGGCAGGCGATCACGTTGCTGCACATGCCGACGGCGAAGAACGCGGTCTGCACGGCGTTCCCGTTCAGCGACGGCTCGCCCGGCGCGATGAGGGTCTGCAGGGCCTGGCAGGAGTCGCCGACGGTGAACGCCGCACCGGCGAAGGCGATCATCGACCAGAACCGGCGGTAACGGACGTGGGCGCGCCGCCGCAGGCGCCAGGCGCCTAGCGCGAGCGCCGCGTCCAGCGGCACCTGGGCCACCCAGAAGGCCTGCATCTGGCGGACCGGATGCCCGTCCAGGGCGAAGAAGAGCGCGAAGGCGAACAGGGTGACGCCGGCCAGGGTGAGCAGCACCGGGTCCCGCCGGATGCTGTCCCAGGCATGTGCCGAGGGCCGGGCTGCCGGCCGTGAGATCCGCACTCGTCCTCCCTGAGTCCCCCGGATGATCGGTCCGGCCGAGGGAAAACCAAGGATTCTGCGCGGATCAGGCCCGATATTGCCGGTCGTGATGGATGAGCGGCTCGGTGGCCGTTCCCAGCAGCACCGACGAGACGCCCGCGATGACCACCGTCGACGAACCGACCGGGATCCGGTGCATCGGCGTGCAGCGCAGCGACGCCACGGCGTCCGGTAGCACCGGTTCGCCGGTCGGCAGCTGGTCCCACCCCTGGTCGGGGGTGAACCGCGGCCGGTCGCTGTGCGCGAAGTCGTGGGCCAGGGCCGCGTGCCGGGAGCCCAGCAGGTTGACCACGAGACTCGGCGCCGCCAGGACGCCGAGCGCGGAGCGCGAGGACAGCACCGAGAACGACAGCGCCGCGGGTTCCGCCGAGACCGACGCCACGCTGGACACGGTCAGCCCCACCGGACCGGCGGGCGAGGTGGCGGAGATGATCGCAACCCCGGTCGGATAGCGGCGGAACGCCGCCTTGAGCCGTTCACCGAGGCTGATGTCGCTGAGCACCCGGCAAACATAGAACCTCAACGTAAGTTGAAGTCAACCCGCGTGATCTTCCGCATAGACGATCCTTGACGGCCCTTCGGCGCGTCCCTATCTTGAGTCGCAAGTGTTTTCAGAAAGTTTCAACTGTGTTGCTGCAAGAATCCCCACCTTCCCCCGGCACAGGAGCAGCTATGACAAGAAGAAGGAGCCGTCTGGCCAGCGTGCTGGCCGCCGTCACCCTCGCCGCCGGCCTCGGCGGCTTCGGCATCGCCTCGCTCGCCACCAGCCCGGACGCCCACGCCGCCCCGCCCGGCGAGAAGGACGTCACCGCGGTGATGTTCGAGTGGACCTTCGCCTCGATCGCACGCGAGTGCACGACGAAGCTGGGCCCGCTCGGCTACGGATACGTCCAGGTCTCCCCGCCGCAGGAACACATCCAGGGCGCCCAGTGGTGGACGTCGTACCAGCCGGTCTCCTACGCCATCGCCGGCCGCCTCGGCAACCGGGCCGCCTTCAGCAACATGGTCAACACCTGCCACGCCGCCGGCGTGAAGGTCGTCGTCGACACCGTGATCAACCACATGAGCGCGGGCTCCGGCACCGGCACCGGCGGCACCAGCTACTCCAAGTACAACTACCCGGGGCTCTACTCCGACCAGGACTTCCACTCCTGCCGGACGGCGATCAACAACTACGCCAACCGGTCCAACGTGCAGGACTGCGAGCTGGTCAACCTCTCCGACCTCAACACCGGCAGCGACTACGTACGCGGCCGGATCGCCGGCTACCTGAACGACCTGACGTCCCTCGGCGTGGACGGCTTCCGGATCGACGCGGCCAAGCACATGTCCGCCGCCGACCTGGCCGGCATCAAGGCCAAACTGACCAACCGCAACGCGTTCTGGAAGCAGGAGGTGATCTTCGGCGCCGGTGAGGCGGTCCAGCCGACCGAGTACACCGGCACCGGCGACGTGCAGGAGTTCCGGTTCGCCCGCGACCTCAAGCGGATCTTCCTCAACGAGAACCTCGCCTACCTCAGCGACTTCGGCGCCTCCTGGGGTTACCTGCCCAGCAGCCAGGCCGGCGTGTTCGTCGACAACCACGACACCGAGCGGGTCGGCGACACCCTGAACTACAAGAACGGCTCGGCGTACACCCTCGCCCAGGTCTTCACGCTGGCCTGGCCGTACGGTGCGCCCGACATCAACTCCGGCTACGAGTTCAGCAACCACGACCAGGGCCCGCCGAACAACGGCACGGTCAACGCCTGCTACACCGACGGCTGGAAGTGCCAGCACGCCTGGCGGCAGATCGGCAACATGGTCGGCTTCCGCAACACGGTCCGCGGCACCGCCGTCACCAACTGGTGGACCAACGGCAACGACCAGATCGCCTTCGGCCGCGGCAACCGGGGCTACGTCGCGATCAACCACGAGGGCAGCCCGCTCACCCGCACGTTCCAGACCTCGCTGCCGGCCGGGACGTACTGCGACGTCCAGCACGGTGACCCGGGCTCGGGCTCCTGCCCGTCGTACACGGTGAACGGGTCCGGCCAATTCACCGCCACCGTCCAGCCCGGCGAGGCGATCGCGCTGCACGCCGGCGCCACCGGCGGCTCGACCACCAACCCGACCACGCCGCCCACCTCGTCACCGGGTGCCTCCGGCGCCACCTTCGGCGTCACCGCCACGACCAGCCCCGGCCAGAACATCTTCGTCGTCGGCAACCAGGCCACCCTCGGCAACTGGGCCCCGGCGGCCGCGGTCCCGCTCTCCGCGGCCGCGTACCCGATCTGGCGCGGTACGGTCTCGCTGCCGGCCGGCACCGCCTTCCAATACAAATACCTCCGCAAGAACAGCGACGGCTCGGTCACCTGGGAGTCCGGCGGCAACCGCACGGCGACGGTGCCGGCGAGCGGATCGGTGACGCTCAGCGACACCTGGCGCAACTAACGGCCCACCAGCGTGGGGACTTGGGGTTCGTATCGCACCGCAAGTCCCCACCCACATGTCTGGGGGTCGGTGGGGCGGTCAGGCGCGGAGGGTGTGGCTGGGCGACTCGCCATAGACCTTGCGGTACTCGGCGGCGAAGCGCCCCGCATTCGGGAACCCCCACCGCCGGGCGATCATCTCGACCGTGTCACCGCGCGACCGATCACCGGACCGCAGGTCGTGATAGGCCCGCTCCAGGCGCACCCGGCGCAGATGGCCGGTCGGCGTGGTGTCCCGGTGCCGGGCGAACGCGGCCTGCAGACCC
Organism: Actinoplanes sp. 13; assembly: GCF_056134165.1. NCBI lineage: Bacteria > Bacillati > Actinomycetota > Actinomycetes > Micromonosporales > Micromonosporaceae > Actinoplanes > Actinoplanes sp. 13. Next base: position 2,762 of record NZ_JBVYOQ010000035.1, on the reverse strand, counting down.
CGCACGCTCAGCCCGGCCGCCGCGGCGATGTCCTCACACGTGATCGGCTGATCGGCGTGCGCGTCGATGTAGGCCACCGCCCGCCGCACCGCCTTCGGGTCGACCCGGCCCGGCCCGGCGGTATAACTACTGGTCATGGTCGTGTTCGGAAAAACCGCCAAGGCGGTCGCGGCCACCAGCTCCACCAGACTGCGGTTCACCAGCGGATGCCCGGCCGCCGGCTGCTCACCGGAGAAGGCGCTGCGCACATAGTCGGCCGTGGCGAGCCAATGCCGGTTCATCTCCGGCGACACCGCGGTCATGCTGGTGAACCGGAAACCGTCCGGCTGCGCCCCGGAACGGGCCGCCATCCGCACCACCGAGGCCTGCGGGATCTGCGTCAGATGCAGCTCCGTCCGCTCCCAGGCCGCCCCGAACGGGCGGTCGAACGGCAACACCACCGAAGCGCCCGGACCCACCCGATGCAGGTCCCTGCCGTTACGAGCCGCATAACGGCCGCTGCGGAACGTCAGGACCGCCATGGTCGGAAACGGCTCACAGGTCGCCTCGACCGCGGCGCGATAGGTCACCTCGTCGAACGAGAGATCCGGCGTGGCCGTGGTGCCCGCCCGGAACAGGAAGTCCGCTGCCGCGTCACGCATCTGGACGCGGTGGCCGCCGTACATCTGGCAGACGATCTCGTACGCCACAGCGAGATCGGCGGTCTCCACCTCGCCCCGCTGCACCGGCACGGAGGCGGGCGTCGACTCCATGGCGGCCTCCATCCACAGCCGGCTCGCCTCGCAACGGACGCGCAGCACGAAAAGCGTCGGATGCACGCTATACCTGCGCCCGGCCCGGTGCACCGGGAACGGATGACTGTTCCGCCTTCCGGGGCGTCGTCCGGTCGTACACCGCCGGGTTCGGGTTCGAAAAAAGGCAGGTGGGTAAGAGCTGTCTCGTCCCGTTCGCCGGATCGAGGAGGTCTCATGAGCGCTGTCGCGAACCCCGCCACCGTCCAGGACTGCCTGCGGGTAGGCGCCGGATTTTCACAGGGTGACCGGACCTGGATCGCCGAGCAGTGCGCCACCCTGGACGCCCGGCTCGCCGCCTTCCACGCCGACAGCACCGAACTGGAGATCTCGGTGAAGGACCGCGGCGCCCGCGGTCAGAAAGTAACCCTGGAATGCTGGATCAGTGGCCGGGAGAAGGTCGTCACCACCTCCACCGAGGAAGACCTGCACGCGGCGATCATGGACTGCCGCGACGACCTGCGGCGGCGGCTGAACGACCAGAAGACGCGCCAGGAACCGCGGCACAACCGGCACCTGCGTGAGGTCCCGCAGCCCGAGACCGACGTGCCACTGGAGCCGTGACGAACGTCTGCCCACCACCCGCCCCGGCGTGCTCGCCGGGGCGGTTTCGTGTTCTTCCCAGGTGGGAACGGGCCGCCCCGGTCCGCTAACCTGCACGATCGCCGCGCACCATGCTCGGTAAAAGCTTTCGAAAGGACGCTGAACACCGTGACCCTGACCCAGCACGCCCCCGCACCGATCGCGCCGGCCGCGCCCACCACCGACCAGGCCGTCCTGATCGTGCACGGACGCGACCGGACCGGGATCGTCGCGGCGATCAGCGCCGTGCTCGGCAAGCACGAGGCCAACATCGTGTCGCTGGACCAGCACTCCGACAACCCGCACGGCGGCGCCTTCTTCCAGCGCACCGTCCTCAGCAAGCCCGGCCTCAAGGCGGCCCTCCCGCACATCGAGCGGGACCTGCGGGAGAAACTGGCCGACGGCTTCGACCTGGAGTACACGCTGCGGGACCTCTCCGTCCCGAAACGGGTCGCGCTGTTCGCCTCCAAGGCCGACCACTGCCTGCTCGACCTGCTGTGGCGTCACCGGCGCGGTGAACTGCCGATCAAAGTGGTGATGGTGATCTCCAACCACGCCGACACCGCCGACGAGGTCCGCTCCTTCGGCATCCCGTTCTTCCACGTGCCGTCGTCCGGCCCGGACAAATCCGCCGCGGAGGCCCAGCACCTGCAACTGCTCGCCGGCAACGTCGACTTCATCGTGCTGGCCCGCTACATGCAGATCCTGTCCGGGGACTTCATCGAACGCGTCGGCGTGCCCATCATCAACATCCACCACAGCTTCCTGCCGGCGTTCATCGGGGCGGGCCCGTACGCCAAGGCCAAGCAGCGCGGGGTGAAGCTGGTCGGAGCGACGGCGCACTACGTCACCGAGGACCTGGACGAAGGGCCGATCATCGAGCAGGACGTGGTACGCGTGAACCACGCCCACACCGTGGCGGAACTCCAGCGCCGGGGGGCGGATGTGGAGCGTGCTGTGCTGTCGCGGGCCGTCCTGTGGCACGCCGAGGACCGTGTCATCCCGCACGGGAACCACACCATCGTCTTCCAGTAAGCCCGTCTTCCGGTAGTTCCTTTCTGGCCGTGCAGCCGCCGGGGTGAGCTCTCCATTTCGGCTGGCTTCCGCTTGGGTCCGGGCGGTGCGTTCGGTTGCGCGAGCGGAGCGGTTTGGGCGGGGATGGCCCACTCCGGGCGGTCAGGCTTGATCCCTGCGTGGACCATCCCCGCCCAAAACCTTGCCTGCTCACCCTGGGTGGCGCGCCTCGCTCTCGGCTGGCCCAGCGAGTGAGCTGACTGCGAAGCTCCGGCCGCCGTCCAACCAGTTGCGCTGCCACGCCACGCGGCGCCGTCACGCCACGCGGCGCCGTCACGCCACGCGGCGCCGTCACGCCACGCGGCGCCGTCACGC
>NZ_JBVYOQ010000034.1:0-89611 GCF_056134165.1 Actinoplanes sp. 13 | reverse complement strand
CCAACGGCAACGGCAACAACTTCGGCGTGACCATCATGGCCAACGGCAACTGGACCTGGCCCACGGTCACCTGCCGGACAGGCTGACCAGTCCCAGCCCCACCCTGTGGTGACTTGAGGTGCGTTTCGCACCCCAGGTCACCACAGTGCGTTCTGCATGGGGGCAGCTCTTGCACTTGGGGGCCACCATGCGGGTGTGAACACCTACCTGCTGCCGGGCGAGCGGATCCGCTGGGAGGGCCGCCCGGTGCGGCATCGGCTGTTCCGGCCCACAGATGTGTTCCTCGTGCCGTTCAGTCTCCTGTGGTGCGGGTTCGTGGTGTTCTGGGAGGCGACCGTGCTCAGCGACGGCGAGTCGCTGTTCTTCGCCGTGTGGGGCGTGCCGTTCATCCTCATCGGTCTCTACATGGTCGCCGGCCGGCTCGTGGTGCGGGCCGTCGCGTCGCGGCGCCGGCAATACACGATCACCGACGGCCGGGTGGTGGTCCACGGTGGCTGGTCCGGCGAGCGGCTCACCACCGAATATCTGAGGTCACTGCCGCCGCCGGTCGTCACCGAGCAACCGGACGGATCCGGCAGCCTGGCGTTCGGCGCGTTCCCCAGCGTCACGGACCTTTTCTCCGGCAGCGGTACGCACGGATGGCGTGCCTGGTCCAGCGAGCCGTCCGCGACGCCGGTGCTGTGGGACGTGCCGGAGGTGCGGCGGGCGCGCGACTTCGTGGTCCACGCCCAGGCCCAGCCCGGCAGCCGCGACCACGACTGACCACGATCCGGTCGCAGAAAACTCGGCGGGGCGTGTCGGATCGGGGCGGCCGCGTTCGTAGGAAGGATGACAGGCGCCCACCCGACGACAGGAGACTGATCCCGATGGCGTTGTATCTGTTCTCGGTGCTCAGCGACACCCCCGACTCCGGCACGCCCGAGGAGATGGTCGCGATCACCGCTTTCAACAAGCAGCTCAAGGCCGACGGCCACTGGGTCTTCGCCGGCGGTCTCGCGGCCCCGGGCACCGCCACCGTCGTCGACGGGCGGGACGGGCCGCCGGTGTTCACCGACGGGCCGTACCTGGAGTCGAAGGAATTCATCGCCGGCTTCTGGATCCTGGAGGCGCCCGACCTGGACGTGGCGCTGCGGCTCGCCGCCGCCGGGTCCGAAGCCTGCAACCGCAGGGTGGAGCTGCGTCCCTTCCGCGACGTATGAGCGGCGTGGGCGAAGCGGTGGCCCGGGCCCACCGCGCCGAGTGGGCCCGGCTGGTCGCGACCCTGGCCCGGCGCTTCGGCGACCTGGACGTCGCCGAGGAGATGGCCGCCGAGGCGTTCGCGACAGCGGTGGAGCGCTGGCCGGCCGAAGGTGTCCCGGCGAATCCCGGCGCCTGGCTCACCACCACCGCGCACCGCAAAGGCATCGACCGGCTCCGGCGTGAGGTCAAGCGCGAGGACAAACACAAGGAGGCTCTGATGCTCTCCGGCGTCCCCGAGCCGCTCGGCGTCATCGACGACGACCGGCTCCGCCTGATCTTCACCTGCTGCCACCCCGCCCTGGCCATGGAGTCACGGGTGGCGCTGACCCTGCGGATGGTCGGCGGGCTCACCGTGCCGGAGATCGCCCGCGCGTTCCTGGCCCAGGAGACCGCCATGGGCCAGCGGATCACCCGGGCCAAAGCGAAGATCAAGGCGGCCCGGATCCCCTATCGGGTGCCCGCGCGGGACGACCTGCCGGCCCGGGTCACCGGGGTGCTCGCCGTCCTCTACCTGATCTTCAACGAGGGCTACCTCGCCTCGGACGCCGGGACGGCGATCCGCGCGGACCTGACCGCCGAGGCGATCCGGCTGACCCGGCTGGTCCGTGAACTGCTGCCGGCCGACGGCGAAGTCGCCGGGCTGCTGGCCCTGATGCTGCTCACCGAGGCTCGCCGGGCCACCCGGGTGTCGGCGAGCGGCGAGCTGGTCACCCTCGACCAGCAGGACCGAGGCGGCTGGGATCGCGAGCTGATCGCCGAGGGGCACGCGCTGGTGCGGGAACGCCTGGCCACCGGTGAGGCGCCGGGCCGCTACCAGATCCTCGCCGCGATCAACGCCGTGCACACCGACGCGGGCGACATCCGGGACACCGACTGGTCGCAGGTCCTCGCGCTCTACGACCAGCTGGCCCAGCTCGACCCGTCACCTATCGTGCGCCTGAACCGGGCGATCGCCGTGGCCGAACTGGACGGCCCGCAGGTGGCGCTGGCCGAGGTGGACGGCCTGCCGCTGGACGGCTACCACGCCTTCCACGCCACCCGCGCCGACCTGCTGCGCCGGCTGGGCCGCAGCGCTCAGGCCCGGGCGGCGTACGACCGGGCCGTCGCGCTGACCGCCAACACGGCCGAGAGGGCATACCTGACCCGGCGCCGCGACGAGCTGGCCGGCCCCTGAATCGGCTCCACGATCGCGGGGCACCATTTCGCCGATCTTGCCGGTAGGGTCGTGCATTCATACTTCGCGATGTCCGATCTCTCGGAGGTGATCAGTGAAACGTCTGCTCAGCTGGACCTCGGTGGCAGTGCTCGCGGTGGTCGGCCTGCTGGTGCCGGCCAGCTCGCCGGCAATGGCCGCCCCGCCGCCGCCGAACGGCTATTACGTGATCTACAACGCCAGAAGCCTCGACTGCCTGGACCAGAGCTATTCGGGCGGCGTCGAGAGGCCCCAGGTCTACGCCTTCGGGTGCAACGGCCGGGCGAACCAGGTGTGGGAGCTGCGGTCTGACGGGAACACCTTCACCTTGCGGAACGCGTACAGCCAGAAATGCCTCAACCAGAGCTACTCGGGTGGGGTGGAACGCGTGGACATCATCGCGTTCAGCTGCCTCGGCACCACCACCGGCGACAACAGCCACTGGGGCATGATGTACCAGGTGGGTTCCCTGTACGTCCTGGGGAACCGGAAGAGCGGCAAGTGCCTCGACCAGTCCTACGCCGGCGGCACGGCGCAGATCAGGGTGCTGGCCTTCGCGTGCAAGAGCCACAACGAGCTGACCACATCGGTCACGAACCAGCACTGGTTCCTCGTCAACACTCGCGACCTGTAGCGCTGTCGCTTCGCCGGTGCCCTGATCCGCCGTAGTCCCGGCAAGGCCCGCAAGGATGCCTTCGCGGGGCAGTCGGACGCCGGGGTGCCGGTCACGCCGAAGGGAGAACTCACGTGGCAGGAGGCTGAGCGGCGCACTCGATCGGGGCTTCTGCAACCTCCACAGTCGTGACCGACGCCGGGTCCGCGTAGCGGACCCGGCCCGGCCCGGTGTTTCATCCAACCCGGCCAATGTTGTGGTCAGGGCAGGCGAAGACCACTATGACCGGCCGCTCTGGGCGGAGGCGCCGCGGGCGTCCGCGGCGTCCGACGTGCGGTGCGATAGGTGGAGGCCAAAGCCCGTTGTCGGCGCGATCTGGGAGGTCGATTGCCGGCATGAGCAGCCGTACGAGCCGGCCATCGTGGGCCTGACCTCGCGGGCGGTTTCGAGCGGTGTCAGTGCGCACCGGCGAGGGCCTCGCCCAAGGGGGTGCGGGTGTGCATGACCCGGGCCCCGGTGCGGCGGCTGTCCACCAGCCCGGCGTGCCGCAGCACGGTGAGGTGGTGGGACGCGGTCGAGGCCGCCAGACCGGTCAGTTGGGCGCACTCGGAGGTCGACAGCGGCTGCTGCAGCTCCATGACGAGGCGGGCCCGGGCCGAGCCCAGCAGCGCGGTGAGCGCTTCGAGCACGCCCGACGCCGAGCGGTGCCAGGTCTCCGAGATGCCGTGTGCCGGATAGAAGATCGTCGGCTGGGTGGGCGGCTCGTCGAGCACGGCGCAGCGGCGGGTGGACATCACCGAGGGGACCAGCATCAGCCCGGTCCCGCCGCAGTCGATCGAGGCGCCGTAGTGCGGCAGCCGGACCCGGACCGCGTCGTCGTCCCAGGTCACGGTGGAGTGGAGGGTGGCGACCATCTCGGCGAGCCCGGCATCGGCGCTGCGCCGTGCCCGCACCGCGATGTCGGCGCGCAGCAGGCGCAGCATCTGTGGCCACACCGGCGCCAGCAGCGTGTCCCACACCTCCTGCCAGGCGGCGGCGATCTCCCGCCGGGCGCGCGCCGGGTCGGCGATCAGCTCACGGATCTCCTGCTGGCGTGCGCCGCTCGACCGGAGCACCATCTTCTGCAGGTCGTAACGCAGCCGGTCGTCCGGCACCTGGCGCAGCCGCTCCAGCTCCTCCTCGGGCGTCATGTCGCCGGACGGGTCGGCGGTGAGGAAGTCCGGCATGTACCCGTCGACGCCGCTGATCACGGCCAGCAGGCGGAACCCTTCGGTCGCCGGTACGTCGCGCAGACTGCGGAACCAGCCCCAGTGCAGCGGCGCGGCCTGCGGGCGCAGCACCACACGCACCGCATGGATCAGCTCGTGCCCCGGAGAGATGCCGAACCGGATCGCCGAGATGTCGGACGAACCCAGCCGGAACTCCACCACCTTTCGATCCACATCGAAAGCCTAATGGGCCGCGAACACCCCGCAGGCCGCCGGTCCTAGCGGGACAGATTGTGCTTACGGTGGGTGACCTTCTCGACCAGGGTGGCCGGGAGCAGGCGGCGCAGCGGGAAGACGACGCCGGCGTTGCTGCCGACCGCGTACAGAGGCTTGGGGCGGGCCGCCCCGATCGCGGTGACGATGGTGGCGGCCACCCGCTCCGCGCTGGTCCCGGCCTTCTCGTTGCGGTCCAGGGCGGCCAGCATCTTCGCGAACTCGGCGCGGTGCGGTGAGCCGGGATCGAGGTAGGTGGTGCGGCGCTCGCTGATGCCGGTGGCGATCGAGCCGGGCTCGACAGTGGTCAGCCAGACGTTGTACGGAGAGTATTCGTGGCGGGCGCCGTTGCTGAAACCCTTGATCGCCGCCTTGGAGGCCACATAGGACGAGCGGTAGGCGAGCGGGAACGAGGCCAGCATCGAGCCGATCATGACGACCCGGCCGTGGCGGCGCTCGCGCATCCCGGGCAGCGCGAGCTGGGCGAGCCGGACCGGGCCCAGCACGTTGATCTGGAACAGCCGGCGCAGCGCGTCGGCCGGCAACTCCTCGAACGGGCCGGACTGGCTCTCGCCGGCGTTGTTCACCAGGACGTCGACGCGGGCCAGGGAGGCGGCCAGCGCCTCGATCGAGGCGTCGTCGGTGAGGTCGAGCGGGACGAACTCGACGCCCGGAACCCGGTGCTCTGTGGGTTTGCGGCTGGTGCCGATCACCCGGTAACCACGGGCGGCGAGGGCGGTCGCGGTCGCCTTGCCGATGCCGGACGAGGCGCCGGTGACCAGGGCGGTGCGTGTCATCGGTGCACCATACCGGCGGGCAGGGCGGCGGAGCATCGCTCGTCCACGTCGAGTCGTCGTTGCGTACCGTGACGGGCTGGGAAGGCGCGTGGCCTCGCCCCGCTTTCTCGGGGGAATTTCGAAGTTTTTGTTCAAGGCTCTGACCTGGACTTTTGTGGACCCCCGATCGGGTGGTCCGGCACGTTGTGCCGAATTGTGTTGAACCCTCGGCGGGCCGCCGCCCGTATCGACCCCCGACCGGGCACATCGACGTCCAACGACGAGGAGTGAGCATGAGGGCGCGTTCCTACCGGCGCAACCAGGACAGCGGCAGCCGACGGAAGACGATCGGCGCGGTGGCGATCGCGGGGGTGCTGCTGGCCGCCGGTCTGACCGGTGTGCAGATGGCGTCGGCCGGCACCGAGGCCAAGGCGGTGAACCTGGTCAACGTCGACGGCCAGCAGTTCGACGTCTCCCAGTGCGAGGACCTGCAGATCAACGCCGGCGCGGTGATCTGTGACGGCGAGGAGTTGGCCCCGGTCGAGGAGCAGGCGCCGGATGACGCGGCCGCGGCCGCGGCTCAGGCCCTCGAGGCCGCCTGCGACACCTTCGTGGCGGACATCGCCGCGGCTGAGGGCGGTGCCGAGGAAGAGGGCGCCGAGGAAGCGGGCGGCGCGGAGGCCGGCGACGGCGAGGAGGGCGCCGCCGCGGCCAAGGCCGAGCGGAAAGCGCTCGCCAAGAAGTGGGTCAAGACGATGAAGGCCGCCAAGGGCGCCGGCGCGGCCGGCAAGGGCAAGGGCAAGGGTGCCGCGGGCAACGGCGCTGAGGAAGGCGCGGCCGAGGAAGGCGCGGCCGAAGAAGGCGCGGCTGAGGAAGGCGGCGCTGAGGAAGGCGCGGCCGACGCCGGTGCCGCTGACGAAGCTGTGACCGCCGCGCAGGCCAACCTGCTGCAGTCCTGCCTCGCGCTCGCCGACGCCAAGGCCGCCCTGGCCGAGGCCGGCGGCGACGCGGGCGCCGAGGAAGAGGCCGGTGCTGAGGAAGAGGCCGGTGCTGAGGAAGAGGCCGGCGCCGGCGAGGAAGCCGGCACCAAGAAGAAGTAAAGAGCACCGACTCCGGCCGGCTCCCAGCGTCGTCTCACGACACCGGGAGCCGGCCGTCTTTCAGCTCCGCCAGCACATCCCCGGCCGGCACCAGCCGCACGCCGATCCCCTCCAGATCGGCCAGCCGCTCCGCGCTGACCTGCGACACCGCGTCCGGCACCAGGACCGCCCGGAAATCCCGCTCGCTGGCCTCGAACAGCGTCGCCCGCGGGCAGTTAGGCAGGTTGCACCCGGCCACCACCACGGTGTCCACCCCGCGCTCCCGCAGCCACGCCTCCAGCGACGTCCGGTAGAACGCGCCCCACCGCGGCTTGAACAGCACGATCTCGTTGGCCCCGAGCTCCTGCGGCGCCCCGCTGAGCAGCAGCGGCGCGTCCAGGTCGACGACCTCGGGCCCGGTGATCGCCGCCGAGCCCGGTGTGCCCGGCGCCACGGCCACGCCGCCCTGCTCCACGAAAGCCCGGCGTGGCGGGTCCACGTCGGAGGATCCCGGCACGTAGAGCCGGACGATGTGCACGATCGGCAGCCCGGCCCGGCGATATCCGGTCACCAGGCGGGCCACGGCCGAGGTGACCTCGGTGGTCCCCGGGATCGGCAGCGCCCCGCCGTCGGTGAAGTCCACCTGCATGTCGATGACGACCAGAGCCGACGTGGCCCAGTGCGGTGAGGTGTACATGAGGTCACCGTAGTCGTCGCATTGCCCGGTCCGCGGGGACCGGGCAATGCCGGCGGGTGAGCCGGGTCAGGTCACGTCACTTGACCGAGACGTAGACCGTGTAGTGGAAGCCGGACGAGGTGGCGGTAAGGGTCTGCGAGCCCGCCGGCGTGGCGTCCACATCCCACGTGTTCAGCACCTTGTCCTTGCCGGCGTTGTTGTCGTTGCGCTCGAGCAGCTTGACCTGGATGTTGCTGTTGAACTGCTCGGTCACGTTCGGGTAGGCGGTGTCGTCCTTGTCCATCTTGCCCGACCAGCGCTCCCGCCCGGCGAGCATCAGGACGGGCTCGTCCTTCCCGGTGATGTCCTGCTGGCGTGAGCAGTAGATCTTCGTGACGGTGATCGTTGCCATGTCTTCCCCCTCGTTCGGTGTGTTGCTGACGAATATCGGCGCGGGCCGCTAACGACCGGCTAACAGCCGTCCCGCCCGGCAGGACGATGTCCACCGCGGCCACCGGTGTGCTAGCAAGGACCATGAGCCCGGTGACCGATCTGCGCTGGACCCCCGATCTGGGCAGCAGGGAGGTCGACCGGCAGCGCGTCGAGGACGTGGCCTTCACCCCCATGCCGGTGCGGCTGCGCAACGAGCTGATCAGCCGGGCGTACGGCGACTTCGCCACGTCCATGGCGGACCTGCTCGGCACCGGGGACGCGACGTGGTCCACGTTCGGGCAATGGGCCAGCCACACCATCGGCGGCTACCTGACCGTCCGGGTGCCGGTTCTGGGGGCGATCATCGGCCGGGCCTTCGCCGACGGCAACCGGGACGTGTTCGCCGACATCGGGCGCGCGCACGCTGTCTTCCTGGACACCGTCGGCACCGCCGCCCACAGTGGCGGCGACATCGAGGCGGCCTGGCAGGAGTGCGAACGTGAGCTGCGCCGCCGGCTGTTCGCGCCCCCGGGTGCCCCGGGCGGCGGGAGCGAGGACGAGTTCTGGGCCTCGCTCAGCGATCCGCGGCTCCGTCCCGGTGGGCCGCGGCACAACGAGCTTCTCGTTCTAGGGTTCCGCGCCTACCGGCACGCTGTCGAGGCGGCCGACGACGAGAGCCGCTCCGGTCACATCCTGCTCGGCAACTGCCTGCTGGCCCTGCACGAGCAGCGGCTGCTGTCGCTGGCCATCGCGATGGGGTTCCGCTCCTGGGTGCGCACCCTCACCACACCGTGGCTCACCCTGCAGACCAGGTACGACTGGCGGCACCGTGATCCCGGAGCCGCCCGGCTGTGGCTGGAGGACCGGTGCATCAACCTGATCACCCGGTGGTTCGCCGCGGTGGAGCTGCCGACCGGAACGGTGCGGACCGGATGCGCGGTGCCCGCGGGTGACCGTCCGGTGCCGGTGGTGCGCGTGCCCGTCCGGGATCCGGCGTCGCCTCGGCGTGTGCCCGCCGACTCTCCCGACGAGGTGCTGCTGGGCAAGCTGTTCACCCGGTTCGATGTGGACGGCCGGCCGTCGCGGTGCTGGGCCGACCTGGACGACCGGATGGCCTTCATCATCGCCCTGTTCGCCGGGCACCAGCGCGCCGCGTGGTGGTACGACGCCGGGCGGCCGGTCCGGCCACCGGCCTGGCCGGACCTGGACCGGGCCCTCGCGGAGCAGACCGGCCTCATCACCCGGCCGGTGCCGAGCGGCCCGGAGCCGGGCGCGGTGTGCCACCTGACCGACGCGCAGCTCGACGAGCTGCGCAGCCGGCCCACCCACCTGGTCATCGACGGCGCCGACGAGATCAGCCTGGAGACGGTGGCCGACGACCGTCACGCGCGGCCGGTGCGGCGCCTGAACCAGGACGTGGCCGCCCGGCTGGCCGCCGTCACCGGGAACGGTGGCCTGCTCGATCCCGGGACCTGCCGGATCGCCCGGCAGTCGTTCACCCGCTGGACCACGCTGTGGTTCATGGGCCTGGTGTTCCGCGGCCTTCCGGACAGCTACGCGGCCGCCCGTGCCGTCCACGTCATCGGCCGCGTGTCGGACCTGGCCACGCACCCGTTCCGCCGGGCCGGAGAAACCGCTCATTTCGTTCTCGACATGCTGCACTCGCCGGCCGGGTGGAACGACGGGACGCTGACCGGCGGGGGCGCGGCGTTCCGGTCGGTCCGTGGCGTCCGGGTGATGCACGGGCTGATCGCGCACCACCTGCTGGAACGCGGCTGGAACAGCGCCGCGTTCGGGGTGCCGTTCAACCAGGAGGACGTCATCGGCGTCGCGCTGTCGTTCGGGGTGTCGCCGATCGAGATGCTCGAGTCGCTCGGTGTCGAGCCGGAGCCCCGGGTCAAGGATGCCGTCGCCCGGTTCTGGCTGGGCATCGGGCATCTGCTCGGAGCGCCTCTCGACGCGCTCACGGTGCCCGGTCCCGACGGGCGCCGCCGCCCGCTCGACTATGCCGAGGCCCGGGCCCTGGCGGTGACCATCCGGCGCCGGCAGAACGCCCGGTCACTCGACGGCGTCCGGCTCTCCGAGGCGCTCCAGGACGGAGTGGCCGACGGCTTCCCCCGGTGGTTCGGCTGGCTCGCCGCGGCGCTGACACGCTCGCTGGCCGGCCCGGACGTCACGGCGCTGCTGCTCGTGGGCAGCGGCCCGGGGCAGCGACCGGCGGCCGTGGCGACCGCGCTGCTCGGATCCCTGCTGCGCTTGCGGCCGGCCCGGCCACTGGCCCGGCTCCTGATCCGCGGCATCGGGCGGTTCTGGATCCGGCCGTTCCTGGCGCAGGGCGAGACCCGCCCCTACCGGCGCCCGCTGCAGGCCGACGACGTCAGACGGCAGGCCGCCGAGGACCGGGTGCCTGACTACTGGCCGGCCGGCTGCTCCCGCCGGCCAGCTCAGCCAGGATGATCTGGTCCAGGCGGGCCGTGCCGGAGATCCGGGCCGGCTCGTCCGGGTGGGCGGCGGCCACGTCGTCCAGCCTGGCCCGGTCGTCGGGAAGGAGCGGGTGACCGGTCCCGGCGTCACCGGTCAGGGCCAGCAGCCGCGCGGCGGTGTCGTGATCGCCGCCGTCCACGGCCAGCAGCGCCGCCTCCCGGGCGGCCCGGACCAGCTGGCCCGGTGACCGGCTGCGGCCCCAGATCTGGACCACCTCGCCGAGCAGCCGCCGTGCCTGGTCGGTCCGCCGTTGCCGGCGCAGCGCGGTGACCAGCCCGGACAGCGCCATGCCGTCCACCCACCGGTTGCGCACCGTGCGAGCCAGCCGGCTCGCCGCGGTGAACGCCCGCGCCGACCGGCCGGGCTCGATGGACAGGTCCACCGAGCCGCGAGCCACGCCGGCCCAGGCGACGGAGGACGGGTTGCCGGTGGCCCGGGCGATCGCCATGCCCTCCGAGGCCGCGGCGGAGGCCTCGTCGAGGCGACCCCACTGGGCCATGCCGAGGGCGAGGACGACCAGATTGTCGGCGTGGTGCCGGTCGTCGGCACGACCGCCCGACTCCTGCAGAAGCCGCCCCAGCAGGGCGACGGCGTCCTCGGTCCGGGCCTCGTAGGCGGCCACGTTGAACCGGGCCTTCAGCGCGGCGAGCGGCAGCGGCCGGCCGGCCGTCAGCGCCGCCGCTTCGGCCCGGTCGGCCAGCGCCAGCGCGGACAGGAACCGGTCCCGCGCCCACGCCGCCAGCGCCCCTTCGGCGGCCAGCTCGGCCAGCTGTGCCGCCCGGTCGACACCGGCCATGGCGAGGCAGTCGTCGAGCCAGTGGAATCTGCCGTAGTCCTGGCGGAAGAACGTGTGCTCCCACAGCGCGAGGTTGAACGTCACGGCCTCCTCCACGCGGCACTGCTGAACCAGCCACCGGTGGGTGGCGTCCAGTTGCGGCGCCGCCCGGTCCAACCGGGCCACCGCCCGGTCCTCGTCCGGTCCGGTCAGGTCGGTGGCCAGGCGGCGGGCCAGCGCGACGTGCCGCATCGCCTGCCGCTCCTCGAGCCGGTCGAGGGTGCCGGCCGACGCCAGCACGGAGCGGGCGTGCAACCGGAGCAGGTGGGGCTGCGCCCAGCGCGGCCGGTGCGCGGTCGCCGACACCCGTAGCAGGCCGTGTGCCGCCAACCGGCCCAGGCCGGTGCCCACCTCGCCCGGGTCGCGCCGGACCAGGTCCGCGGCGTCGCCGGTGGTGAACGGCCCGGTGATCGCGCCCAGCTCGGCGAACAGCTGCCGGTCCGGCTCGCCGAGCAGCCGCAGCGACCAGTCCAGCGCCATGTCGAGCGAGCGGTGCCGCCGGTCGCGCTGGCCGCGCCCGGTGTCCGGCGGGATCGCGTGGTCAAGTTGCTCGAGCACGTGCTCGACGGTGGACTGCCCCAGCGTCGGCGCGATCAGCTCGATCGACAACGGCAGCCCGTCGAGCCGGCTCACCAGCCGTTCGAGGGCGGCCCGGCCCGAAGCCGCCGAAAGCCCGGCCGGAGCCCGTTCCAGCAGCAGCCGGAGGGCGTCGTCCGGGCCGAGCGGCTCGAGCCGGTACTGCGCCTCGGCCGGCGACCCGATCGGCCTGCGGCTGGTGGACAGCACCGTCAGCCCGGAGCCGGCGGCGAGCAGGGCGCCGGCCAGCGGGGCGATCGGGTCGACCAGGTGTTCGCAGTTGTCCAGGACGAGCAGAACCCGCTCGCCGGGCAGCGCCGCGGCCAGCTCCGCGACCGGATCGTCGCCGGTCAGCCGGGCCCCGATCAGGTCGGCCAGCGCGCGGGGCAGCCCGACCGGTTCGACGTCGACCAGGTCCAGCCAGAGGACCGAACCGCGGACCGTGCTCGCGGCGAACTGGGCCGCCAGCCGGGTCTTGCCCACACCCGGCGGCCCGACCACGGTGACCCATCGGGTCCGGTCGATGATCGTGGCCAACCGGGACAGGTCCTCGTCGCGCCCGACCAGGCTGGTGGTCCAGACCGGCAGGCGGGCGCGGCGGATCCGGTGGTCCGCCATCCGCTCGGCCCGCACCTGGTCGGCGGCCACGTCCTCGCCGTCCTCCCCGGCGCCGGCCGGTCGTGCTCCGGAGTGGACGGTCGCCGGGGCGCCGGCGAGGTGGCCGGCCTGTGCCAGGATGTCGGCCTCGAGGCTGCGCAGCGCCGGCCCCGGGTCGAGGCCCAGCTCCTCCCGCAGGATCGCGGTCGCCCGCCGCCCGGCCTGCAGGGCCTCGGCCTGGCGCCCGGTCCGGTACAGGGCGAGCATGAGCTGCTCCCAGCGGCGCTCCCGGTACGGCTCCGCCTCGGCGAGTCCGCTGGCCCAGGTCGCGGCGCTGTCCGCCCGGCCCGCGTCGAGCAGGGCCGACACCAGCAGCTCCTCGGCGTCGCGGCGCCGCTCCTCGGCCCGGATGGCGGCCGCGCTGAGCCGTGGCGAGCCGGCGAACGGGGCGAAGGCGTCGCCCCGCCACAGACCCAGCGCGGCGATCAGCTGCTCCGCCGCCGCTCCCGGTGCCGCGGCGGCGTCCTGGGCCGCCCGGTCGACCATCCGCTCGAAGCGGGCCAGGTCGAACTGCTCGGCGGGCACGTCGAGCCGGTAGGAGCCACCCTCGTGGACGATGGCCGGGACCACCGGTGGCAGGCGCCCGCGGAGCCGGGTGAGGACCACCCGCAACCCGGTCCGGGCCGAGGCCGGGGGGTGTTCCGGCCACAGCTCGTCGACCAGCGCGTCGACGGTGACAGCGTGCGGCCAGTGCGCCGCGAGCGTGCTGAGGATCTGCCCTTGCTGACCCCGGACGGCACGCAACTCGCCCACCGCGAGCGGCCCGAGCACGAGCAGGGCGAGGCTCGGCGGTGAGCCGGCCACCGGAGTCCGGGCACTCCGCTGGAAGGCCATCCGTCCAGCATGGTGAAGGAAGGGCCGCCGGTCCACAGCTGCGCCGAAGCGGGGCGTCCAGAGTCAACTCGGGCGCCGTCCGTCTACAGTGCTCCCCATGGAAAAGCAGAAGGACGCTCAGCTGGTCGAACTCGCCTCTCCCAGCGAGGTGGGCCTGATCGCCCTGGCCCTCGGCGCCCTCACCGCCGCCCTGTTCTCCCGGCGGCGGCGGAAGGCCCGCCGCGAGCTTCCGGGCGGCTAGGAGCCGCGCCGGGACCCGGCTCCGCGACGCCCTGACCCCAGTGCTCCGGGGCCAGGTGGATCGCTCGGATCTCATCCGGGCCGGGTTCCGGCGCCCGCAGTGGCACCCGGTCGGGGGACGTGCACCGGTTTCCAGCCAACGACCAGTGTTCGCACAGGTCAGGCTCGACATCGCGACGTACCGTGGAGGCAGGTTCCCCAGGACAAGGAGACGATGCGGTGAGCGGCTTTGTGAAGCGGATGGTCCTCTCGATGGTCGCGTCCCGGCTGCAGCGCATGTCGCAGAAGAGCCACAACCCGGCCATCGACGGGCTGCTGCGTGAGGTCAACCACCGGATCGCCCGCAGCCACGGCTACGGCTACCACCACGGGCACCCCGGCGCCTACGGCCACCCCGGCGCGTACGGCCATCACGGCCACTACCGGCACCACGGGCACTACCGCCGCCGCCGCTGGTTCTGACCGGGGCACCTTCCGCGCCGGGCATCGATGGGGTTGGCTGGACCCATGACCGGCACGAGGACACTGCTGCGGTTCGGCCTGCGCCGCGAGCGGGTGACGCTCCCGCTCTGGATCGGCGGCGCCGCGCTGCTGTTTGCGATCCAGTCGACGCAGAGCCAGAGTCTGTACGGCACGCCTGCCGAGCTGGCCCAGCTGCGCGCCACCCTGGGCGGCAACACCGCGGTCGTCGCGATGAGCGGCCCGGTCGAGCTGATCGAGAGCATCGGCGGCGAGATCGTCTTCGAGATCTTCGCGTTCCTCGCGATCGTCGTGGCGCTGATGAACATGTTCCTGGTCGGCCGGCACACCCGCGCCGACGAGGAGGCCGGCCGGGCCGAGCTGATCCGCTCCGCCCCGGTCGCCCGCCGCGCGCCGGTGCACGCCGCCCTCGGCCTGGCGGTGCTGGCCGACCTCGCGGTGGGGGTGGTGATCTTCGCGGTCGCCATCGGTACCGGGCTGCCGGCCATCGGCTCCGCGCTGGTCGCCGCCGCCCTCGCCGGGGTCGGGCTGTTCTTCGCCGCGCTCACCGCGGTCGCCGCCCAGGTGTTCGAGCACGCTCGCGGCGTCTACGGCGCGGTCGGCCTGGCGATCGGCGCGGCCTATCTGCTGCGGGCCGCCGGTGACGCCGGCAACGCCGCGCTGAGCTGGGCGTCGCCGATCGGCTGGGGGCAGCGCACCTTCCCGTACGGGCAGAACCGCTGGTGGCCCGTGCTGCTGATGCTGGGCGCCGCGGTGCTGCTGACCGGTGTCGCGCTGGTCGCCCTGGACCGGCGCGACTTCGGTGCCGGGCTGGTCCGGTCGCGTCCCGGGCCGCCGCGGGCGTCCCGGGCGCTGGGCTCGCCGGCCGGGCTGGCGTGGCGGCTGCAACGGGGCACGGTGCTCGGCTGGACGGCCGGGGTCGGCGTGCTCGGCGCCGCGTACGGGTCGCTCGGCGACACCATCGAGCAGTACCTGATCGACAATCCGGAGGTCGGCGAGTTCCTGCCCGGCGGCGCGGCGGACGTCGTCAACGCCTACCTGGCGCTCACCGTCACGATGGGAGCCCTGCTGGCCACGGCGTTCGGGGTGGCCGCCGTGCTGCGGGCCCGCGCCGAGGAGCTGGCCGGGCGCGCCGAGCCGGTCCTGGCCACCGCCACCAGCCGCGCCGCCTACCTGGGCAGTCACCTCGGCGTCGCGCTGGCCGGGAGCGCGCTGGTCCTGGTGGCCGCGGGTTTCGGTGAGGGCCTGGCGTACGGGCTGACCACCGGCGACACCGGCCAGGCCGTACGCATGACCGGGGTGGCTCTGGTCTATCTGCCGGGGGTGTGGGCGGTGGTGGCGGTGACCGTGCTGGGTGTCGGCTGGTGGGCGCGGGCCGCGGTGGCCGCCGGCTGGACCGCGGTCGGCTACTGCGCGGTGGTCGAGCTGTTCGCCGACTCGTTCGGCCTGCCGGGCTGGGCGCGACGGGCCTCACCGTTCGAGCACCTGCCCGACGCCCCGCTGGAGTCCGTCACCGTGGTGCCGCTCGCTGTCCTCGGCGTGATCGTCGCCGCGCTGGTGGCAGCGGGCCTGACCGGCTTCCGCCGCCGCGACGTGGGCTGCTGAAGAAACGCCCGGGAGGTAAGCGGCGCGGCCGGGTTGCCGATGGGTAGCAGGTGGAGACGACGCCAGGGCACGAGCAGCGGCGGCTGGCCGCGCTGCACGCGTACCAGGTGCTCGACCGGCCACCGCAGCAGGAGCTGGAGTCGGTGGTCCGGGTGGCCGCCGCGGTGGCGCGGGCACCGGCCGCCTCGCTGAACCTGATCGACGCGAACCGGCAGCAGCAGCTGATCACGGTGGGTTTCCAGGGGCAGGAGTGCGACCGCGCCGACGCGATGTGCGCGGTCCGGCTGCACGAGGGCCGCTTCGTGTACCTGCCCGACGCCCGCCTGGAGCCGGATTATCGGGACAACCCGTGGGTCACCGGCGAGCGGGCGAGCATCGTCTTCTACGCCTCCGCGCCGTTGATCACCCCCGGCGGGTACGTCCTGGGCACCCTCTGCGTCTACGACACCGTGCCCCGGGAGCTGACCGCCGAGCAGATCAGCCGCCTGGAGGACCTGGCCCGCGTCGTCAGGGCGTTCTTCGAGCGCCGCCGGCAGGCCCGGCTCACCGCCGAGCTGGCCGCTGAGACCGAGGCCCGCAAGCAGTGGACCGAGTCGCTGCTGGAGACCATCGACGTGGCGGTGATCGCGGTGGACACGGCCGGCGGCGTGACGATGTTCAACCGGGCCGCCCGGGAACGGCACGATCCGGCCCTCGACCTGTCGGCCCCGGCCGTGGACGTGTCCGCCCGCTACACGCTGTTCGAGCCGGACGGGGTCACCCCGGTGCCGGAGGACGAGGTCCCGCTGATGACCGTGCTGCGCGGTGGTGGACCGGTGATCGGCCGGGAGCTGATGGTGCGGCCGCCGGGCCGGGAGCCGGTGCGGCTGCGCGCCAACGCGAAGGCGCTGACCGGCCCGGACGGTGTGGTCACCGGCGGGGTGGTCGCCCTGCACGACGTCACCACCGACCACGCCCGCCGGCGGATCATCGAGCAGGCCCGCGAGCGGCTGGCCGCGGCGAACGCCGAGCTGAGCCGCTCGAACGCGGACCTGGCCAACTTCGCCGGCGCGGTCAGTCACGACCTGGTCGCGCCGCTCGCCGCGGTGGGCGGCTATCTCGACCTGATCGCCGGCGAGGTGCACGGGCCGGCGCGGGGCCGGGTCGAGGCGGCCGCCCGGGCCGTCACTCGGATGCACGACCTGATCAACGCGCTGCTCGGGTACGCCCGGGCCGGCAGCGCCCCGGTGCGCCGGGTCCGCGTCCCGCTGCGCGACCTGCTCGACCAGGTCCTGCTCGATCTGCGCACCGAGATCACCGCCGCGGGCGCGCGGGTCACCGCCGGTGCCCTGCCGGCGCTGTCCTGCGACCCGGTGCTGGTCCGGCAGCTGCTGCAGAACCTGATCGCGAACGCGGTGAAGTACCGGCGGCCGGACCGCCGCTGCGAGATCACGGTGAGCGCCGCCGGTGACGCCGTGTGGATCGCCGACAACGGGGTCGGAATCCCGGCCGAGGAGCGGGAACAGGTCTTCGACCTGTTCAGCCGGCGCGACCCGGGCGCGGTGGCCGGGCATGGCATCGGCCTGTCGAGCTGCCTGCGGATCGTCGACCGGCACGGCGGCACGATCCGGCTCCAGGACAACGCGCAGGGCGGGGTGACGGTGACGTTCACGCTGCCCGTCCCGGGTGGGTCAGCTACCGGGAGAGCCTGCCGATAGGGGAGAGGTGGATCTCGTCGAGCGCGAACAGCTCCGGCTGGCCGCCCTGCACGAGTACCGCCTGCTGGACGCGCCCGCCGACGACGAGCTGGAGGCCGTGGTCCGGGTCGCCGCCGGCATCGCCGGCGTGCCCACCGCCACGCTCAACCTGATCGACGAGCACCGGCAGTGCCAGCTCACCACGGTCGGCTTCCGGGGCGGCACCACCTCCCGCGACGACTCGATGTGTGCGGTCCGGTTCGAGACCGGGCAGTTCACCTACGTGCCGGACGCCAGCCAGGACCCGGTGTACCGCACCAACCCGTGGGTCACCGGCGTGCTCGCCGACGTGCGCTTCTACGCCTCGGCGCCGCTGGTCACGCCGGACGGTCACGCGCTCGGCTCGCTCTGCGTGTTCCACGACCGGCCGCAGACGCTGACCGACGATCAGATCGCCCGCCTGAACGATCTCACCGGCGTCATCCTGGCGCTGTTCGAGCGCCGCCGGCAGGCCCGCCTCAACGCTGAGCTCGCGGTGGTGGCCGAGGCCCGGCAGCGGTGGACCGACACCCTGCTCGAGACGATCGACGTGGGCGTGGTCGCTGCCGACCGGAGCGGCCGGCTCACGCTGTTCAACCGGGCCGCCCGGGAATGGCACGGCATGGACGCGGACCCGACCGTCGACCCGCAGGCCTTCGCCGACCGCTACTCGCTCTACGAGACCGACGGGCACACCCGGCTGAGGTCCGACCGGATCCCGCTGCTGCGGGCGCTGCGCGACGGCGTGGTCGACAACGCCGAGATCATCATCAGGCGCACCACCGGCGAGGCGGTGCACGTCACCTGCAGCGGGCGGGCCCTGATCGGCCCGGACGGCACCCCGATGGGCGCGGTCGTGGCGATGACCGACGTCACCCGGGACCGGGCCCAGCAGCAGGCGATCGAGCAGGCCCGCCGCGAGCTGGCGGCGGCCAACGAGGAGCTGCGCCGGTCCAACGCGGATCTGAGCAACTTCGCCGGTGCGGTGAGCCACGACCTGATCGCCCCGCTCGGCGCGGTGGGCGGATATCTGGAACTGCTGGAGGACGACGTCACCGGCGAGGCCCGCCGGTGGGTGGACGCCGCGGCCCGGGCGGTCACCCGGATGCGCGAGCTGATCCGGTCGCTGCTCGGGTACGCCCAGGCCGGCAGCGCCCCGGTCACCCTGGTCGCGGCCGATCTCGGCGAGATCGTCGAGCAGGTGCTGGCCGACCTGAACGCGGCGCTCGTCGAGGCCGGCGCCGAGGTCGTGCTGCCGGACCGGCTCCCGCTCGTCTCCTGCGACCCGGTGCTGACCCGGCAGCTGCTGCAGAACCTGATCGCGAACGCGGTCAAGTACCGGCATCCGGACCGCCCGTGCCGGGTCACCGTGACCGCGGCCGGCGAGGCCGGCGGCTGCGCCGTGACGGTGGCCGACAACGGCGTGGGCATCCCGCCGGAGCAGCGCCGGCGGGTCTTCGACATGTTCACCCGGCTGGACGACGCGCCGGCGGCCGGGCACGGGATCGGGCTCTCCAGCTGTCTGCGGATCGTCGACCGGCACGGCGGCACGATCCGGATCGAGGAGAACCCCGGCGGCGGCACCGCGGTGATCTTCACGTTGCCGGATGCGGACGGTGATCGGGCCGCAGCCATTGACGGGCGTCGGTCGCCCGCATAACTTACGAGGGAAACCCGAAAGTTACGCCGCTCTCCCGGCCACCACCTTCCGGGCGACGCGGCCGCTCAACTTTCGCCCTCGAAGGAGACACCGTGAGGAAAACGTCCCGTGTCGCTGTGGCCGTCCTCGCCACCTCGGCACTTCTGGCCACCGCCGGCCCACCGGCGCAGGCCGCCCCGGTAACGGCCGGCGGATCCACCGCCCGGCACGGCAAGCACGACGTGCCGCTGCGCAAGGCGGCTCCCCGAGACTTGCGGATCGGCACCGCGGTCGCCGGCGGCGGTCACCACGTCGATCAGCCGTACCCGGACCCGTTCCCCAACGACCGCCAGTACCGCAAGGTCCTGGCGCGCGAGTTCAACTCGGTCTCGCCGGAGAACCAGATGAAGTGGGAGTTCATCCACCCGGAACGGCACCGCTACAACTTCGGCCCGGCCGACGCGATCGTGCGGTTCGCCCGGCAGAACGGTCAGGTCGTCCGCGGGCACACCCTGCTCTGGCACAGCCAGAACCCGGACTGGCTGACCGAGGGCATGTTCACCAAGGCCGAGCTGCGCTCGATCCTGAAGAGCCACATCTACACCGTGGTCGGCCGGTACCGCGGGCAGATCCACCAGTGGGACGTGGCCAACGAGATCTTCAACGAGAACGGGGAGTACCGGCAGGAGAACATCTTCATCCGTGAGCTCGGCCCCGGCATCGTCGCCGACGCGTTCCGCTGGGCGCACCAGGCCGACCCGCGCGCGCAGCTGTTCCTCAACGACTACGGGGTGGACTGGCCGGGGGTGAAGGTCGACGCGTACGAGACGCTCGCCAAGGAGCTGCTCGCCGCCCGGGTGCCGCTGCACGGCTTCGCCTCGCAGGCGCACCTGAGCATGCGGTACGGCGCTCCCGACCAGCTCCAGGCCGTGCTGCAGCGCTTCGACGACCTCGGTCTGAAGACGGCGATCACCGAGCTGGACGTGCGGATGGACCTGCCCGAGGGCGGCGTGCCCACCGCCGAGCAGCTGCAGACCCAGGCGAGCTACTACAAGACCGTGCTGGACGCCTGCCTGGCCGTCGACGACTGCAACTCGTTCACCATCTGGGGCTTCACCGACAAGTACAGCTGGGTGCCGGTCTTCTTCCCGGCCGAGGGCGCGGCCACGGTGATGTGGGACGACTTCCGCCGCAAGCCCGCTTACTACGCGCTGCGCGACACCCTCCGCGCCGCCCGCTGACCGCACTTGCGGTGTGTTGATCTCGGGCTCGATCCGAACCCGAGATCAACACACCGAAGGGTCAGAACAGGGGGGTACGACCGGAGTAGCCGCTCGCCACGCGGACGCCCGGCCTGAACGCCTTGCCGGTGCCCCGGAAGAGCATCAGGTTGCCGGTGGAGGCCTGCACCGCCACCAGGTCGGTGAAGCCGTCCCGGTCGAAGTCGCCGACGCCGGTCCAGTCCCGCAGGCCCTTGCCCTTGCCGATGAACACCGGCGACTTGAAGCCGCCCGACCTGCCGGGGATCAAGTACATGTTGCCCGAGCTGTTCACCTTGACGACGAGGTCCTGGAAACCGTCCCGGTTGTAGTCGCCGGCACCGGTGAACTCGCTGCGGCCGTTCCAGTTGCCGTACGCGACCACCTTGCGGGCCCCGAACTTGGCGCCCTTCTTCCCCGGGTACACGTACAGGTTGCCGTTGCTGGTCTGCGCGGCGAGCAGGTCGGGGTAACCGTCCCGGGTGAAGTCGCCGATCGCGGTCAGCTCCCGCATGTGCTTGAAGTTCTTGTAAAGCGTCTTGCGCGCCGCGAGGGTCCCGTTGCTGCGGCCGGGATAGAGGTGGACCGCGCCCGAGGTGGTCCGCACGACCACGTCCTGGATGCCGTCGCGGGTCAGATCCATCCGCACGATCGCGTTGGCCTTGCCGAACGCGCCGGACACCTTGACGCGGCCGTACTCCGAGACCGTGGTGCCGTTGCCGGGGTAGGCGAACAGGTTGCCGGTGCTCTTCGTCCGGGCGACCACGTCGGACCAGCCGTTGCGGCCCCAGTCGCCGAGCTTGGCGGCCGGCAGCCGGGCGAAGTCGACGTAGTTGCTGTCGATGTTGATGGTGTGCCCGCCCCAGGTCTCCTTGTGCGGGCCCTGGTACTGCTTCATCCGCCGCTGCGGGTGCCAGTACGACGCCGGGATCACCTTGTCGGCGACGGTGACGGTCTCGTCCCAGCGGGCGAAGTCCACGTAGTCCGGCCGCACGTAACCGGCCTTGTTGTAGACGGCCACCTGGTCGGCGACGCCGGAACTGATGCTGCTGTAGTAGCCGGAGAAGTACCCGTGGTCGTGCAGCCGCGCGGTCCACGCGCTCATGAAGTTCAGCACGCCGTTACGACAGGCGGCATCGTTCATGCGGTACGCCTCCATGTCGTAGACCAGCACGCTCTCCGGCGACAGGCCCAGCTTCTTCGCCTGGGTGACCGCGTCGTCGGCGGCGGCGCGGCCCTGCGCGGCGGCGTTCGCGTTGTTGATCAGGTGCTTCTTCGTCGTGGTGGTGCACGTCGCCTGCAGGCCCACGTAGATCGGGATCAGCTTCCAGCCGCGGCTGATCTGCTCCTTCACCCAGGCCGCGGTCAGATTGTTCTGGGTGCAGCCGCGGCCGACGCCACCGAAGTAGATGCCGACGCCCCGGTACTTCGACTGCAGCCAGCCCTTCATCGCGTCGCTGGACGGCGCGGTGCAGGCGTCGAAGGCGTATCCCTTGAAGTTCCCCGGCTGCGGCGGAAGCGCGGCGGCCGCGGTGGCGTTGCCGGTCACCATGGCGAGCGGGGCGACGCACAGTGCCACCACGAGCGCGCCCAGTAGTCGCTTCCGATACTTGAAGAGCCGGCGGGGGTGGAGCCGATGACGCCCGGATCGGGGCGTTGTCTTCATATCGGGCCTATTCGTCGGTGATCGGGAGCCCATCGAGAGAAGCAAACCTATCGACGCCCGTACAGGGCCGTTCGGTCGACAGTCATCGGCCGAACGGCCACCCGGTGAGCTCGGCCACTGCTGACCTGCGGCGGGGCGGCCGAGGTCTAGATTTCCCGGAGTGGATCAACTGAGCCCGCGGCAGCGCTGGACCGCCCTGTTCTCGCTCGCGCTCGGCGGGGTGGCGATCGGGCTCACCGAGTTCGTCGCGATGGGGCTGCTGCCCGACATGGCCCGCGACCTGCTGCCGCAGGCCTATCAACGGTCGGCCGAGGACGCCGTGGCACAGGCCGGGGGAGTCATCACCGCGTACGCCCTCGGTGTGGTCGTGGGCGCGCCCCTGATCGCCGTGCTCTCCGCCCGGATGCCGCGCAAGCGGCTGGTCCTCACCCTGCTGGTGCTGTTCGCGGCCGGCACCGTCGCCTCCGCGCTGGCGCCCTCCTACGGCCTGGTCCTCGTGGGGCGGTTCCTGGCGGCGCTGCCGCACGGCGCCTACTTCGGCGCGGCCGGCCTGCTCGCGGCCTCGCTGATGGGCCCCGGGCGGGAGGCGCGCGGCTACGCGGTGGTGCTCGGCGGGCTGACCATCTCCAACGTCGTCGGCGTCCCGCTGATCACCCACCTCGGGCAGACGTCCGGATGGCGGATCGCGTACCTCGTCATCGCCGGCGCGTTCGTGCTCACCCTCGTCGCCGTGCTGGCGACCGTGCCCGACGTCCCGGCCGCGGCCGGCGGCTCACCCGCCACCGAACTGCGTGCCCTGCGCCGCCCACAGGTGTGGCTGGTCGCGGCGACCGCAGCCGTCGGCTTCGCCGGCTTCTTCGCGGTGAACAGCTACATCGCGCCGGTGACCACCGAGGTGACCGGGCTGTCCGCGAGCGCGGTGCCGTGGGTGCTGGCGGTGTTCGGCCTCGGCATGACCGTCGGCAACGCGCTCGGCGGCGTCTTCGCCGACCGGAACCTGCGCCGGGCCATGCTGCTCGGCTTCGGCGGGATGATCGTCTCCATCATGCTGTTCGCGCTCACCGCGGACACCGTGCCCGGCCTCTTCCTCGGCGCCTTCCTGGTCGGCGCGACGAGCATCTTCCTCGGCCCGGCGCTGCAGGCCCGGCTGATCACGGTGGCCCCGGAGGCGCAGCTGATGGGTGCCGCGCTGAACCAGTCGGCGATGAACGTGGCCAACAGCATCGGTGCGGCCCTGGGCGGCGTCGTGATCGCCACCGGGTACGGCTATCTCGCCCCGTCCTGGACCGGCGTGGCGCTGGCCGCGGCCGGACTGTGGCTGGCCGTGACCGGTTTCGCCATGGAGCGCCGGGCTGCGGCCACCGCCGTCCGCTGACGGTTTCAGATCCGCGCCACGGGCCGTTCGCCTGCTGTTAACCCTTCCGGCGGAGGATCCGGCCATGACCGGGTTGCTGACCACCCGCGCCGACGCCGCGCAAGCCATCGCCGAGAGCCTCCTGGGCGACATGGGCAACCGCTGGCGGCACACCGTCGGCGTCGCCGAACGCGCCGCCGGGCTCGCCGAGCGGCTCGGCCTGGACCCGGACATCCTGGTCGCGGCGGCCTGGCTGCACGACGTCGGCTATGCGAAACCGATCGCGCACACCGGCTTCCACCCCCTCGACGGCGCCGTGCACCTGACCGTGGAGGGCTGGCCGGACCGGATCGCCGGGCTCGTCGCCCACCACTCGGGCGCCCGCTTCGTCGCCGAGATCAAAGGCTTCGCCGAGCGGCTCTCGGTCTTCCCGGACGAGCGCAGCCTGATGGCGGACGCCCTCACCTACGCCGACCAGACCACCAGCCCGGGCGGGGAGCGGGTCGACCCGGAGACGCGGTACGCGGAGATGCTGCTGCGGCACGGCCCCTGCTCGGCCAACGCCCTCGTCGACCCGGCCCGCCCCCCGCACCTGCGCGCGCTCGCGCCCCTCGTCAAGCCCTCCCTCCCCTGACCCAGCGTGTGAACTTAGGGTGCGACTCGAACCCAAAGTTCACACGCTGGGGGCGGTGCGGCCAGATGCCCGGCGACGAGGTCGGCGAGCGCCGGCTCACCGGTGAGGTCGACGTACCACCAGTAGCACCACCGGCCGGGCCGCCACCCCTGCCGCCACTCCCAGTGCACCCGGGTCCGGGGCCCGGCCGTGAACTGTTGCCGGCGCGACGCGACGGTCATCGGGCGGCCGCCATCCACGACCTGGTGCCGAACGACGCGCACGACCGGCCGGCCACCGCCGCCGCCACGTCCAGCGAGGCCGCGAACGTCTCGTCGGTGAGCGGCCACCGCTGGGCCACCGCGTAGGTCAGCGCCCCGTGCAGCACGTCCCCCGCGCCCAGCGTGTCGACGACCTCGACGCGCGGCACGGGATGCTCGGCGAACCCGGCGCCCGTCCACCGCAGGATCGGCTCCGCGCCGCGGCTGACGGCGATCCAGCGGACCCCGGCGCCGGCCAGGAACACCGCGACGTCGTGCGCGGACGCCGCGCCGGGCGGCCGGAAGTCCGCCGAGCAGACCACCACGTCGAGCAGCGGCAGCAGCCGCGGTGTCACCGGTTTCCAGCTGCCCGCGTCGAGCAGCGCCGGGATGCCCCGCCGGCGCGCCCCGGTCAGCACCGCGACGGCCAGCTCGGGGTGGTGGCCGTCGACCTGCACGGCCGCCGCGCGGTCCAGGATCGCGTCCAGCGCGGGCACCTCGATCCGCCGCGCCGCCGCGTTGGTGGAGACCACCGCCCGGTTGCCGGTGCCGGCGCTCACCACGATGCTGGACACCGCGGGCGCCCCGGTGTCGCCGGCGGCCAGATCCACCAGGCGCACCCCGAGCCGGTCCAGGTCGGCGTGGATGCCGGCGGCCAGCGGATGCCGCCCGACCGCGGTCAGCAGCGTGGCCGCGCCACCCAGGTGGGCGACGGTGGCCGCGGCGTTGGTCGCGGGACCGCCGGCCGCCACGGTCTGCGCGAGCGCGGTGACCTTCTCGTTGTCCGCCGGGTACTTCTCCACCAGCTGGATCACGTCGAGGGTGCTGAGCCCGGCCAGCACCACCGGCCGGCGCGGTTCGTCAGTCATCGGGCGGATCTCCTCGCCGGCGCCAGGGAGCGCAGAAAGATCATCAAAGCGTCGTGGTACGGCCGGAGCGTCCTCAGATCGACATGCTCCGCCGGGCCGTGCTGTCCGTCCCCGCCCGGCCCGAAGATCACCGCATCGATGCCGTGCGCCGAGTAGAACCGCCCGTCCGCCGCGCCGTGCTTGCGCAGCAGCGCCCCCTCGAAGCCCACTGACGTGGCCGCCTCTCGCAGCAGCCGCACCTGCGCCGAGTCCGGATCCGCGTGATGCGGCGCCCCCACCGCGTCGATGTGCACCTCGACCCCGGAGCCCGCGATCTCGCGCAGGTAGGCCGCCGGGTCGTCGATCAGAGCGGTCGCCGACGGCGGGAACCGGATGTCCAGCCACGCCGTCGCGTCGGCCGGCACGATGTTCGACGCCTGGTTGGACGTCTCGATCCGGGCCACGTTCACGGTCGTCGTCCACGCCTCGGCCGGCGGCACCGGATGACGCTCCAGCAGCCGCTGGACCGCCGCCATCACGGTGAGCAGGGCGTTCGTGCCGAGCCACGGATAGGCCGCGTGGGCGGTCCGGCCGGTCGCGGTGAGCCTGGCCCGCAGCAGCCCCTTGGACTCGGTGACCACCCGCAGGCCGCTCTGCTCGCCGATCACCACGAAACCACCGCGGACGCCCTGGGCGACCTGGTGACCGGTGCCGTCAAAACCGCCCATCTCCTCGTCGGTGACCAGCTGGAGCGCGACCGGGTACGGCAGTTCGCGTGCCACCGAGCGGAAGACCGTGGCCATGACCAGGGCCGCGCACTTCATGTCGTGGGCGCCCCGGCCGTACAGCAGGTGACCGTCGCGGCGGGCGGTGAACTGCTCCGGCATGCCCGGCACCACGTCCAGATGGGCGTTGAGGATGACCGCCGGCGCGTCCCCGGTGGAGATCAGCGCGCTCGGCTTGCCGCGCGACGCGAAGCGGCGTACCCCGAATCCCGGCCCGACGAGATCGAGCATGAGGTCGAGGGCGCGCGCCAGTTCGCCGGGGCGGTCCGCGGTGGAGCGGATCCCGATCAGCTCCACCGCGGGCGCGACGAGTTCTTCCATGCAGGCGAACCTACGGATCGCGCACCCGAGCCGCTACCGGCGAGATCCTCCTCCGGCTCGCCCGGGTGACCGATCCTGCTTCTCGTGGCGACCTGGATGACACGGCTGCGCGACCGGCTCCCGGCCGGTGGTGGCCTGCGTGACGGGGACTGGGCGGGCCGGCACCGGCTGCTGACGGTGCTGCTCGCCGTCGTCATGGTCGCGGTGACCGTGTTCGGGGCGTTCCGCGGCGACGCGGCGGGCCCGGCCCTGCTGCTCACCGACGCGCTGGTGCTGCCGGCGATCGCCGCGGCGGTGCGGCTGCGCTCCAAGCGGCTCCGTTCGGTCGCCGTGGCACTCGGGTTCACGGCTGCCTGCGCCGGGTTCGTCTCGCTGTGCGGCGGCCTCACCGAGGCCCACTTCACGTTCTTCATCGCTGTCGCCGCCCTGGCGCTCTATCGCGACTGGGCGCCGTTCGGGGCGTTCCTGATCGCCACCACCCTGCACCACGGCGTCTTCAGGACCCTGGTCAGCGACCACACGTACGACCACGACGAGGCGATGGCGCACCCGATCTTCTGGGCCGTGCTGCACGGTGTGTCGGTGCTGTTCGCGGCCGGCTTCCAGCTGGTCCAGTGGAGCGCGACCGAGGCCGAGGAGCGGCGCGCTGACGCGCACCTGCAGGAGAGCCAGGCGCAACTGTCGGCCGCCTTCGACGAGACCCCGGTCCCGATGGCGATGATCGCGCCGGACGGCGTGCTGCTGCGCACCAACGCCGCCTACCGCGGATGGATGCGCCTGCCCGCCGAGCTGCCCGCCGGGTTCGCCGTCCACGACCTGCCGATCCAG
This sequence comes from Actinoplanes sp. 13, assembly GCF_056134165.1. Classification (NCBI taxonomy): domain Bacteria; kingdom Bacillati; phylum Actinomycetota; class Actinomycetes; order Micromonosporales; family Micromonosporaceae; genus Actinoplanes; species Actinoplanes sp. 13. The sequence continues at coordinate 63,124 of NZ_JBVYOQ010000034.1, read as the reverse complement.
CCGCTCGACGAGGCCGCGGCCACCATGTTCCGGACGCTCCTCGAGCAGACCGAGCCGATCACCGTCACCCACCGGTTCCGGCGCACCGACGACGGCTCGCTGATGTGGGTGCAGGTCCACGGCACCGGCCTCTACGACGGCGACGGCCGCCTGCAGCTGGTGTTCGTGCACTGCATCGACGTCACCGCGGTCCGCGACCACGAGGCCGAGCTGCGCCGCCAGGTGCGCCACGACTCGCTCACCGGTCTGCTCTCCCGGAAGGCCTTCGAGAGCGACCTGGCCGCCCTGCTCGCCGAGAGTGCGGAGCCGGTCAGCGTGATCTACCTCGACGTGGACCGCTTCAAGTCGGTCAACGACGGGGCCGGGCACACCACCGGCGACGACGTGCTGCGCGCCCTGGCCGTACGCCTGGTGCGGGCGGTCCCGGCAGGCGCCCTGGTCGCCCGGCTCGGCGGCGACGAGTTCATCGTCGCCCTGCACGGCCCGGCCGGCGCCGGCCTGCGGGTCGGCAACGGCATCCTCGCCGCGCTCGCCGAGCCGCTGCCGGTGGGCGGCAGCGAGCTGCCCGTCTCGGTCAGCCTCGGGGTGGCCACCGCCTTCGGCCACACGCCGGCCGACGACGTGGTGCTGGCCGCCGACACGGCGATGTACGCGGCCAAGCGGGCCGGCGGCAACCGCCTCCAGGTGTTCACCGACGCGCTGCGGGTGCCGGTGCAGGAGCGCCTCGCCGCCGAGACCCGGCTGCGCCGCGCGCTGGCCGGCGACCCGCGCCGCAGCCTGCCGCTCTGGTTCCAGCCTTTGGTCTCCACCGTCACCGGGCAGATCGTCGGCGCCGAGGCGCTGGTCCGGATGCGCACCCCGGAGGGCGAGATCCTCGGCCCGGGCCAGTTCATCGGCGCCGCCGAGGAGACCGGGCTGATCGTGCCGCTCGGCGCGCACGTGCTGCGCTCCGCGATCGATCACCTGCTGCACTGGTCGGACCGGCTCGGCTACGTCTCGGTCAACGTCAGCCCGCGCCAGCTCGCCGAGCCGGAGTTCGTACCGATGGTGGCCGGAATGCTCGCCGAAGTGCCCTGGCTCGACCCGTCCCGCCTGGTTCTGGAGATCACCGAGACCGCGCTGCTGTCCTCGACGGTCGACGTCAGCGAGCGGCTCACCGCGCTCAAACGGCTCGGCGTCCGCATCGCCCTGGACGACTTCGGCACCGGTTACAGCTCGCTGACCTGGCTCAAGTCGCTGCCCGCCGACATCGTGAAGCTGGACCGCTCGTTCGTGGCCGGTCTCGCCGACGACCAGCGCAAGTCGTCGATCATCTCGGCCGTGCTGTGGCTGGCCCGCTCGCTGGGCATGTCCACGATCGCCGAGGGCGTCGAGGAGTCGGCCGACTGGTCGGCGTTGCGGGCGGCGGGCTGCCCCGCGGTGCAGGGCTACTTCTTCAGCAAGCCGCTGCCGGCGCCCGAGTTCGACGAGATGCTCACCTCGGTGAGGGGTGTTCACCTGGACGAAACCACCGGGAGGGTGCCGGCCGGTTAGAGTCCGGCCATCCTCGACAACGTTGATCCCTTCATCGGCACAGCGGCCACCGACCTGCCCCGCGCGCACGGTCTCGCCGCCACCTGGTGGTGGCCGAAACCGCAGGTGGGCAACACCCACCCGGGCGCCACGTCACCGCTGGGCATGGTGTCGGCCTGCGCGTACTCCGGTGCCTACCCGACCGGCTACGGCCGCTACGCGAAGAACACCGAGGGCGTGCCCGAGGAGATGTTCGCGCGGCTGCAGGCCTCCGGCTTCACCCACTTCCAGCAGTCCGGCACCGGCGCCATCCGCAAGTACTACAACTACGTCCGGGTCACCCCGATGCTGCAGCCCCTCGACGACCTCGGGCAGGCCTGGCCGCTGGAGGACGAGCGGGCCGAGGCCGGCTACTACGCGGCCAACCTGGACACCGGGGTGCGCTGCGAGATCACGGTGGGGGAGAAGGTCGCGGTCCACCGCTACACCTTCCCCGACCACCACAGCGCCCGGGTGGTCGTCGACCTCTCCTGCGGCGGGCTGGCGATCGACCTCGGGCGCACCGTCCCGTTGCGCGCCCAGGCGGAGAGCATGGGGCACGGCCGGGCCCAGGGCACCGTGGTCATGGAGGGCGTCCCGCTGTCCGTGCACATCGAGGTGGACAGCCCCGGCTGGCGGCAGATGCTCTGGTACGACCGGCGCCTCATCCCCGGCGGCACCCGCCTCGACTTCGACAGCATCCGGCACACCACGCTCCGCCCGTTCGGCATGATCTTCATGGGCCCGGCCCGCGCCGGGCAGACCATCGAGGTGCGGCTCGGCTTCTCGCTGCGCGGCTGCGACCAGGCCCGGGAGAACCTGGCCCGGGAGTGCGGCTCCGGTCCCGCCTTCGAGACCGTCCGGGCACGCACCCGGTCCCGCTGGCGCGACCACCTCGGCCGGGTCCAGGTCGACGGCGGCACCCCGGCGCGCCGCACGGTGCTGGCGACCGCGCTCTACCACTCGCTGATCAAACCCTGCGTGGCCGACGACGAGAGCCCGTTCTGGCCCACCTCCGGCCCGTACGCGTTCGACATCTGCACGATGTGGGACATCTACAAGACACAGTTGCCGCTGCTGTCCGCGATCGTCCCGGACCGCTACGGCGACCTTCTCGAGTCGCTGATCCGGGTCTGCGAGGAGGAGGGCAACTTCCCGATCGGCTACCGGATGGCACGCGGCGCCGACCGGTTCTTCCGGCAGGCCAGCGCGCTCGCGCACACCGCCCTCGCGGACGCGCACGCGCTGAACCGGCCCGGCATCGACTGGACCTGGGCGCTCGTGCACATGGTCGACGACCTGCGCCGGCTCTACGGCGAGGACTTCCGGGAACACGGCGTGGTGCACCCCATCACCCACACCCTCGATCTGGCGTACGCCCATCACTGCACCGCCCAGCTGGCCCGCGCCCTGGGCGACCACCGCCTCGCCGCCGACCTGGAACGCCGCAGCGGGGACTGGGTGAACGCGTTCGACCCGGCCACCGGCCTGCTGCGGGACTCGGAGTTCTACGAGGGCGGCAAGTGGAACTACTCGTTCCGCCTGCTGCACGACATGGCCGGGCGGATCGACCTGGCCGGCGGCGACGCCGCGTTCCTCGACCGGCTGGACCGGTTCTTCGGCTACGGCGCCGACCCGGTGCGGCAACCCGGCCGCCGCCCGCACCCGGACGAGATGGCCGCCGGTTACGCCCTGGGCCGCTTCGAGGGGCTGAACAACGAGCCCGACATGGAGGCGCCGTGGGCCTACCACTACGCGGGCCGCCCCGACCGCACCGCCGAGGTCGTCAACGCGGCACTCACCTGGCAGTTCGGCACCGGCCCCGGCGGGCTGCCCGGCAACGACGACTCCGGCGGGCTCAGCGCCTGGTACGTCTGGGCGTCGCTCGGCCTGTTCCCGGTCGCCGGGCAGAACCTGTTCCTCGTCAACACGCCCGCCTTCGAACGCGCCGCCCTGCAGGTCACCGGCGGTGAGTTCGTGATCGAGACGAGCGGTCACCGGGACCACCCGATCGGGGTCGACGGCCTCGACCGCACGCCCGCACCGCAGTACGTCCAGTCCGCCACCCTCAACGGGAAGACCCTCGACACCACGCACCTGAACGCGGCCGACGTGCACCACGGCGGGCGGCTGCACCTGCGACTCGGCCCGGAACCCTCCTCGTGGGGCCACCGGCAGCGGCCGCCCTCCCTCTCGTACCCCCACCCGAAGGAAACACGATGAGCCGACCGACCCGCCGCCTCGTCATCGCGGTCCGCGCCGACCCGGTCATCTGCGGTCACTCCGGCGAGGCCCGCAACCTCGCCGAGGTGGCGCTCACCCGCGGTTTCGACGACGTCCGGTTGCTCACCTGGCCGGTCCCGGCGCTGCAGGCGGCCGGGCTGCCGCTCAAGCCCCTCGACCGCCTGCTGCCGTACAGCCCCGGCATCACGGTGGAGCGGCCCGAGGCGGTCGGCGACTACCGCGTCCCGGACGGCCGGCACCTGGCCGGCCTCACCGGCCGCCTGGTCGAGCTGCTCGCCGAGCCGGTGCCCACCGTCTGCCTCTCGATGTACCTGGTGCCGCACACCCAGGTCGTCAACGACGCGGTCACCGCGGCCCGGGCGGCCGGCTTCAACCCGCAGGTGCACACCATCGCCAAGGCGGTCGGCTCCGACGTCACCAACGTGATCCGCAACTGCCTGCGCGAGGGCCGTTTCGGCGCGGCCACCGTGCTGCTCACCACGTTCCTCGCCAGCGACGAGGTGGTCGCGGTCTCCGAGTACACCCGCGACGAGATCATCGCCTCGGCCGAGGAGGTGGACACGAACTGCGGCACCGGCTTCGCCGAGGAGTGCCGGCGCCGGGTCACGGTCAGCTACCCGCCGATCGACGCGTCGGCCTTCCTCGACCCCGATCCGCGGGCGGTCGACGCGGCGCTCGCACGCCGCGGTCTGCAGCGCGACAAATATGTCCTGTTCCTCTCCCGGGTGGCCCGGGCCAAGGGCATCTACGACCTGATCATCGCGTACGGGCAGATGCGGTGCCGTGACGACGTGAAGCTGGTGGTGGCCGGCACCGGCCCGGCGCTGGAGCACGTCCAGGCGATGGCCAAGGAGGACGACCGGATCGTCTTCCTCACCGACGTGGACGACGACGAGAAGCCGCTGCTGATGGCGGGCTGCGCGGCGTACGCCCTGCCGACCAAGCCGGAGCCGGACTTCGTCGAGACCTTCGGCATCGCCCTGGCGGAGAAGGCGCTGACCGGCGGCGGGCCGATCGTCACGACGCTGACCGGCGGCACCGGCGAGGCGGTCGGCGACGCCGCGGTGATCGTCCAGGCCGGCGACATCGCCGGCCTGGCCGAAGCGATCGACCGGGTGGTCCTGGAGATGAGCGGCGACGAACGCCGGGACCTGGAACGGCGCGCGCGGGAGCACGCCATGGCCTTCGACCGCGGCGCGGTCTTCGACGGGCTCTTCCCCACCAAGACCGTCTGAGCGTCCGCGGTCAGTGGCGGAACCCGTTGACCAGCTGTGTCAGGTCGTTGGCCATCACGGTGAGGTCGGTGGCTGCCTGCTGGGTGGCCCGGGCGCTGTCGGCGGTGGCCGTGGCGATTCCGGCCACCTCCGAGACGGTACGAGCCACGTCGCCACTGTTGGTGGCGGCGTCGGCCACCGACCGGCTCATCTCGGCGGTGGTGGCGGTCTGCTCCTCCACCGCGGAGGCGATCGTGGTGGTGTAGTCGCTGATCCGCGCGATGACATCGGTGATCTGGGCGATCGCTCCGGCCGCGGCATCGCTCGAACTCTGGATCGCGCCGATGCGGGCGGTGATGTCCTCGGTGGCCCGGGCGGTCTGCTGCGCCAGTTCCTTGACCTCGCCGGCCACCACGGCGAAGCCTTTGCCCAGTTCGCCCGCGCGGGCAGCTTCGATGGTCGCGTTCAGGGCGAGCAGGTTGGTCTGCTCGGCGATGCTGGTGATCAGCCGCACCACGTCGCCGATCTCCGTGCTGGCCGCACCGAGCTCGGCGACCCGGGCGGTGGTCTGCTGGGCCACCGCCATGCCCTCCTGGGCGACCTGCGCGGCCTGCCCCGCGTTGGAGGCGATCTCGGTGATCGAGGCGCTCATCTGCTCGGAGCCGGCGGCGATGCTCTGCACCCCGGCGTTGACCTCTTCGCTGGCATGTGACGCCGTTCCGGCTCGGGTGGACGCCTCCCCGGCACCGGTCTGCAGCTGCGTGCTGACCGTGGACAGCTCCTCGGCCGCGGCGGACAGGGTCACCGCGACCTGGGCCATGCGCTCCACGCTGGCAGCCACCGCCGTCGTGCCGGCGTCCAGGTCGGCAGCCATGCGCCCCAGCTCGTCGCGGCCGGAGACGGCCGCGCGCACGGTCAGGTCTCCGGCGGCCAGCGCCCGGGTGACCCGGCCGACCGACGACAGGGTGCTCATGACGCCGCGGACCACCAGGAACGCGGTGCCCGCGGCCAGCGCCAGACCGGCCAGCATCAGCATGATCATGAAGGTTCGGGCGGACCGGTACGCCGCCGCCGTCTCCGCCCGCTTGTCCGCGGCGACCGCCGTCTCGATCGTCACCAGCTCGTCCAGCGCGCCGAGTGCGGTGGCCAGCGCCGGCCGGCCCGCGCTGTCCCGCGCCCGTTCGAACCCGCGCATGTCGTTGGCCTGTGCCCTCGGCACCAACTGCTGGTCGCGGACCTCCCGGACCTGTGCCAGTGCGGTCCGGAACTTCTGCACCGCCTCCTCGCGACCGGACATGTCGGTGGCCGAGTATTCGCCGAACACCCGGTCCACCTCGGCGTCCGCTTCGGTCACCGTCCTGCGGTCGGCGGCCATCCCCGCCTCCTGCTGACTGACGAGGGTGTCCATCACCGCCAGCCAGGAACGCTGCACTTCCTTCTGCACCGCGCCCAGCTGTGCCACCGGCACGAGATTGTCGCGGTACAGGTATTCCGCCGCGTCGGCCATCTGTGATGTCTTCTGCAGGCCGACCACACCGATCGCGGCGGCTGCCGCACCAGCGATCGCCACCGCCGTGTAGATCTTCAACCGGACCGACAGGTCGTTCAACCACCGCACCACAACCGCCTCCGCCCTGTGCATGCCGCGTCGGCCGGCCCAGCCATCGCCCGCGGCGCATCGGTCCGGACGACACAGCCGGCCACCACACCCATCGGCCGACCGTCGCGCCGGCGTAGCTGCTGACAGAATCGAGACTCAAGCGGTTCCGCACATGCTGGGGCCGCCGCCGCCCCGGGGTTGCCGGGGCGGCCGCGGCCCGGGGCGGTCAGATCCGGCCGTCGGCGACCAGCTTCTCCAGCTTGGCGTAGCCCTCGTTGACGCCGACCTCCATGCCGCTCTCCAGCCAGGCGTCCCGGCCCTCGAAGCTGTCGGTCAGCGACTCGGCGTGCAGCCGGGTGCGGCCGTCGCCCAGGTCCTCGAACCGCAGCGTCTCGAGCGCCACGCTGCCCGGCATGCCCTCGTAGGTGAAGGTCTGCACGATCCGGTCCGGCCCCACCTCGTGGAAGCAGCCGTGGAACGCGTGCTCGTCGGTCCCGTGCGTGGACACGTAGCGCCAGCTGCCGCCGGTCCGCGCGTCCCAATAGTCGATCTTGCTGCTCACCGAGTCCGGCCCGTTCCAGGCGACGAACAGCTCCGGGTCGGTGTGTGCCCGCATCAGCTGCTCCGGCGTGGCGGCGAAGTCACGGGTCAGGCGGATGATCGGCACCTTCGGGTCGGCCTCGATGGTGGCCTTGGCGATCTCGGTCATGACGGTCTCTCTCCTCGCTCGTCGGTCTTTCCGGGGGTCTTGCCCTTGTCCTCGTTCATCTCGGCCAGCAGGGCGTCGAGTCGGCTGTACCGCTCCTCGGCGCGGCGCCGGTAGCGCTCGATCCAGGCGTCCATCTCGTCGAAGACCTCCGTCTCCAGGCGGACCAGCCGGGGTTGCGGTCCCGGTGGGCGGGTCACCACCCCCGCGTCCTCCAGGACCTTGAGGTGCTTGTAGACCGCCTGCAGCGACATCCGGTACGGCGTCGCCAGCTGGTTCACCGTCGCGTCCCCCTCGGCGAGCCGGGCGACCATGTCACGTCGCGTCGGATCGGCGAGAGCGGCGAAGACTCGGGTCAACGTGTCCGCCGGCATCGGCCCCTCATTTCAACTTATCGGTTGAAAGTAAAGGTAGTCCTCGCCGCGCGGAGTGTCAACCCAAAAGTTGAAAGCGCTGGCTGTGGCCCTCCATTGGCAGGTTGATCATCTGCTGTTGAGGATGCCGCCACATCTGTCCGATAGACCGGAACCATGGAAGAAGTGCGTTGTGTGATCAGCCGCGAGACCGGTGGCGCCGTCCCGGTGGTACGGCTGCGCGTGGCCGGCCGACTCGACCGGTCCGCCCACGCCGAACTGCGCCGGTCGGTGCGGCGCGCGTTCGACCGGGCACGCCGCTCCCGCGTCGTCGTCGATCTGGCCGAGGTCGGCGTCATCGGCAGCGAGTGCATCGAGGTGCTGCTCGTCGGATACACCCGGGCGCTGCGTGAGGGCCACGGCTTCGAGGTGGTGAGTGCGACGGGCGCCGTCCGGCAGGCCCTGGAGATCACCGGCCTGTGTGCGCGCAGTGACGAAGGAGCCCTGTATCCGCCTGTCGGCGAGTTCTCCCTCGAAGCGCTCCTGACCAGCGGTGCCGGCGCACTCGACGAGAGCGTACCGGTCCCCTCCCCGGGCCGTCCCCGGTAACGAGAAGCTGGACGCAGAGTTACCGAATGGCCTGCTCGGGCCGGGTGGGCCGATCTACGATCGACCGCGGCCCCGCCTTTTCGGGGCCGCGGCCCGCTGCTTTCCGGGCTGCTACGTGAGGCCGCGTCACCGTGGCCCCGCGTCTTCGCCGAGCCGGGAGGGGGAACCGTCATGGCCAAGAAGTCGAAGAAGTCCAAGAAGGACAAGAAGAGCAAGAAGGACAAGAAGAAGTGACCCGCCGGGCCGCCGCCGCCGAGCCGCCCCGCCCGGCGGGGCGGACCGGATGCGCGGCGGCCCGCCCACATCCGGACGGAGGGTGACCGTGCACGACGAGATGCTCACACTGGTCGACGACTGCCTCACCCGCCTGCTCCACCTCCGCGACCGGCTGGCCGCCACGCGTCGTGTGCTTCCGGGCGAACGCCGTGCCGTCGCCCTCACCGCCATCGCGGTCGCCGAACGCTTCGCCACCACGGCCGCCGCCACCCTCACCCCGCCACCGTCTCCACCGGTCACGCCCGCGCCGGCGATTGCCCTTTCCCCGGCCACCCAGCCGGCGGCCGGCTCACCGTCCCTCGCCCCGTCGGCGGCCGGCTCACCGTCCCTCGCCCCGTCGGCGGAGCGAGGCCGGCCGATGATGGTCCACGTCACGTCGCCTTGATCGGGTGTATGCCGGCCGGGCGCGCCGGCCGGCAACCACGCGACTTCCTGGGCCGGCTGTCCGGCGCGCGGGTGGCCTGCTGGGCACAGGGCGCGCGTCACGCGTACCAGCAGGGGATTTTGATCAGGAACGGCCTTGAGGGCGTCGCCTAGAGTGCGCGGCATGGTGGTCGCGCCGGAGGTCGTGTGCGAGTTCGGGCGGGAGCTGGCGCGGCTCGCCGGGGTCACCGACCTGTTCGTCGCCGGATCCCTGGCCACCGGCGACTATCGGCCCGGAGTCAGCGACCTGGACCTGGTGGCGATCACCGACGGCACACCTGACCAGGGCGAACTCGTCGCGCTGCATCGGCGGCTGGACGACGGCGTGGCGCGCGGGCTGGACCTCGGATGCGTCTATGTGCCGCAGGACCGGCTCGCCGACCGGGACGCCCGGCATCCGACGTGGACGCACGGGATGCTCGTGCAGCGGATCCTGTCGGGGGTCACGCGGGCCGAGCTGGTGCGGTACGGGTATGCCGTTTTCGGACGCGCGCCGCACGAGGTGCTGCCGGCGATGAGCGACGGCGAGGTGCGGGCGGCGGCGCGTGCGGAACTGACCGGGTACTGGGCGTGGGCGGCGCGGCGACCGTGGCTGTGGCTGGATCCAGTGCTCGCTGACCTCGGGCTCACGTCGATGGCGCGGGGCAGGCATGCGCTGGCGACGGGGGAGCTGTTGACCAAGACCCGGGCGGTGGAGGCGGCACGGGCGCCGGCCTGGCTGGTGGCGCAGCTGCGGGCACGACGGGAGGGCCGGCAGGTGGCGTCACCGCGGCTGCGGACGGCGGCGATCGCCTGGTGGGACGCGTGGCGGACGGTGCGGTCGGCGCGCGGCTGAGGAGGGCGCGACGGGCGCACGGGGCATGGCAGGCTGGTCGGCATGCGAATCTCGATCTGGCCCGGGGCGGCACAACCGTACAGCGACGTCCTGGAGACCGCCCGGCACGCGGCGGAGACCGGCTGGGACGGCGTCTGGTTCGCCGACCACTTCATGCCGAACGAGGGTCCCGGCGTCGACACCGGCCGCCCGGTCCTGGAGTGCGGCTCGGTGGTGGCGGCGCTCGGCGCGAGCGTGCCGCGGGTCCGCATCGGCACGCTGGTGTACGGGAACACGTACCGGCACCCGGCCGTCCTCGCGAACATGGCGGCCACCGTCGACCACATCACGCGGGGCCGGTTCACGCTGGGCGTCGGCGCCGGCTGGCAGATCAACGAGCATCAGCAGTACGGGCTGGAGCTCCCGCCCACCACGGCGCTGATCGACCGGTTCGTGGAGGCGCTGCAGGTGCTCCGCGGGCTGCTGCGGGAGCCGCGCACCACGATGCACGGGAACTACTACACCGTCACCGACGCGGTCTGCGAGCCGAAACCGGTGCAGGACCCGCTGCCGATCCTGATCGGCGCCAAGGGCGAGAAGCGGATGCTGCGGGTCGTCGCCGAGTACGCGGATGCCTGGAACTGCTGGGGCACCCCGGACACGATCGCGCACAAGTCGGCGGTGCTGGACCGGCACTGCGCGGACGTCGGCCGGGACCCGCGGGCCATCGCACGGACCGCGCAGGCGCTGACCGTGGTCGACGGACCGCTTCCGGAGGTGGGCATGCCGGCGATCGGCGGGTCACGGGACCGGCTCGTGGAGGTGATCGAGGCTTACCGGGTGGCCGGTGTCGACGAGCTCATCGTGCCGGACCGGATGCTGGGTTCGGGGGCGGACAAGTTCCGGGCGATGGATGTGGTGCTCGGCCTGGTCCGCTGATCCACAGCGGGTCTCATCCGTTGGTGCGCAGTGGCCTCATCCGCTGATGCGCGCCTGGTCCAGGACGTCGTCGGCGGGGCAGCGGCCGCGGTGCACGTACCGTTCGGTGAACTCGGCGACGGCGTCCCGCAGCTCGCGGGCCGCGCCGAGCCGGGACAGCGCGGCGTAGGCGGCCATGAAACAGTCCCGGGCGGCCGCCGCCAGCACCGGATCGGTCAGCGCGTCGCGGGCGGCCCGCTCCCAGAGCCGGTCCTCAATGACCAGCGAGGCGGTCGCCGCCCAGGCCTCGCCGGCCGCGCGGGGGTCGTCGAGCAGGACGGTGAGCACCGCGGCGGGCAGGCGCCAGCCGTCGCCCGGCTGGCGGTCGGCGATGTCGAGCTCCAGGTGGCCGCGGGCGGCCACCTGCGGGCGGAGCGCGGCGAGGTGGTGGCGCAGGTCGGGCTGGGTGGGGCGGCGGCCGCTGCGGATCTGGTCGCGCAGGGAGCGGCCGGTCGCGGTCGGGACATCCATGGCGTACGCCGACCAGGCCGCACGCGGATCCGTGGCGGTGTGGTCCGCGCCCGCGCTGGTGGTCAGCACCGGGAGGTCGCGGCGTAGCGCCTGCCGCACGCTCCGCCACCCGGTCGGGCGGCCGTGGCGCAGCGGCGCGTTCGCGAAGGCGGCGGCCATCACCGGGGCGAGCGTGTGCGCGAGGGCCCACCGGCGTCGCAGGCCGAGCGGGCCGTCGCTGTCCGGCCCGGTCTCCAGCCCCGCCTCCAGGCCGATCCGGATGCCGGCCGTCGCGGTGCCGAGCGCGTGCGCCGGGTCCTCGGGATGCGCCGAGTCGGTGGCGCGCGGCAGCACGGTGAGCCGGTGCTGCTCGGTGATCCGGACGGCGGCGGCCAGGTCGTCGGACATCCGGCGCAACGCCACCTCGAGTCCGGGGGAGGGCGGGCCGCTGACCACCATCACGCGCGGGGAGCGCGCGTCGAGGAATCCGTGCCGCAGCGGGCGGCGCCCGGCCGGCGCGCAGGCGGGGTCGAGGAGCAGATCGACGGCGATGCCCACGAAGCCCGGTAGCCCGGGCGTGAATGCCCCGGCGGCGATGGATTCCTCGGCGGCCTGTTCGCTCAGGGTGGTCATCGCGCCTGCCTCACTCCCTGGTGGCTCGGATGGCAAGCCTAGCATTCCTATTTGCTTGATAGGAATACCGGCCTCGGTGGGTGAGCGCGGCGCAAAAGAGGATTTATCTGCATGTAGTGCTTGCATACTGTCCGCGTGAAGCTGGCTGTCACCGCGCTCATGGCCCTGACCGTTGCCATCGCCCCTGAGGGATCGCAGGCAGCGGCCGCTCCGCCCCGTGGTGCCGCGTCGCCGGGCCCGGGCCGTCAGTGGGTCACCACCGGCGCCGTGCCGATCGGCCGGCCCGTCGCCGTCGGTGAGGTCGTCATCGGTCAGGTGCTGCGGGCCCGGCGCGTCTTCGCCCGCGGCATGGCGCCGGACACGGGACGGGTGCTGTGGGAGCACGAGGTGAGCCCGAGCGCCCAACCGGCGAATGTGGAGATGACGCCGCAGCGGGTCGGGAACCACGCGGTGCTGCTGCAGCCCGAGCCGGCCTTCGGCCCACGGCACGCCCGGCTCTCGGTGGTCGAGCCGGCAACCGGCCGGGAGGTGCACCGCAGCCCGGCGATGCTCATCAGCAGCCGGCCGGAGAGCTGTTTCGCCGGGCGGTCGGTGTGCGTGCTGGCGGCTCCGTCGGACGACGACCCGGTGCAGGGCTATCGGCTGAACCTGGACAGCGGGGCGCTCCTGCCGTACCCGGCGAGCCTTCCGCCGAGCGCCCGCAGTCTCGGCCCGGCCGGCCTGATCGCCGCCGGCGGTGCCGGGGCTGAGCAGATCACACTGGTGATCGACGGGACGGCGCGGTGGCGACAGCCCTTCGCCGCGACGCTCCCGCCGACGATCTCGAGCGCCGGATCCCGCTGGGGCCGGCATCCGGTCGCCGGTGTCTACACCGGTTCGGGGTACGCCCGTGGCGTGCGTACCGGGACGTCCGTGACGCTCGACCTGGGCCGGGACTCGGCCATGGTGGGTCTCGACGCCGTCGACGGCCGGGTGCTCTGGCGCCGGGGAGGGGCGATCGCCGACTGCGGGGGCCGGATTCCGCTCGCCGGGCTGATGGTCCGTTGCCGGTACAGGGGAACGGTCACCTCGGCACCGTCGACCCGGCATGCCGGGCTACAGGTCGTCCTGGAGGGTTTCCACCCGCGCACCGGCGGCGCCCGATGGTCGTTTCCGGTCGGCGCGGATCCGGTCGCGGTGACCACCCGTCCTGCCGTGCCGACCTCCGATCTCTCCGCCCGTGCGGCTTCCACTCCCGGGGCCTCTGCTGTCGTGCTCGCGGTGGGGGACGGGCGTGTGCCGATCGCCGGCGTGCACACGGTCATGGTGGAGGGGCGCGCCGGGCCTGTACTGCTCGACCTGCGAACCGGAACCACGGCCGAGCCCGCCGCGGGGGCGGTCCTGTGGTGCCCGAAGCGGGTCCGATTCTCCTATGGGCAGGGTGGGGCGGCCCGGTACGGCGGGGACGTCCAGACCGCTTGTGACACTGCCGGCCGGCCGGTCGCCGGGGTGCCGTCGCTCGCGGTGTTTCGTGCGGTCGCCGCGGTGGCCGGCGGTTTCGCGGTGGTAGCCACACCCACGGGCTACCGAGCTCGCGCCCTCGCCTGAGATATCAAGATAGGTTCCTAGGAAGCCCTAGGGGTTGTGGGCGGGGCAGCTCGGGGAACCACCAGGGAAACCGCCGGTACTCGGGAGTGGAGCCGGGGACCTACGGTCAGCTCATGTCATCGAACAGCGTCACCGTTCGCCGAGCCGCCCGGGACGCGCCGCTCCTGGTCCTCGGGTACGGGCTGCTGCGCCTCGTCGACGGCCTCGACGGCGATCGAGGTCCCGGCCTCGCCTGGAACCTGGGCCGCCTGGCGTTCTTCGGCGCCATGCTGCTCTTCGGCGTGCTGGCGATCAGCCTGGTCCGCCTGACGCCGGCCGGCGCCCGCCGCGTCGCCTCCATCGCCGCGTCCACGACGGTCGTCGGCGTCGCCTGCTTCCTCTGGGTGCTCACCGGTGACCTCGCGCCGGCCTTCCGGGACTCGCAACCGCTGCCCGCGCCGCTGGAGGTGGCCGGCCCGCTGGCGTTCACCCTCGGCATGCTCGCGTTGCTGGGGCTGCTGGTGGCCGCCCGCCGGGTCCCGTTCTGGAGTCCGCTGCTGTTCGGCGCCGGCATCGTCGCGATCACCATCGAACTCGACCTGCTGCCACTGGCCGCGCTGCTGCTGATGGCGGCCTTCGCCCCGCTGACCGCAAGCGTGGAAGCCGGGAGCCCACGCCCCGGGACCGCAGCCGAAAGCGTGCACCCCGGGATGGCGGCCGGGAGCGTACGCCCCGAGATCGCGGCTGGAAGCGACGCCCAGCGGGAGCGCGTCCCGGGCCTGCACGCATCGGCACGGGCGCTGCACTGACCGAATCCGGGGGATCGGGGGATGACAGGGGCCGGGCGACTCACCGCCCGGCCCCTGCCATGCCCGGCCCACCCGGGCACCGAACCCACCGGCACCGGCCCGCTCCGGTTCCTCTTCCGGGTGACATTTCCGTCGTTGCACCCCGCCATCACCACTGCGGTGGCGGGGACCTCAGGGCCATCAAAGGGGTAACCGGGTCTATCCTTTGTCGATCATCCTGGATCGATGGGGGTAGAGATCATGGTCGAACCTCTGGACACCGGACGGCCACACCCCGCACGGGTGTACGACTACCTGCTCGGCGGCACGAACAACTTCGCCGCCGACCGGGCGGCCGCAGCCGTTGGGCTGAAAGCCAACCCGGACGCGGCCGTCGCGCCCCGGCAGAACCGCGCCTTCATGCGGCGCACCGTGCACTATCTGGCCGCCGAGGCCGGGATCCGGCAGTTCGTGGACCTCGGCACCGGTCTGCCCACCGACCCGGCCGTGCACCAGGTGGCGCAGGCGGTCGACCCGGGCGCGCGGGTGGTCTACTCCGACAACGATCCGCTCGTGCTGGCCCAGGCGCGAACCCTGCTGACCGCCCCGGGAACCCGCTATCTGGACGCCGACCTGCGCGAGCCGGAGCGGATCCTGTCGTCCGCGGAGATGCACGAGACCATCGACTTCGACAAGCCGGTGGCGTTGCTGCTCTACGCGGTGCTGCACTTCTTGGAGGACCCCGCCGACCCGTACGGCATCGTGGCCCGGCTGATGGCCGAACTGCCGCACGGCAGCTACCTGGTGATCTCGCACATCACCGCCGACCACGACCCGGAGAAATGGGCCGGCTTCAGCGACGTGATGCGCAAGCAGGGCATCCCCACCCGGCTGCGGACACGGGAGGAGGTCGCCCGGTTCTTCCCCGGGATGGAGATGGTGGAGCCCGGGGTGGTGCCGATCCTGCAGTGGCGCCCCGACGAGGAGGTGCCGTTCACCGACGCGCAGGTGGCGCTCTACGGGGCGGTCGGCCGCAAGCACTGAGCTCGCCCGGCCGCAAGCACTGAGTAAGGCCGGCCGCTGGATCAGCGGCCGGCGCCGTCGAGGTCTCGTCTTCGTACGCTGGTGTCCGGCCCCGCCCGCCGCTTCTCGCCGCCGGCGGGGCCGTGTCTTGTGCCGCCACTCGCCCGGTTCATCGCCCGCGTTCCCGGTCAGCCCGCGACGACCCGGCCGGTGAAGGCCGCCAGGTTCGTCAACGCCCGGTCGATCCGCTCCCGCAGGGTGAGTGTCTCCTCCCGGCGGACCAGGCGCATCTTCGGCTGCCGCTTGCCCCGCAGATAGAGCGAGCAGGCCAGGTCCGAGCAGATGTACTCACCGACCGTGTTCCCGTTGCGCCCGGCCGGCCCGGCGAGCGGCGCGACGAACAGCGCCACCCCCGACCCGCCGTGCTCGGTCAGACAGACCCGGCACATGCTCGACCGCATCGCGCTGGACCGGACCGCCCCGGCGGACGGCCGCCGCAGCACCAGCCCCGTCGGACCGTCCACGCCCGGCACCACCAGCAGTGCCCGCAACGGGGCCCCCGGGTCGGTCCAGCCGAGGAAGTCCAGGTCGGCCCAGGCGACACCGCCGTCGGCCAGGCCCGCGGGCATCCGGATCCGGCTCGCCTCACCCTTGCTGCAGTTGACGAAGGAGGCCCGGATCGCCCGTTCATCGAGTGGTTCCATGGGCGCGAAGCTAGCCCGCCACCCGTCCTCGATCACCCCATTTTCCCCTGTCACCGTGCGCCCTCTCACACAGCCGCATCCGGCCCGCCCACGCCCGCCTTCCCCACGCGGCCCGGGGCGCTCCGCCTTCCTTGCGCTGTCACGCCGCACGGGTGTCGGCGCCTTCTATCGTTGGTGACAGTGGCTGTCCGACAGGAGGCATAGATGCCGAGCGCGACGGAACTGTGGATCACCGCGCCGGACGACGCGGACGGCGCCGACCTGATCGACCTCCAGCAGTGGATCGCCGAGTCGGACGGGCTGCGCGGCCATCCGGTCATCGCTCACCGGCGATCGCCCCACCCCGGCGACATGTCAGGCGGCGTCGTGGAGGCTCTGACCACCATGGTCGCCGACCCGGCCATGGCGGCAGCGGTGGTCACGGCGATCGGTGGCTGGGTCACCGCACGCCTGACCACGCGCCGGACCCGGCTGCGGATCCGCCGTGGGGACCGAGAGATCGAGATAGACACCGCGGAGCGGAACCTGCGGAAGTTGGCCGAGTTCGTCCGCAGCGAGTTCGACGACGAGTCGCCGGCGGATTGATGACAGCCGGTGGAACAAGGCGCGCTGCCATACCCTGACGGAATGGTGGACGACCCGAAGCCTCCGCATCGTCTGGCGGATCCGGCCGAGTCCTTCGCCGTCCTCATCGGAGCTTCTGAGTATCAGCACCTCACCGCGCTGCCGACAGTGGGACGCAATATCAGCGATCTGCGGGCCATCCTCACCGACGACTTGTTCTGGGGTCTGCCACCGGAACGATGTCGATTGCTGCTCAATCCGGGTGTGCCCAGCGAGATCGAGATCGCGCTCCGGGATGCCGCGGAACAGACCGGTCCCACAGGGCTGCTGCTGGTGTACTACGCCGGGCACGGGCTCATAGCTCCCAGTGGTGCGCTGCACCTTTCGGTTCGTGCCACTGAGGAGACCCTGCTCAACTCCACGTCGTTCCCGTACGACTGGATACGTGAGCGGGTGACCCGGAACCGGGCCGGCCGTAGAGTCGTGATCCTGGACTGCTGTTATGCCGGCCGTGCCCTGGAGACCATGGCAGTTGGTGCCCCCGCGACCGTGATAGACAGCGCGGCGGTGCTTGTCGCTGCGTCGCGGAACACCACGGCGTTCGCCCCGGCTGACGAGGAGCACACCGCGTTCACCGGCGAGCTCATCCGCATGGTTCAGGCCGGACTGTCCGGCGGTCCGGATCCGCTGGACGTGAGCGTGATCTGGCGCGAAGTGCGTGCGGCGCTGCTGGCACGAGGCCGGCCCCTGCCGGAGATTCGCAGTCACAACGAAAGCGTTCCCCTGCTGCGGAACGCGGCGCACAGGCAGGGCCTTCGGCTCACCGGTCAGGTTCTCTCCGCTGCCGGCCGGCCGGGCGATCCCGCCCGCGGAGCACGCCTGTTGGTGCTCGATCACCGGCCGGATGTAGGCGCCCTGGCCATCCGCCTCGACGCGCGTACCGATCGTCTCGTCCACACCTTTCTGGCCGAGTGGGCGGGGATGGTCACCGAGCCTCCGGTCCTGTTCACCGGCGGCCCGGTCGCATCTTTCAGTGCCTTCGGGCTCGCGGTGATCCCCGAAGGCGCCACCGCGCCGCCCGCCTTCAAGCCTCTGTCCGGCCGGGTCGGCGTGCTCGATCTCGGCTCGGACCCGCGTCCGGCTCGGTTGACCGGGATCCGGATGCGGATCTTCGTCGGCTACTACGGGTGGGGGCCGGGTCAGCTGGAGTCCGAACTGTCGGATGGCCGACTCTCCAGCGAGGGCTTGGTCACCGAACAAGCCGTCGGGTATGAGTAATTGAGGTAGCTCCGGGTGTTCAGGCCGAAACAGACGGTTCATCGTGAGGAGACGTCGTGGTGCAGTTCGCCGGGGAGGGCGAGCTACTTGAACAACTCGTCCGTGAGCTACGCGAGTCGCAGGGCCGGCTACTCTTCCTGATCGGGCCCGATCTGGCCGACAGCGACGAGCTGTGGCCCGCAGACCTGGTCCGGGTGGCCGGCGAGTACGCCGACCTGCGCCGCAACGACGACCTCAGACGGGAACTCCAGCGCCCCGGGCCGGAGGACGACCCGACGGCCGGCTTCGCCGGCTATCGGCGTGCGATTCACGATTGGCTCGGCGCCGAGGAGTTCGACGTCGTTCTCCAGCGGACCGTGCTGAAGGCGTACCGGCCGCCCGACGAGGGTCCGGTCGTCGAACCGAGCCCGGCTCGTCCTCTCGACCGCGACTCGGCGCTGATCCTGGAGCGAGACGCCTCCTCCTGGCGCGTCAGCCCGGGGCTGCTGGCACTCGGACGGCTGGTGGCGCGCTTTCCTGGTCGGTTTGATCGGCGGATCATCACCACAGCACTCGGGCCTGAGGCGGTTGCCGCGTTCGCGCAGCTCGGTGTGCCCGCCACGCCCGTTACGCCGTACCCGAACCCTGCACTGATCGACTCTGACGACGACCAAGTCATACAGGTGGTACACCTGCTCGGGTACTGGCGTCCTCTGCATCATGCCGACCGCCTGGCCCCGTTGCCACAGCTGCGGCAGCCACCGCCGGAGGGACTGGCGGACCGTTTGCACGCGCTGTTCGCCGGCGCGACGGTCTGCGTGCTGGGCTATCGAGGTTCCGATCCCATCGTCTTCGAGGCCCTGCAATCGGCGATGAGAGAGAACGCCCGGGTGCTGTGGGCGGTCCCGGACGAACACGCCGAACGTGATGCCCGAACACGGATTCTCGGCGACCGGCTCGGCGGAGGCGACGCGCTCACCATCCATTGCGGGGTGGCCGCCGACCTGATGCTGCAGAAGCTCGCTGTGCAGTTCGCCTTGGTCCCGGAAGCCGACGAAACGATACCGCGTAGGGCACCGGTGCCCGCCCCGCGAACGTTCGAGCATGCCGAATTGGCCAGGTCGCTGGGGTCGGTGCCGTTACGCGCGCCGGCGAAGGTCGCCACTGATCTTCTGCGCCAACTGGGCGACCGGTTCGATTGGCGGCTCGAGCGAGGCGCGTCACCCGCGCCGACGCTGTTGTTCTGGCCGGTGCGCCTCCGGCCGCCGTCGGTGATCCATATGGTGCAGGCCCTGGCAGCGGCGGCACTGTCAGCCCGCGGAGTTCGCGTGGTCCTCACGCTCGACGACTTCGGGCAACCATCGGCGACCGTGCGAGGAGCCTTCGAGGACAGGGTGTATGAGTGGTTCAGCCGCATACCGGGATCACAGCGGCCGGACGTCTACTCGCTCCGGGAGTGGATCGACAACCGGGAACGGCAGACCCGGCGTGTCCAGGAGCGGCCGACCCGGCCTTGGGCTGTCCTGCAGGAGTACTACGGACGGCGTAAGCCCAACGCCTACGACGCTCTGCGGGCGGCGAAGATCGTGCCGGACATCGACCCCGAGGATGCCCCGGAGCAGGCCGCCCAGATCGTCAAGGAGTTGGTTTCGCGCGGCGCGCAGCGGTTACTCACGGCCCCGGCGCTGTGGTCACTCTTCAACCATCTTCTGATCGGCCGGCGGGTGAGCCAAGTGATGACCTTGGCGGGCGACGACGAACGCACACTCTGGCGACACTGGTACCAGGTCACCGGGGAGGAGACTCGACACCTGTATCACCCGAGGATCGCCAACCTCAGCCAGGATTCCGGTCTCATCCGGTGGGTGCACCATCAGGATCTGCGGGAGTCCATCCTGCGAGAGGTCGGCCAGGAAAACTGGCGTCGCACCGACCGCTACCTCCCGTGGCTGGTCCGGCACGCGTTCCTGCTTCCGGAGTACTTGCGTACCGGTGGCGGAGCGCGGCTCGGCGGGCAGAGTTTCGACGCCTGGCAGGACGTGCTCAACGTTCTGGAGACCTCGCCCATCCTGGCCGACCTTCTGGCCAAGCGGATCTCGGACTGGTTCCTCAGCGAGTCCGACTGAGACAGGGTGGCCCTTTCGGCCCTCGCGAGGCCAGTGGGGCGGCGGTTAGCCTGAGGACATGGCGGAGTCCACGATTGAGGCCGAGAAATGGGCCGAGGAGGTGGCACAGCTCATCGCGGAGTGCACGTCGCTGATGGGCTGGGAACTCACCGCCTATGTGGGAGGAGCGATCAACCCCGTCGAGCTCGACGATTGGATCACTCAGCACGACGAGACCGCGCGGATCGCGCGGGACCGGCTGGAGATGGCGCACCGGGTTGCTCGTCTGCTCTCCGAGAAGGTCGGCGATGCGCGAATGCTGGCATGGTTCCGCGAGCCCGACCCTGAGCTCGGAGGCCTGTCGCCCGCCACCGCCCTGCACCTGTCCGCAGTGCTACGTGTGCACGCACTGGTCCATGAGAGGGCCGACGCCTACGTGTCCTCCGCTCGGGAGCCGGTGTCGAACGGGGCGGTCCCGCCGAGATAACGGGCCGCGTGTGCCCGCAGATCGATGGACTCCCGGAAAAGGCGTCCGAACTCCGAGCGGCTGGTACCCGGCCCGCAGAGACGAGTCTTGCCGACTTGTCCCTTCTCCAGGTAGACGTCACCCTTGGTTCCGACCAGCACGACTGCGTTCGGATGCGTGTGCGTCGCCGTGATGCGCACTCGCAGGTCGCGCAAGGCAGTGTCTTCGTTCACTCTGCGGACGAGCTCACCGAGGACCGACGTCACGCCGGCGCCGGGAAGCAGATCGCGGCCGGGTCTGCCGGCCGCGCGTCCCGCCGCCACCGCTACGTGGAGCACCCACTGTCGTACGCCGCTGTCGCTGAGCCGATGGGCCAGCTCCACGAGCGCCGACGCATCCTCGTTCGCCCGGGACACCACAGTCTGCACAGTCGTCGGAACGTCGGCTGCGACAGCGCGGCTGATGGTGGCCCAGGCGGCGGCGTGGGAGCTCGTGCCCCGTGGTAACACCCTCGGGTTGATCGGGCGAAGTCGGTCGTTGACAGCAGCCTCGGCGCTGTCCAACGACACCCGCAGGTGTCCCTGGACGCTCTTCAGCACGGCCACCAACGGCGTGAGGTCACCCGCGCCGGACGTGTCCACGACGATTGCCTTCTCCGGGGCCAGCCGTTCTATCAGAGTCACCGTACGGTCCGGCCGCAGGATCGGGTCACCGCCGGTGATGACGGCGACCATGGCCGGTATCGTGGCCGCAGTCGCCGCCACCTGTTCCAGATCGTCGTCAGTCTCGTCCGCGGGGAACTGCTGCATGAGGTCGTCGGCGTGGCAGTAACGGCAGCGAAGCGGACATACCGCGGTGACGAACGTGTTCACCACCAACGGCTCCGCGACCGTCGGCAGATCCAGGCAGTCGCCGATCAGAGATCTGCCCGGCCGGGGCCGGCCTGCCGGCGTCGTCGCAGGGGGCTCCAGAATCCCCGCCGCGGCCAGTTGCTCGGCGAGGGGCAGACGATCGACGCTCACCGGCTCGACGCCGAGGGTCTCGACCAGCCGCCAAGCATCGGTGCCCAGGGCGACGAATCGGTCTCGTTGCGGCGAGTAGGCGACGGCGCCGAAGTCCTCGCGTCGTAGACGAACACCTTCCGCAACGCTCCAGACAGCCGGCTCGGACACGACGGCACCCATTGCTGTTCTCGGGGAGTCGTCGGCCTTGTCGATCAGTTGATCCGGGGGCACGAGCGTGAACTATAGGGGTGAGTAGTCCTCTCCGGGAGAGAGCGTGCCTAGGCGCGCCGTAGCATTAAGCAACTAGAGGTACTCACTGTCCGGAAGCACCCAGCGGGCCGGCCGGCAGCTCCCGGCGGATCACCTTGCCCGTCGGGTTGCGG
The DNA here is from genome assembly GCF_056134165.1 of Actinoplanes sp. 13. NCBI lineage: Bacteria > Bacillati > Actinomycetota > Actinomycetes > Micromonosporales > Micromonosporaceae > Actinoplanes > Actinoplanes sp. 13. The sequence goes on along the minus strand of NZ_JBVYOQ010000034.1, from coordinate 41,413 downwards.
GGGAGCGCGTCCAGGAACACCACATCCCGCGGCACCTTGTAGCGGGCCAGCGACGCCTTCACATAGTCCTTGATCGCCTGCGGGTCGCGGTCCGCGCCTTCGGTCGGGACCACGAAGGCGCGCAGGCGTTTGCCGAAGTCCGCGTCGTCGACGCCGATCACCGCGGCTTCGAGCACGTCGTCCCGGGCCGCGAGGAGGTTCTCCACCTCGACCGGGTACACGTTCTCCCCGCCCGAGATGACCATGTCGTCGTCGCGGCCGTCGATGAAGAGCAGCCCTTCGGCGTCGAAGTGTCCCTGGTCGCCGGTCGCCATGAACCCGTCGATGATCTGTTTCTGCTGCCCGTCGGTGTAGCCCTCGAACGGGATGCCGCTCTTGACGAACACCCGCCCGTGCACCTCCGGCTCCGTGATTCGTTTGTCCTCGGCGTCGAAGAGCGCCACCTGCACCGTGACCGGCGGTTTGCCGACGGTGCCGGGTGCGCGCCGGGCCTCGGCCGGCTGGGCGACCGACGCCACGGCCACCTCGGTCGACCCGTACACGTTGTAGATCACGTCGCCGAAGGTGTCGTGGAACCGGGTGGTCAGTTCGGGGGCGAGCGCGGACCCGGCGACGAAGACGGCGCGCAGTGACGACGTGTCGTACTTGCTGATGATCTCCGGGCCGAGGGCGAGGATGCGGGTGAGCATGGTCGGCACCGCGACCAGCATCTGCGCACGGTGTTCGGCGATGGCCTCCAGGATCCGTTCCGCGTCGAGGCGGCGCAGCAGCACCGCGTGGTTGGCCAGGGACAGCCCGACGGTCCACGCCCCGAAGCCGGTGCTGTGGAACAGCGGGGACGCGATCACCGCGGCGCCTTGGCGGGGGAACGGGATGCGGTCCGCGATGACCGCGCTGGCCAGCGGCGACACCTTGGTCCGCGGTGCGCCTTTGGGCAGGCCGGTGGTGCCGCTGGTGAGGATGATGAAGCCGCCGGGCCGGTCCGGCAGCGGCAGCCGGGCCGACGGGTACGCGGCGATCATCTCGTCGATCGACGGGTCGGTGGTGGTGCCCCAGGTGGTGTACCGCGGGATGTCGGCGGGCAGCCCGTCGACCAGGTCGGCGAACTCCTCGTCGTAGAGGATGACGCGGACCTTCTCGCGGGCCACCACCTCGGCGAACTGCTGTTTGGCGAGGCCGGTGTTCATCAGGGCCAGGCGCAGGGTGGCGCGGGCGACGCCGCTGATGGCCAGGATCAGGCCGCGGTGGTCGCGGGCGAGGACGCCGACGACGGAGCGGTCCGGCAGTTTGTGCTTCTTCAGCGCGTGGGCCAGGGAGTTGGACTGCTCGTCGAGTTCGCGGTACGTCATGGTGCCGCGTTCGTCGGTGAGGGCCGGCAGGTCCGGGTGCTCGGCGGCGGCTTTCATGATCAGGGCGGCTTGCGGGCCGAGGCGGGCGTTGTTCTTGGCGGCGCGGACGAGGCGCCCGGGGCTCAGCAGGTTGACGATGCCGATCTGGTGCATCCGCAGAACGGCGCGCGCATGTTCGATCATGGTCGGAACCTTCGTTAGGAGGGTGTCTTCCGGTCAGGGGCACGCTGCGCGACGGTGAAGCCGTCCGCGGTGATGTCCAGCTGCCGGCCCAGGGGGTCGGTGGTGAGCAGCAGGTCGATCAGCGTGCGGTCGGTGACGCGGCGTACGACCCGGTCGCCGCGCCCGGTCAGCGCGGTGACGACGGCGGCTTCCGGTTCCCCGTCGCGGCCGTAGGGGACGGTCCAGGCCTCGAGGGTCGCGGGCCCGGTCCAGCCGGTGTCGACCTTGCGGGCGGCGGGCCGGGCCAGCCGCGCGCCGGCGTCGATGTCGATGTATTCGCGGTGCGGTGGCCGCGCCGACAACACCACCGCGGCGTGCTTGGTGAGGTACCACCCGAGGGCGGTGGCCAGGCCGTGCGACTCCGGGTCCGAACGCAGCAGGGGTACGAGGTTCGCGACGGCGTGGCTGGTGTAGTTGTTCCCGGGCCCACCGGCGAAGGTCAGCCCGCCCGTGACGGTGAGCGGACGGTCCGGGTCGTCCAGTGGCAGCCCCAGCTCGGCCGCGCCGATCTCGACGGCGGACGGGAAGCACGCGTAGAGGTCGAGGTGCCGGACGTCGTCGATGGTCAGCCCGGCGTGGTCGAGGACGGCCGCGCCGACGGCCCGGATCGCGGGGGAGGACGCCAGGTCGTCGCGCTCGGTCACGTACCACTCGTCGGTGGCGTGCGCGCCGGCGTGCGTGAAGACCCACCGGTCCTGGGGGATCCCGGCGCGCTGTGCCGCTTCGGCGCTGCACAGGATGATCCCGCTGGCCTGGTTGACCTGCAGGTTCGCCGTCAGCAGTTTCGGGTAGGGCGCGGAGATCGGCCGGTTGTCGCCGCCCGGGACGGCCAGGTCGGCGGCCGTCCACGCCTGCGGCCGCCAGGCGTACGGGTTGGTCGCGGCGACCTGCGAGAACCGCGACCACAGCCCGGTGATCCGCTCCTGGTGCCCGGCCGGGTCCAGCCCCAGCTTGCCGCGGATCGCCGACTCGATCAGCGCGTAGACGTAGATCGGGGCGACCAGTCCGGCCGCGATCTCGACGTCGGTGTTCGGGGTGGTGTCCACCCCGATCGTGCGCGCGGGGGTCGTACCGTCGGGTTGTCCCGGCCAGCCGAGGTCCCGGCCGGCACGTTCCGCGGCGGCCGCGGTGGCGGCGGCCTCGGCCCCGCCGAGCAGCGCGACCGAGACCCGGCCGGCCGCGATCTCCGCGGCCGCGTCGTTGAGCAGGCGCAGCGAGCCGTCGCCGCCGAAGATGCTGGTCTGCACGGTCCCGGCGGGTTTCGCCCCGACCGTTTCGGCGATCAGCGCGGCCCCGTCCGGATATTGCCAGGAGACGCTGGCGACGTAGCCGACCGTGTCGGCGGACCGCAGCAGCTCGTCGTCCGACGGGGAACCGGCGTCCTGTGCGGCGAGCCGCAGCGCCCGCACCGCGAGGGAGACCGGGTCGCCGCCGGCCGGCTCGGTGGACCGCTCACAGACCTGGCCGACGCCGACGATCACCGGCGTCCACGGGTCGATGTCGCGACCGCTGCGCTCGTGCCGCACCGGCGCCGGCTTGACCCCGCGGACGGCGGGGGAGGCGGAAACGGTCACCGCGGGTGCGGGGGGAGGAGCGGCAGGCGAGGGTACGACCACGGCTGTGAGCTTCGCCAGTGACTTCTGGAGGGCGTCGGCGAGGTTGCGCGCCACCATCGGCCCGAGGGGTCCGTCCGCGGTGCCGCCCTCGACACCGCCGCCGGCCCGCACCAGCGTCCCGCCGTCGTCGAGGGCGGACAGCGTGAGGTAGAGCCCCACCGTGATGCCCATCGGGCCGGCGCCGTCCAGCCACACCGTCCGCGACGGTTCCAGGCCGGCCACCGACCAGCGCACCTCGGCCGGCATGCCCATCAGCGTGATGCGCTGTGTGAACTGGTCGCCGGCGGCGAGCCCGGGCGGCGTGGCACCCGGCCAACCGGCGTGCAGCACCAGCCAGTCCGGCATCCGCCCCGGGTCGGCCAGCACGGCGAAGACCTTTTGCGGTCCGGCCGCGATCCGCGCCGAGGCGGTGTACGGATACGCGAACTCGCGAGGCAGCTCCACAGCCGCTTCCCCCTTACCGTCTGGCGTGACGGTAAATTAGTGACCTGGCTCACCACAAGGGCCGGGCAGATTCACGGGAGACAAAACTAACCGTCAGGTCGTACGGTAATTGCGTGGCAGACCAAGGACGGCGCACCCAGGCGCAGCGCAGCGAGGCGACCCGGGTGCGGATCCTGGACGCCACCGTCCAGTGCCTCGTCGAGCGCGGCTACGCCGAGACCACCACCTCCGAGGTGCTGGCCCTGGCCGACGTGCCCCGGGGCACCCTGCTGCACCACTTCCCGACCAAGGTTGACCTGCTGGCCGCCGCCGTGCAGCACGTCGCGCGGCGGCGCCTGGCCGGCCTCGGCGCCGAGCTGGCCGCGGTGCCCGGCGGCACCGACCCGGTCGACGCCGTGATCGACGTGGTCTGGCGGCACTTCTCCTCGCCGCTGTTCTGGGCCGCCCTGGAGCTGTGGAACGCCGCCCGCACCGACACCGAGCTGCGCGACGCCCTGGTGCCGGTGGAGAAAGAGGTTTTCGGCGTGCTGCACGAGCGGTCCCGGGAGCTGATCGAGGAGGCCGCGCCCGGCGACCCGCGGCTCGGCACCGTCATCCAGTTCAGCTTCCAGGTCTTCTGCGGGCTGGCCATGACCGGCATCGTCAGCGGCGACCTCGCCCAGCGCGAGGTGCTGATCCGGCGCTGGAAACGCGCCGCCGCCGTCCTGCTGGGCCGCCGCGACCCCGAGACCCTCGTCGAACGGGCGCCGCGCCGCGTCCCGGACGTCCCCGCCGAACGAACGCCCAGGAGAGTCGAATGACCTACCCCGATCCGTTCGCCACCCCGGAACGCCTCGCCCTGCGCGATGCGATGGGGCAGTTCGTCCGCCGCGAGATCCTGCCGAACCTGGCCGCCTGGGAACAGGCCGGTGAGATCCCCCGCGAGCTGCATCAGCGCGCTGCCGAGGCGGGGCTCTACGGCGTCGGCTTCCCGGAGGACTGCGGTGGTGACGGTGGCGACACCGTCGACACGGTCGTGGTCACCGAGGCGTTCCTGGAGGCGGGCGGCTCGTCCGGCTGCCACGCCTCGCTCTACACCCACGGCATCGCGCTGCCCCACATGATCGCCACCGGGGACGCCGGCCTGATCGAGCGGTTCGTGCGGCCCACCCTGGCCGGCGAGAAGGTCTCCGCGCTGGGCATCACCGAGCCGGACGCCGGCTCCGACGTGGGCGCGCTGCGCACCACCGCGGTCCGCGACGGCGGCGACTACGTGGTCAACGGCGCCAAGATGTTCATCACCTCCGGGGTGCGCGCCGACTTCGTCACCACCGCCGTGCGCACCGGCGGCCCGGGCGCCGGTGGGGTCAGCCTGCTCGCCGTGGAACGGGGCACGCCGGGCTTCGCCGTCTCCCGCAAGCTCGACAAGATGGGCTGGCTCTGTTCCGACACCGCCGAGCTGTCGTTCACCGACTGCCGGGTGCCGGCCGCCAACCTGATCGGCCCGGAGAACGCCGGCTTCCAGCTGATCGGCCAGGTCTTCGTCCCGGAGCGCATCATCGCGGCGGTGCACGCCTACGCGACCGCCCAGCGCTGCCTGGACCTCACCGTCGAGTACGCCCGCGCCCGCCACACCTTCGGCAAGCCGCTGATCGCCCGGCAGGTCGTCCAGCACAAGCTCGTGCAGATGCGCCAGCGCATCGAGCTGGCCCGGGCGTACACCCGGCAGGTCGCCGTCCGCCACGCCGGCGGTGACCCGGTGTTCGGTGAGGTGTGCCTGGCCAAGAACGCGGCCGTCGACGCCTGCAAGTACGTGGCCGACGAGGCCGTCCAGCTGCACGGCGGCATGGGGTACATGCGTGAGTCGGAGGTCGAGCGGCACTACCGCGACACCCGCATCCTCGGCATCGGCGGCGGCGCCACCGAGGTGATGACCGACCTGGCCGCGAAGATGTTCGGCTACGGCCGCTGACGGTCGCGCCGGCGTGCGAGTGACTCTCCGGAACGGTACGGTGACCGCTGACATCGACGTCAAGCGATCTGGGAGCCGCCGTGAAAGCACTCGCCGTCCTGACCGCCGCCCTGCTCGGAGCCGGGCTGATCGCCGCTCCGGCCGCTGCGGCCCCGGCCCCGGTCGTCCCCGGGGCGGCCCCGGCAGCCCTGGTCTCCGCACCCGTCCCGGCAGCCCTGGTCCCCGCGAACCCCAGCCCCGACGACGTCCGGCGGGCGCTCACCCGCATCGCCCGGGACAGTGACGGCCGGGTCCGCCTCGGCGTCATCGGCCGCAGCAACGAGAACCGCCCGCTGCGCCTGGCCACCGTCGGCCACGGGCGCACCCGCCTGCTGTTCGTCACCCAGCAGCACGGCGACGAGCCGCTCGGCACCCCGGCCGCGATCCGCGCCCTCTGGACCCTCGGCGTCCCGGACACCACGTGGCACCGCACGCTGCTCAAGCGCGTCACCGTCGACATCGTCGTGCAGGCCAACCCGGACGGCGCCGTCCGCCAGCAGCGGTACAACCACGACCCCAGCGCCACCGGCGACTACGCCGAGCCGGGCGTCGGCTACGACATCAACCGGTTCCACAACCCGCTCACCCCGATCGCCGACAACCCGGTCCCCGAGGCCCGCGCCGTGCTCAACCTGTGGCAGCGCACCCGGCCGCGAATCGTCGTCGACTACCACATGCAGGGCCGCTACCTGCAGCCCGACGGCCGGGAGACCACCGCCTCGGTGCTCTGGCCGACGAGCCCGCTGGTCACCGCGGCAGCCGCCGACAACGGCCGGCGGCTGGCGGTCCGCACCGACGAGGCGACCACCGCCTACCCCGGTGCCTACGTGACCCGTTATCCGGGCGGCGACTACGAGGGGATCGCCCGCAACGCGTACGGCATCCTCGGCAGCGCGTCCCTGCTCGTCGAGCTGTCCGCCCTGCCCGAGGAGCAGACCGAGTTCCAGATCCGAACCGCCTTCGTCTCGATGCTCGCCACCGTGGCCGGCGCCGCCGACGGCTCCCTGTGGCGCATCGACCCGGCCCGCGCCGACGCCATCCCGGCCCGCGGCCCGTCCCTGCCCGGCGCCGCCCGCACCCACCACCTCGACGACGCCCTCAACGACGCCGCCTGACAGCCCCGCCCGGCACCGTCTACCGCAATCCTCGCCGGCGCGCCTCCAGCGCAGCGCAGTGTGTGAAGTTGAGGTCCGATCCGCACCCGAACTTCACACACCGGCCAGCTCCGAGCGCAGTGCAGTGTGTGAAGTTGAGGTCCGATTCGCACCTCAACTTCACACACAGGACCTGGTCTGACGGCGGGACTGCGGGCGTGGGGGAGCGGCGGAGTGGTTGTGGGGTGACCAGAGGCTTCAGCCCGGCGGTCGCGCTGCGGCCCCGGCCCGGCAGGTGGTCGCGGTGTGGCCACGGGACCAGTCCCGATCGTACGAAATAAGTAAGAACAGTGACCCTCCGGAAAGAGCGACAAAAAGACGCCGCTTCCGTCTCTGCCGCCGAAAGACGATCAGTCAACCTGCGTCGGTGATTGCCATCGAGGGCTGTGGACGATAGACAGTTGTGGGTCTTGAACTGTCCATCGAGGAGGGTGTCGTGACGGGATCGACGGACTGGGTGCCGGCCGGGATCGATGTCAATCAGCCCAGCGCCGCCCGCGTCTACGACTATTTCCTCGGCGGCGCCCACAATTTCGCGGTGGATCGCGCCCTCGCGGAGCAGATCGCGGCGATGACGCCGAACATCGGTGAGACGATGCGCTCCAACCGGGTGTTCCTGCGCCGGGCGGTGCGGTTCCTGGCCGCGCAGGGGGTGCGGCAGTTCCTGGACATCGGCTCCGGCATCCCGACGGCCGGCAACGTGCACGAGATCGCGCTGGAGGCGGCGCCCGGCGCGAGCGTCGTCTACGTCGACATCGATCCGGTCGCGGTCGAGCACAGCCGGGCGATCCTGGCCGGTGTCGACGGCACCGGGGTGATCTGCGCGGATGTGCGCGACGTCGACCGGGTGATCGCCGAGAGCGAGAAGCTCGGGCTGGTCGACTTCGGCCGGCCGGTCGCGGTGCTGCTCGCCGGCGTGCTGCATTTCGTGCCGGACTCCGATGACCCGGCGGGGGTCGTCGCCGCACTGCGTGAGACCGTGGCGCCCGGCAGCTACCTGCTCGTCTCGCACGCCACCGCGGACGGCCAGCCGCCCGAGGTGATCGAGGCGCAGCGGCTGTCCGGCCGCACCGCCACCGAGATCGTGCTGCGGTCCGGCGAGCAGATCGCCGCGTACTTCGACGGGTTCGAGCTGGTCGAGCCCGGGCTCGTGTTCATCCCGCTGTGGCGGCCGGACGCCGGTGACCCGGTCGGCGAGCACCCGGAGCGGGTCGGAGCCTACGCAGGCGTCGCCAGGAAGAACTGATCGCCGGATGCCACCGCAGGACACCGCCGGGCAGGCGGTCTTCGCCCGGCGCTGGCGCAGGCAGGTGGCGAGCGCCGGGTTCGTCCCGATGGATGCCGGTGAGCTGGGTGCCCTGCTGCGCCGGTTGACCGGCCGGCTGGTCGCCGCGATGCGGGTGCCGGAGTTCGACCCGGGTGAGGCCGCGCGGGTCGGCGGCGCCCTGGTCGAGGCACACCTGACCGAGCCGGGTGTGCTCGCCGCGACGGTTTCGGTGATCGGCAGCGACCTGGCTGCCGCGGCCGGCGCCGTGCCCGGCCGGCGGGCCCGGGTGACGCAGATCCAGGGCGCGGTGGCTTCCGGATATGCGCACGCGCTGCGGGTGGCCACGATGGCCGAGCAGGAGCGCCTCAACAAGGCCGTCCTGGACGCGCACGCCGCCGCCGAGCGGGCGCTGCGGACCAGTGAGGAGCACCTGCGGGCGATCTTCGACAGCGCCGCCGTGGGCATCGGTGTCAGCACCATGGACGGCCGGATCGTCCGGGTCAACCAGGCGTTCGCCGACCTGCTGGGCTATCCGCCCGACGAGATGTGCTCGCTGTACGTCCCCGGCCTCACCCACCCCAGCGACCCGCCGGACATGTGGCGGCTCTACGCCGAGATGATCAGCGGCGAGCGCGACCACGTCCGGCTGGAGAAGGCGTACTACCGCCGCGACGGCGCCGTGGTCTGGACCGACCTGACCGCCTCGCTGATCCGCGACGAGCACGGCGCCCCCGAGTTCGCCATCGCGATGGTGCAGGACATCACCGACCGGCGGCGCCTGCAGGACCGGCTGGAGCATCAGGCCACCCACGACCCGCTCACCGGCCTGCCGAACCGCGTGATGATCGCCGGCCACCTGGACCGGATCTTCGCCGATCCGCCGCCGGGCGCCCGGGTCGGCCTGTGCTATCTCGACCTGGACGGCTTCAAACGGGTCAACGACACGCTCGGCCACCAGGTCGGCGATGAACTGCTGGTGGCGGTCGCACAGCGGCTCAGCCGGTGCGCCGACGGACCGGGCCGGGTGGCCGGCCGGATGAGCGGCGACGAGTTCGTGCTGCTCGCCGACCACCCCGCCGGCCCCGACGACCTCACCGAGCTGGCCGGGTGCGTGCTGGCCGAGTTGTCCCGCCCGTACCAGGTCGGCCAGCACCGGATGCGGGTCACCGCCAGCATCGGCGTGGTGGAGAGCCCGGTGCGCGAGACCACCCCGGCCGAGCTGATGAAGAACGCCGACCTCACGCTCTACGTCGCCAAGCAGGAGGGCCGCGGGCGTTTCGTCCGGTACGACGCCGACCGCAACGCCCGCCAGGCCGCCCGGTACGAACTGGCCGCCGCGATGCCCGACGCCCTGGACCGGCACGAGTTCACCGTCGTCTACCAGCCGATGGTCTCCCTCGCCGACGAGCAGATCCGCGGCGTCGAAGCCCTGGTCCGCTGGCGCCACCCGGTCCTCGGCATGCTCGGCCCGGACGCGTTCATCCCGCTCGCCGAGGAGACCGGCGTCATCCTCCAGCTGGGCCGCTGGGTGCTGGAGCAGGCGTGCGCGCAGGCCGCCGCCTGGGCACGCCTCTTCCCCGGCCCGAGCATCTCGATGAGCGTCAACATGACCGTCTCGCAGACCCACGAGCCGGGCTTCGTCGCCGAGGTGGACAGCGTCCTCGCCCGGACCGGGCTCGCCCCCGGCCTGCTGCTGCTGGAACTCACCGAGAGCGCCATCATGGACACCGACGGCGCCCCGTTGCGCGCCCTCGACGCCCTCGCCCAGCGCGGCATCCGGATCGCCATCGACGACTTCGGCACCGGATATTCCAACCTGGCCTATCTGCGCCGGCTGCCCGTGCACACCCTCAAGCTGGCCGGCCCGTTCGTCGAGGGCCTGCGCGAGCCCGCCGAGGGCCCGGGTCAACCCGGCGATCTGCGTGAGCCCGGCGATCTGCGTGAGCCCGGCGATCTGCGTGAGCCCGGCGACGGCGTCGACGAGCAGATCGTCGGGACGATCGTCAGGCTGGCCCACGCGCTCGGCATCAGCGTGACGGCCGAGGCCGTCGAGACGCGCCGGCAGGCCGATCGTCTGCGCCGGCTCGGCTGCGACACCGGCCAGGGTTGGCTCTTCGCCCGCCCGCTCCCCGCCGAAGAGATCACCGAGCTTCTGCGCAGCGCGGCCAAGGACTTCGGTCGCTCTTCATGATTATTTCGTACGAGTAATCGCACGGCTCTCGAGTGTCACCGCGACGTCGCTGCCACCCGCGCCTTTGCCGCGCCCGCCGGGCGGAGCTGCCGCGAGATCTTTTCCAAACCTTCTCATCGGTGTCGATGTGATGTAACGTACTTTGGGAGCGCTCCCAGGGGCTCCTCGCAGGGCTTTCAGGTCTTGCGGAGCCCGCTGAGCGCGCTGCCGACTCGAGCCGCCTCGTCGCCGATTCTCCGGTGCCGGGGCGGCTCGCCCCAACTCAACGCGCCGCCAGCCCCCGCTTGTGCCCGCGCCGCCCGCCCGCCGTTCGCGGCGTACTTCGCGTTATCGCCGCAGGCCGACCGCCACCAGCGCCGACCGTGCCGCCTCGCCGGCCGGCCGCAGGATCTCCGCCCGCACCCACCGCCAGGCCGGCACCGCCGTGGCCCGCCAGACGATCGCCACCCCACGGAACAGCGCCCCGAACGTCATCCGCCACACCCACACCGCGGCGATCCTCACCGGCCGCAACACCCACCGGTAGGCCTGCCGGCCCAGCCACGACGTCCCCTGCCAGCCGGTGACCACCAGCCACCGGAGCGGCCGCAGCACCCAGGCATGGACGAACTTCGCGACCGGCAGCACGACCCACTCGACGACGAACCGCACGACGGCCCGGCCACCCAGCAACACCGGCCGCAACGCCCACCGCCACAGCGCACGTGCCAGCGGCGCGAGCACCTGCCGCCACAGCCGGCGTCCCGGGATGAAGACGAGGTGTCGCCAGGCCCAGCTCGCCGGGATGACGATCAGGTGTTGCCAGGCCCAGCTCGCCGGGATGACGATCAGGTGTCGCCAGGCCCAGCTCACCGGGATGACGACGAGGTGCTGCCACAGCCAGGCCAGCGGGGCGACGACGAACCGGTCCAGGACGCGCCCGATCGCCTTCATCGCCTCCCACAGCAGGCGGACCGGCAGCACCACGACGACCGCCACCACCCGGGCCGGCCAGGTCAGCCACGCCGGCGCGGTCGGCGGTCGTTCGTCGATCAGGTTCGGCACGCCACCACGGTAGCCCGCGCCCACAAGTGAATCCCCAGGTGGGAGCATGTCTCATGGCCACTGTGGAAGTGCTCCTCGCGCCATGGTGACCGCCGCCAACGAGTCCCTGCTCGGCGGCGGTGGCGTGGACGGCGCCATCCGCCGGGCCGCCGCGCCCTCGCTCAGCGCGCCACGTAGACCCAGGCCTTGTCCCCGGAGGCGAGGGCCGCCTCCACCCGCTGGTAGTCGTCCACCTCGTACTCGTCGGCCCGCAACAGGTCGGCATCGGTCACCGTCAGGGCGGAGCCGTCCACCCCGTCGGCCGGGTCGCCGGTCCGCACCAGGATCGGGTGGTGGGTGCTGCCGCTCACCGCGAGAACGTGCGGATCGGTGATCTCGACCTGTTCCAGGCGGAACCCGAGGATCCGGTCGTCGCGCCCGGCCAGTTCCCGGCTGAACGTGCTGTGCTGAACGGCCGGGTCCCGCAACGTCCCGTAAGAGAACAAGAGTGGCATGATCACGGACCCTATCGGGTCGGCGGGCCCCAGCGGGAACGGTCGGTGCAGTCGCCGAAGGAGGCGTTCTCCACCATCCGGGTCAGGTCCGCTCGGGTGATCTTCGTGCGGTCCGCGGTGAAGAAGAAGAACACGCATTCGCCGGTCTCGACGAACATGTGGGCGCTGTTCAGCGGCCCCCGGGAATGCGCCAGATATCGGACGGCCCACCCGTTGACGGTCGTGACCTCCGGCGCGTCATCCTTGATCCCCTCCCATGCCTCGTTGCCGTCGGCGGTCTGCGACATCACCGACACGGGCGGCGGGCGGTCGGTGAACGGGCCGAAGGCGACAGCGGCGGAGAGGTGCGGTTGCCCGAGCTGCTCGCTGACCCGGCTGATCCGAAGGTCCCCGGGCACCCAGCCCAGCCGGAACGGAGCGGTGATCTCCTCAGGCGTACCCAGCCGCACTTCCTCGGCGACCTCCACGAGGTCGGCCTTCGTCGTCTCCTTGTCCCGGGCGGTGCCGACGGTGATCCACACGCCGCCCGGCTCCTCCCAGCCCACGGCCGGTCCGGGTACGCCCTGACCCTGCACCGGTGTGACCACAGCGTTCGCCAGATAGGGCGCGTACCAGGCCGGCCGCCCGGCGACGGTGGTCGGCTCACCCTTGCGCAGGGCGGTGGGGTCGAACGTGCCCGGGTCGTAGGCCCGCACGTCGCCCCCCTCGTTCCCGCCTGAGCTGCCCGGCCGTTCCGCCGAGACGTCCGCCTCGGCGCGAACCGTGGCGTACTGCGAGTGCTGGTCGCCGCCGCGCGTGGTCACCATGAACGGCGACTTCGGCGCCACGGCGAGGGTGAGCTGCGAGGCGGTCCGGTCCGGAGCAGCGGCGGCAGAGGGCGCGGCGGTGGCCGGCGGCGCGGCAACGGGCGGCGGGGCGACGGGGCCGCGCACGACCAGGGGCACACCGATCGCCACGAGGGCGAGGGCGAGTGCGGCGGTCGTACCCCCCAAGAATCGGCGACGGCGCCGCAGCCGGACCGCCCGGGTCCGCGCCCGCTCAGCCATCCCCGAACCGTCCGGGGCGTCGGCGGCGTGGGTGACCAGGCTCCGGCGGAGGTCTTCGAGCGTGTTCATGACAGCACTTCCCGTCGGTCCGTCACCGGTGCGGTGAGCTCGATGCGCAGGGCCGCCAGGGCCCGGCTGGCGTAACCGCGCACGGTGCCGGCGCGGCAGCCGAGCACGTCGGCGATCTCCTCGTCGCGCATCCCCTCGTAATAACGCAGCACGATCACCGCGCGCTGCTGGCGGGGAAGGGTGCCGAGCAGCTTCCAGAGCTCGTCGTCGACCGGCGGCGCCCCCGGCCCGGCCACCAGGTCACCGGCGTCCAGCGGAACGGTCCGCAGCCGGCGCCGGCGCAGGAACGACAGGTGCTCGTTGGTCACCATCCGGCGGACGTAGCCGTAGGGCTCGTCCATCGCCTCGATCCGGCGCCATCTCAGATAGGCCCGGGCCAGCACCTCCTGGACCAGGTCGTGTGCCTCCTCCCGGTCGCCGGTGAGCAGCACGGCGTAGCGCAGCAGCGCCGGCAGCCGTGCCGCCACGAAATCCTCGAACCGCATGAAGCCCCTCCCCGTGTCGGCCGGTTCCGACGAGGAGAACGCGATCTCCGGCCGATCTGCTGTGCCGCAACCTCATCGTGCACGGGGCGGACATCTCGCCGTGGACCCGCATGGCATCATCGCGGCCATGCCCACCGCGTCGGTCTACGCCGAGTTCGCCGCGCGGGAAGCAGCCGGGGAGTCACCGGCGTACGAGGCGCTCGCCGTCGCCGTCTCCCGCGACACCCGCCTGATCGCGCTGCTGGACACGCTGCCGCCGGCCAAGCGCCGGCCCAATCTGCTCTTCGCGGTCGTGCAGTTCCTCGGCGGCCCGGTCAGCGACCCGGCCGCGTTCGGTGACTTCGTCGTGGACCAGTGGCCGCGCGTCGAGGCGCAGATCCGCTCACGGGCGACGCAGACCAACGAGCCGGGCCGCTGCGCGCTGCTGCTGCCGGTGCTGGCCGCCCTGCCGCAACCGCTGGCCCTGCTGGAGGTCGGCGCGTCAGCCGGGCTCAACCTCTTCCCCGACCGGTACAGCTACCGCTACGGCGCCCACCGGATCGGCTCCGGCGAGCCGGTGCTGCGCTGCGACCTGCGCGGGACGCCGCCGCCGGAGCATCGGCCCCGGATCGTCTGGCGGGCCGGCCGCCCACTGGATCTCCGTGGAGAACCCGACGGTGATCGCCTACGACGGCCTACCGGGCGCGCCCGGCGAGACGCTGCACAACGTGCTCGCGCTGGACGGTGAGCCGCTCGCCTGGGCCCGCGCCCATGGCGACGGCCTCACCTGGTTCGGCCCGTCGCCAGTAGGCTGACCGGCCATGGGAGATCTCGCATCGGAGCTGCTCGTGGCGGAACGGCGGCTCCAGGCGGCACAGCGCGCCAACGACCCCGACCAGCTGGACCGGCTGCTGCACGACGACCTGATCGCGGTCGGGCCGGACGGTGCCCACTACCGCAAGCAGGACGACCTCGACGCGTACCGCACCGGCACCTCGGTGATCGACGAGCTGGTCGAGGAGTCGCTGGAGTCGCTGGTCGTCGGCGTCACCGGTGTCACCTTCTTCACCGGTACCGTCTCCGGCACCTTCGGCGGCGCGCCGGTCACCGCCCGGATGCGCTACACCCGCACCTGGGTCCACGACGACGGCTGGCACATCGTCGCCGCCCACATCGCCGTGGCCGGCCAGTAGGGCCGGATACCGGTATGCCGGAGACGACCGACCGTGCGGTGCTGCTGGCGGCGCTGCCGCGAGCACGGACATCGTGTTCCTCGAACCCGGCGACCAGCGGGTCACCCAGGACGAGGTGCGCCACGACGCGCGGGACCTGATCCGCCGGCGCGGTCTGCCGGCCGGCAGACCGCGCGCCGGCTGGCACACGCAGGCCTCGGCGTTCGGCCCGGACGGATCGCTCCGGGACCCGCTGCGCGAGCGGGTGGAACGGGCCGCGGCCGTGCTCGACGGCCTGAGCCGAGACAGCGCACGGACACCGCGAGGTGGAATCCTCGCTCCGGAGGATCGGTGATCCGCTGATGGCCGCTTTTGATCGGTGCCGCAGAATGGAGGGGATCGCGGCGTGCCCCTCGATGTGGCGAGACCGGCACAGAACACTTGAAATGTTTCATATTCGTGCGATCCTGTACGGGCAAGCCGCGATATGACGTTTCAAACGCGAGGGGAGACAGGCCCGTGAGCCACCAGCCGCGCAACGGCCGCGCCCCGTCGGTCAAGGACGTCGCCGCCGCCGCGGGCGTCTCGTTGGGCACGGTCTCCAACGTGCTCAACCGCCCCTCGGTGGTCAGCACCACCACCCGGGAGCGGGTCGAGCGGGCCATGGCGGAGCTTGGCTTCATCCGCAACGAGTCGGCCCGGCAGCTGCGCGCGGGGACCAGCCGGGCGCTGGCCTACGTCATGCTCGACGGCGGCAACCCGTTCTTCCACGACGTCGCCGAGGGCATCGAGACCGCCGCCGAGGCCGCCGACCTGTCGTTGTTCGTCTGCAACAGCAACAGCCGGGTCGAGCGGGAGGCCAAGCACCTGGACCGGCTCGTCCAGCAGCGGGTGCAGGGCATCCTGATCACCCCGGTCGACCCGGACGCCCCGCACCTCGCCGAGATCGCCCGCCGCGGCATCCCGTTCGTGATGGTGGACAGGCTGAGCAGCGCCGGCGACCACTGCTCGGTTGCGGTCGACGACGTGCTCGGTGGGCGGATCGCGGTGGAGCACCTGCTCGACCGCGGGCACCAGCGGGTCGCGTTCGTCGGCGGGCCGTCCAGCATCGGCCAGGTCCGCGAGCGGCTGCAGGGCGCCCGCGAGGTGTGGGCGGAGTTCGGCATGGCCGAGGAGGACCTGATCCACCTGCCCACCGACGCGCTCACCGTCAACGAGGGCCGCTCGGCGGGCGAGCGCCTGGCCGGGCTGCCCAGCCGTCGCCGGCCGACCGCCGCCTTCTGCGCCAACGACCTGCTCGCCCTCGGCCTGCTGCAGCACGCGGTGACCGCCGGGCTGCGGGTTCCCGACGACCTGGCCATCGTCGGCTTCGACGACATCGACTTCGCGGCCGCCGCCGCCGTGCCGCTCACCTCGGTGCGCCAGCCGCGCCAGGAACTGGGCCGTACGGCCGCGCGCCTGGTCCTCGACGAGGCCACCGACCCGGATCACGTGCACGAGCAGGCGTCGTTCGTCCCGGCGCTGGTGGCGAGGGCGTCCACCGGTACCGTGCGACGGTGACCTCGTTCATCCTGGTTCCCGGCGCGGGCGGTGACGCCTTCCACGACGTCCCGCTGGAGTTCCAGCAGCGGGTGGGGAGGGAGCGCCCGGGGCTCGCCGCGCGGACAGCGCCCAGCGGCCACCTGGCGGCGCTCAGCCGCCCGGCCGAGCTCGCCGCGGCGATCCTCCGCGAAGGCGAAGGCGAAAGTACAGGCGCGGGCCCGGTCGCGGGCCCAGACGCAGGTGCGGGCGCGTGACGCCGAGCCTGCACGTCGGCTGTGCCATGTGGAGCCTGAAGTCCTGGCAGGGCCGCTTCCTGCCGCATCCGGCCACCCCGGCCGCGCGGCTGCGCGCCTACGCCGGCTGGTGCAATGCGGTCGAGGGCAACACCACGTTCTACGCGACGCCCGCGCGCGAGACGGTGGCGAGCTGGGCCGCGGAGACCCCGCCGGATTTCCGGTTCGTCCTCAAGATGCCCAAGGTGGTCACCCACGAGCGCCGGCTGAGTGACGCCGACGAGCCGCTGCGCCAGTTCTTCGACGCGATCGAGCCGCTGGGCCCACGGGTCCACGCGCTCTGGGTGCAACTGCCGGGATCCTTCGGGCCCGGCGACCTGACGGTTCTCTCGCGCTTCCTGCAACGCCTTCCCCGATCTTTCGGGTACGCCGTGGAAGTGCGCGATCCAGCCTTCTTCCACGACCCGCACCGGCTCGAGGCGACGCTGGCCGACGTCGGTGCCGAGTGGATCCCGTTCGACACCACCGAGTTCTTCCGGACGCCCCCGGCCAGTGACGAGGAGCGCGACGCCTGGCTGAAGAAGCCGCGCATGCCGTTGCGCACCGCGGCGCTGACCGACCGGCCGATCGTCCGTTATCTGGGGCGCGACGACACCACCCGCACTGTCGAGGGCTGGCAGCGCTGGGTGGAGGCGGTGGCCGGCTGGCTGCGGGAGGGCCGCTCGCCGACGGTCTTCGTGCACACGCCGGACAACGCCGACGCCCCCGAGTTGTGCCGCCGCTTCCATGACGAGGTGCGGGCGCTGGTGCCGTCGCTGCCCGCACTCGAGCCCCCGGCGCCACCGCCGGCATCCGCGGACGAGCCGCTGACCCTATTCTGATCGGCCGTGGGCGTCCTCTACGACTATTTCCGGGCCGCCGACGCGGCCACCGTCGTCCGGTTGATGGACGAGCACGACGGTGACTCGCCCGATGGCCTGCTCGACACCGTCGACGCCAAGGGCATCGACCCGTCGGTGTCGCTGGGTCAGCTCGTCGGCTTCCTCCTCGACGAGCCGTGGAGCGTCGAGCTGGTCTCCGGTTCGCTGGCATGGCCGGTGGGCGGCGAGCAGGACACCGGCCATGAGGGGCCGTGGGTGATGGACCTCGGCGACCGGGCCCGGGACGCTCTGGCCGGCGTCGACGACGCCCGGATCCCGGAGTTGGCGCAACGGTGGAGCGGCATCGAGGAGTTCGGGGGCTACGCGGAGCCCGAGTGGCTGGAGGCGGCGATCACCGAGCTGTCCGGGCTCGCCCGCCGGGCCCGGGACACCGGCGAGCACCTGTACTGCTGGATGAGCCTGTGACGGCATGACGATCGCCCGGTCCCGTGCTGCCGGGGACCGGGCGATCTGCGTGTGAAGTTGCGCCCACCGGGCGACCCGAACTTCACACACCCGCCGTCGGTGACTGGTCAGGCGTGCGGGCAGGTGGCGCGGTACTCCTGGATCGCCGAGCCGGACGGGGCCGGGCAGAGGAACTGGTCGTACCGGGTGTCGTTGTCGATGAAGCGCTTGAGCCAGGACAGGCTGTACTTCGCGACGGTCACGTTGCCGCCGGAGGTGGGCGCCGAGTGGCTGGCGTTGTTCAGTTCCAGGTACGCCTTGTCCGGCGTGGCCGAGAGGCTGGTGTAGAACGGCTCGGAGTGCGAGGACACCGGGGCCACCGTGTCGTTCTCCGCACCGATGATCATCGTGGGGACGCGCACCGTCGTCCACGACTTGGTGCCGTGCCACGGGGTGAGCGGGACGGCGGCCTGTAGCGCCGGGCGGGTGCGGGCCGCGGCGAGGCTGCCGCCGCCACCCATCGAGTGGCCCATCACGCCGAGGCGGGTGGCGTCGATCCGGGTGCGCACGGTGCTGCGCTGGGTCAGGTAGTCCAGCGCGGCCAGCAGCTGCGAGCCCCGGCTGTCCGGCTGGTCCAGGGTGCTCAGCGTGTCGATGGTGATCACGACGAAGCCCTGCGAGGCGAGCCGCGGGCCGAGCCAGGCGACGCTCGACTGGGAGGCGGTGAAGCCGGGGGAGATGGCCACCGCACCGAAGGTGCCGGCCGTGGTCGACGTCGGGTAATAGACGGTGCCGCCGCCGAACCCGGTGACGCTGGAGCGCGCCACCGAGACCTGGGCGATCGCGAACGATCCGCGGGCGGCCTCGATGCTGGCGTTGGTGGGTGCGGGCCCGCGCTCGTACGGGTTGGCCGCGGCGGCGGGCGTGGCCGGGGCTAGGGCGATGGTGGCGGCGAGGGCGGTTGCTGCGGTCAGCAGTGAGACCTTCATGGTGGCTCCCGATGGATCAGCATCGATGGATGTAATCAAGCTAACCCGTCGGTAACATGGCGGTAATCCCAGTCACTACATGCCGCCGTGGTATGTAATTGGCGCAGTGCCAAGAACGTTTCTAATTCGGTTGCCGCAGGTGACCGGCTCGGCGATGCTGGTCGCCATGACGTACTGACGGAACGCCTCAGTCCCTACCCGCCGCTGTCTCGAGGAGAGCGCGTCCGTGCAGTCCACCTCAGCCTCCGTCACCGTCTTCGCCGGCTCCAGCAGCTGGATCGAGTCCGGCGCCGTCGACCAGTGCCATCAGGTCGCCGCGCTGCCCGGGATGATCCACGTCGCCGGGATGCCCGACCTGCACCCCGGCAAGGGCGCCCCGATCGGCGCCGCCATGACCTCGTCGGTGCTCTATCCGTTCCTCGTCGGCTCCGACATCGGGTGCGGCATCGCCGTCTTCCCGATCCGGCTCAAACGCGCCGTCCCGGAACGGCTCGCCCCCCGCTTCCCCGACCTCGACCGGGCGCTCGACCCGGCCGAGGTGGGAACCACCATCCCGGCCGGCTGGACCGAGGGCCTCGGCACGGTCGGCCGCGGCAACCACTTCGTCGAGCTGGCCAAGGTCGGTGCGGTGCTCGACGCCGAGCACGCCGAGCGGCTCGGACTCGGCGCCGGCGACCTGATGCTGATCGTTCACAGCGGCTCCCGCGGCCTCGGCGAGCGGATCCTGCGCGCCCACACCGAGGAGCACGGCGCCGGACCGGCCGCCGACCCCGCCGCCTACCTTGCCGCCCACGACGACGCCGTCCGCTGGGGCCGGCTGAACCGCAGGCTGATGGCCGAGCGGGTCGCCGACGCGCTCGGCGCCGGCCTCGGCGAGCCGGTCACCGACGTCTGCCACAACTCGGTGGAGGCCCGCGACGGCGCCTACCTGCACCGCAAGGGCGCCGCACCGGGCGACGGACCGGACGTGCTGATCGCCGGAACCCGCGGCACCGCGTCGTTCCTGGTGGCCACGCACGCCGGCCCGGAGGCGGGCCATTCGGTGGCACACGGCGCGGGCCGCAAGATGTCCCGGGCCGACGCCCTGCGGCGCGGCAAGGCCAAACACACCGTGGAGGAGCTACGGCGTACCCCGGTCGGCTCGGTTGTCGTCTGCGGCGACCGGCAGCTGCTGTTCGAGGAGGCGCCGACTGCCTACAAGCGTATCGAGCAGGTGATCGGCGACCTGGTCGAGTTCGGCCTGGCCACGCCGGTGGTGAGCACGGTGCCGCTGGTCACCTACAAGACGGCGGACCCGGGCGGCCGGCGCGGCCGGCGCTGACCGCGAGTCCTCGATCGGGCGGCCGGCGTGCCGACGGGGCTGCGCCCGGGCCCGGCCGCCGATAGCGTCGGAGCCGTGAAGGCTTTCCGGGACGCGTCGACAATTGTCTATGTCGAGGACATGGGCGCCGCACTGGCGTTCTACCGCGACCTGCTGGGCTTCGCGGAGACCTTCCGCTTCCCGGACGACGGGCCACCGGGCTTCGTGGCGCTGGAGGCCGGCATCTCCCTGGCGCTGGTGACCGACGGGCAGGTCGGCTCGCACGGGCTGCCGATCCGGCCGCGGGAGGGCCGGCAGTTCGAGCTGTGCGTCTACACCGACGACGTCGACCGCCGGCTCACCGAACTGCGCGACCGGGACGTCCGGGTGCTGGTCGAGCCGGCCGATCAGCCGTGGGGCGAGCGGATGGCCTACGTCGCCGACCCGGCCGGCCACCCGGTCATGCTGTGCGCGCCGCTGTGAGCGTCGACCTCTTCGCCGGCATCTCGGTCGGTGACTTCGGCGCGGCGCTGAGGTGGTACGAGAAGCTGCTCGGCGGCCCACCGGCGTTCTTCCCCAACGACGTCGAGGCGGTGTGGGAGGTGGCCGAGCACCGGTTCCTCTACATCGAGCACCGGCCGGCGCACGCCGGGCACGCCCTGCACACGCTCTTCGTCGACGACCTGGACGAGCGGGTGGCGGCGATCGGCTCGCGCGGGCTGACGCCGGCGCTCCGGGAGACCTACGACAACGGCGTCCGCAAAGTCACCTACCGCGACCCGGAGGGCAACGAGATCGGCTTCGGCGGCGGCCCGGCGGAATGACGGCCGGGATGCCCTATCCGGTGGGCCGGCGTGACGGGGCGGTGGCCGGCACCCGGGATTGGCGCCACGACCGCATGTCGGCCCGGCTCGCCGCCCGCGGCGATGACGAGCTGGTGGCGCTGATCGAGTCCGCGCCCGCCGGCGCTGTGGGCGTGGGAGGCGGCTCCACGGTGCTCGACCTCGACGGCTCGCCGGTATTCGTCAAGCGGATCCCGATCACCGACCGGGAGCTGGCTCGTCCGCACAGCACAGCGAACCTGTTCGGCCTGCCGGTCTGCTGCCAGTACGGCATGTACCGGCTGCCGGGGCCGGGCTTCGGCGCCTGGCGCGAGCTTGCCGCGAACCTGACCGTCACCGAGGGGGTCCTCGCCGGTGGGACGGACTCCTTCCCGCTGCTGTACCACTGGCGTGTGCTGCCCGGCCGTCCACCTGTCGCGCCCGAGCACCGTGACGTCGACGCCGTCGTCACCCAGTTCGGCGGCGACCCGGCCGTGCGGCTGCGCTTCGCGGAACTGGCCGCCGCCAGGTCGAGTCTCGTGCTGTTCGGGGAGTACGTCCCCGATCCGGTGTCCACCGCGCTGGCCGACCCGCCCGCCCGGGCCGAGACGATCGAGCGGCAGATGTTCGCGATCGTGGGGTTCCTGCGCGGCCGGGAACTGCTGCACCTGGACGGGCACTTCGGCAACATGCGGGCGGACGACGGCAACCTCCGGCTCGTCGACTTCGGCCTGGCGACCTCGTCGCGGTTCGCCCTGTCGGGCACCGAGCGCCGCTTCGTCGCGCACAACATCGGCCACGACGCTGATTACGCCGCGATGCGGCTGGTGAACTGGCTGGTCACCACGGTCTGCGGGGTGCCGGTGCCGGCCGGCCGCGAGCCGGTCGCCCGCGACGAGTTCGTGCGCCGGTGCGCGAGTGGCGACATTCCGCGGGCCGTGCCGCCGGGCGTGGCCGGAGTCATCGCCCGGCGCGCTGCCGCAGCGGCCCGGATGAACGATTTCTGCCGGCGGTTGTACAACGGCGACATCCACGCCCGATATCCCGGCCCGGAGCGCGGGTGACACGGGAACGGCGGAGGCCCGTATCGGTACCGCCGCCGCGCCCCGTACCCGTGTCGCCAGGCCATGCGAGGCCCTCATGTGTTCGGACGCGGCGACCACCCAGGAACGTTGCACGCGTAACAGGAATTTAACAAAGTTCGCGTGTTGATCTAGGGTTCGATTCGAACCCGAAATCAACACACGCGACGGCAGAAGTCAGGCGTTCCGGAACGTGGTGACGGCCCGGTCGACGATCGCGCGGATCTCCACCGTCGGCACCGGCGTGGTGGCCAGGATCTTGTGGATGACCAGGCCTTCGATGAGCGCGTCGACGCCGCGGGCGGTGGTCGGGTCGACGAAGCGCTCCAGGACGGCCCGGCTGGTGCGCATCCACGTCTCGGTCACCTCGCGCAGGGCGGGATCGCGCAGGGCGGCCAGGTACAGCTCGTAGGCGATCGCCCAGTCGTCGGAGCCGGCGCCGGCGTCGCCCCGGACGAGGGCGGTCACGGCGTCCACGAACTGGTCCCGGGTGCGCACGCCCTCGAAGTGCGCGGCGTACATCGTGGACATCAGCTCGGCGTGCCGGTGGAAGGCCTGGGCGCGCAGGTCGTCGAGGCCGGTGAAGTGGTAGGTGAGTGAGCCGAGCGGCACGTCGGCCTCGGCGGCGATCAGCCGGTGGGTGGCGCCGGCCACGCCGTGGGTGGCGATCACCCGGATCGCCGCGTCGACGATCCGCGCCTTGCGGTCCGGGTCGTGCCGCCGGGCCCGGCGCTCCGGCGCGACCGGCGCGACCGGCGCAACCGGGGTGCCGGAGCGGCGGCCCGGGGCGGCCCGGCCCCCCGGGGGCTGCACGGGGGAGGTCTGGCCGGGGACGCTGCGCCCGGGGCGGGTCGCCGGGCCGGGGCCGGTGGCGGTCACAGCTTGCGGACGACGCGGGCCGGTGAGCCGACGGCGACCACGTCGGCAGGCAGGTCGCGGACGACCACCGAGCCGGCACCGACGACGGTGTTCGCGCCGATGGTGACGCCCGGGCAGACGATCACTCCACCGCCGAGCCACACGTTGTCGCCGATCACGATGGGCTGCGCGGACTCCCATTTCTCCCGGCGCGGCCCGGGCTCGACCGGGTGGGTGGCGGTCAGCAGCTGGACGTTCGGGCCGATCTGCACGTCGTCGCCGATGGTCACGGTGGCGACGTCGAGGACGACCAGGCCGAAGTTGGCGAACGTGCGGGCGCCGACGGTCGTCTGGAATCCGTAGTCACAGCGCAGCGGCGGCCGGATCTCGCTGCCGTCGCCGAAACCGCCGAGCAGTGCGGTCAGCAACTCGCGGCGGCGCCCGTGGTCGGTGGGATCGATGCTGTTGATCTCGTGGGTGAGCCGCTGCGCGCGGTCGATGTCGCGGCCGATCTCGGGGTCGTCGGCAATGTACAGCTCACCGGCGAGCATCCGCTCGCGCATGCTCTTCGCACTGACGGTCATGTGTACAAATGTACGCTGAAAGCGGCGGCCGGACGTGCCCTTGACCACAGCGAAGGCGCGTGCGTAATCTGTCCGTAACTCTGAAACGTTTCATGGACACACTAGGATCGTCATGACGAACCCCGTAGTCTCCGATCTGATCGCCCGCTCGAACCGTCTCGGCGCCGACCCCCGCACCACCAACTACGCCGGCGGCAACACCTCCGCCAAGGGCACCGGCACCGACCCGGTCACCGGCGCCCCGGTCGACCTGGTGTGGGTCAAGGGCTCCGGCGGCGACCTCGGCACCCTCACCGAGGCCGGGCTCGCGGTGCTGCGCCTCGACCGGCTGCGCGCGCTGCCCGGCGTCTATCCGGGTGTGGAGCGCGAGGACGAGATGGTCGCCGCGTTCGACTACTGCCTGCACGGCCGGGGCGGCGCCGCCCCCAGCATCGACACCGCCATGCACGGCCTGGTCGACGTGCCGCACGTCGATCACCTGCACCCGGACGCCGGCATCGCGATCGCGACCGCCGCCGACGGCCCGGCGCTGACCAAGGAGATCTTCGGCGACCGGGTGCTCTGGGTGGACTGGCGCCGGCCCGGTTTCCGGCTGGGCCTCGACATCGCCGCCGTGCAGCAGGCGAACCCGCAGGCCATCGGCGTCATCCTGGGCGGGCACGGGATCACCGCGTGGGGCGCGACCAGCGACGAGTGCGAGGCCAACAGCAACGAGATCATCCGGACGGCCGCGGCCTATCTGGCCGAGCACGGCCGCAGCGCGCCGTTCGGCGAGGTGGTTCATCCGCCACTGCCCGAGGACGTACGCCGTACGCGCGCCGCCGCTCTCTTCCCGGTGGTCCGCGGTCTCGCCTCCACCGACCGACCCCAGGTCGGCCACTACACCGACAGTGACGTGGTGCTCGACTTCGTCAGCCGGGAGCGGATGCCGGAGCTCGCCGCGCTCGGCACCTCCTGCCCCGACCATTTCCTGCGCACCAAGGTCAAGCCGCTGGTGCTCGACACCGCCCCGGCCGCGCCCCTGGAGGAGGTCATCGCCCGCCTCAAGGAGCTGCACGAGGCGTACCGCGAGGACTACCGCGGCTACTACGAACGGCACGCCACCGCGGACAGCCCGGCGATCCGCGGCGCCGATCCGGCGATCGTCCTGGTCCCCGGCGTGGGCATGTTCTCGTTCGGCGCCAACAAGCAGACCGCCCGGGTGGCCGGCGAGTTCTACGTCAACGCGATCAACGTGATGCGCGGCGCGGAGTCCGTCTCGCGGTACGCGCCGATCGACGAGTCCGAGAAGTTCCGGATCGAGTACTGGGCCCTCGAGGAGGCCAAGCTTCAGCGCATGCCGAAGCCGAAGCCGCTCGCCACCCGGGTCGCGTTCGTGACCGGCGGCGGCTCCGGCATCGGCCGGGCCATCGCGCTGCGCCTGGCCACCGAGGGCGCCTGCGTCGTGGTCGCCGACCGGGACCCGGCGACCGCCGAGACGGTGGCCCGCGAGATCGGCGGCCCGGACGCGGCCCTCGCCGTCACGGCCGACGTCACCGACGCCGCCGCGATCGACGCGGCGCTGCGCGAGGCGGTGCTCGCCTTCGGCGGCGTCGACCTGGTCGTCAACAACGCCGGGCTGTCCATCTCCAAGCCGCTGCTGGAGACCACCGAGCAGGACTGGGACCTGCAGCACGACGTGATGGCCAAGGGCTCCTTCCTGGTCGCCCGTGCCGCCGCGCGGATCCTGATCGATCAGGGGATGGGCGGCGACATCGTCTACATCTCCAGCAAGAACTCGCTGTTCGCCGGGCCGAACAACGTCGCCTACGGCGCGGCCAAGGCCGACCAGGCGCACCAGGTCCGGCTGCTCGCCGCCGAGCTCGGCGGGTACGGCGTCCGCGTCAACGGCATCAACCCGGACGGCGTGGTCCGCGGCTCGGGCATCTTCGCCGGTGGCTGGGGCGCCCAGCGGGCGGCCGTCTACGGCGTGCCGGAGGAGCAGCTGGGCGAGTTCTACGCGCAGCGCACGCTGCTCAAGCGCGAGGTGCTGCCGGAGCACGTGGCCAACGCGGTCTTCGTGCTCACCGCCGGCGACCTGTCGCACACCACCGGCCTGCACGTCCCGGTCGACGCGGGCGTGGCAGCGGCGTTCCTGCGATGAAGCAGGCGTTCGCGGCGGTCGACCTCGGCGCGTCCAGCGGGCGCGTCGTGGTCGGCCGGTTCGGCGGCGGCGAGCTGAACCTCGACGTCGTGCACCGGTTCCCGAACGAGCCGGTGCGGGCCGGCGGGACGCTGTACTGGGACATCCTGTCGCTGCACCGCGGCATGCTGGACGGGCTGCGGGCGGCCGGGCCGGTGACGAGCATCGGCATCGACTCGTGGGCGGTGGACTACGGCCTGATCGACGGGACCGGGGCGCTGCTGGGCAACCCGGTGCATTACCGGGACTCGCGCACCGACGGGGTCGCGGACCGGGCCGGCGACCTCCACCCGGTCAACGGGCTGCAGACGTTGCCGTTCAACACCGTCTACCAGCTGGTGTCGGCGGCCGGCACGCCCGCCTACGAGGCGGCCCGGCATCTGCTGCTGATCCCGGACCTGCTCGCCTACTGGCTGACCGGGGAGATCGGCGCTGAGTACACGAACGCGTCGACCACGGGACTGCTCGACGTGCGGACCCGGGACTGGTCACCGGCCCTGGTCGAGCGGCTCGGGCTGCGGGGTGACCTGCTGCCGCCGATCCGGCAGCCGGGCGAGGTGATCGGGCGGTACGACGGGACGCCGGTCGTCGCGGTCGGCTCGCACGACACCGCGTCGGCGGTGGTCGGGGTGCCGGCGAGCGGGAGCGACTTCGCGTACATCTCGTGCGGCACCTGGTCGCTGGTCGGCATGGAGCTGGACCACCCGGTGCTCAGCCGCGAGTCGCGGCAGGCGAATTTCACCAACGAGGGCGGCGTCGACGGCACGATCCGTTACCTGCGCAACGTGATGGGCCTGTGGCCGCTGCAGGAGTGCCTGCGGGAGTGGGGGTCACCCGACCTCACGCGCCTGCTGAAGGAGGCCGCCGGGGAACCGCCGTTCGGCGCGGTCGTGGACCTCGACGATCCGGTGTTCCTGCCGCCGGGCGACATGGTGCGGCGCGTCGTCACCGCCGCGGGGCTGCCGGCCGGCGCCGAGCCGCCCCGGATCGTGCGGTGCGTGCTGGACAGCCTCGCCCTCGCGCACCGTCGTGCGGTCGCGCAGGCGCAGGAGCTCTCCGGCCGCGAGGCGCGCGTGGTCCACCTGGTCGGCGGCGGCGCCCTCAACGCGTTGCTCTGCCGGCTCACCGCCGACGCCTGCGGGCTGCCGGTGCTGGCCGGCCCGGTCGAGGCCACCGCGCTCGGCAACCTGCTCGTCCAGGCGCGCGCCGCGGGCGTGATCGAGGGCGGCCTGGATGCGATGCGGGCCCTGGTGCGCGAGACTCAACGGATCGTGCGGTACGAACCACGCGGCGACGCGGCCGCCTGGTCGGCCGCGGCTGCACGGGCAGGGAGGTGACGGTGCGGATCGCCCTCTTCGCGACGTGCCTCGCGGACACCCTGTTCCCGGCGGCGGCCAAGGCCACCGTCCTGCTGCTGGAACGGCTCGGCCACGAGGTGGTCTTCCCGCCGGAGCAGACCTGCTGCGGGCAGATGCACATCAACACCGGCTACCAGTCCCTGGCGGTCCCGCTGGTCAAGCGCTACGTGCGCACCTTCGACCCGTTCGACGTGATCGTGGCCCCGTCCGGGTCGTGCGTCGGGTCGATCCGGCACCAGCACGAGATGGTGGCCGCCGCGCACGGCGAGGCCGGCCTCGCCCACCGGGCCGCCGACGTCGGGCGGCGCACCTACGAGCTGTCCGAGTTGCTGATCGACGTGCTGCAAGTGGAGGACGTGGGGGCGTACTACCCGCATCGCGTCACCTATCACCCGACCTGCCACAGCCTGCGGATGACCCGGGCCGGGGACAAACCGCTGCGGCTGCTGCGGCACGTCCGCGGCATCGACCTGGTGGAACTGCCGGCGGCGGAGCAGTGCTGCGGGTTCGGCGGGACGTTCGCGCTGAAGAACGCCGAGACGTCCACGGCGATGCTCGCCGACAAGATGACGAACATCGTCGCCACCGGGGCGGACGTCTGCACGGCCGGTGACGCGTCCTGCCTCATGCACATCGGTGGCGGCCTGTCCCGGCAGCGCGCCGGCGTGAAGACTGTCCACCTGGCGGAAATCCTGGCGGCCACATGAGCACCTTCCTCGGGATGCCGGCGACCGCGCCGCGCGGCGTCGGGCACCTGCGCGGCGAGCAGTCGTTCCCGGACGCGGCACACGACGCGCTGGGCAATGCGCAGCTGCGGCGCAACCTGCGGCACGCGACGACGACCATCCGCGGCAAGTCCGGCCGGGTGATCGCCGAGCTGCCGGACTGGCAGCAGCTGCGCGACGCCGGCTCGGCGATCAAGGCCGACGCGATGTCCCGGCTGCCCGCGCTCCTGGAGGAGCTGGAGGCCCGCGTCACCGCTGCCGGTGGGGTGGTGCACTGGGCGGCCGACGCCACCGAGGCCAACGAGATCGTCACCCGGCTCGTCCGGGAGACCGGCTCGGAGCGGGTCATCAAGGTCAAGTCGATGGCCACCCAGGAGATCGGGCTCAACGAGGCCCTCGAAGCCGCCGGCATCACTCCGGTCGAGACCGACCTGGCCGAGCTGATCGTGCAGCTCGGCGACGACCGGCCCAGCCACATCCTGGTCCCGGCCATCCACCGCAACCGCTCCGAGATCCGTGAGATCTTCCTGCGGGCGATGCCGGGCGTGGACCCGGCGCTGACCGACGACCCGCCGGTGCTGGCCGCCGCCGCCCGGCGGTACCTGCGCGAGACGTTCCTGTCCACGAGGGTGGCGGTCAGCGGCGCGAACTTCGCGATCGCCGAGACCGGCACCCTCGCCGTGGTGGAGTCCGAGGGCAACGGGCGGATGTGCCTCACGCTGCCGGACACCCTGATCACCGTGATGGGCATCGAGAAGGTGGTGCCCACGTGGCGGGACCTGGAGGTCTTCCTCCAGCTGCTGCCGCGGGCGTCGACCGGGGAGCGGATGAACCCGTACACGACGATGTGGACCGGCGTCACCCCCGGCGACGGGCCGCAGAACTTCCACCTGGTGCTGCTCGACAACGGGCGCAGCGCGGTGCTCGCCGACCCCAAGGGCCGCGCGGCGCTGCACTGCATCCGCTGCTCGGCGTGCCTCAACGTGTGCCCGGTCTACGAGCGGACCGGCGGGCACGCGTACGGCTCGGTCTATCCCGGGCCGATCGGCGCGGTCCTGTCGCCGCAGCTGACCGGGGTCGCGGACAACGCGTCGCTGCCGTTCGCGTCGTCACTGTGCGGAGCCTGCTTCGACGCCTGCCCGGTCAAGATCGACATCCCGTCGATGCTGGTGCACCTGCGCAACCAGGCGCCACACCCGCGGGCGGAACGCGCGGCGATGACGGCGGCGGCTTCGATCATGAACAGACCCCGGGTGTACGCGTCGGCGCAGCGCGCCGCCAAACTCGCCCGGATCGTCGGGCGGCGGGGCCGCGGGCTGCCCCCGCCGCTGACCGGCTGGACCGCCGGCCGCGACCTGCCGGAGTTCCCCGCCCAGACCTTCCGCGACTGGTGGGCCGCCCGATAGTGGGAAGGCGGGCGGTCAATGCTGCGTGTGAAGTTCGGGTCGCGTGGCGGGCCGAACTTCACACACTGGAGTCGACGGATACACGGGAGGGGTGGCGTGGTGGGGTCGCGTGAGGTGATTCTCGGCCGCGTACGGGCTGCGTTGCGGGATGCGCCGGTGGTGGACGAGGTTCCGCGGGACTATCGGCCCGGCGGGCGGGCCGCCGACATCGAGCAGCTGATCGACCGCCTGGTGGACTACAAGGCGCACGTGCACCGGGTCACCGAGGCCGAGGTGGCGGCGACCGTGGCCGGCATCGTGGGCGAGCAGGGTGCTGTGCTCGTACCACCAGGGTTGCCGCCCGATTGGCGCCCGGCCGGCGCGTTCGCCGACGACGGCCTCGCGCCGGACCGGATAGCCGCCGCCGACGCCGTGCTGACCGCCGCGGCCGTGGCGGTGGCCGAGACCGGCACCATCGTCCTGGACGCCTCGCCCGACCAGGGCCGCCGGATCATCACGCTGCTGCCCGACGTGCACATCTGCGTGCTGCGCCCGGAGCAGGTGGTGGCCGCCGTCCCGGACGCGGTGGCCCGCCTCGACCCGCGGCGCCCGATGACCTGGATCAGCGGGCCGTCCGCCACCAGCGACATCGAGCTGAACCGCGTCGAAGGTGTGCACGGCCCCCGCCAGCTGCACGTCCTGCTGCTGTTACCTCCCGGGTAATCGCGCGACCGGCGCGATGCGGCCACGATCGGTGGCATGACTGCTTACGCCATCGCCCACCTGCGTCCCACCGGCATGAACGACGAGATCGTCGAATACATCGACCGCATCCAGGACACGATGGACCCGTTCGGCGGCCGTTTCCTGGTGCACATGGCCGAGCACGAGGTCGTCGAGGGCTCCTGGCCGGGCGCCGTCGTCGTGGTCGCCTTCCCGGACGTGGCGACGATCCACGCCTGGTACGCGTCCCCGGCCTACCAGGAGATCCTGCCGCTGCGGACCCGCCACATGGAGGGCGACATCATCGTCGTCGACGGGGTGGGCCCGGACTACGACCCGCGGGCGTCGGCCGCGGCGCTGCGCCGCAGCCTCACGGAGGCCTGAGCGCGGCGCCGCGACCTGGCGCGTGCCTGGTCTCAGGCGGCGGACCGCACCGCGTGCCGGCCGCGGAGGAAGGCCTCCAGGCCGGCCAGGTCGTCGGTGTTGATGTGGTCGACGCCGGCAGCGACCAGCTCCCGCCAGACCGCCTCGCGGGCCGGCCCCGGCGCGTCCGGGGTGGCCCAGAACCGCACCCGCTGCCCGGCCCGGTGCGCGGTGCGGACGAAGTCGCGCAGCTCGGCGCGCTCGGCGGCCGGGATCGGCCCGGCACCCTGCCAGGTGAACAGGTTGTTCCAGTTGTCGCTGATCAGCGGCACGAACGACGCGGGTGCGCCGGAGCCGAGGTCGGCGCTGCGGCCGTCGTAGAAGGCGTGCCGCACCCGCTGCGACTCCATCAGCGCGCGGGGGCGGTCACCGCTGACCACGACGGTGACCGCGCCGCGGAAGACCCTGCCGTGGCGGTACGTGGTGAGCATCTTGCGGTAGGACTTCAGCACCCGGTCCAGCTCGGTGTACGTGGCGGCGCCGGTGTTCTTGATGTCCACCAGCAGCTGCAGCGAGCGCACCTTGCCGGAGCGGGTCAGCCGGGCCAGCGGGTCGAGGTACAGGCTCTGCAGGGTGCGGCCGGGAACCAGGTCCTCCGGGTCGTGGGCGACCAGCAGCTCGCCGTCCACCAGGTAGATGTCGGCCTCCACGCTGGTGAAACCGTGCGACAGTGCGTCGAACAGCGGCCGCTCGTGCTCGTAGTCGTTGTGGGCGTGCGCCTGCCCCAGCGGGCGCGGCCCGTGCTTGCCGCCGGCGTGCGCGGCGGTGGCGCCGGTGGAGAGCAGCGCGGACGCGGCGAGCATCAGGCATAGAAGTCGGCGAATCATAGGGTGAGGGTAGGCAGCCGTCGTTAACCGGAGGCGGAAGAATTTCTCCCGGGAGGTGTCCATCCGGGGCCACCCCGTTCGTAGTGATGGCACACCGACCATGAGGAGTGACCATGAAGTACCTGCTGCTGATGAACGCCGACTCCGTCGACGAGGCGGGCAAGCCGCCGGGCTGCGAGCCCGCGGACTGGATGGCGTACGACAAGGAGGTCAAGGAGGCGGGCATCTTCGTCTCCGGTGAGTCCCTCGCCGACCTGGTGACCGCCACGACCGTGCGGGTCGACCCGGCCGGCCGGCGCACCGTGACCGACGGGCCGTTCGCCGAGACCCGGGAGGTGCTGGGCGGCTTCTACGTCATCGACGTGCCGGACCTGGACGTGGCCCTCGACTGGGCGGCCCGCTGCCCGGGCGCCCGCGACGGTTCGATCACGGTCCGCCCGGTGGCTGACTTCTGATGATCGTGGAGAGGGCCGTCGAAGCGGTGTTCCGTGAGGAGCACGGCCGGCTGCTGGCGGCCCTCGTCCGCCGCTACGGCGACCTGGATCTGGCCGAGGAGGTCACCTCGGAGGCGATCGAGGCGGCGCTGACGCACTGGCCGGTCGAGGGCGTGCCGCCGAAGCCGGGCGCGTGGCTGATGACCACCGCGCGCCGCAAGGCGGTGGACCGGCTGCGCCGCGACCGGGTGCTCGCCACCCGGCTGGCGGTGCTGCGGGTCGAGGCGGACCGCGCCGGGCCGGTGCCACCGGTGGAGCCGGACGCCGACCTGCCGGACGAGCGGCTCCAGCTCTTCTTCACCTGCGCGCACCCGGCGCTGGCCGCCGAGGACCGGATCGCGTTGACCCTGCGCTGCCTGGGCGGGCTGACCACCCCGGAGGTGGCGCGGGCCTTCCTGGTGCCGGCCGAGACGATGGCGAAGCGGATCACCCGGGCGAAGAAGAAGATCCGCGAGGCGCGGATCCCGTTCCGGGTGCCGGGCGCCGACGAGCTGCCGGACCGCCTGCCGGTGGTGCTCCAGGCCATCTATTCGATCTTCACGGAGGGGTACGCGGCACAGCGTTGCGAACTGGCCGGCGAAGCCGTCCGGCTGACCCGGATCCTGCACCGGCTGCTGCCGGCCGAACGTGAGGTCCCGGGCCTGCTGGCGCTGATGCTGCTCGTGCACGCGCGGCGCGACGCTCGCCGGGAGACCGTGCTGCTGGAGGAGCAGGACCGCGGGCTCTGGGACCGGCCGATGATCACCGAGGGGCGGCAGCTCGTGGTGGCCGCGCTGACCGGGGGACCGCCCGGGCCGTACGCCGTGCAGGCCGCGATCGCCGCCCTGCACGACGAGGCGCCCGACTTCGCGGGCACGGACTGGCCGCAGATCGTCGCGCTCTACGACGTGCTGCTCGCGATCATCCCGTCCCCGGTGGTGGCGCTGAACCGGGCCGCCGCGGTGGCGATGCGGGACGGGCCGCAGGCGGGCCTCGACCTTCTCGACGAGCTTGCCGGGGAACCGCTGCTGCGCGACCACCATCCGTACCTCGCGGCCCGCGCGGACCTGCTGGACCGGCTCGGCCGGCGCCGGGAGGCGGCCGACGCCTACCGGGAGGCGCTCGGCGTGGCCGGCACCGAGCCGGAACGCGCGCAGCTGCGCCGCCGTCTCGACGCGGTGAGCGGTGGAGGCTGAATGCCCGGCTGCCCGGCCTCGGGCTCCTGGTACTCCAGCAGGAGATCCTTCCGGCGCTGAAACCTGTGCCTCAGGATTCCGCCGGCGGGTTCATAGCAGCCAGACGATTGCGGGGCCGGCGTGGACGGCGTTCGCCGCGTGGCGGGCGTTCCTCCGGCATCCGTGCGAGGGTGGATCATGGCCACTTCGGAAGGCGGCGTAGCCACCCCTGTCACAGCTTCGCCGCGCCGGCGCGTGCGCCGCGCTGCACTGATCTCGCTGTCGGTCGTCACCGTCCTGGCGATGATCGTGTGGACCGCCTTCCAGGTCAGCCCCTGGCCGGCAGTGCTCGTGCTGCGGGCCACCGGCCAGGACGGCTTGGACGCGGCGCAACACCTGGCGGCTTACGTTCCGGCGGACGTCGCGCAGGAACTCGACCAGGTCTACGACCCCGGCGATCCGGACGGCCGGATGGACGTGATCTATCCATCGGGCGCCACCCGGCGGCTGCCGACCGTTGTCTGGGTGCACGGCGGGGCGTTCATCGCCGGGACGAAAGCCGCGCTGCCCGACTACCTCGCGGTCATCGCGTCGCACGGGTACACCGTCGCGAACATCGAGTACACCGTCGCTCCGGAAGCGAAGTACCCGGGCCCGATCGTCCAGCTCAACAAGGCGCTGCGCCACCTGCAGGCGAACGCCGACCGGTTCCACGTCGACCCGGCGCAGATCGTTCTTGCCGGCGACTCCGCCGGCGGCCAGATCGCCGGGCAGGCGGCCCTGGCCATCAGCGACCCGGCGTACGCCGCCAAGGCCGGGCTGCCCGCCGCGATCACCCCACCACAGCTACGCGCGGTCATCCTCGCCTCCGCGGCGACCGATGTCGAACAGGCCCGCGACCATCTGCAGGACAAGCAGTTCGGCTGGTTCCTGCGCACCGTCATGTGGGCGTACTCCGGCAAGAAGAACTTCGCCGACGACCCGCGGTTCCTGCTCGCCTCACTGCCGCAGAACGTCACCGGGAACTATCCACCGACCTTCATCACCACGGGACCATTCGATCCGCTGCTGTCTCACTCGGAGGCGATGGCCCGGGCCCTGCGCGCCCAGAAAGTCGACGTCGACGCGCTGTTCTTCGACCGCGCCACCACCGATCCGGCCATCGGCCACGAGTACGCCCTCAACCTCGACACCGCGCAGGCACGCGAGGCCATGAAACGCATGGTCGTGCTGCTGCGCGCCCGCACGATCACCCCGCAACCCCGCGACGGCGTCAGTGACGCGTGGTGACGGTGGCTGAACCCGCGAGCAGGTCTACCGGCGTCCGGCGGTCAGCGCGCAGACGAGCCGCCAGGCCCAGCATCGCGACGGCGACCAGGACCCAGCCGGTGTGCAGCGTGGCCTGCAGTAGCGCGGCCGGCAGCCACCAGACGAGGAAGCGGCGCCACGCCGCGGAACCCGGGCGCTCGGCAGTCGGCGTCAAGAAGAAGACCACCTGACCGAGGGTGGCGTGGTCGGCACGGCGCAGCGGGACGACCAGTGTGGTGACGGTGTAGACCGCGACGGTGACGGCCGCGGCGACGGCGTCGCCGCGGGCGGCTCCCACACCGGACAGGAGCAGCATCACCAGGATCGCCGTGGTGGCGAGGAAACCGATCAGCAGGTCGGCCAGCACAGCGAAGGCGCGCCGGAGCAAACCCGGCGGGTCAAGGTCCGCGCCGGGAACGGGCATCGGATTCGGCAGCAGACGGGCCGTCGCCGCAGCGGCCAGCCACCCCGCGACAGCGCCCGTGGTGTTGGCGATCAGATCCCCGGTGTCCGCGACGCGGTACGGACACGCGAACAGGCCGAAGATCGCCGTACCTTGAGTGATTTCGATGAACAGGGAGACGCCGAGACCGATCCCGGCGGCCGCCGGCAGCCCGGCCCGGAAGCGGTAACGCAGCAGATAGCCCAGCGGCACGAACAGGATTACGTTGAGGGCGATCTGCAGCACCGCCGCCCTGGTCGCGGCCAGGTCGTTCAGCGGGTTGAGGTTGAGGAAGTCGGCGGTCGTCCGGCTCGCGCAGGAAGCGGCGGTCTGGACGGGCAACGGGAACAGCGTGAACGCGACCAGCCCGCAGACGTAGAGGACCTCCACGCCGGCCAGCAGCGCGGACCAGCCGCGCAGCCGGCCGAACACAGCGTACTGGTGATGAATCCAGGGCAGGACGAGAAGCGGCACCAGCAAGGCGAACAGCAGCAACGCGATGACGCCGTCCAACACGTTGATCACGTCCGATCGATACCCTGGTCGGGCCGCGAACATGCCGGCCAGTGATCCAGCAAGAAGTTCGTCTACGGTTCGGTGAGAGCCTGGCGGGCGCAGTGGCCGGCTCTCGCTGTGGCCTGACGCCGGCGTCGGAAGGTCGACCAGGCGACGCGGCGGGCCGGTTCGATGATCAGGCGTGGAAGAGTCGGCGGAAATCGTTGATGGTGATCGCGATCAGCCCCTCCACTCCGGTGGCGCCCGACGGTGGGCGCACCGGCGACTCTTCCGCGTCGGCTACATCCGGACGCCGACCCCGATGAGCCCGGGCGGGTTCCTGGTCGCCCTCATCGACCTGCCGTCCTGCCGCTTCGACCGGTTCGCTCGGGCGTGGTGGACGGCGGCGACGGAGCCGGAGCCGGTGCGTCCAGCCGGCAGTTCGGTGGGGCCGGCTGCCGCACGCAATCGCGGACCGTCAGCGCGGCGAGCAGCCCGGCCAGCACGCACAGCACCGCACAGATGAGCGCCGCGGTGTGGAAGCCGGCCAGGAAGAGCGCCGGGTCCTGATAGGCGGCGCTGGTCAGGCCCGCCGCGGCCGGCAGGACGGCGACCGCGATCAGCGCGGCGGCCCGTGCCACGTCGTTGTTGACCGCCGAGGCCACGCCCGCGTGCCGGGACGGCACCGCTGCCAGCACGGTGGCGGTCAGCGGCGCCACCGTCACGGCCAGTCCGAGGCCGAGCACGAGGACCGCCGGCAGCACCTCGGTCACGTAATCGCCGGCCGTTCCGATCCTGGTGAACAGGCCCAGCCCGAAACCGACCAGCACCGGGCCGGCCGACATCTGCAGGCGTGGTCCGATCCGGGCGGCGAGGGCGCCGGAGCGCGCCGACAGCACCAGCATGATCGCGGTGATCGGCAGCAGGGAGAGGCCCGCCTGCAAGGGCGAGTACCCGGACACCTCCTGCAGTTGGAGCGGCAGCAGGAACAGCGCACCGCCCAGCGCGCCGTAGATCACGAAGGTCACCACGTTGGTCGCGGTGAACTGCGGCGAGCGGAACAGGTGCAGCGGCAGGATCGGGTGCGCGACACGGTTCTCCCAGGCGGCGAAACCGGCCAGCAGCACGACGCCGAAGGTCAGCGCCCCGATCACCTCGGCGCTGCCCCAGCCGGTCACCGGGCCCTGGATGAGCCCGTAGGTGAGCCCGACCAGGCCCAGCGTGACCAGGACGCCGCCGACCATGTCCACCCGGCCGGTGGCGCCGCTGTCGCGGGTGTCCGGGATGTGCCGGCGGGCGACGAGGACCACCCCGACCGCGATCGGCAGGTTGATCGCGAAGATCAGGCGCCAGGACGCGGCCTGGATGAGCCAGCCGCCCAGGAACGGGCCGACCGCGCTCGCCACACCGGTCAGACCGGACCAGGCACCGATCGCCCGGCCCCGGTCGGCGGGCACGAACACCGCCTCCAGGATGGCGAGGCTGCCGGGGGTGAGCAGGGCGGCGCCGACGCCCTGCAGGGCACGCGCGCCGATCAGCGACGCGGGATCCCAGGCGACGCTGCACAGCACCGAGGCGAGCGCGAACCAGACGATGCCCAGATTGAAGATCCGCCGCTGGCCGTACCGGTCGCCCAGCGCCCCGGCGACCAGCAGCAGGCCGGCCAGGGCGAGCGTGTACGAGGTGACCACCCACTGCAGGGCCGCCAGATCGGCGCCGAGCTCCCGGCCGATGGCGGGCAGGGCGAGGTTCACCGCGGTGGCGTCGATCGAGGCGATCGCCGATCCGCCGACCGTCGCCAGCAGGACCCAACGGCCTTGCCGGCTGCCGTACGTCAGTGATGCGCCCATGTCGTCGCAGCTTAGCCGTGGTTTTTCGTCCGCAACGTCCCGGCGGCGGCAACAATCAGTGATTGTGGGCAGAAGAGTACAAATCGTCGCCGCCGTCGTCATCGCCGGGGCGATCGCGGCCGGTGTCACCCTCGCTCTGGCCGAGGACAGCGTCCAGACCGCCCGGCTCGTCGTCACCGCCGCGGACCGTGGCGAGGTCACCGTCGAGGTGGCCACCGCCGGCACCGTGGAGCCGGCCTCCACCCGGGGCCTGTCCTTCGCGGTCGACGGCCCGGTCGCCACGGTGGCGGTCCGGGCCGGCAACCGGGTCACGGCCGGGCAGACCCTCGCCACGCTGGACAGCGCCGCCACCGCCGAGAAGCTCGCCGAGGCCCGGGCCGGCCTGGCCGAGGCCCGGGCCCGGCTCGCCGGCGCCGAGACCGTGGCGGTGTCCGTCACCCGGAGCGCGGCCGCGTGCACCGGCGCCCGGACGTGCTATCCGGACACCGGCGTGGACCAGGTGCTCAGCGCGGAACAGGAGGTCAACCGCGCCGAGAAGGCGGTCGGTGACGCCACCGACGCCCTGGACGGCACGGTGATCAAGGCGCCCGCGGCCGGCACGGTGGTGGCCGTCGACGCCGGCGCCGGTGACCGGGTGCGCGCCGGTGTTCCGGTGATCCGCCTGGCCGACACGTACACCATGCAGGTCAGCGCCCGGTTCCCCGAGGCGGACGCCGGCGACCTCGCGGCCGGACAGGACGCCACCGTGACCCCGGCCGGCTACGACGCCCCGCTGAAAGCCACGGTCGCCCGGGTCGACCCGGTCGGTGTCGCCGACGGCGCCCTGGTCCGGTACGGCGTGGTGCTCTCGTTCGCCACCGCCCCGACCGGCCTGCTGATCGGGCAGAGCGCGCAGGTGCGGGTGCGTACCGGCCGGGTCACGGCGGCGGTACGCGTGCCGTCCACCGCGGTGCACGACGTCTCCGGTGACTCCGGGGTGGTCATGGTGCGCTCCGGGAACCGGTCGGTCCGGCGCGCGGTGGCCGTCGGGCTCCGCGGGGACCGATACACCGAGATAACCGACGGACTGGCCGCTGGAGAACAGGTCGTACGTTCCTGGCGATAACGCATCACGAACCGGGCAAGACCGGACAGAATGGCGGAGTGAACGCGCTGCGTCGTCCCAGCACAGCGGTGAACGCGCTGCTGGCCCTGTTGATCGTCGGTGCCGTCCTCTGGGGGCACGCCCTGCTCCGGGGCAACGCCGCGGAGGACGGGGCGAACGCCTCCGGGCAGCGCACGGTCACCGTGTCCCAGGGTGCCGTCACGAGGACCGTGACCGCCGGCGGCACCGTGGCGAGCGCCTCGACCGCCACCGCCGCGTTCGGCGCCGACGGCACCGTCACCAGCATCAGGGTGAAGGTCGGCCAGCAGGTCGCCGCCGGCGCGCTGCTCGCCCGGATCGACGCCGGCCGCGCCAAGCGTCAGCTGAAGCTGGCCCGGGCCGACCTGGCAGCCGCCGAGGACGCGCTCGACCGCGCCGAGGCCGCCGGCACCGACACCACCGCCGCGATCAACCAGGTGACGCAGGCGGAACTGGCCGTCGACGAGGCGGAGGCCGCCGTCGACGGGACCCGGCTGACGGCGCCGATGGCCGGGACCGTGGTCGCCGTCAACGGCAGCCTCGGCGCCGCCTCCGCGAGCGACGACGAAGGCTTCGTCGAGCTCGCCGACCTCCGCAAACTTCAGATCACCGCGGCCTTCGCCGAGGCCGACGTCACCGACCTGCGGGAGGGCCAGAACGCCACGATCGCGTGGAACGCCCTGGAGAACGCCGAGACCACCGGCCAGGTCGTCGCCGTCGACCCGGCCGCCACCACCGACGGGGACACGGTCACCTACGGCGTCACGATCAGCCTGCCGAACCCGCCGCGCGGGGCGCGGCCCGGGCAGACGGTCACCGTCTCGGTCGTCACCGCCGCCGTGGAGAACGCTGTCACGGTCCACCCGGCGGCGGTCACCACCACCGGCGGCGGGCCCAGCGTCACCGTGCTGACCGGCGCCGGTCGGCGGGAGGTGCGGCAGGTCGAGGTCGGCCTCGAGGGCGACGAGGCGTACCAGATCACCGCCGGGCTGACCGCGGGCGAGCGGGTGCTCCTGCCCACCGCCTCCACCGGCGACGGCGGCGCGCCGCCGGGCGGGCGCTGACGATGACCGGCACCCGGCCGATCCTCGACGTGCGGTCGCTGAGCAAGGTGCACGGCACCGGCGAGACCACGGTCCGCGCCCTCGACGACGTCACACTCCGGGTCGGGCGCGGCGAGTACGTGGCGGTGGTGGGCCCGTCCGGCGCCGGCAAGTCCACGCTGCTGACCGTCCTCGGCTGCCTGGACACCCCCACCGGCGGCGCCTACCTGCTGGACGGGGTCGACGTCAGCCGCCTCACCGACACCCAGCTGGCCCTGGTACGCAACCGGTTCGTCGGGCTCGTCCTGCGGGCCGGCAACCTGATCCCGCGGACCAGCGCGGTGGCCAACGTCGAGCTGCCCCTCGCGTACGCCGGGATGCGCGCCGCCGAACGCCGCCGCCGCGCGATGTCCGCCCTGGAGATGGTCGGCCTCGCCGACCGGGCCGGCCACGAACCCCACCAGCTCTCC
The DNA here is from genome assembly GCF_056134165.1 of Actinoplanes sp. 13. Taxonomy (NCBI): domain Bacteria; kingdom Bacillati; phylum Actinomycetota; class Actinomycetes; order Micromonosporales; family Micromonosporaceae; genus Actinoplanes; species Actinoplanes sp. 13. The sequence continues at coordinate 2,155 of NZ_JBVYOQ010000034.1, read as the reverse complement.
GCCGGCCGGCAGCAGCGGGTCGCGGTGGCCCGCGCGCTCGTCACCGAACCGGCGGTGCTGCTCGCCGACGAGCCGACCGGCAACCTGGACAGCCAGGCCGCCCAGGAGCTGCTGGGCGTCCTCGACGAGCTGCACGCGGCCGGCCGCACCATCGTGCTGGCCAGTCACGAGCACGAGGTGGGCGCCCGCGCCGGCCGGCTGATCAGGATCTTCGACGGCCGGGTGGCCGGTGACGCGGAACTGGTGCGGACATGAACAGCACGGAGACCATCCGCTACGCGCTGCGCGGGATCGCCGCGAACCGGCTGCGCTCGGCGCTCACCATGCTGGGCATCCTGATCGGCGTGGCCGCGACGGTCCTGCTGGTCGCCGTCGGGAACGGCTCGGCGACGCCGGCCGCGGACCGGACCGGGACGCTGACCGTGCGGGGCGGCGACGCCCTCACCATGCGGGTCGCCGACTCGCTGGACGACCCGCTGCTCGCGCCGGGCGTCGACTCGGTGAGCCCGGTGGTCAGCGTCCCCGCCACGCTCACCCACGAGGACGTCGAGCACGAGGTCGGCTCGTTCGTCGGCACCACCCCCGCCTGGTTCACCGCCGCCGGCGCACCGGTGGCCGCCGGCGCGGCCTTCACCGCCGCCGACGAGACGCAGGCCCGGCGGGTCGTGGTGCTCGGCCGGAACGTCGCCGCGAGGATGTTCCCCGGCACCGACCCGGTCGGGCTCCAGGTCACCGCCGGTGGCGCGCTGTTCACCGTGACCGGCGTCCTCGAGGCGACCGGCCGGGACATCGACGACACCGCGATCGCGCCGATCAGCGCCGTCCGCCAGGTCCTCTCCGGGTACGGTCCGCTCAGCGCGATCCTGGTCCGGGCCCGCGACACCGGCCAGGTGGCCACGGTCCGGTCGGAGATCAGCACCGCCCTGAGCCGGTGGGTGGAGCCGGGCGCGTACCGCATCGAGGCCGCCGCCCGTCCCGCCGGGACCCGGACCACCGTCAGCACCGTGCTCGGCGTGGTCGCCGCCATCGGCTTGCTCGCCGGCGGGCTCGGCATCACCACCGTCATGCTGGTCGCCGTCACCGAACGGACCCGCGAGATCGGCATCCGCAAGGCCCTCGGCGCGTCCCGCCGGGCGGTCCTCGGCCAGTTCCTCACCGAAGCGGTGCTGCTCAGCGTGATCGGCGCCGCCCTCGGCGTGGCCGTCGCGGCGATCGGCAGCCGCTTCCCGATCGCCGGCGTCCAGCCGGTGCTCGCCCCCGGCTCGACGGCGACGGCCCTCGGCGCCGCCGTCCTGATCGGCCTCGTCTTCGGCGGCCCGCCCGCCGTCCGAGCCGCCCGCCTCCGCCCCGCCGACGCCCTCCGCCACGAGTGAGGCCGCACCCGAATGAGGTACCCGTGACTGCACCCGACACCGAGGCGCGGCCCCGCACCGACCCGCCGCCGGCCGCCGGCCTGACCGAGACCATCGCCGCGGCCGCCCCGCACCGCTGGTGGAACCGGACCACCCTCGCCCTGCTCGGCGTCGTCCTGCTGATCGCCGGCTTCCTGGGCGGTGTGCAGGCCCAGTCCCACTGGGGATCCACCGAGTCCGTCGCCGCCGGGCCCGCCCTCCCCGGCTCGTCTGCCGCCGCTCTGCCCGGAACTCCGGCGGGCACCCCCGGCGGTTCTCCCGTCGCAGGTGCACCGGCCGGCACCCCGCCGGGCGCCTCGGCGCCGACGACCGGGACGGTCAGGCTGGTCGACGGCAGGATCCTCTACCTGCAGAGCGCGGCCGGCGAGACGGTCACCGTCCGCACCACCGACACGACCACCGTCCGGGTCAGCGCCCAGCTCTCCAACCTCATCGAAGGTCAACAGGTCACCATCGAAGGAACCCCCGACGAGCAGGGCATCATCAACGCCAGGACGATCACCGCACGCTGATTTTGTTCGTACGAGACAAGTAAGGTCCCGCCCGTTCCCCGCGACCTCCTGCCACACCGGCCCGCGACGCGGCCGCCGGGCTGAGATCGGTGGTCACCCCACACCCACCACCCGCCCACGCGCGCCGTGAGTGTGTGAACTTGCGGCTCGATATGCACCCCAACTTCACACACCGAGCCGTGCGCGGTGAGTGTGTGAACTTGCGGTTCGATACGCACCCCAACTTCACAC